>JAUNOP010000005.1 GCA_030537135.1 Eubacteriales bacterium | reverse complement strand
AAAGGTAGTGGGTTTCCGCCTACAAAAAAACGAAAGGATTTTATTTATGAAAAAGAAAAGTAAAATCTATCTATGTTTAACCATAATCATAGCAGTGATTTATGTAGCTCTATTAACTGTTTTATATTTTTCGGAATCTGCAAATGCTAATGCAACTATCCAAACATTCGGAGATGCTTTGTGGTATTCTTTGGTCACCCTAACTACAGTAGGCTACGGCGATCTGACCCCAACAACACCGCTGGGGCATGCGGTGGGGATTGTTTTTCTGTTTTTGGCTGCCGGAATTATGATGACATTGCTTGGTGCAGCAGTATCTTTTATCACCAGTGAAGGAGTGCCTCTTCTTATGCTTGGCTTCCAGCGAAATAAAAACTGGTATTATTTTGCGGATTATGGTGCAGAATCAAATATTCTGGCTGCCAATATCCACAGGAAAGATCCTGATGCAGTCATTATCTATGGAGAAAAAAAAAGATAACCAGCTTGAATCTCCTGATTATCCCTGCATATTTCTCAGCATCTCCCCTGCCAGAATCGTAGCACAAAAGAAAAATGTCGGCACAAAATGCAAGTTTTTTTTTATGAAAGAAAATGACATCGGTGTCAACAGCCGGGCAATTAATCTTCATGAATTGCCGGTAGATGTCTATGCGAGAACTACCAATGGTCAGGATCATCTTTCAAGTAACATCAACTTTTTTCATAGCTATGACTGCTGTGCCAGACAATATTGGCGTTCCCAGCCATTATGCAATCATGAACACACAATTGTGATTATTGGATTTGGAAACTATGGTCGCTGTATTCTGGAACGAGCTATATTGACAAATATCATTTCATTTGATCAGCATGTAACATATCACATTTTCGGAGATGCAAAAAAATTCCTTGCCACGCACTATCGGCTGAATGTAATGTTTTCTATAAATGAGGAATCTAAAACAAGAGATTCTCTGATTTTTCATAATGAATTTTGGGAGGAGCATCACTCGATTATGGAACAGGCTGACCGCATTATTATCTGCACTGATGATGAATCAGATGGATGGAATATTTTTTGGAGACTGAACAGATATTATAAAATTCGCGGTCACATTGATCTACATACCAACCGGAAGGCTCCCGGAGTATCTTATTTTGGAACAAATGAGGAAATTTACACTCCAAACCAAATCATGAGAACCGCTCTGAACAAAGCAGCCATCACCATCAATGAAATCTTCCGCAAATTTGTTTCCTATCCCACTCTGAACTGGGAACAACTGGATGATTTCCATCGGGAGTCTAAAATTGCAGCAGCAGATCATCTTCTGATGAAAGTCAGAATTCTTCTGAAAGATGAAACGATCACAGAATTTACTGCTTACACAATAGAAAAAGCATACGCAAAATATTGCGAAACAAAATCCTCAGAACCTATGCTGGAAATGTATCGCAGACTGGATCATTTGCGATGGCTCCGATTCTATACCTTTTATAATTGGAGCTATGGTTCTGTACGTGATGATGATGCAAAGCAGCACCCTATGTTATGCCCATATACAGAACTGACATCAGAGCAAAAACGAGAGCGGGATGCTGCCTGGGAATTGCTTGGGAGTATTGCTGCTCTGGGATGTTCTCAAAAAACTTGTATCCAAAAACATATTTCCGCTAATTCATTTCTGCTGTATCTGTCTGAAGACTTTTGTATTACACTTTTTCTGATGTTCCAACCGTTCTCTGAGCTTTGTGATAAGATCCTGTGGTTCTAATATCTTGACCATTGAACCAAAAGACAAAATCCTAATCAGCATCTCTGTTTCATCGGAAATATCATAGGTGAGCCTCACATAATAACATCTATCTGATATCTTTTTTGTTTCTTTTTCAAGGGGTGAAAAATGAATCAAAACTCTTTCCAGGGCATTTCTGTCATCTGTGATTTTGATTATCACTGACTTTCTTTCTGACCCGTTACATTTTTCCCCTTGTCATCACAAATTTTTCATCCCCACTAATTTCTTTGCAAAATGCTCTGTAAAGAAATGGACAAAGGGTCCAAGGCAAAAAGCAGTCAGAAGCGTTCCAAGCCCGATGATTCCACCCGCCATATAGCATATCAGCGCAGCTATTACATCATTGGACATCCTGTGGAAAAAATACGGGATTTTCGGCCAGCGCTCTGTCATAATCAGCGATACACTGTCATATGGGGCAATCCCCACATCAGGTGTCTGATAGAGCGCTACTCCAAAGCTGGTGACAATCACACCAATGCACACGGCAAGAATTCTCTGCCACAGAAGCTCTGCTTCTCCAAGCTGGCTTTGAATAAGCTTACAGAAGAAGTCCACTACATACCCCAGAAGAAAAGCATTTACAAGGGTTCCCGCGCCGATAAAATGTCTTCCAAAGGCAAACTCAATAATAAAAATAAGCACATTCACAATCATCAGGAACACAGGATATTCCATGTGAACAGTCTCGGACAGAGCCATCACCATTCCTGAGAACGGGTCGTTTCCCATTCCGGAAAACTTAAAAACAGCAATGCCGATTCCCAGAAAAACATTGCCGGCAAGCATAATCAGTATACGCCTTAAACCAACCTTTTTAAAGTAATCAATGAGCATAATTTACCATCCTTTGTGCAAATATACAATCATTTGTTTGCTGCCAGGGTCAAATGCTTTTGACCCCGACATCATTTGTTTATAATAGCTGTATATCTGCACGCTGTCAAGTAAATAATCAGGCAGGTTCAGTTCCGACAAGCCATAATAATTCCTAAATCCTGGCAACCCCGCTCTTTCTGGCGGCCTGAGCTACTGCAGAAGCTACTGCATCCTTTACTCTTGGGTCAAAAGCTGCCGGAAGGATGTAGTCTGCTCTCAGCTCCTCATCGCTCACCAGTCCCGCGATTGCATAGGCGGCGGCTATTTTCATTTCATCGTTAATATCAGAGGCTCGAACATCCAGAGCGCCGCGGAACAGTCCTGGAAAGCAGAGTACATTGTTTACCTGATTCGGGTAATCAGAACGTCCGGTGGAAACCACAGCAGCTCCAGCCTCCTTTGCTTCCTCTGGGAAGATTTCTGGTGTTGGATTGGCACAGGCAAAAATCACCGGATCCTTTGCCATGGTCCGCACCATCTCCCCTGTCAGGGTTCCCGGAGCTGACACGCCAATGAACACATCTGCGCCGCGAATCACCTCGGAAAGTGTTCCCTTTTCCATATCTAAATTAGTGATTTTCGCCATCTCCTCCTTGATGGGGTTCAGTCCGTCTCTTCCCTTATAAATAGCTCCCCGGCGATCTGTCATAATTACGTTTTTCAGTCCCATGGAAATCAAAAGACGGATGATAGCAATTCCAGCAGCTCCTGCGCCGGAGGTCACGATTTTCACCTCGTCCAGCTTCTTTCCCACCAGCTTCAGCGCATTGATGACTCCAGCCAGAGTGATAACCGCCGTTCCGTGCTGGTCATCATGGAAAATCGGAATATCACAGCATTCTTTCAGCCGCTTTTCAATCTCAAAGCAGCGAGGAGCAGAGATATCCTCCAGGTTCACACCGCCAAAGCTTCCTGCCAGAAGGCGAACAGTCTCCACAATATCCTCAACCCTTTTGCTGCGAATGCACAGGGGGATGGCGTCCACATCGCCAAATGCTTTAAAAAGCACACATTTTCCTTCCATCACAGGCATTCCCGCCTCTGGTCCTATATCGCCCAGACCCAGAACCGCCGTTCCGTCCGTCACCACAGCCACCGTATTCCAGCGTCTTGTCAGGTCATAGCTTTTGTTTACATCCTTCTGTATTTCCAGACAAGGCTGCGCCACTCCCGGCGTGTAGGCAAGGCTCAGGGCTTCTTTGGAATCCACGGCCGCACGGGCCTTCACCTCGATTTTCCCCTTTAAATCATAATGCATCTTCAAAGATTCCTTTGCATAATCCATTTTTGCTCCTCCTGTCTTATCAGCTATTTTTCTTTAAGAGCAGCTCTTTTCCTGAAATTCCCGGTTCTGTCATATGTACCGGATCCAGGATGCTGTCCAGCTGTGCTTCATCCAGCAAACCCTCCTGCAGAATCAGCGTCCGCACGGACTCACCTGTCTGGATTGCCTTCTTGGCAATGTCCGCCGCTTTCTGATACCCCACATGAGGACAAATCGCCGTGATAATTCCCACACTGTTTTCCACAAGATAGCGGCACCGTGTTTCATTTGCTGTGATTCCTGTCACACAGTTATCTACAAAGGTCTGTACCGCATAAGCCAGTGTATCTATGGACTGGAACATGCAGTAAAATACAATCGGCTCAAAAGCATTCAGCTCCAGCTGTCCGGCCTCTGCTGCCATTGTTATTGTAACATCATTTCCGATAATATTAAAGGCAACCTGGTTCACAACCTCTGGAATAACCGGATTTACCTTGCCGGGCATAATGGATGAACCATTCTGCTTTGCGGGGAGATTGATTTCTCCGAACCCTGCCCGCGGTCCGGAGGACATCAGCCGCAGGTCATTGGCTATTTTGGAAAGAGTCACTGCACAGGCTTTGATTGCGCCGGAAACAGCCACGAACGGGTCAAGGTTCTGGGTAGCGTCAATCAGATCATATGCCTGTACAAATTCCATGTCAGAAACCTCCACCAGGTTCGGCACAATTCTTCTTAGATACGCCTCGTCTGCATTGATTCCGGTGCCAACAGCTGTTCCGCCCATGTTCAGGGTACTCATTTCATCCATTGCCTTATCCATACGGCGGATATCGCGCATAATGGCCACAGAATAGGCCCGGAATTCCTGTCCCAGACGGATCGGAACTGCATCCTGCATCTGGGTACGGCCCATTTTGATTACATGGTCGAATTCATTCGCCTTGGCACAGAGAGCCTTGTGAAGACGCAGCAGCTCTTTTTTCAGATTTTTTAAGAGGCGAAGGGAAGTCATCTTTCCTGCAGTGGGAATGACATCGTTGGTGGATTGCCCGCAGTTTACATCATCATTCGGGTTGACAATACTGTAATCTCCCTTCTGACCGCCCAGAATCTCAATGGCACGGTTGGCAATAACCTCATTTGCATTCATATTCAGAGAAGTACCGGCACCGCCCTGAATAGGGTCAACAATAAAATCATCATGGAACTTTCCTGCCAGAATCTCATCACAGGCCTGCACAATCGCCTGGGTCTTGCGCTTTTCCAGAATTCCAATCTCACAGTTAGTAATAGCGGAGGCCTTCTTGATATAGGCCAGACTGTTGATAATTTCCGGGTGCATATTCAGGCCGGTAATATGAAAATTTTCCGCTGCGCGCAGAGACTGCACGCCATAGTAGACGTCCTCTGGCACTTCCTTTGCTCCGATCGAATCCTTTTCCACACGATAATCTGTTTTTTTCCTGTTTTCCATTTTGCTCTCCTCCGTTTTTTTAAGTTGCCCTTATTATAGTTTCCTGCTACAATATAAGCAAATACATATATTTTTATATAAACTATAGTTTTTAAATTATACTTAAAAAAAAGGAGGAATTCTTATGTTTCAGGGAATGGAATATGTCTACGAAGTGTACAAGGAGCGCAGCTTCTCCAGGGCAGCTGCCAATCTTTTTATTTCTCAGCCGTCTCTGAGCGCCAATGTGAAACGGATTGAAAAGAGAATCGGATACCCCATTTTTGACAGAAGTACCAAGCCGCTTGGGCTTACCGAGTGCGGCCAACGCTACATCCGCTCTATTGAGCAGATTCTCTCAGTGGAAAATGAATTTTCAAATTTTGTCAATGATTGGGGGGAACTGAAAACCGGCAATCTGATTCTGGGAGGCAGCAGCTTTTTCTCCTCCTGGGTACTTCCTCCCCTGATTGGAGATTTTGCCAGACGCTACCCTCAGGTAAAAATGGTTTTGATTGAAGAAAACACTGCCAAGCTGGCGGAGCTCCTTCAGACCGGACGCATGGATTTCATGCTGGATAACTGTGAGCTGGATGAAGCTGTTTTTGACCGCTGCATTTTTCAGGAGGAGCATCTTCTGCTGGCCGTACCTCAATCCTTTGCTGTAAACCAGACTCTGACTGATTATCAGGTTTCCATGGAAGATATCCAAAGTGGCTCCTTTCTGTCAGACAAGATTTTGCCTGTACCCATGGAGTCCTTTGCTGACCTGCCCTTTATTTTGATGAAACCGGAAAATGACACTGGTAAACGCGCTATATCCATATGCCAGGAAAATCATTTCCATCCACAAATCGCTTTTGAGCTTGACCAGCAGATGACCTCCTACAATGTGACCTGCTCTGGCATGGGGATCTCCTTTATCGGCGACCTGCTGCTTCTGAGCGTTCCTGCTAACTCCAGTCTGGTCTACTACAAGCTCCCCGGAAAAAATACTGCCCGAAACATCTACTTTTACTGGAAAAAGGGCCGCTACCTAAGCCGCGCCATGGAAGAATTTCTGAAGCTCATCTGACCTCGGCACTGCCCGGAGGTTTCATTTCGGCCTTTACATAACAGCAGTCAGCTCTTCAATCAGTTCAGAGGCAATGTCAGTAAGCGGCATCCGGCGCAGCTTAATCCAGCCCGCCTCTCCCTGAATGGGAAAATCCGTGATTTCCACCAGGCGCAGATCCTTCCACCCATTTTGCTGGGAAAAGCCGTCCTTATTGGTGGAAATCAGGCCCATTGCCTCTGTATTCTGCACCATTTCGTAAAACAAATAGCAGTTATTTACCACAATTCTTCCCTTCACTTCCATTCGCTCCTGCGTAGTATCAAAAATCGGACTATAGGGATCATCCATGGCATTTCCAAACGTAATCATCGTCTCATTTTTCAGCTCTGCCATGATAAGGGGGCGCTGTGAATCATAAAAATGATTCTGCGGTCCCACTACCCCATAAACAGGATTTATAGAAAAGCGATGATACTCGATCTGAAGGTTGTGGAGCTTACTGATTGTATTTTTTACATAGGGCGACATCATGCCGATAATTCCAAAGTCCACCTGGCAGGCAGCCACACGGTCGATCACATCCTGCAGGGTATTATAGTTCAGAAGATGGAACTGAATCGGGCTTCCCATATATTTTCTGGAAATCTCAATCAGTTGGGGAACCGCCCGATTCAGATTCGTTGTCCCGATGCGCAGTGTCAGCCGCTTTGGCATTTTCCCCTGACTGTAGTCCCGCATGGCCTGATATTTTCCCTGAATAATCGCCATATGCTCCATCATAATCTTCCCATCCTCGGTCGGCACCACGCCCTCACTGCTGCGCACAAAGAGGCGGCATCCCAGCTCCTCCTCCAGCTGCCTGATTGACAGACTCAGATTGGGCTGCGACATAAAGAGATTCCGTGCTGCCTGACTGAAGGTTCCTGTTTTTGCCACCTCAAGAACCTGTTCCAGCTGCTCAAATTTCATAATTTCCCCCACTTTCTTCCTGGTAAAGCCATTTGTCAAGTTATCGTTCCCATCCACTCTCGATCCTTACAGGTCAGCTCGTCCAATAACCCTGGTTCTGCGTGCGCAGGCACACTCGCTCCATGGCTACTGTCCAGAACTTTTACAATAAAAGTATAAATGTCTCCCTTCGCACTGTCAAGCCAGAAACAACAGACGCTTCTGCATATCACAGCGTCAACGTTCTGCACACAGATTCCAGAGTTCCACATGGATCCGAATGCAAATTGCACTCCTCAAGCAGATTCTCAGAGGCAGTTCATGAACACAATGAACAATTGTGCTTTCTTTTATCCTGCTCCTGAATCAGTAATTTCATGTAAAACAAACCGAAAAATATTATAATTATGTACAAATATAATAATTTTAAATGACATCCAATAAAAAATATATATTTCCCCAATCCACTTTACTAATGTTATACTTGATCTAATAAAAGCGTTGATCGATCGTGCTGTAACTATTAACACTGTTTAAAAACTCAAAAGAGGGAGGGCTTCATTGTGAGTCAATTAACAATCTGCCTTATTATTTTTCTTTTAACTTTAGTAGGCTTTGCCGTAGGAAGCAAGTATGTGTCCATCACAGTCATTTCCCTTATCAGCATGATGCTGATGATGCTCACCGGATGTCTGGACACTGCAACTGCTCTGAGCTGCTTCTCCAATTCCAGCGCCATCCTGATGGCCAGTATGTTCATCGTAGCCGCAGGCCTCAACAAGACCCAGATGGTCAACAAGGTTTCTGCTTTTATCTGCCGAATCAGCAAGGGTTCCTTTACAAAGGTGCTGGCTGGATATGTGATTTTAACCTTTATCCTGGCGCAGTTTATTCCCAGCGCTGTCGTTGTTTTCAGCATCGTATTTCCATTGGGTCTGTCCGTCTGTAAGGAAATGAAGGTCAGCCCGTCAAAAATGATGTTTTCTCTGGGAATCACCTCCATTGGTACGGTAATTACCCTGCCGCTTAGCTCCGCCATTCAGGAATTTGCAAGAATTGACGGCTTCCTGGAGGCATATGAGTACACACAGTACAATATGAAGGTAACAGACATTACCTTTGCCAAGCTCCCGGTAGCGATCGTGATTATGCTGCTTGCTATTTTTATTCTGCCAAGGTTTGCTCCTGATTACCCGATGGATATCGATGAATCCGTTATCGGCAAGGGGAAATCTGCGGAAGCAGCAACACTGAGCCCTGTCCGTGAAGTCATCGGCTATCTCACCTTTGTCCTGGTTCTGATTGGAATGATTTTTTCCTCAAAAATCGGCCTGGCAAACTGGCAGATCACTCTGATGGGCGCATTGGTTATCATTGCATCCGGTATTCTGAAAAAGGATGAAGCCATCAAATCCATGAATCTCAGCATGGTGCTGCTGTATATCGGCGCTCTTGGTATCGGCAACGCTCTTTCCGCCACAGGAGCCGCTGACCTGATCGGAAACTGGCTCTCCAACCTTGTTACAGGACTGAACAATAATTATCTGGCCGGACTGCTGCTCTTTGTCGTGCCGTTTATCCTGACACAGTTCATGCTGAACCTGGGTGTTTACTCCATCTTTGTTCCGCTGTACATTATGCTCTGTAAGTCCATGGGTGCCAATCCAATTGGACCTATCATGCTCTGCATGATTGCCTGCATGACCGCTTTCTTCACCCCACTGGCTACTCCTGCTGTTCCTCTTATGATGGGCGTCGGAAAATACACGGTAAAAGATCTGGCCAAAATGGGATGGGTTCCCTTTATCGTGATTACCATCGTCAGTGTAGGCTGGATTATGAGCGTATATCCTATCTTCTAAAGAGTCAGTAAGCCGATAGGCTGGATTCCGAATACCGGCGGCGATTATAGAAGTACGAAGCACGTAGTAATCGACTTTTATTTATGGTGGTGCCTGCGCCAGCAGGCATAAAAGTTATAAAGGAGAGCGACTATGAATGAAATAATCAGAAAAATCACAGAAGATTATGCCACAGCCCACATATCCGAGGCAGAGGAGCTGCTTATGGAGCTTGGAAAAATCCCAGCTCCCTCCCACATGGAGGACCAGAGAGCAGCGTTCTGCCGCAGCTGGTTTCTTGCTCAGGGCGCCGAGGACGTGACAATTGATTCTGCCAAAAATGTAATCTGTAAGCTTAACTGCACAGAAGACAATGAGCTTGTGGTTTTCATGGCTCACATGGATATTGTTTTCCCTGATCTTGAGCCTCTGAAAATGACGCTGAAGGGACGGACGCTTCACGCTCCGGGTATTGGCGACGACACAGCCAACCTGGTAAATCTGATGATGGCGGCCAAATATCTTCTAAAAGAAAAACCACAGTTAAAGACAGGCATTATGATTATCGCCAATTCCTGTGAGGAGGGACTTGGAAATCTGGATGGCAGCAAGGAGATCATCCGCACCTACGGCCACCGAATCAAATCCTTCTATTCCTTTGACGGCTATATGGGGCAGTGTACCTTTACCGCTGTTGGCTCCTACCGCTACAAAATCACAGTAAAAACAGCTGGCGGCCACTCCTGGCTGAATTTCGGCTCCCCCAATGCCATCGAGATCCTCAGCAGACTCATTGAAAAGCTGTATCAGATGGAGGTTCCCACTTCAGCCAGAACCACCTACAATGTAGGCTATATTGAAGGCGGCACTACAGTAAATACCGTTGCCCAGGAAGCTTCCATGCTGTTTGAATTCCGCTCCACCAGCCAGGACTGCCTGGAAAGAATGCAAAAGCAATTAGAAGAAATCATCGCAGGACACACTGGAGAGCATGAGATTATCACAGAGCTTCTGGGCGTGCGTCCGGGAAATGGCGATATTAACCAGGAAGCACTGAAATCTCACACAGATCTCAGCGCCGATGTGATTCGTACCTTTTATCCGGGAAGGATTGATTTTGCCGCATACTCGACAGATGCCAACATTCCTTTGTCCCAAGGCATTCCAGCCAATACCATCGGAACAATTATCGGAGCCAAAGCCCATACGCGGGAGGAATGGGTTGATCTTGACAGCCTGCCCGCCGGATTGAAGATTGCACTCAGTCTGATGCTTCATTATGTATCTCTGTAGTTTCATACAGAATTGTAAATATGCTCCTTTTCAGGCATAGCAGCTATATCCGTCTGCTGCCCGAAAAGGAGCATTCCTGCGCTCTTTTTGCGTAAACAATGCACTTTCAATCTACATAATACTTCTCAACAATATCATCTATCTTCGGTTCCTTCATTCGGATATCCTCCACTGGGTATTTTTTCAGCACAGTCTCAATAATCTCAGCTGGAAGAATTCTCTGATTGTGATACAGGGCTGTAAAGCTTCCTCTTTGAGTGACCCACGCTTCTACACCCGGCAGTACAATATCCTCTCGAAACGGAACCTTACATAGAAATTCCACAGAATGGAAGCCCTCAAAGTTCTCGCGTACCTCCTCCAGCTGACCGTCCACAACAATCTTTCCATGATTTATCAAAATAATCCTCCTGCAGACCTCCTCCACATCCTGCAGGTCATGGGTTGTGAGAAGTATCGTGACCTCTCTCTCTTTATTGATTTGCCCAATCATCTCCCGAATCTGTTTCTTCACAACAATGTCAAGGCCAATGGTTGGTTCATCCAAAAATAGGATTTTCGGATTATGAAGGAGCGCTGCGCACAGCTCTGCTCTCATGCGCTGTCCCAGGGAAAGTTGGCGTACCGGCTGCTGTAGAAATTCCTGCATCTGCAGGCGTTCTGTATATAGCTTTAGATTTTCCCGATACATTTGTTCTGGTATCTTATAGATTTTCTTGAGAAGCGTATAGGTATCTATCACTGGTAAATCCCACCATAGCTGAGACTTCTGTCCAAAGACAACCCCAATCTGACCGGCATTTTGCTTTCGGTATTTGTAGGGTTCCCTCCCCAGCACTCTCACGCTTCCGCCTGTGGGATTTAGAATTCCGACAAGCATCTTGATGGTTGTAGATTTTCCCGCTCCATTTGGTCCTATGAATCCAACGGTCTCTCCTTTTTGAATATGAAAGGAAATGTCATTTACCGCATGAATTGTCTTGTGAACACGCTTTCCCAAAAAGCTTTCTCCCTCAGCCCTTTTTATTACAGAATAATCTCTGCACAGGCCTTGTGCTTCTATGATATTTTTATATTCTTTAACTTCCTGCACCTGTATACCTCCTCACTCCCATGCGAAAAATAAGGATTGCAAAAAGAAGCCACGCCGCGCCCACAAGCGGCGCTGCAAGCCCCAATATCCTTTCAAACACACTGCTGTCCTTTCCGGTGATCAGCATTGCCGGATAATAATTGATAAATGCCCACGGCAGGACAAAGGTCAAAATAAGCCTCACTGCCTTTGGATAAATCAGCAGCGGATAATTTGTTATAGCCCGCAGATCGTAAAACACAACACCAATCAGCTCTCTGGATTTCATGGTCCAAAAACTGAGCGCCCCAAACAAAATCATGGAACCAGTCTGCAGAAACACACCTCCAATAATAACCAGAAGTAAATACAGGGGCTTGGCTCCTGTAAGGTATTCTGTGCGAAGCGCGAATGCACTGCACAGGAAAATGACTGTTACCAGAATCTGTCCCAGAAACGTATCTCCAAACCTCTGAAAAATCATCTGCCGAAGAAGTCCCTGCGGTCGAATCAGCATCACATCCAGCTGCCCGTTAATAATCAAATCCTCCAGATGATAAGCTGTATACCAAATCAAAGTTCCGGAAATAGAATAGGTAAGAAGAGACAGTCCATATAGGATAGATAAATCCGGAAAATCCCAGCCTGCAATCTCCCCTGCCCCGTCTGTCAGCACCCAGTAGGTTATATAGGTAATAAAATAGCAATAAAAGTTTGCCAGCATACCAAGAATAAAGCTCGTTTTATACTGTGATTTTGCCTTAAAAAACGTTTTGATATAAACCCAGTAGGTCTGCAAGAAATCTCTCATAATCATCCTCCCTGCACAACGCATTTAAACAGCGCCCTTCTATATACAGTCAGCATAACACCTCCGATAATCAGATCCCACACAATCAAAACCATGAAGTTCCTTCCAATCTGTTCGCACTGACTGCCTCTTAAAATCAGTTCAATCGGAAAAGAATACAGATACCGAAACGGCAGAAGCTGTATTGCTGACTCCAGCCATGAGGGAAACAAAAACACTGGAATCACAGCTCCAGAAAGAAAGCGTATGGTATCGTTCATCAATCTGTTAAACGGCCATATCTCGTAGAACCAAAAGGATAAGGTTCCGAGAGTCGTATAAAGCATCATGTAAAATAAAAAGGCCAGACCTATTGCCAGAATCCCCATGCACGCATATATCGGATGGATGGTTCGAATCAGATTCCAGTATAGAATAAACCAGAGAAGCATAAGCGGCAGCCCTTTTATCAGAAAATTTGCCGCTATCTCTCCGGCAACCTCCATAAAATTCAGCTTCAGAAAATGAATCGGCCGAAGAAGGTCAACCGCAAAGGTTCCCTTGTAAACCTTGTCCGCAATATTATAGGAGCATCGGTCGGAATATACCATGGAGATCAGACCGGACAGGATTGCATATACAATCATAAACTGCTCCATTTCTTTGTTGTCACGATAGATATATTTCCAAAGAAATATTAACACCATGGTATCAAGAAAAATGCTGACTATGCTGAACACAAGATGCCACCTGTAGTGAAATATCTTCTTTATGGAAATTCTAAAATAACTCATTATTCCAACTCCTCCCTCCTTTTATAATCACATCCTGAAGCTGCGGTCTTTGGATATGCATCTGTATGATTGTGGTTTGCTCCATCAAATGCGTGATAAGCTCTGCTGCCGAAATAATATTGGAATCATAGGAGAGCATAAGATGATTGCCCTCCATCCGGTATCGAAGAAGAGGCAAATCCTCCATGTCCGGAAGCCTTCCCAAAAACATAAGCTCCATTTCATGGATTGGCGCATACCTGCGCATCAGGTTGTCTCTGTCTCCATAATAGAGAAGCTGACCCTTATCCAGCAAAATAATTCTGTCGCACAGCGCCTCTTCCTCTGCAATGCCATAGGAGGACACAAGTATCGCGGCACCCTCCTCCTTCTTTTGTCTCAGCAGCTTCTGAAACAGCCTTTTTCCCTGCTCGTCCAGACCACTTGTGGGCTCATCCAGGAGAATGAGTCTTGCTTTTCCAAACATCGCTGCTGCCAGCTCTGCGCGTCGTCTCTGTCCGAGCGACAGCTCGCGAATCGGCTTTGTTTCATATTCTTCAAATTGAAGTGCTGCTGCCAGATTCCTGTATTCGTCCTGAAAGCACTGTTCCTTCAGAGAGTACAGCATGCGCAGCCTTTCAAATTCATATTGAATTGTACCATCCTCCTGGAATATCGGAGTATCCGAAAAAAAGACCCGTATGTCCGAAGCAATTTGCCTGCGGTTTTTTATAGGATTTCTGAAAAATGTTCGGACGCTCCCCTTGTCGCATTGCAGAAGACCGCAGGATAGCCTCAGCAGGGTCGTTTTTCCTGCGCCAGAGGCTCCGATGATTCCTACAATGCTTTTTTCAGGAATATGCAGACTGATATCAGATAAACAAAATTTACTCACGTTCTCAAAGCTTACCATACAACCTCCTTCCTGAAGCACAGAAAAATCTGCCCAGATTGCTTCTGCACGTTATCTGTCGCCTGCAGTGTCGCTTCTCCAGCAAAAGCCTTTCTATAAAAGAATATCCCCTGTATTTTAAAAATACAAGGGATTGGGATAAACAGCTATTTTTTAGGGATAAACACTGCAAAACAAAAATATCCGTCCTTTTCATAGATATCATACATACCATTACAGCCCTCTATAATTTCTCGAATTCTCATCATACCAATGCCATGGCTGTTCTCATCCTTGTGCTTGGTTGATACAAAGTCTGGGTTTTCTTCTAATACAGAGCAGGAAATTTTATTCTTCACACAAATCACTTCATACCCCTGCCGCTCAGAGACCAGAAGAATGAGTTCTCTCTTATTTTTTTCTTCTTTCAGGCTCGCTTCAATTGCGTTATCCAACAGATTTCCAAGCAAGGCCGTAAAATCCATGCTCTGAATTCCTGCAAAAGATAGGTTCTCAATTTCCGCTTTTACCGAAATCTCCTGTTCTCTTGCAAACTGAAGCTTCTCGTTAATAATATGATTCATCAGCGTATTGCCTGTCTCTACATAGCTGTGCATGGAATTGAGCTTTTCCAGAATCTCAGAAGCATACGCCCTGGCACTGTCATAGTTTTCTGATGCCAAATACGCAGACAGCACCATAAAATGATTTTTCATATCATGCTTCAGCCTCCTGGCGTTCTTGTGCAGCTTTCGTATTTCCTGCTCCTGCTGCTCGTACTCTGCTCTCTCTTCCTTGAGGCGCTCATACGCATATCTCATTTCTGACTGCTGTGCATACAGCCTCGCATATTTTTGCTCCAGCTCCTCATACTGCTGCTGCAATTGCTTATACCTTCCCATTGCTCCTGTTCCCTTCTACATCCTCATAGCCTGAAGAAACCGTTTTCTTACAGAATCTGTGTAGTTTTTCCCCAGAGGAATTACGTCTCCGCTAATCAGTCGTATCTCTTCGCTTCCAAGCCTTCTGACTGCAGATAAATTCACCAAAAAGCCTTTATGTACGCGAAGAAACCCTTGTCCTGCCAACGTATTTTCTGTTGCCGCAACAGTACTTCGAAAACGATACTGCTCTGTTTTTGTGTAAAGTCTCAAATAATTTCCATCTGCCTCAAAGTATAAAATATCTGACAGCAAAACGCGAACCTCCTGTCCTGCCATTCGGAAATAAAAATATTTCTCACGAAAAGCCATTTCCCTTTTGCAGTCCTTTAATATTTTTTCAATTTCCTCTGTAAAATGGCTCTTGCGTATAAAGCCAAACGGGTGACAGTGCAGGCTTTCATAGACCAGTTCATCATGGCTGGTGACAAAAATAAGCAGGGGCTTTTGTTTTCGATTATTTAACTGACAGGCAATATCCATTCCATTGAGTTCGTGCAAATCAATATCCAGAAACAGAATATCACAGCCCTTCCTGTCTATTGCCTCCAGCAGCTCATAGCCTGAAGAAAACCCTGTCACCACATCATCCGGCAAATAGCTGTATATCTTCTCTGACAACAGGTTCAGAATTTGCGGCTCATCGTCGCAAATATAAATTTGCATCCTAATTCCTCCCTTTTTCTAAGCTGATCCATCAAAATGCTGTTGTTGTCTCATAAGCCATACAGGGATTTTTTTCTGATAAGCATCGTATATCATTGCTTTCCTTCCCTGCATCATCATACAAAAGAAAGCTGTAGATTTTACTCTACAGCCCCCGATAAAATGCAGGTTCTATAATACGTCACATAATCACTGCACATAATCACATCCCCCAAAAGCTCCCTGTTTTTCGGATTTCTAAGATTGTAGAAATATACAGGCAGACATGCAATAGCCTTTCCCTGCGCATCATAGATGGTACTGATAATCTTATCGTATTCATTCTCCGGCCTTCCCTCTCCAAGGAAGCCCTCCATCAAGTCAACTGCGTCCTGTATATCATCCGGTACTTCGTGAATTTCGCCCAGTACCATATTTTCTCCTGGTATCAGAGCCGGATACAGCTTTCCCCTGATTGTACGAAGCTCACCTTTTACATAGGCATTGCCGCGAAAGGAATCATAGTCTTTATAATATCTCTCATAGTTATACATTCCCACACGCAGAGTTCCGTACACAAACATCCTTTTCATCAGTGTGTTGCACCGCCCATCACCTTAATATCTTCTGTTGTGTCTGCAATCGCTTCAATCGCAGCCTCAATCGCTTCCACCATCAAATCCTGGGACATGGACGGCATATTCTTTTTGTCTGTCACCTGCTGAGGCAGGAAGGGAATATGGATAAAACCGCTGCGCTTTCCCGGATACTTGGTGGCAATCAGATGGCAGACTCCATAGGTTACATGGTTGCATACAAAGGTGCCTGCTGTATTTGATACAGACGCTGGAATGCCTCTGCTCTGAATTCTCTGCACCATAGCCTTAATCGGAATCTTCACAAAATATGCATCCGGCCCGTCTGGGTAAACCGGCTCGTCAATAATCTGATTTCCTTCATTATCCGGAATCCGGCAGTCATCCACATTGATTCCCACGCGTTCAACCGTAATATCCGGTCTTCCTCCGGCCTGTCCAATGGACAACACCACATCCGGGTCATACTTTGCTATTGCCTCGTCAATCACCCGAAGAGATTTATGGCAGACAGTCGGAATCTCCAGCTTAATAATCTCTGCACCGGCGATTGTATCAGGCAGTCTCTTGACTGTTTCAATCGCAGGATTAATCGGCTCTCCTCCAAATGGGTCAAATCCTGTAACGAGTATCTTCATTTTCTTCTTCCTCCTTTATCTGTATCCTGATATGGTCAAGCGGATATTCGCAATCCGCTTCGCTACCTGCTTGATATGTTAAAAGCCCAGCACCAGCATCAAAATCACATGGACAACAATCATCATCAGCGCCATCGGCACCTGTGCCTTAATTACAGACCACTTTGGATCTCTTGTCTCCAGAACAGCGCAGGGAACAATGTTAAAGTTAGCGGCCATAGGAGTCATCAAGGTTCCACAGTAGCCTGCTGTCATGCCAAGTGCTCCGATAATTGCCGGATTTCCGCCCTGGGAAATAACAAACGGAACACCAATTCCGGCTGTGATAACTGTAAACGCTGCAAATGCATTTCCCATAATCATGGTAAATACAACCATTCCAAACACATAGATGATAACGCCAATCACAATATTTCCCTGGGGTACAACAGAAGAAATCATACCGGAAATTACTTCGCCCACTCCTGCCTCAGAAAATACGCTTCCCAAAGCGCCCAAAAGCTGCGGCAGCAGGCAGGCAGCTCCTACCTGCATCAAAAGGCGCGAGGTATCTTCTCTTGTTTCCGATACCTTTGGCTTACAGATTACAAATGCAAGAATTAAGGCAACAACGCAGGCTACACCTGTCATAATAGCGCCGTTTAAAGCGGTCGGCGTCACTACGCCGTCGTTTTCAACATTATATTTTACAAAAGAGAGAATCAGAGCAATCACGCCTACGGAAATAGCCGGAAGGAAAATCTTTGTACCAATTCTCTCACTGGCAGCTTTTCTGAACTTTGGTGTGGATTCCACAAACTTGCCGATTCTTACCTGCTTGGTAACTGTCAGGCAGCCCATCACTACCAGCATAGCGCCAACTGCCACAGGCGGCAGAACCTTGCCCAACATAAAAATAATACCAGTTAATGTCCAAAAAAGAATGGTTCCTACCTTCGCCGTCCTATTCTTTCTTGCACGAAAGGCAGTATCAAAGCATACTAAACCGCAGAGCACATAAAAAAATTCCGGAAAATAAATACCTAAAAAATCTGTCATGACCTCTTTCCTCCCTTCACCTTTCTGTCAAACAGCAATACCTGAATAATTGTAAGAATGATAGAAATAATCATTACATAAATCGAGGAGGATGCAATGTCTGACAAAGTAACCTCATATCCCGCAAGCGCCAGACCAGACTGAATCAGCACAACGCTGGCAGAGGCCGGGAAACAGTTCTGTGCAAAAAAGTTTCCAAAGTTCTCGGTTGCTGCTGAAAGTCCCTTTACACGCTCTTCTTCATCCTCTGTCAGCTTGCTGCCCTTGGAGGCCTCAGCCGCTGCTGACGTCATCGGAAGAATCAATGGACGAATAAACTGTACATGACCGCCGATGCGGATATTGAGTGCAGAGGCAATGGAACGAATCACAATCCAGATTGTCAGTACCTTGCCTGCGGAAGCATTCTTGATTTTTCCAATCAGATAAGCCGCTCTTTCCTTCATTCCATATCTCTCAATAATCGCAATCACCGGAAAAATAATCAAAAAAATAGACATCAGCCTGTTATTCACAAAGGATTGCCCGATAATCTCCAGGATATGCACAAAATCCAGGCCGGAAACCAGACCCGTCACAATTCCGGCAACCAGAACCACTGCCAGAACATCCAGCTTCAGGGCAAAGCCCAAAACAATAATCAAAATACCTATTAACTTAATATATTCCATTTTATAGCTCCTTTCTCTGATGTAGCATACACTTGTGCAATACATTTCAAACGCCTTTCCTGCTTTGCGCCGTTTTCCTTTTCATTCTGTCCTTTCCTCTCCTTCCCCGTTTTTTCACGACTCACTCATGATCAGCATAAAAAAATACGTTCCCCAACACATGCTGATTGCTTCAAGCGATACACTGATGGTATTTACTATAATTATAGCTTACTCTCTTCTGTTATGCAATTATTTTCTTTAGCAATTTAACGCAATATCACGCTTTAAGCTATTATATATTCTGCCAGATATATATTCTTTATTTTAAAATCAATTATGCAGTCTTTTTGTTTTTCAGTTATATATTTCACGATTTTTTATACATAATTTCTATAAAATAAAAACGCATATGTATTCTATCCTAAATTCCATCTTACAACATTGATATTCTGCCGGAAACACTATATAATATTCACAGAACAATTTCCCTGGTATCGGATCTACACAGAGTTTGAAAAGGAGTTCGGCACTCCTTTCCACTGCCAAAAGGCAGTAAGCGGAGTGCCTGTTAACATTTATGAAAAAGAAAAGTAAAATTTACCTATATATAACCATAGCCATAACAGCTATTTACATAGGTCTTCTGACCATTTTATATGTTTCCGAATCTGCAAACCATAATGCGAGTATTCAGACCTTTGGGGACGCCTTCTGGTATTCTCTGGTTACTCTGACCACTGTCGGGTATGGAGATCTGACTCCTGTAACCCCTCTTGGACATGCAGTGGGAATTATTTTTCTGTTTCTGGCTGCTGGAATCATGATGACCCTGCTCGGCGCCGCGGTGTCCTTTATCACCAGTGAGGGGCTTCCTCTTCTGACGCTTAACTTTCAGCGGGAAAAAAACTGGTACTATTTTGCGGATTACAGCATAGAGTCCAATATTCTGGCTGCTTATATTTACAAGGAGGACTCCAATGCAGTCATTATCTATGGGGAAAAAAAGGACGAACAAATGGAATCTCCTGATTATCCCTGCCTCTTTCTCAGTATTTCTCCTGCAAGAATCGTAGCACAGAAAAAGGGTGTCGGTACAAAGTGCAAGATCTTTTTCATGAAGGAAAATGATATCGGCGTCAACAGTCGGGCTATTGACCTTCACGAGCTGCCCGTAGAGGTGTATGCGAGAACCACCAATGGCAAGGATCATCTTTCCAGCAACATCAATTTTTTTCACAGCTACGACTGCTGTGCCAGACAGTACTGGCGCTCCCAGCCTCTGTGCAACCATGAGCATACAATTGTCATTATCGGCTTCGGACATTATGGACGCTGTATTTTGGAGCGAGCCATATTGACCAACATTATTTCCTTTGAGCAGCATGTAACCTATCATATCTTCGGAGACGCCAAAAGCTTCCTTGCCACGCACTATCGGCTAAATGAGATGTTTTCTATCAATGAGATATCTGCCACAGGAGATTCTCTGATTTTTCATCCTGATTTCTGGGAAATGGATCATTCGATTCTGGAGAGAGCCAACCGCATCATCATTTGCCCTGACCAGGAATCCGATGGCTGGGATATTTTCTGGAGACTGAGCAGGTATTATAAAATCCGCGGTCACATTCATCTGCACAGCAACCGCAAGGCTCCCGGAGTGTCTTATTTCGGAACCAACGAGGAGATTTATACACCGAATCAAATCATGCGGACTGCTCAAAACAAAGCCGCCGTGGCTATCAACGAAATCTTCCGCAAATCCGTTTCCTATCCCACTCTGAGCTGGGAGAAGCTGGATGATTTCCATCGACAGTCTAAAATTTCGGCAGCAGATCATCTTATCATGAAGGTCAGAATTCTTATGAAGGATGAATCGATTACAGAGCTTACCGCCTATACAATCGAAAAAGCATATGAAAAATATTGCGAGACCAGGTACTCTGAGGTCATGCTGGATAGATACCGCAGGCTGGATCACCTCCGATGGCTTAGATTTTATACCTTTTACAATTGGAGCTATGGCCCTGTACGCGACGACGATGCAAAACAGCATCCCATGCTTTGTCCATATACAGAGCTGACGCCAGAGCAAAAACGAGAACGGGACGCCACCTGGGAATTGCTGGGAAGCATTGTCGAGGAGCTTAGAACCTCTGAAAAGAATTTATTTATTTCCCTCTGACCATCGATATGTAAAGAAACCAAACACACACGGATTTATCTATTAGGAGGCTGCCATGTCATCTACACTGGAAATTCAAGAAGTAACTCTCATGCAAATGCTTGATGCCAGAGAACAGCGAGTTTTTCGGCAAAAAGAGCTCTTAAGAGGATATCAGAAGCCTCTGCTGTGTTTTACCATGAACATAGCTGGTCCTGTCAAAAATTCTCTGCTGATTAAAAGAGGCTTTCTCGCAGGCATAGAGGATTTAGAGCTTCAGCTTCAGCGAAGTAAGGCTAAAATTCTCCACAAAGAGGTTATCAGCGAAGTAACCGGAAACGAAGCACTCTATGTCATTGACACAGACGCTTTCCTCCTCAAGCGCCTTGCCTGCGAGCTAGAAGACGCAAACCGATTGGGAAGGCTCTATGACATGGATGTAATTCTTCCAGCAGGCGGCGGCTCTGAGCGAAAGCTGGACCGTCAGGAAGTGGGGCTTCCCGGAAGAAGGTGCCTGCTTTGCGGCGCACCCGCAAAAGAATGCTCCTCCAGGCGTATTCATTCAGTTCCTGAATTGCAGGAAGAAACCCGGAAAATTCTCATTAATGCTCTGAATGAGCGATATGCTTCCAGGATTGCCGAGCTTGCTGTGCGCGCTCTTTTATATGAAGTAGCTATTTCCCCAAAACCGGGATTAGTTGATCGCTATAATAACGGCAGTCACAGGGATATGAACATTTACACATTTTTAAATAGCGCCGCCGCTTTATGGCCCTATTTCAAAGAATGCGCCCTTATGGGACTTAAGTTTCAAGAAGAAGGTACTCAAAATCTTCCCAGTCTCTTTCAGAGGCTCCGCCTTCCCGGAAGGCTTGCAGAAAACCATATGCTGCGAGCAACAGACAATGTGAACACACACAAGGGCGCTATTTTTTCCATGGGCATTCTCTGCGCTGCAATCGGAGCAAACGCCCCTGAGAGCTGGCAAGATTCCAATAAGCTTCTCCAGACATGCGCGGAAATGACCAAAGGGCTGGTTGCCTCTGATTTTTCCGGTCTGACCCCTGACACTGCCAGAACAGTCGGTCAGAGACTTTATCTGGAATATGGTATTGCCGGTGTTCGCGGTCAGATGGAAGAGGGTCTTCCCGTAGTCTCCAAATATGGACTCCCTCTCCTGGAAAAATTGTTAGACCAGGGAAAATCCATTGACGAAGCCGGTTCTGCTGTGCTTCTCACAATCATAGCCCATATGACAGACACCAATCTGATCGCGCGGAGCAATATCCTGACGCAGCAGAAAGCAGCCAGGGCGGCCAAGGCTCTTTTGGATGCTTCTCCGTGTCCCGAAAAAGGAGCTATCGAAGATATGGATAAGATTTTTATCAAAGAGAATCTCTCTCCTGGCGGAAGCGCCGATCTCCTGGCTGTGTGCTGGATGCTGCATTTTGTCAAAAACAGTGGATATTAATGGTTCTGTACCAGGAAACCTTAACAAGCGTTTTAGAGGAGGAACGTATCATGTCTGATTATTTCATATCACAGGTTTATCCATCTGACAGAAGAGCCATGCAGCAAGTGGAGCTGCTTCTGAGCAGTGAGGGAATTCGCAGGGATAAAAACCTGGATTATATCTGCGCTATGTATGATGAAAACTATAACATCATTGCCACTGGAGGCTGCTTTGGCAGCACCCTGCGCTGCTTTGCCGTCAGACGCGAGCATCAGGGAGAAGGATTACTCAACGCCATTGTTACACATTTAATTGAAGTTCAGTTTGCAAGGGGAAATCTGCATCTGTTTTTATACACCAAATGCTCTTCTGCAAAATTCTTCAGGGATCTGGGATTTTATGAGATTGCAAGAATCGAAGGACAGATTGTATTTATGGAAAATCGGCGCACCGGCTTTTCCAGTTACCTAAAAAAGCTGGAGAGCAAAAGGATAGATGCCGTCCGGGTTGCTGCTATGGTTATCAATGCCAATCCCTTTACCCTTGGACATCAATACCTGGTAGAAAAGGCTGCCTTGGAAAATGACATTCTCCATCTATTCATTGTCAGCGAAGATGATAGTCTTGTTCCTTTTTCTGTGCGCAAAAGGCTAGTGATGGACGGGACTGCACACCTGACAAATATCCAGTACCATGACAGCGGATCCTATATCATCAGCAAGGCCACCTTTCCCAGCTATTTTCAAAAAGATGAAAAGGCCGTGATTGAAAGCCATGCTATGCTGGATCTAACTGTGTTTACAAAAATCGCTCACGTACTTGGCATCAAATGCCGGTATGTAGGCGAAGAGCCGAACAGCCTGGTAACAGGCATCTATAATGAGATTATGAAAGAAAGGCTTCCTCAAAACGGTATTGCATGTACGATTGTACCGCGAAAGACCTTTCATGGTACAGCTATCAGCGCATCCACGGCAAGACAGGCTATCAAGGAAGGAGATTTTGAGCTGCTTTCAAAATTAGTGCCAAAAACTACACTAGACTTTTTCTTAAGTCCTCTGGCAGCGCCAGTCATTCATCGAATCCGGCAGGAAGCAAATGTAATCCATTACTAACCTTTGAAGCTGAACCAATCAGGGCAGGGCAGTAGAATGAGTTCCAGTTGCTGCTGCGCCATCAAATCAAAAGGAAAGTGCGCAAATCCCTATAAAAAATAAGGTGTTTCACGCACTTTCCGATATATCCTCAAAGAATCAGACTATATAAAACTTCGCTGCTTCAGAAATGCAGCACTCCCAGCACAATGCCAGCAATCAGACAGACAATACTTACTCCCCAAATCCAGAAAAAACTGGACTTGATATGGTCTTTGATCTCTACTCCTGCAAGACCGGTGCCAAGAAAGGTGGCTGGTACTACTGGGCTGATAAAGGTAGCGCAGTTTCTGCACACAACCATTGCGATTGCTGTGTGCGCCGGATCAACTCCGAATTCGTTCCCGATTCCAATAAGCACTGGAAGCAGTCCAAAGAAATAGGAATCTGTGCAGAACAAAAGTGTCAGAGGTACAGAGAGTACTCCGATAATCAGAGGAAGGAATCTTCCCATAGGAGCCGGGATAAAGGATGCAAGCACATTTGCCATATGAACCATAATCTCGCTCTCTTCCAGTACGCCCAGAAATACACCTGCCGCAAGAATGGTGGACGCCATCATAAGAGCCGGACCAGAATGTGATTTGATAATCTTGTTCTGAAGCTTTGCTCCCGGATAATTCACTAAGAGCGCAACTGCACAGCCAATCATAAATATGTAATAGGAAGGTACGTCCAGGAAAATCAAGCATATGATAACAATCAGGGTCAGCGCTGCATTAAACCAGAACAGCCTTGGTCTGACCAGCTCTGCTCCCTCTTTGCTCTTCTCTGCCTCTTCCACGCTGGCTTCCACATTTCCGTCAGAAGCTCCTGCGCCACGTCTCTTCTCAATATTTCCCCAGATAAACGCAGTCGCAAGCGCAATCACGATTCCTACAGTCTGCATAGGCAGAAGATCCATCCACAGCTCATTGGGATCAATTCCAAGCACGGTCGCAGAGCGCATAGTCGGTCCGCCCCAGGGAAGTAAATTCATTACGCCCATTGCTGTCACGCAAATCAGGAGCAAGGTTGTAGGACGCATTTTCAAACGCTTATACACAGGGAGCATTGCAGGAATGGTAATCAGGAATGTGGATGCTCCGCCGCCGTCCAGATGGCCAATCATGGCAATAATGCATGTCATAAGAGCTACGCCAACCACATTGCTTCCTACCTTTTTCATCAAGGCATTGATAATTCTGTCAAACATTCCCGCATCGGTCATGATTCCGAAAAACAGTACAGAGAAAATAAACAGTGCAGCAGTAGAATGCACGCCGGAGACTCCTGCCTTGATAAAATCTCCCATCTCACTGATGCTAAAGGTTCCGGTCACTACCAGGATAAGCGCTGTCACAGTAGACACCCCGATAAATGCCAGGGCCGGAACAGTTACGTTTTTCAATAATAAAACGATGATTAAAATAATGGTAGCAAATCCCAATAGGGCAAGCATGGTTTCGTTCATTATTGGTTCCTCTCTTTCGTTCTTTTTTGATGATGTCTAAATTATAAAAGCCCAACCTTACATGCTTAAGCGCTTCTTCTTACAATTTGTTAAGAAAACGCTTTAAACATATTAAGGCTGAGCCTTTTTTCTGTTACTCCCGACAGCTTCTGACTGCCTCTAAAATAGTAGTATCTGACACCGGTTTTGCCAGATACCAGTCAATAATTCTCTTCTGCTTTGCCTCCACAATCTCCTCTGTAAAGCAGTCTGCCATAATAATTTTACACATTTCAGGATATTTTCCCTGCACGGCCATGCAGAAATCAATTCCGCTTCCATCCTCCATGCTTTCGTCAATAACAAGGACGTCTGGATGCTCTCTTTCCAAAATCTCCTGCAGCTCTCCCTTTGTGCGGCAGGTTGCCACTGCAAGATTGAGTCTTGCAAAATCCTTCTCCAGCATCTTCAATATTTTTGCATTGTCGTCTGCAATCACAAGACGCAGTCTGTCGCTCTGACTCTGCGTAAAGACTTCCACTTCTGTTCCCTTCTCCATAACAGGGAAAAAGATATGAAAGGCGCTTCCCTTGTCCATCTGGCTTTCTGCGTAAATATAGCCCCTGTGGGAGGTTACAATCTGCTCTGCGAGCGCCAGCCCCAGGCCTGTCCCCTCTCCCGCCTTCTTAGTCGTAAAAAAGGGGGTAAATATCTGACGCAGCGTTTCCGCATCCATACCGCAGCCATTATCCTCCATGTCAATCTGAAGGTACCTGCTCCAGTCCTCTGGAATACGGTGTGCCTCCAATCCTGGAATCTGTTCAAGCACCTCTCTTTCCACACAACGAGCAGAGATTTTGACCCTTCCTTCCTTTTTTCCAATGGCATGCACAGCGTTGACACAGATATTCAAAAGCACCTGATTGATCTGTGTGGCGTTTCCAAGAATATATTCCTCCTTCACCTCGAATTCTTTTTCCAGATGAACATGAACCGGGCAGATGGATTCCATCATCTTCATAACCCTGTTCAGGAGCTTTTCCACAGAAACCCTTTTGTAAACGGTTTCCACATTTCTCCGGCTCAGAGCGGAAATCTGCCGTATCACATCCTTTGCCTTCTCAGAGGCCTCATAGATTTCTCTGGCACTCTCGTATTCCTCTGAATCCTCTGGCAGCTCCATCATGAGAAGCTCTGAATAGCCCATTATCGGCGTGAGAAAGTTGTTAAATTCATGAGCAATCCCGCCAGTCATAGTCCCCATCACCTGCAGACGCTGCTGATGAGCAATCATCTCCTCTCCCTGATGAATTTCCTCTAAGCGTTCGTTCAATTCCCGCAGGGAAACAATCTCCTGCATTGCCCTTCTTCTGTCCAGAAGGAGCTTGCCCACACAAAGCGAGAGCAAAATAAAGATTGCCATTGTGCCGATAAACAGCAGAGAAACACGACGAAATCCATTTTCAATAGGCGTATAAAAATCATTATAATCCACCACTGCGCTGATCGTCCAAAAATCCCTGCCAATGTCAGCAGACGCGTAAGCGCTGATTTTCTTGACCTTTGCATGGTCAGCGTTCAGCCACCAGTAGGAGTAATACTCTGAGATGCCCTCTCCGCCCTTGCTCTGCTCTTCAATCATACTTTCCAGACTGGAATAGTCCATATCCGGGTACAGCGTCTTACGCCCTTCAATCACATGGATTCCCCACTGCTCCTTTTCCGGATGCATAAGAATCAGCCCTTCTGAATTCTTTATTACAATATAGCCATTGGTACCAATCTGTATTCTGGAAATCAGCTGCTGATAATACGCCTCCTCATCAACCGCCAGACAAAAGTACTCTCCTGACTCCATCTGATTCTTAAAAACCAGATACTTCTTTGACGTCTCATCCTCATACATCCAGATGCTTTCCCTGTCGCTTGCCTGAGTAAGCAAAAGAGTTTTTTTCAGATTCATGCCCTGCACAGACTTTATTACTTCTCCCTGCGCACCTTCCAAAAAAAGCTCGCTCTCAAACATATTCTTTTTCTCCAGATAGGCACAGTATAGTTCCTGCGCATCATGGCTCTGAATCATACTGCTGAGGAACTCAAGATTCTTCTGATACTCAAAAACAGATAGTTCCATATTCTCCGCCAGTATTCGTGAATTAAGAAGCAGCTGATTCTTCTGATTACTCATGATTTTCTCCCGGTAGTCGTCCCATATGGCGCAGCCCACAGCAAGAACCGTTGCCAGCAGAATGAGAAACAGAATTGCCAGTATTGGCCGAATGGTATTGGTTTTCTTATTTTGGTTCATATTTTTCTTTCCTTCATCCTTGTTGTAATTGACTTGTATTCCCTCTAATATTATAATATTTTAATGAAAACTCATAGCTTTTTTTATTTTTATTCATTAGGAGGAAGCTCTCATGGCTGATAAAGTGCTGATTGTTGACGACGACCCTGCTATCTGCAGACTTCTGGAAAAGGTTATGCGAAGCAATGAGCTGGAAAGTACAATTGTAAACAGTGGTACAGAAGCATTATCCATTCTGAAAAACCATACCTTTGATATCATATTAATGGACGTCATGCTGGGCGACATGGAGGGCTTTGATGTAATCAGGCAGCTTCGGAATCAGGGAATCAGCACTCCTGTTATGATTGTCAGCGGCAGGAATGAGGATTATGATTCGCTTTACGGATTATCTCTGGGAGCGGACGATTACATTACAAAGCCTTTTCGTCCGCTGGTACTCGGCGCAAAGGTCAAGGCTCTGATTCGCAGAAACAAAAATCTGATTCTGGATCATCCCAATGTTCTGGAATGCGGTCCCTTTACATATAATACCTCTACCATGCGTTTTTATAAAAACGGAGAGGAGCTAATCCTCTCTTCAAAGGAAAGTAACCTGCTCCTGCTGTTTCTGAAGCATCCGCAGCAGGTATTTACCAAGGATATGATTTATGAGCATGTCTGGGGAAATACCATCGCTGTTGATGACAATGCCATTATGGTTTATATTAACCGGCTTCGCGGAAAAGTCGAGGAAGACCGGCAAAAGCCCCGGCACATTCTCACAGTTCGCGGCCTTGGGTATCGTTTCGTCCCATAGGCTGTATTCCTTCTACTGCAAAAGGGCGGTTATCCTCTTCATAACCGCCCTTTCTCTGCATCATTCTATGATATTTAGGTCAAAAAATACTTTGCCCTCTTTTATTCTTCTGTAACTTCAAACGCTAAACCGCTGTAATCGTAGTCAGAGCCATATTAGCCTTCTATTCTTCTGTGAATTCAAACGGCTTGATTTGGCGTACCACATCCATAATCGTTCCGTCCCGGCTCTCAATGATGCCCACCACTCTGTCTGTGAACTGCACCTTCTCTGGTTCCCCTGTGATGGAGTAAGCAATATCCCTCAGCTCCTCAATGGTTTTGAATGGAAGATCTACGTCCTTCATAGCTTCTATCAAATCCTGTCTTCTTGGATTAATGGCAATTCCATAATCTGTGATAACCACATCCACACTCTCTCCTGGAGTTGTAACTGTAGTTACCTCTGTACAGATAGCTGGAATTCTTCCCTGCAGGAGCGGTGCAATGACAATCGAGCATTTTGCGCCTGCTGCTGTATCCGGGTGTCCTCCCTGCGCGCCCGTAATCATACCGTCTGAGCCAACCACCACATTGCAGTTAAAATTCACATCCACCTCCAGAGCAGCAAGAATAACAAAATCCAGCTTATTTACAACAGCGCCCTTGTTAAAGGGATTGGCATACTCGCCTGCGCTGATTCTGAAATGCCGCAGATGCTTTACAGATTCCACTGCATCCTGGTCAAAATCCTGGGTATCCAGAAGGCAGTCTACCTGGTCGTTTATGAGCAAATCGCACATAGGCTTGGTGAGACCGCCTACTCCAAAGCGCATCCGCACGTTTCTCTTTTTCATCTCTTTTGCCAGAGAAATTGTGGAAGCAATGGATGCGCCTCCAACGCCTGTCTGGTAAGAAAATCCATCCTTAAAATACGGGGAATTTACCACGAACTGTGTGCAGTAATCGGCCATCATCAGCTTTCTCTGATCCTTTGTAGGCTTTGCTGCCCCTGTTGCGATTTTGGCAGGGTCTCCAATAGCGTCCACCTCTACCACATAATCCACCTGTGTCATGCTGATATGAGCTGGAAAATTCGGAAACGGAACCAGACAGTCTGTGATGGCGACCACCTTGTCCGCATGGCGGGCGTCGGAAATAGCATAGGATAAAACGCCGCAGTTGCTCTTGCCTCCAATACCGCGGCAGTTGCCATAGTCGTCACAGGTGGGAGCTCCGATAAACGCGATATCAATCTTCGTCTCTCCTGTCACAATCGCGCGCACACGGCCTCCGTGGGAGCGCATGATAGCCAATCCCTTTAATTTTCCGTTTGAAATCGCCTCGCCGATCTTTCCGCGCACTCCAGAGGACTGGATATTTGTAATCGTACCGTCCTCAATATACGGCACAATCGGGTCATGCGCTTTTCCAAGGGAGCTTGCGCAGATGGTAATGTCCTTGATTCCCATCTTGTGGATTTCCTCCATAACCATGTTTACAATATAATCTCCCTCACGGAAATGGTGGTGAAAGCTCACGGTCATTCCGTCTCGAATGCCGCACTTTACAAGCACATCATGAATGCTGCTCACAAGCTTGCTTCCATTGGAATTTATGACACAGGTTGTTGTCGGACCATGCTTCTTATACTGCTTGCCATCAAAATAGTGATTTCCACGAAACACATCCTTTCCGGTTATCTCAAGGATTTCTTCCGGAATATCTCTTCCAACTGCATTAATCATTTTACAAATCCCCCTTATATACGCCAGACGCCTTTGCAAGTGCAATCGTTCTCTTAGCTCCATCGTAAAATGCAATATCAATCATCTTTCCATCTACTGTAAACACGCCGATGCCCTTTGCCTTTTTGTCATCAATTTCACGCACAACCTTTTCTGCGAAAATAATCTCCCTTGCTGACGGTGTATAGATATCATGGACTATATCAATCTGTCTGGGATTGATAATAGATTTTCCGTCAAAGCCCATCAGATGAATGGTCTGTACGTCCTGGCGAAAACCCTCCATATCGTCCAAGTTCGTATATACTGTATCAAAGCACTGCACGCCTGCTGCGCGAGCCGCAATCACCAGGTTCTGACGTGCGCCCATGAGTTCGATTCCGGTTCCTGTGATGTGCGTCTGCAAATCCTTTGTATAGTCCCCTCCAGAAAGGGCGATACCAAACAGACGCTCAGAAGCCTCACAGATTTCAAGCGCCTTCATAACGCCCCGTGCGGATTCAATAGCAGCCATAATCAGGGTGCTTCCCTTCTGGCGCCCGAATTCGCGCTCTGCAAATTCTACTGCATCCTCCACCAGCTTCACATCCTTTGCACTCTCTGTCTTGGGAATGCGGATAGCATCGCAACCTCCTGCCACACAGCAGCGAATATCCTCTTTCCAGTAGGGAGTATCCAGACCATTGATGCGCACTACACGCTCCACTCCCCGGTAATTTATTTCCTTAAGCGCATGGTACAGAGAAAACCTTGCCGCATCCTTCTGGGTCTCTGCTACTGCATCCTCCAGATCCAGCATAATGGAATCCGGCTTATATATGTACGGATCCTTAATCAGACTGGGCTTTTGCGCATTCAAAAACATCATGGTTCTTCTTAAACGTTTTTTATCTGGATGATTCATCGCACGGCACCTCCCCACGGCAGATGCTCCATCTGCCCTACTGAACGATATACAGCCCCTTCAATACGGGCTTTTAAGGTACAATCCAGAGCGCCCTTGTCCACAATCGTAATCTTCACATCATTGACGCCCAGGCGTTCCAGGGTTTCATAGGTTACTCTCCGAATTTGATTTCCAAACTGATTTATCACAACACTTTCCAGCGACAGCTCAATCCTTCCCTCGCCCTCTTCTACTGTAACCTGGCAGTCACTGGATTCCAGTGTACCGGCTATTGCAGGCTTCTTAATCTTCATGCTGTAAGTCCTCCTTATTCTCTGGTGCGTTCTTTTCTTTTGTTGTACTTATCATAAAGTCCGAACCTTACAGCCAGAAGATATTTTTCCTTAAAATTTATTAAGGTAAGGAAGGATTCCATAAAATAGCATTCCCATCAGAGCTGCCGTGACAATTACCTTTGGCACAGACCACTTTTTCTTGAGAATAAAATAAAGCATACAGCCTCCAATCAAGATGCTCCTTAGCTCAAATCCTGCTCCATTCCAGTAATTTTCCTCACTCAGCGTCAGAATAACCGCCAGAATCATCCCAATACAAATAGGCTTTACAAACTGCAAGATGCTCTCCATGACCGCGTTCCTGCGAAATCGGGCAAAGAATACCGCCACAGCAAGGGTCAGTGTAAAGGCCGGTGTAAGTACGCCCATAACAGCTGCGATTCCTCCCAATATTCCCGCGGTCTGAGTTCCTGCAAAGGTGGCACAGTTAAGCCCCAAAGGTCCTGGCGTCATCTCTGCAATGCCTACAAGATTTGTCAAATCCTCTGCGCTCATCCATTGGTGAAGCTGCATTTCCTCTAAAATCAGAGGAATCATAGACATACCGCCAAAGCTGGTAAAGCCTATTTTCATAAAAGAAAAAAACAGTTCAAGATAAACCATGTCTTCTCACTCCTTCTGTCAAAAGTGCGGCAGCGATTCCCAGCAAAACCAGCCAAATGTTGCTGATACCTGTAAAGACGCACAGTAAAAAGGCCGCAATTCCGATTGCCTTTCCCTTAGTTGTGGCAAAAACGTCCCTTCCCAGAGACAAGGCAGCGCTTCCGATAATCGGAACCACTGCCGCCTGTATTCCCCTGAGCGCACAATGACACCAATAATTCGATTTAAATGACTCATAGCCCCAGGAAACCGCTGTTAAAATCAGCACAGCAGGGCAGGTAATACCCAGCACCGAGCATACGCCCCCAAACCATCCGCATAGCTGATAGCCAAACAGCATACTGATATTTGTTATCATAATTCCAGGAACTGATTTTCCCACAGCTGCCATTTCCAGAAGCTCTTCCTTTGTAATGAGTCCTTCCTTTTCCACAAACTCCTGCTCCATCTGAGCCAGAATACTCCAGCCGCCTCCAAAGGTAAAGCAGCCGATTTTAAAGAAAAAGGCGAACAGGCGCAGGCCTTTTTTTAAATTTTCGCTTTTCATAAATTCTTCCTCCGCTATTTTGTTGTTCTCAAATATAATTTACCAGCTCTATTGACATTTGTTAAATATATGTTTTATTATAATTTTAATAGGTTTTAACTATGGAGGTACCCATGAACTGGAATCAGCTGCAATATGTTATCACGATTGCTCAGGAAAAGAACATTACAAGGGCTGCGCGTAAGCTGTATATTTCTCAGCCATCTCTTTCTCTGAGCGTTCAGTCACTGGAAAAGGAAATCGGCGCCGCCCTTTTTGAGCGCTCAAAGGGCGAAATGCTTTTGACCTATGCTGGCACCCTGTTCTATGAATGGGCGTTGGCCACGCTCCGCTCCCAAAATCAGCTAAATGCAAAGCTGAACGACATCTCAAACGCGCGCCGCAGTCTTATCCGCATCGGAATGAGTCCGCATCGTTCGCTGCTCGTGCTGCCCCTGGTTCTGGAGCGCTTTTATCAGGATTATCCAGAATGCGAGATTCACATCATAGAAAAGCCTACCTATCTTTTAAAAAAGCTGCTGGAAACGCACGAAATAGATTTCATGATTGATGTAATGCACCCGGATACTCTGAATTATCAGAGCGATGTGCTGGCAAATGAAAAAATCCTGCTGGCAGTTCCGTCTGCCTATGCTCTGTTCCCTCCCTTCTGCTGTGCAGGGGACAGGCCTGTTTCACTGGCTGCGCTTACAGACTTCCCGTTTATTCTTCTCACCCAAGAGCAGATTCTTGGAAGCATGAGCCGCCGCATGTGTGAATCCGCCTCCTTTTGTCCCAATGTGAAGCTCATCTGTGGGAATGTGGAGACAGCTCTTTCTCTTGTCAACAGGGCTCTTGGCATCACCTTTGTACCGGAGATTCTGTCAAAGCAGGCCAAATCCTATCCAAATGTCAGCTATTATCCTGTCAGTCAGTTTTACGATACCAGACAGCTGTGCCTTGTGTATCCCAAAAACCGTTATCAGCACACACAGCTTGCCCATCTTCTCGTATTGCTGCGCGAAATAATTCCTAAGCTGTACGACATACCGCCAGAGGTATGAAGGCTTTCATTTGTAATAGGCCAAAATACAGGTAGGGATTGCAGACTTGTCCACAGTACGCTTATAAGATTCATTGTATGGTAGTCGCGCAAAAAGACCCTGCTGATTTCCGTAAAAATCAACAGGGTCTTCCTGGATAATTTTTTCCTGCTTTGTTCCTGAGTACTATCTTCTTGTCCCTGACAAAGGGCGTCTCTCTGATAAGAATCAGGTGCAGCAAGCAGGCTGTGTGTTCTCTGAAAAGTCATTAATTCTTAAACTGACTGTAATACAAATCTTTGTAAAAGCCTCCCTGCGCCAGCAGTTCCTCATGGCTTCCCTGTTCAATGATATGACCGTCCTTCATAACCAGTATCACATCTGCGCTCTGTATGGTAGAGAGACGGTGCGCTACAATAAAGCTAGTTCTTCCCTTCATCATCCGCGCAAAGGTTTCCTGAATTTTCAGCTCAGTACGTGTATCAATGGATGAGGTTGCCTCGTCCAGAATCAGCATAGGCGGCAGGCACAGCATCACACGGGTAATGCACAGAAGCTGCTTCTGTCCCTGGGACAGCATGCCGCCGTCCTCAGAAATCACGGTATCATACCGCTTGGGAAGACGCCGGATAAAAGAATGTGCATGAGAGGCCTTTGCCGCGGCGATGACCTCCTCTTCCGTTACATCTGGCTTTCCCATAATAATATTTTCCCGGATAGTTCCTGCCTTCAGCCAGGTTTCCTGAAGCACCATGCCATAGTTTGTCCTTAAGCTCTTTCTCGTATAATCCCGAATATCGGTTCCGTCGACTCGAATACTGCCAGAATCCACATCATAAAACCGCATGAGCAGGTTGATGATCGTGGTCTTTCCGCAGCCAGTAGGGCCTACCAGAGCCACCCTCTGTCCAGGCTTTACAGAAAGATTGAGGTTCTCAATGAGCGGCTTGTCCGGCACATAGGAAAACGCTACCTGACTGAGCTGTACATTTCCCTTTGCGTTCTCTAAAGTCTTGGCATTTTCTGCCTCTGGAACCTGAGGCTCTTCTTCAATCAGACTAAAAATACGCGCAGCACACGCCAGTGCATTCTGCAGCTCTGTAATCACGCCGGAAATCTCATTGAACGGCTTGGTATATTGGTTCGCATAGCTTAAAAAGCTGGACAAATTTCCCACGGTCATGCCTCCGCCAAGAACGGTCAGAGCCCCGGTGAGTGCAACAGCTGCATAGACCACATTGTTCACAAAGCGGGTTGCCGGATTAGTCAGCGAGGAAAAAAAGGTAGCCTTCAGAGAACAGCCCTCCAGTCTGTCATTGATTTCATCAAAACGCTCAAGCGCACGGTCTCCATAGCCAAAGGCCTGTACCACCTTCTCATTTCCAATCATTTCATCAATCAAGGCCGTCTGCTCTCCGCGGGTTACAGACTGCTGCCGGAACATGGAATAGGTGTTCTTTGCAACAAAATTGGCAATCACAAAGGACAGAGGCGTGAGCAAGACCACAATCAGCGTAATCTGCGGATGAATCGTCAGCATGAAAATCAGAGTTCCCAGAATCGTCACCACGCCTGTGAAAAACTGTGTAAAGCCCATGAGCAGACCATCTGCAAACTGGTCTACATCTGCAATGACCTGGCTTACAATCTCGCCGTAGGGATGCGCGTCCAGATATTTAAGAGGAAGAATCTGAATCTTCTGGAAGGCCTCCTCCCGAATGTCATGGACTACGTGATAGGTAATATGGTTGTTCATAATGTTCATAATCCACTGACAGATTCCGGTCGCAGCCACAGCGGCCCCGATTCGCACCAATATCCGGAAAATAGCGTCAAAATTCACGTTCCCCACGTCAATAATATTGTCAATGGCTCGTCCAAGCAGAATCGGTACATACAAGGTCAGCACAACAGTCACAACAGCCAGCACCAGCGAGATAGCCAGAAATCCCCAGTAGCGGCGGATATAATGGAGAACCTTTGCAGTGGTGCTTTTCTGATTTGCACCAGAAGCCTTAGCTCCCTTTCCAGCGCTTCCTACTGTCTTTGCATTATGCTTTTTCTCCATTATGCCTGCACCTCCTTCTGATACTGAGAATAATAAATTTCCTGATAAACCTTACAGGATTTCAAAAGCTCCTCATGTGTTCCCTTTCCAGCCTCCCGTCCGTCGTCCAGCACAAGAATCTGATCCGCATGGCGGATAGAGGCAGCGCGCTGAGACACAATAAACACAACAGGCGCATCCGGCAGTCTTCGGATAGCCTCGCGAAGCGCCGCATCTGTCGCATAATCAAGGGCAGAAGCACTGTCGTCCAAAATCAGAATCCTCGGCCTGGAAACCAGTACTCTGGCAATGGTCAGGCGCTGCCTCTGACCTCCAGAGAGATTCCGTCCGCCCTGGTCAATCACAGCGTCCAGACCTCCCTTTTTCTCCACCACATCCAATGCCTGCGCAGTCCGCAGCGCCTCCATAATCTGCGCGTCAGACGCATTTTCACAGCCATATTTCATGTTATCGCGAATGGTTCCATGGAACAGCACCGCCTTCTGAGGAACCACGCCAATGCAGTCTCTGAGCGTCTGATAGCGATATTCCCGCACATCACGACCATAGATCTGTACAGAGCCTTCTGTTGCCTCATAGAATCTCGGAATCAGATTCACAAGAGACGTCTTGCCAGAGCCTGTACCTCCAATAATGCCGATTACGCTTCCCTGGGGAGCTGCAAAATTAATGTCCTCCAGAGAGGTATCCTGGCTGCCCGGATAGGTCAGGCTGACATGCTCAAAGCAAACCGCAAAGGGCTGCTCCTTCTCTCTATTTTCCCTGGCAGTCGTCTTGTTCGGAAGCATCTTTTCCGCGTTCTGCCCGGATATAGTGTCCACAGTTCCCTCTGTCATGCTGCTGGTCACGTCAAATACAGCTGCAATTCGATTTCCGCAGGCAATCGCCTTATTAATCGTTACCAGAAGATTGGCAAATTTAATCAGCTCTACCAGAATCTGGGACATATAGTTATAGAGAGCTACCACCTCGCCCTGACTTAATGCCCCCACGTTTACTCTCACAGCGCCAGTCCAGATGAGCCAGATAATGGCTCCGTTAATTACCACATAGGTCAACGGATTCATAAGGGCGGACACCTTTCCCGCTTTTTTCTGAACAGAGGTAAAAAGAGCATTTTTCTTCTCAAACTCCTCCTGTTCAAATTCCTCCTGCCCAAAGGCGCGAATCACGCGAACGCCTGTCAGGTTTTCCCTGGTGATTCCCAGAATTCCATCCAGACGCTGCTGTACCTGACGCATAAGCGGCACTGAAATACGCATTAAAATATACACAATCACAAAGAGCAGTACAATGACCGCAGCAAAGATAAGCGCGGCCTGAAAATCAATCGTAAATGCCATTACCATAGCGCCCGCAACAATGAACGGAGAGCGCAGAAATAATCGCAGCGTCATATTTACCCCGCTCTGCGCCTGGTTCACATCACTGGTCATACGGGTAATCATGGTAGAGGTTCCCAGCCTGTCAATCTCTGCATAGGACAAGCCCTGCAGATGAGAAAACAGCGCATGGCGGAGTCTGCTGGCAAAGCCCACGGCAGCTCTGGCCGAAAAATACTGGGCCGTAACTGCACAGACAACTCCGATGAGTCCCAGCGCAACCAGAAGCAAGCTCATCCGCACAATATAGCCTTTGTCGCGATTTGCAATGCCAGTGTCAATGATTGCTGCAATCACCAGCGGCACAAATAGCTCAAAGGTAGCCTCCAGCATCTTAAACAGAGGCGCACAGATACATTCCTTTTTATATGGTTTTAAGTAAATGAGTAATTTTTTCATTCATCGATTCCTCACAATTTGTATTCTCTTGCAGACAGCAGACGCTTCCTCTGGCAGAAAAAGCGCCTCATCTTCCATCACCTATCCGTCTTCCCCTGGTATCCGCGGATGCGCTCTCAGAAAATACCACAGACGCACATTTGCATTTATCAGCTTTTTCATATTTTTCCCCTGTTTTCCTTCTATATACTCCCACTGCTTTTGCCATTGCCGGTGTTATTCTGTGACCAGCCTTTGCCTTATCAAGCAGGAAAACGCAGCTGCACATATTTTTGATTCTTTCATCATATCATAGAGCTATTTCTTTTTCTATAGAAAACTTCTGCTTATAAAAAATAATCCTGCACTTCGCTTACACAATGTAAAAGAATGCAGGATTATTTCTTTGATAAGTATTTATCTCTCTTTAAATATATGAATCTCTGTCATTATTCATCTTTTTTATTCATAAAACTTAAGACAATCCAGATGATTCCGATAATTCCTATAATTAATCCCCAAAACTCGCCCTCTGTAAAGAATACTCCAAATCCTCCGATTGCAAGAATATATTTTAAGAGCCACGCCGGAAAAACTATCATAATCTATTCCTCCATTTATACAAAAAATAATTATACTCAAATGCCCCAAAACCTGCACTGCTGCCAAAAGCAAAACTGCCCCCGGTAAGTCTCATGCCTCCAGAACCACACATTGACATACCTGTACTTTTTTCTCTGATATCAAAGTATACAGGCAAGAATGCAGATTAATATTGTAATGATTCCGACTACAATAGAGATTATCTGATTTATCTGGTTCTTGGAAAAACATCCGCAGACTACGCCGGCAGCAGCTATTATACCGCCATATAATATACTCACATTCCATGCAACCAGCAGACCGATTATAGAAAAAATGGTTGGAAGCCAGCGCACAAAAACATTCTGGCTATTGTCCCATTTTTGTACCGTCTTTTTCTGTTCGGACATCATCTGCTTTACACTGCCATTTCCCTGCGTGGGTACCTGCTGTGTTCCTGAAGGTTGCTGATTCTGTGTGGGCGTCCGCTGCTTCTGTGTTGCCTGGTAATTTTCTAATCTTTCCCCACAGTCAGGACAAAAAACCGCGGCATCATCAAAAGTCTTCCTGCATTTGTTACAAATTTTCATGATCTCCTCTCCTTCTTTCACACTTATTGCACACAAAAGTTCCAAAAGGAATCCTAACTTTTTTTACAATAGGCACCGAATCCTTCATTCCTATTATCAAACGATGACAAGATCATCTATCAGTTTCTGCAGGCTGTGTATTGCCTGACGAATCTCCTCTTTTTTCTTATTATCCTGTCTGGCAACCATTGCCGACTGCTCCACCTGCTGTTCCAGCGCACACAGCTTATCGCTGTAATATTCCTGCATAGCCTGCACAGCGCGGTCTTCCAAGGTCTTATAGGCTTTTGTAATTTCCTTCTGAACAGAGACAAACAGAGCATCATACTGCTGCTTAATTGCCTCAATCACCTGAGGCTTTCGATCCTGCAGCTCATTCTTGCGCATCATGCCTCCAATACCGGTCGCTGCCAGTCCCAGAACACCGCTGCTGAACTTGGAGGCAATAAAACTCACATTATCTCCCTTTGTCCAGGTACGATTATTAAGAGCAAAGCGGAAATTATAATCTGTCCTGTCGTGATTTTTGCTCACGCTTCTGGTCAGTTCTTGGGAAATCTCATCCAGCTCATCCATCAGTTTCTCTGTATGCCATTCCAGGCACCGGGTCAGCGCCTCCTGCAAAACATCAACGCAGAACAGTGAATAATATTTCACCAAATCATCTGCAGAAAATCTGTCCAATGTATCTGTATCACTTTTCATTCTTTGAACCAGACCTTCCATCCAGTCAAAAGCCTCTCCCTTCATGGTCTCGACAAATGTGGCAATCCTCTTTATACTGCTGTCAATCATCTGGCTCTGCGTATCTTTCTCTGATCTCCATTTTTCTATTGCCTGCTGAGCGTCCTTGCTGTCCATTTCCAGCCCCTGTTCCAGAGCCACAAGATTCTCCTCAATGTCAGCAGCCATCATGCGCAGCATCCTCTGCATGCGATCCGGGAGAACAATTTCACACTTGTCCTGAATCAGCTTCCACACTTCTGTCTTGAAGTCCGAAAAGTTAGTTTCTAATATCTGCTGCATTTTTTTATTCGGACGTTCTTCCTCCATCTGGCGGCATCTCTCATCTAATGCACTGACCATATGTACCTGCTGGCCTGGAAGGAGATCCATTACCCGGCTTTTCATCATCTCGCACACACGATCATAATCCTTTTTATCGGTTATCATGTCGCTGAAATTTGACACAAGAAACAGACTTGTATATTTCTGAGGTATAATCGAGGATTTCAGATAAAGCTGCTCTGTGCGGGACAGCGGAAATGCAGCAGAGAATACATAAATTACGGCGTCTGCCTGCTGCAGCGACTGCTCCACCTCGCTGCTGAAATCACGCTCTGAATCTCCCAACCCCGGCGTATCCATAATCGTAATCTGCTTCAAAATCTCTATCGGGCGCTTTAATTCCATTCGTATGATGGGTTCTCCGACCCGTTCCATAATATCCTCCAGACAGTCCCGACACAGTTCCTCATCTGACAGCATCATGCGGCGGCCTCCGGAAAGAACCGCTTCATTGCTGTGCGCTCCAAAGGCAATACGGTTCAGCGTAACAGTCTCTGTTGTGACATTCACAGGGCAGATGTCCTCCTCAAGAAGCGCATTGAGCAGGCTGGATTTTCCTCGCTTAAAATCACCGCATATTACTAAAGTAAACGGGTCATTCTTTCTCTGGCGGATATTCCTGTCCCATTGAGAGAGCTTGTCCACCAGATAGCTTCCAAACATCTCCCGGTATTTGGTGTCATACTGATACGGCTTCAGCCTGTCCAGAGAGACTTCTATGCGCTGAATCAGCTCATTTGCATCATAATGAATTCTATTTTCTAATTCCATAGTCCTCCTAGCCTTTCTTTGTCAGGTCAATATAGCGTTTGCACCGCTCATCTGTATCTGCCTTTGATCTCATCACCTGTCCCGGCTTCTTCTGGTCTGGCCTCCACTCATAATAAACCGCGCACTGAGAAAATTGCTCAATAGCCTTCATACGTCGGGAGGCTGCAGGATGGCTGCTGAGAATCTCGTCATACTTTGCAATGTTGCCCATTGTTTCATCTAATTGCTCCAGAATCGCCTTATAATTGATGCTGTCCTGCTGTAAAATGCTTCCTCCATACATCAGCTTTGAAATCGCAGAGTAACAATCCTCAATGGAATCTGCACAGAGCATTCCTGCACGGTCTGCCGTTACTTCAGCTGCACGGCTCCATGTAGAAAGCGCTACAGAGCTTCCGACTGAAAGCAGATTTGCGAGAAACGTACTCACACTGGCAGTCATTCCCGTTCCTGCGCTAAGCACAAGCCGACTCATGTATTCGTATGCTGAATGATAATTCTGAATATGGCCGCACTCATGACCAATGATAAATTTCAACTCTTTTAATGTCATGTGGACACGGAGATTATTGTCTATGACCACAATCGGCTCCACATCATCAGAAGCAATCGTATAGGCATTATACGCACCTTTGTTTTCAATAAAAACATTCGGGATTGCAATTCCCAGAATTCGAGCACAGTCCTTTGCAATGGCATATATTTCTGGAAACTGGTTTGGACCGACTGCAAGTGCTGTACGGTTTTTGTCATACATTTCCTGTACAACATAGGTGCTGGTCATTGTCTTTGCAGCAGAATAAAAGCCGTTGATAGAATCCAGCTTTTTTCTGGTTTCATAGTCCAGCGCAAAGGCATAGTTGGGAATGCCATTCCCATCCAGACGATTCATATCCATCATCCTGCGCCGATTCAAATATCCTCCAAAAGAACAATCCATATTTTCCAGTGGATTTGATATTGCCGTATATAGTTGCTCCATGTATTTCCTCCTTGCTTTACAATTCAGCTTGCCTGGCGACTCGCCTTTATTCTTTCAATTGTGGGCTGTATATCCTCCATAATCTTATTGGCCCTGTCAATGATATCATTGCATCTTCTCTCTATTTGTTCCCGCTCCAGCTTATTCTTGGTCAGGTTCTCTTTCATTTTGTCAAGGGTCTGCTGTGTATCATTAAGCATCTGGTCTGCCTCTGCATCCACCATCTGTCTGAGCTGCGCAAAGCTCTGGGAGACACGGTTTCCTATCTCATTCTCAAGCATATTTCCTTTTCTCATGGATTCAATACTGCTGTAAATATGCTCCCTGACCATTTGCATAATGGCTTTGTACTCCTTATTGCCTTTTCCGCCGCCAAAAACTTCACCTATCTTTTCACCAATGATTCTGCCTGAAACACCGCTGGCAACCGTTGAAATAGCTAAAAAAGGCAGGCCAACAAGGCCAATAGAGCTGCAAAAGACTGCAGTGCCAAAAATTGCGGCAAAGCCTGTCGCAAAACCAGCTACTGCTCCCGGCACACCCCCTGCCTTCCAGCCCTCAATTGCTCCTGAAATACCGCCTAAGCCCATGAAGGTCGTCGCAATTTCTCCCACAGCTCCGGCAATAGAAAGCGCTACTCCAAATCCATCATCATCCTTCTTTTTATTGGTAAAGGAAAAACGGATATTCTCAGTTTCTACATTCATTACTCCTAAAAATTTGGAACTATCTTCCATTTGCCCTTCCAATGCCCGTTTAGCCTCTCCCAGAAGCTTTTCACAGTAATTGCTGATTCTCTGATTCATTGCCTGGGATACTTGGCTGCTCAAAGCACTCAGCATTTCTTCCTGACCTTCTCTTGTCTGCAGAGACGCCTTATTCACTTTATAGTTTTCTGCAACCGTGATGAGTCTCTTTTCTAATTCATCATAAAATCCCGGAATCTGTGTCTTAATTGCAGCCAGAGTTTCATTTTTCTTCACAGTAATGCTCTGGAGTTCAGCTCTCTTTTCAGCTCTGAGTTTTTCGATCTTTTCCATTGCCTCTTTCTGTCGTTTTTCAAATTCTGCTGCACTTAGCTTCTGGCTCTCCTTGAGCGCTTGTGCGGCTGATTTCACATTTGTATAAGCTGCTGTGATCTCCTGTATAGGCTTAATAAGCTGCAGAACTCCGCGTTCAGCAGTAAGCAGATAGGTAAGACCATCCTCAAACGCTTTAATTCCACTCTCCTCAACAAGATCCTCGTCGTGTTCCAGACGTCCATCCAACGCATTGGCAGCTGAAATCGGATAAATGCGAATGTTGCCTACCTTGGATTTTGTCTCTTCATATTCAGGGGAATCCTCTCCATAAACCTCCTTTGTTTTATCAAGGACTGCTTTCTGCACCTTCTCTTTTATTCCCTGTACACATCGCTCTCTGTCCTTGGGCTTGCGAATCGTGTCTATTTTGTTTACAACAAAAATCAGCCGACCCACATCGCTTGCCATCAGCTTATTGCGGACAAAATTTGCCTCGCTTACACTAAATGGTGCTCCAGGAACAACCACCATAATAACCGCATCCAGCTTTGGAATAATCTCCTCGCTGATTTTGTCCATTCTCTCGTCATCGTTTAATCCTGGCGTGTCCACAATGTCCACCCCGTTCTGGCAGAAAATGCACGGATAATAAACAACCGCCTGATCTACCATTGAGGCGCGGTTAGCATTGTCTTCATTGGTCTTCGTCACATAATCTGCAATTCCGTCAATATTCACATTCTTAACAGTGCCATCGTGCATAATGACCTCAGCGCGCGGATTAGTATCATATGTCACTCGGTTCATTGTCGCAGAACACGGAAGAATGTCTGCCGGCATGATTTCCTGTCCGAGCAGAGCATTGATAACTGTGCTTTTTCCACGTTTGAACTCGCCCATAATCCCGACTGAAAATTTGTTTTGAGTCAGGGTATTTTTGCTGTTCTCCAACTTCTCCTGTGCTTCTGTAAGTTCCAGTCTGCCGCACAAATCCGCCATATTGGCCAGTGCAGTATTGATATTTGCAACCATGCCATGGTAGCTCTCATAAGTTGTGTTTTCAGTATCCATTGTTTACTCCTTTTCTTTTAGTTATATCTATATCTTGTTTCTTTGAACAACATATATCTTTGATAATGCTCTTGCCATTGGTTTAATACTGTCTTCCCATGTACATGATATCTCTGCTGTTATTTTTTACTGCCACTGACAAGACGAACATTCATTTTATTTTCACACCACAGAAGGTACAGAAAATCTGGTCTGGCTCAAGTTTGGAGCCGCAGCATTTACAATAACGTATTTTCTGGCTGGCCTTGGGCTGTGCAGACTGATGTGGATTTTTCTCCTTGTCCTGCATTACATTTCCATTCTGTCCTGCGTCAGCATTCTGTATCACATTCGTGTTTTTCACTGTGCCTGCACTCTGTATTGCATTTTCATTCTGTACTGTGTCTATATCCTGCGCTGTATTTTGTATAGTTTTGAATATGATTCCGTCCGATTCTACCTCTATCGCCATTCTCCCATAGAGAAGTCCGTCCCTGACTTTGTCATCAATATAATATCCGTTCTTGCATTTTTTGCACCCCACTGCAAATTTTGTATTAATAGAAAGAGTGGGTATGTAAAAAACTTTGATTTTTCGCTTGACCTCCATCAGAGCAAATTCCTGAATAGAATTACAATATTTGCAGAAATGATTCCCCAGATTTAATTTTGGGTAAAAGCTGTCGCCTACGCCGCAGCCATCAACTGTGAAGCCTCCCATAACATCATCTCCTATTCTTTTTTATCCTTTTTTATCCTTTTTTTTCAAGCTTTATCCGGCGGTGAAGTTTGTCGCACTCTGACTGCAGCTCAAAGAGATCAGATAAAAGCTCCGTATTCTCCGGGCCTTCCTTCTCCTCCTTAATAATGCATTCATTGAGTGATTTTAAAAACAAATCAAATTCCTTTCTTACCTGTGAAATTCGCCTGCCAAACTCATTTCTCATGCCTCTTTCGATTCGGTCCCGGCAGTCCTCCATAGAGCCGCTTACAATGCTTCTGATTCCAGGCAGCACACTCTGATTCGGCCCTGTCTGCAGGACAGCTTGTACAGGAGAGTCCAGCCAATAGAATGCCGTTTCATTCATTGACGTCCCGGAACCAGGAGAATCTAAAGCATCAAGATTACCGGTTACGCATGGATTCATCAGCAGGCTGTCCAGCCTTTCACTCTCTGTCCTGAGTCTGGATACCAGCCTGGGATATCTGCTTATTTTTTCCTTTGCTTCGGCAATAGTCCGACTCAATGAAGAGGCCCAATTCTGTATACATACTGTCTCAAATACTCTCCTTTTTCTGTCCTGATGATATGTGTTTATCCGCTCAAATTCCTGCTGCATGACCGGAAGCATAGCCTCCTGAACAGCAGAAGCTGTCATTGTCTTAACAGTTCCCAGAGAGTTTAACAATCTTCCTACAGCCTCCTGTTTTTGTTCTTCCATAGTCTGTACAAGTTCCTTTGCATTCAACACATTATCAGACAGTTCTTCTAATTCTTCCAGCCCTATGTCAAAAATTTTGCAAAGAGAGTCTTCTGTTTTTTTCCAGTTCTTCCACTCTTCCCCACTCTCCACCAATTGTTTCTTGTATTCTCCGATGATTTCTTCCAAAAGAGTGACAATGTTATCCATCATATTAATGGATTTGCTGCTCAGAATTACCTCTGGAAGCTCCTTGCTGAGCTTTAGAAATCCGCTCTTTTCATAGAGTTCCATGTCATTTGACTCCAGGGCATCCATCGCATCTACAGAGGAAACTCCATAAAGGCGAAGGTTGTCAAAAATATCGTAATACTTCTGAAAAATTCGGTCTCCTGTCTGATAGTGTCCGCTAAGCTCAGCAAATACATAGCTGCGGATACGCGAATGCAGAAAGTCCATGAGTTTCTTCTGTTCCCGGCCCCTCACCATATCAAAATGCGTAATTACAAAAATAATCTGGCAGACCTTTTTGCTCTCTAAAAGCTTTACAACAAAACGATTTTCCGTCTGACTATATGGATATTGAGCATTAATTGCCACAACTGCAAGGTCAATATCTTCCAATTGATTTACAGTAACAGCATTCATATCGTCTGCATCGTTCATGCCCGGTGTATCTATCAAGTCAACATCATGGTAACAGAGCATGGTTGGGTATTCCACTACAGCCTCCTTGATTTGTGCCGCTGCCGCAGCAGAGCTTTCGGTCAGCTTGGTCACATAGGATGCCAGCTCTTCCACCGGGACTTCCCGATTCTTGCTTCCGTCCTTCATAATCAGGTATGCTTTTGGTTTTTCACCATACGTAACCCGATTAATAGTGGCTGTAGCCGCAAGAACATCCTCCGGGAGAATCTTTTTGCCAAGAAGCACATTAATAAAGCTGGATTTTCCGCGGTTGAATTCCCCGACAACTGCCATACGGAATTTTCTTGTCTGAATCTGCTGTTCAATTAATGCAAGCCGCTGCAGCCATTGTGAAGCCAGGTCTGACTTTTCCTTTTTTAATGCCTGCTCCAGCTGAACTGCAATTTTATATGCATTCATTTCATTCTGTTTGTATGTTACATCCATCTTACATTACCTTTTCAACAAACCCTTGTTTTGCTTTCCAGCAGCGTCCATATTTCCTCTTGAAATTTTTTTACAGCAATCGTATATATGCTTCCGTTTTGCAAAGTGATGATGATTGTCGGATTGTTGATATACATTCCCTTTTCCAGATTGGCAATATTCTTGTAGGGAATCACAATTTCAGTGGGCTTGTCAGCATTTTTTGCATCCATCAATGCAATCATTCCTCCTGCAATGGCACCGCCAATCATGCCTCCCTGTCGGCCTATAGCACGTACAACTGCATGACTGCTATGCCTTTTGATTTCCATCTGTTCTTCTTTCATGAGAATATTGCACATTTTCATTGTTTTCGGTTTTTTCGTTTCAACAGCATAATGCAGATTTTCATAGCTTTTATTCACAATGCCTTCGGTGTCATTGGATGCTATATCTTCCTCAACAGGCTGACTGTCATTTCTTCCTCCTCTTTGTTCATCAAACAGTGTTCCGCATGCTGTACAGAACATCTGGTTTTCCTGCATCTCAGCGCCGCATATCATACAATACCTGTTCTTTTTTTCCTGTGTTACTGCAAAACCGCATTTGCTGCAGAATTTGGCATCTTCATGCAATTGTGTACCACATCTTATGCAAAACATATTGATTCTCCTTTTCTCACTGTCACATTTCTTCTCCCTGGAAGCTATTCCCGGTCGTCTGGCATTTTTTTTATCCCTGCCTGCAATCGTTCCCACATTTTTCCTGCTTCCCGTCTTCCGCAGAAACAGAACACACTCTGCTGTTATGCAGGGTAATGAGTATCCGGTTCTACAGGAAATCCTTCTTCCTTTCAAGCTTTATCAAACATTTCGTTCTGTTTTTTATCTACTCCCTTCATTATAACTGATTTACGTTGTACATGCAACGAATAAACATTTTCATTCTCATGATTTTAACCATTCTGCGGAACAATTTTATCTCCTTCCCTAAACAGGCTGTCCAAAATGAGGTATTTTTCTGATTCAGATGCTCCTTTTTTCCAGCGAGGGAAATGTCATAAAGAATACATTTATGCTTTTTTACAGTATAATCTATTGCCAAAATCCTTTTTGAAATTTGTTTCCGTTTTTTCAGGACACAACAGATGCACAACAAGCTTATTGCACACAACAAAGCAGAGTACGTATCTCTACATACTCTGCTCTGATAAATTTTCAGTGTTTTCTATTGGAGACAGGAAATCCGCTCTGCGTCTGATACAGCCTGGCGTACTTACCGCCTGATGCCATCAGCTCTTCATGAGTCCCCTGTTCTGCAATTTCTCCGTCCTCTATCAAGAGAATACAGTCCGAATCCCTTATCGTGGAAAGCCGATGTGCAATGATGAAGGAGGTTCTGCCTTCGCATATCTTCAGCATGGCTCTTCGGATTTTCTGCTCTGTAACAGTATCCACTGAGCTGGTAGCCTCATCAAGAATCACAATCGGGGCATTGGCGAGAACTGCTCTGGCAATTGTGAGGAGCTGTCGTTCTCCCTGTGAGAGTTCATTTCCACCCTGCTCCAGAACTGTATGATAGCCATTTGGCAGGCGCTCAATAAAGCTCTCTGCTCCTGCAATACGGGCTGCTTCGTATACCTGCTCTTCGCTTGCATCTTTGTGTCCATACCGGATATTATCCATAACTGATTCTGCAAACAGGGCGGTATCCTGAAGTACTACGCCGAAAATATTTCGCAGACTTTTCATTTTGTAATCTCTCAAATCATGTCCGTCCAGCAGAATTTCTCCAGAACTTACATCATAAAAACGTGTAAGAAGATTAATAATCGTTGTCTTGCCTGAGCCGGTAGAGCCCACAATCGCCACCTGTGTGCCAGCGGAGATTTGCACGGAAATATCCTTCAGAACCATCTTCTCCGGTATATAACCAAACTGCACATGATTCATGACAATATCGCCGCGAGGATTTTCCGCTTCCAATGCATCGGGCTTATCCTCCGGCTCCAGGGGTTCATCCAGAATCTCAAACACTCGTTCCGCACCAGCAACAGCTGTCTGGAAATTATTGTAAATATTGGCAATCTCCACAAACGGCCTTGTAAATTGCCGCACATAGAGAAGAAAGCTGGTTATCAGTCCAATGTCTCTTATATTGCCATTGATAAACAAAATCCCGCTGAACACAGCAAGCGCAACATAGCAAAGATTGTTGATCACATTCATCAGCGGCATCAAATATCCAGAGCATATCAGCGCCCGGATGGACGCATGGCAGAGCTTATCATTGTTTAACTGAAACTCTGCTTCCATCTGCTTTTCCCTGCAAAAGGTCTTTGCAGCAGCAAATCCTGATATACTCTCCTCCACCTGGCCGTTCAATTTTCCCAGTGCCTTCTGCTGCTCTGCAAACAACTTTTTGGTTCGCCTGGTCACTGCTCTTGTGAGCAAAAAAATCAGAACAATACCGCCAAGCGACACCAGAGTCAACAATGGACTAAGGCAAACCATCATGGTAAAAATACCAATAATCGTAAAGAAATAGGTCAAAAGCAATGTCAGGGAATTGGAAATTGTGGTACTGATATTATCCACGTCATTTGTCAGACGGCTCATCAGCTCGCCATGCTGTCTTCTGTCAAAAAAAGCAAGCGGAAGCCCTTTCATATGGTCGAACAGGGTCTTTCGTATGTGCTGTATAATACGCTGGCCAATAGAGGCCATAAAGAACTGCTGCAGGAACCGAATCAGCCAATCGCTGATATAAAGTCCGGCGAGTATGCACAGCACAAAGATAATCGCATCCCCATCAACAATCATGGTCACGATTTTTCCTGTAAGATATGGGGAGAAAATAGCTGCCGCACAGGAGAGAGCGGAAAGAAGCAGAATCCATTCCAGTCCTTTTCTCTTGCCCTTTGTCAGCATCCAGAGCCTGCGCAGCGTTCCCTTCATGTCCTTTGGCTTTACAACAACGCCGTGTCCTGGGCGAGAAATCCCATTTATATTTCTGGGAGGAATCGCTGTATTTTTATCTGCCATTTTGCTCGCCTCCAATCTGAGAATCGTAGATTTTTGTATATAATTCACAGCCTTTCATGAGCTGCTCATGGGTTCCAAAGCCCTGCACAGCGCCGTTCTCAAGGCATAGAATCCTGTCCGCACGCATGACTGTCGAAATTCTCTGACTAATCAGAAGCACGGTCACTCCCTCAAAATGCTCTCTTAAGCCTGCGAGTACCTCTGCCTCTGTCTGCGCGTCAAGAGCGCTGGTACAATCATCCAGAATCAGGATTTTCGGCCTGCGAAGCAGCGCACGGGCAAGGGAAAGCCGCTGCTTCTGTCCGCCGGACAGATTCACGCCTCCCTGACCGAGCCATGTATCATAGCCATTTTCTGTTTTGCAGATAAATGCATCTGCGCAGGCAGCCTCAGCCGCCTTTTTTATTTCTTCATCGCAGGCATCCTCCCTGCCCCATCGGAGGTTGTCGCTGATGCTCCCTGTGAAAAGCACTACCTTCTGCGCACATACTGCAACCGAGCTTCTAAGCACAGCCTCGTCAATCTGTGTGACGTCGCAGCCATCTATCAAAATCCTTCCCTCTGACGCATCATACAGACGGGGTACAAGCTGAACAAGCGTTGTTTTCCCTGAGCCAGTGGGACCAATGATGCCGATTGTCTCGCCTGGCTCGATTTTGAAGTTGATTTTTCTGAGAGCCTCCTTTCCTGCTCCTGCATAGGCAAAGGATACATTTTCAAACTGAATCTCTCCCTTAATGTCTGGTCTGAGCGGATGCTCTGGGAACTGCTGCGCTGGTCTCTCATTCAATACCTCTTCAATTCTGCCTGAAGAAGCCATCGCGCGGACAGCCACATTTATGACATTGGAAATCATTGTTACAGCAAACAATACCTGTGTCATATAGTTGACAGAGGCCATCAGTTTTCCAATTTCAGAGCTGTTCTGATTTTTGGATATCCATAGGAGCAGTACAACCCCAAAGTTCACAGTCAGATTGATAAGTGGTGAGAAAGCCGCTGCAATACGCAGAGCAGCAACATTTGCAGCTGCCAGCTCTGTTGACGCTCTGTCGAACTTTTCGGTTTCCTCAGCCTCTGCATTGAAGGCCTTGACCACTCTGACAGCTGACAGGAATTCCCTTGTAACTCCATTGAGCCTATCCAGCTTTTTCTGTACTGTTCCAAAGCGCGGATAGCCAACGCGCATGTTTTCTAAAATAAGAAACGCTACAATGATAATGATTCCAACCATAACCGGAGCCTGCTTGGGCGTCTGAATCAAAATCAATATAATGGCTCCCACACAGGTAATCGGAGCCTTCACCATCATTCGCATAATACTGTTAATCAGCTCCTGTACTTGAGAAACGTCGTTTGTAATCCGTGTGATGATGGAGGCAGGCTGCAAACGGTCTATATTTTCCAACGAAAGCTGCTGAACATTGTGATACATGTCCTGGCGCATCTCCTTGCCAATGGTCTGCGAGGTCTGGCTGGCAAAGCGGTTTCGCATCACAGCGGAAATGGCGCCGATGAGAGCAATAAAGAGCATGATTGCTCCATAGTACAGAATCCTGCCAATATCTGAATCTGCAATCCCCTCATCCACAATATAAGACATGAAGGTGGGCTGAAGCAGATCCGCCATCGCCTCCATGGTGAGAAACAGGGTAGATAACAGAAAAATTCCAATATGCCTGTGTAAATACTGTAGAATCAATCTCATATTGCTTTCCTTCCTCTCTTTCCCGGCTCTCCATAACGCTTCTTCCAGTCTTCTGTCAATTTTTCAAGGATAGAAAGCAGCGCTGCCTTCTCCTCTTCTGACAAGACCGAGAACATATCCCTCTTCTTTTTCTCACGCTCTTCCAGCGCAATGAGCGCCTTTTCTCTTCCCAGAGGCGTCAATGACAGATTAATTGTCCGGCGATCGCTCTCTTTCTCAGTGCGGGAAATCAGACCGGCAGCCTCCAGCTTAGCCAAAACCTCACTTGCTGAGGCTGATTGAATTCCAAGATGCTCTGTCAGCTCTGCCTGCGAGATTACGCCTTTTCTCAGAAGCACTGTCAGAATCCTCTTCTGACTTCCTCTTCCTCCGGAAGTATGATGCAAAACATGAGCCACGTCCCATAGTTTCTGCATAAGTTTTCCATTCATATCCATATCATTATATGTGAGCAAAATAATTCCCTCCTCATTTGCTTGGTACCTTGTAATTATATTCCAATCTTATTCATATGTCAAGGTACCTTGTAATATGCAATAACAGAGAGTTTTTTTGTCCGGACTTTCATAACGAAAATACCTGCGAGGCATCTACATTTCGCAGATACCCCGCAGGTATTTTTTGCTTCACAATTATGTCTAACAGCATTCCCCGTCTCCGCCCATCATCCTGGTCATCTCCTCAATGCGCTCAATCGGAAACGGCGGAGCTGTCAAAGGCTTTAATGCAATTGACATCAGCTTCATCGGATTATCATCCGCTGCAATGCGATTGGAACTCATCTCTCCGCAGCGGCGGCACCTGTGAATAATTGCCCATTCGCCGTTTTTTCTTACCCATACTGCAATCGGATCCATATATCCTCCACAGTCTGACGCGCGGTCTCCTGGACTGACGTCCACATGCAGGCTTGCAAGGCAGTTGGGACAATGATTTCTGTGATTGCTTCCTGCCCCCTCTGGCGCCACCTCTCTGCCGCAAACCCTGCATGTAAAAATTTCATTGCAGGGATGCTTCTTATAATATCCCTTTTCGTATTGCTTTCTTTTGTTTTCTCTGTTCAATTATAGTCCCTCCTTATGCGCTGCGTGTTTTCGGAGGGATTCATTTTTCGTATAATTCTCTGAATGCTTTTCTCAGACAGATAATACTCCTCTGACAGATCCAGGATGGTTTTCCCTGATACATATCCGTCAAAAATCTGTTTGTCGCGCTTTTCCAGTTTTTTTCTTATTCCGCTTCTTTCTCCCCAGTTTGAATGCTCCTCACATTTTCTTGGAACATACAGCATCTGGCCGTCAATGTATTTCTGTATTTCCGAAATAAGCTCCTCTGGCAAAACATCAGACGCTTTTACATAGCTCATTATGCCCTCCTAATGATTGATTATTAGGAAACGCAATGGCTATAACACTTCGTTACCAAATGCAATAGCCATTGCTACTGCACAATCGCCTTACTATTGTTCTTCATATTGTCACCGCTGAACCTTTCTGTATTGTATATAGAAATCATATCAGCACTTGCTTTCCATGTAAACCTCATTTTCTGTTTGAGCTGTTCTTGCTCCATAGGCTTTACGGTCAAAACATTATCCATGCCAATCCTGCATGAATTTTTCCGCCTGCCGCAGGACCTATGATATCAATTTTCAAAGGCGGTCTCTTCTTATCACATTCTTTCCTCTGCATGGCAGGTGCAGGATCTGCTATAAAGGAAGATAGGAAAGCTTTCTTTCACACTTAGCTTTGATGTCTGATTAAGCCAAATGCTTTCGATAATTCCATTGCCAGAATCGGGAATAGAATCATCAACAAGCCCTTCAAATATAAGCTTCCAGAGAGCGTCACAAGTCCAAACACGATCCGCAGCGGTGTAAATAAAACAAGCAGTACCAGCAAAGCAGATATTGCTGCTGCCCAATTCAGTTTATGGTTGGTAAATAGGCCGATTTTGAATAGAGAATGCTCTGACCGCATATTAAAGGCCTGAACAACCTGAGAGAGCGACAGAACCATAAACGCCATTGTCTGCCCTCCGGCGTCCAGTCCGGTCTGTGTCCTTCCCAGCCAGTATGCAAGCAGGGCAAGCATTCCAAACATAACTCCCTGCAAAACAGTGCGCAGGCCCAGGCCATGAGCAAACAGGCCTTCTGTTTTCTGTCTTGGTTTCTGCTCCATGACGTCTGGCTCCACTGCTTCCATTCCCAATGCAATCGCAGGCAGGCTGTCTGTCACCAGGTTAATCCACAAAAGCTGCATGCTCATCAGCGGAGACTTATGCCACAGCAGCATGGCGATAAAGACAGCAACAATCTCGCCAATATTGGTTCCTAGCAGGAAGCCGACCACCTTGCGGATGTTGGCATAAATGCCGCGCCCCTCTCGGACGGCCTCAACAATTGTGGCAAAATTGTCGTCTGTCAGCGTCATGTCCGCCGCTCCCTTCGCAACATCTGTGCCTGTGATTCCCATGGCGCATCCGATATCTGCCGCCTTCAAAGCCGGCGCATCATTCACGCCGTCGCCGGTCATAGACACAATCTGTCCCTTGCGCTGCCATGCCTTCACAATACGGATTTTATTTTCCGGGGAAACACGGGCATATACGGATATATTCTCCACCTCTGCGTCCAGCTCGCCCTCTGTCATTGCATCCAGCTGCGTTCCAGTGATCGCCCTGTCTCCTTCCTTCAGAATTCCCAGCTCTCTTGCAACTGCTGCGGCAGTAATCACATGATCTCCGGTAATCATAACCGGCCTGATTCCGGCCTTTTTGCAAACTGCAACCGCTTCCTTTGCCTCTGGACGGGGCGGATCGATCATTCCCACCAGACCTGCCAGGGTCAATCCATTTTCCAGAGCCTCAGAGGTTGGATTTTGGGGTATCTGGGCAATTTCTTTATATGCAACAGCAAGTACGCGAAGCGCATGCTCGCTCATTTCCTCATTCATGCGCCTTGCCATCTCCAGATTTCCGCTCACACAGCGCAAAGCAATGACATCAAATGCCCCCTTTACAATCGCTATGTTTTTTCCATCCATCCGATTCACTGTTGTCATCAGCTTGCGGTCCGAGTCAAAGGGAAGCTCTGCCATGCGAGGATAGTCCTTATTCAGCTTTTCTTTTGTTATTCCGTTTTTATGAGCGGCCAGAACAATGGCCGTCTCTGTCGGGTCGCCGATGTGCTGCTCTTCCTGCTCATGAAATACCACGGTTCCATCGCTGCACAATGTCCCCAATGTCAGGAGCCTTTGAATTTTGGCGCTGCTTGACCCAGAAACAGTCTCCAGCTCTTCCATGCCGTCTGCCCATGCCTTCACCAGAGTCATTCTGTTCTGTGTCAGTGTGCCGGTCTTATCAGAGCAGATGACAGAAGCTCCTCCCAGAGTCTCTACTGCCGGCAGGCGCCGAACAATGGCATTCTTCTTGACCATCCGCTGCACGCCAATGGATAAAACAATGGTTACAATTGCCGGCAGGCCTTCAGGAATAGCAGAAACAGCCAGGGACACAGCAGTCATGAAAATTTCGAGCGCTGGTATTCCATTCACAATTCCAATAACAAGAATCACAGCGCAGATCAAAAGCGCCAGAATTCCCAGATATTTTCCAAGCTGCGCCAGCTTCTGCTGAAGCGGCGTGGCCCCCTCTCCCTCGCTGTCGAGAAGATTTGCGATTTTTCCCATCTCCGTATCCATACCGGTTGCAGTGACTACGGCAGACGCCGTACCATAAGTAATGGAGCATCCAGAAAATACCATATTTGCGCGATCGCCCAGGGGAGATTGTACATCAATTCTTCTGTCTGCATCCTTCTCTGCCGGAAGCGACTCTCCTGTGAGAGCAGATTCTTCGCTTTTCAGGCTAACGCTGCGCAGAAGTCTGGCGTCTGCCGGAACAAAGTCTCCTGCTTCCAGATGAATCACATCACCTGGTACCAGCTCCTCTGCCGGAATCACCTTCTCTTTTCCGTCCCGAATAACCCTTGCATGGGGCGCGGAAAGATTCTTCAGTGCTTCCAGCGCCTTTTCTGCTTTGCTCTCCTGCATGACGCCTATGACAGCGTTCAAAACAACAATCAATAAAATCAATATGGGTTCAAAAAACTCCCCTGACTCTCCCTCTGCACAGGCAATTCCAAAGGAAATCGCCGCTGCTGCCAGCAAAATCAATATCATGGCGTCTTTGAACTGGTCAAAAAATTTCTGCAGCTTTGTCTTTCCCTTTTTTTCCTTTAATCTGTTTTTTCCATAGTGGGTAAGTCTCTCTGCCGCCTGCCCGGACGTCAAACCCAAAGCCTGGTCTGACTTTAGCTCCTGCAGGACTGCCTCATGTGTTTCCTGATAATAAATCAATAAACATGCCTCCTTTAAAAATGTGATTTTTATCTATTATATCCCGTTATTCTCTGATTTTCATTAGACAATCCTGTTTTTTTGTTTACTTTTCTGTTATTCGGTTATATTATTCTATTTCCTGAGCGCCAACAACCAGGCCGCAATATGGACTGCCTGCTGGAATTTTCCCTCTGCAATCCATTCTTCTATCTGAGCTGGAGTCAGCTTTTTCACATTCAGAAATTCTGTCTCATCCAGTTCCTGTCCTGATGCTCTGCGGCAGTTTTTTGCCACAAACAGATGTGCGTAATTGTCGGCAAGCGTGGCATTGGAGGGAATGGTAAGAAGCTCTTCCCATTCATCAGACTCATATCCTGTTTCTTCCTTTAGCTCTCTTTTTGCGGCTTCCAGGGCGTCCTTAGCCAGAGTCTTTTTGCTGGTGCTATGCTTTTTTCCGTCCTTCTCTTCTATGCATCCTGCGGGGAATTCTGTGGTCACTTTCCCGATTCCTTGTCTGTACTGTCTGACACAGAGATATTTTCCAGCCGTATCAGAGGCTACAATCACAACATAGTCCTTGCGGCTATAGCTGTAATAGGGTTCAAAAACACTGCCGTCTGGAAAGCGATATGCAGAACGTCTAAAATCAATCCACTCGTCCTGTACAATATGCTCTGTACGGATTTCCTCCCAGGCAAGTCCCTCGTCATTTGTATCCTTCTGAGGCTCTTGCTCCATTGCAGCTTCTTTATCAGCAGCATACCTAAGTCCAGGATCCTCGCACCGTTCCATGGCGTTCTTCTGATAAGCTCCTTCCTGACAGTCATCCCATTTTTGTTCGCTTTCACGCCCAATTGCCGACTCCTCGAACTGGCAATTGGCTTCCTTGCTCTTTTTTGTCATTCTATACACCTCTTTCTTCTTATCTGCGGCAAATTGCAGCGCCTGGAAGCCTTTGTTGATTTCTTCCTCTATTATACGTAATAAAACGCATAATATCAATCCTTTTCAGCGATTAGAATTCTACGGCAAAAAGCCCACACGCAGGCGTGTGGGCTTTTTTGCTGTTTTTTTCTTACCGATTATGCTGTCCTTAACAGCCAAATATTGGGTTCTGCGAGTAGGTTTTCCGCAAGTAAAATGTTCAAAACAAAACGTTCATAATGCCAAATTTCGTCTCATCCCGATGTTTGCAGTCTTCTGTTGACAGTTCATTTATATTCTCTGCCCGGAAACATAAATATATGCATCTTCCAGTGTCGGCTCCATAGAAACACAATCTACATCCGGCATTTTTTCGCTGATCAGCCGTATCAAAACGCCGTCCTCTGACAGTTGCTTGGAAGAAATATGATACTTCTTTTCCACTTCCCGCGCCTGGATTTCATCCCGAAGGCGGCAGATCCATACATGCCCCTTTGCTTGCCGGACCAGTTCCTTCATGCTTCCGGCATATAAGAATTTTCCTTTTTTCATAACAGCAAGCTGACTGCAGACCGCCGCCAGATCTTCTACCACATGAGTGGAAAACAGGACAGTCCTGTTTTCAGAGAAATCCACCAGCAGGTTCCGAATACGAATCCGTTCTTCTGGATCCAAACCAGTAGTGGGTTCGTCCACGATCAGAAATTTCGGTTCATTCAGAAGCGCCTGCACTAAGCCGACTCTTCGCTTCATACCGCCAGATAGCTGCCTCATTTTTTTCTTCCGATGTTCCGTGAGGCTGGTTTTTTCCAGATAATACTGGATTCTCTTCCTGCATTCCCCTTTCGGTATCCCTGCCAGGTCGCCCATGTACTCCAGGCATTCCTGAACCGTCAAGCCTGGATACAGGTCAATCTCCTGGGGAAGATAGCCGATCTGGCGCTGGATTTTGGGATAATTTTCTTCGCAGTAAAGCATTCCGTCCATGCTTACGGTACCGCCGGTCAAGGGAAGGATCGTTGTCAATACTCTCATAAAGGTGGTCTTTCCGGCGCCGTTCTCACCCAGAAGGCCGAAAACTCCATTCGGGATTTCCAGATTAACGTGATTGATGGCAGTTACTTTATTTTTAAACGTTACTGTCAGGTCATTGACTTTTATACTCATATGCTTTAACCTCTTTTCTTCATCACTTGCGGCATAAGAAGCGCCATGAACACACAGAGCAGCAGGCACAGCGCTTTGCCGTACAGCCAACCAAAGTCCTGGCTGGCTGTGATATTACGGAAGGTATAGGAAAATACGTTCCAGTTACCCAAATATTTTTCTCCAAACGTAGAATCTGTGACAAGCCACAGGACAAGTCCACATCCGATGCCAATCCACATATTTCGGAACAGGCAGGACAGAAAATTGGCCAGCATCCCCCAGAACCACAGCGTCACTATCATTGCCGCCAGAAACACAAGGAACATCCGAAGTTCAGATTTTGCACCCTCTCCGCTCTGATAGGCAGACAGCGGATTTTGAAAGAGAAAAAACATCCCATAGCCAACCGCGCCAAACACAAACAGGACGATTTCCTGCACTGCCATTCTCATCGCAATAGAGCGAAGACGTTTTTTCAATGGATATAAGTGGTGTACCTCTGACCGTCTGGATGTGATTTCCTGCGTATAGGTATCCGCGCAGAAAACCAAGGCGAGCGCTGCCATGGGCGCTTCCATCGCAACACCGATCTCGTAGGAAAAACTTATGCTGCGAATCAGGCATAAAATCACAACAAAACAGAAGCCATATGCCAGCTTATACGCCGGAAGGCTGATTTTTCTTTCTGTCAGCATCATATCCTCCGCCTCCTCCAAAGCTGTATTCCAATCAGAATGACTGCCCCGGCAGCAAGCAGCAGGCAGGTCTGATTTACCAGCGCCCCTGGTGCCGGAGTAATCTGAAAAAACGGTCCCGGAAACCGAACCATAATCGCCATCGGCCGCCATGCATACCCGTAGACGCCTTCCTCATTCCTGCTGCCCATGTTGGAATAAATTATATACAAAATCAGAACTGGTACGGCAGGCAGCGGATTTTTAAACAAAAGCGCAGTAAGCATATAAACACATACGATCATCAGCATATTCGGCAAAATATATACGCCCGTAACGAAAAGGAAGTCCGTCAGCCTTATTTCAAAGCCATTCCCCCGTGTGCAGACCAGACAGGCCGCCCAGAATACCAGATTCAAAATCCCAAGGAGTATCAGGCAGACCAGAAACCCTCCCGTCACCTTTCCTAAGACATACTGCGCGGCGCCAACGGGCTTCGTGTGCAGCAGCTCATACGTGTTTTTTCTCACATCCTGCATGAAGAGGACAGCCAGCAGGACGGTCGCCGCAAATCCCATAAACAAACCGGAAAAATCTGCAAACTTTCTGGAAAAATACCAGGAAAACGGATGTTCTTCCAGTTCACCTCTTATATAAGAATTGATTTCATCCTTTGTGCCTTTATGGTAGGCTGCATCTTCCCATGCATAATACGCATTATAGAAGCTGTACTGCTCTTTCAGATACTGGGAGGCCTCTTTGATCTCCATTCCGTTCATTTCCCGGATCACAGCAGAAGCCTCGTCTTCGTCCATGCCAAATTCCGCAAGCAGGGTTTCCTGGATTATTTTTTCCCAGAACTCCCGGCGGTTTTCTTCCCTGGATGGAACATACCCTTCAAAAATATCCGCTTCAGGAACGGCCTCTGGGCCATCATACTTCAGCTCTTCCTCTGATGCAATGTAATGGATATTCAGGTATGGAGCCAGCTGCTGATACACGCCAAAAACCACGAACACAGCTGCGATCCAGAACAGCGGTCCTTTCAGGTAATTCAGAATTTCACGCCGTATAATTGCTTTCATAAACCTCACCTCTTTCTTTTTGTTGATTTTATTTTAAATGCAAAATCACAATAAAAAGACAACCAGCGAAAAAAAAACCGGATCCTTTATGCGATCCGGTGAAATACAGCGGTGACAATGGCTCCGCCTGCCTCTTCGTTTTCCAGTATCAGATGTCCTCCGTGCTTTTCACAGTATAATCTGCTGATATACATTCCCATTCCTGCGTGCGTCAGGCTGTCTTTGATATTCTTTTGGTGGAAAGCACTGGTTACTTTTTCTGCCTCCTCCGAAAATCCGGTTCCATCATCCCGGATGGAAAGCATCAATTTTCCTGACGTCAGCACTACGCTTATCTCAATCTGCTCCCTTGCGTACCGAAGAGCATTGGACAGCAGATTTTCCATCACTTCCATGATCACCTCATGGTCTCCCTGGAAAATTTCTCCTGTTTTCTCCACCAACAGGCGAATCTTTTTCTCTTTTCCCAGAATATCCAGTTCGCTCCTGATATCCTGTTCCAGCTGCTGCGAGGAAATTGGAGTTGCCGTAAGTACCCGATGCTCCAGACTGTTCAGCTTTTGCATAGAATCAATAAAAATATCCATGCGGCGGATCTGCTTCATCCCCTCCTGCAGCATTTCCACTGCCTGCTCCCTGTCAATCGTTCCATCTGGGAAATAATCGATCAGCATTTCCTGATATCCCTTCAGGACAGACAGCGGGGAACGAATATCATGGGCGATCGCGGACCGCAGCGCCCGCTCCTCTTCAATCATGTGCCATAGCTGCCGGTTGTTTTCTTCCAGCTGACCGCGCATATGGTCAAATTCATGGCAGAGACGCCCCATCTCATCCCCATTTTCATAAGTAATCCGAAAATCCAGATCATTATCCGCAATTCTTTTCGAGGCAATTTCCAGCTCCTCAATGGGCTTTTTCAATTTATTCCGGTAAAAAAGGAATACCGCCCCACAGCTTCCCGCAATGGAAAAGAGCAGCACTGAAAAGGTTTGAAGAAAATCACAGGCTTCGGATATCCCATGATCCATGCGGCTCATTTCATAGCTTGCCGGACGAGGAACCTGCGCCATATATCCTTTTTGCTCCATTTCAACCGCTTTAAAATAAACATCCTGATCAGTATATTTCCACCAGATCTGTACCTGGATACGGGAAGCCGCCCGCATCACATTCGCAGATAACAGGAAGCTTGCGATCAAACTGATAACCAGATACAGCACGATGGTCTTTCTGACCGAAAGATTTCTGATTTTATCTTTTATTTTACCCATCGGTATCCCATCCCCCAGACTGTCTCAATGTACTCTGTATCGCTATATTTTCGCAGTTTTTTCCGTATCCGCCGGATCAGCTCCGTGATCACCCGGCTGTCACCCTCGCCGTTACAGCCGCAGACCTTTTCGTAAATCCGCTCTTTGTCATACACAAATCCTGGATTCAAGGAAAGGAACTCCACAATCCCATATTCCAGCTTTGTCAGTTCAAGCTCCTCTCCACGAATCTGAACCGTTTTCGCAGAATAATCAATCGTCAGATCCCCCTGAAAACGATAAGAGGACTTTACCCGGTGGCGCTCTTCCCGTTTCAGATGGGAAATGACCCGCGCTTCCAGCTCCTTGAGGCTGAACGGCTTAAGAATATAATCATCCCCTCCGGACAAAAGACCGTTTACACGGTCCTGTTCGTCCACCCTCGCCGTAAGGAAAAGAATCGGGCAGGATACTTTATCACGGATTCGCTGGCAAACCTCAATGCCATCCATCCTGGGCATATTTACATCCAATAGGATAATATCCGGCTTCATTTCCACCTTTTTCAATGTTTCCGCGCCATCGGCTGTTGTAATTACCCTATATTTTTTGAGTTCAAAGAAAGTCCGCAGCATTTTAACCAGCTCTGCGTCATCATCCGCGATTAAAATCTTATCATCCATATCTATCTCCTTTATGCGATGCTATCCAGCCAGACATCTGTCCGTTTCATCTACGGAAACAGAAAACACTTCGCTCAGTTTTATAATTTTATTGATGTCCGGAACGGATTCATTCAGTTCCCATTTGGAAATGGACTGGCGGGATACGTTTAGCTGTTCAGCCAACTGCAGCTGTGATAATCCACACGCCTTTCTGAGCTTCTGAATCTTTTCTCCCAATGTCATAGCACTCACCCCTCTTTTTTTTCAATATACAGGAAATGCTTCATTTATGCAGCCAAGCCTGTTTGGAATGTGCGCAGCTGGCGGTTGCACAGATAATAGCGGGCAGTTTCACTGTACCCAAGCCCTGCAATCTGCGGGAAGATGAACCACATCCAATGGCTCCTCTTTTGCCCGGACCTGAACTCGTCTAAGGCAGTCCGATAATGGGTCTGCTGTGCGATTAAGTAGCGTTCTAAGTTGTTGTCCAATATTATCACCTCGCATTCTGTCTCCACAAGGAGTTTCACATCCCCTGTGCTTTCACATCTCTGATTTTGCCTCATTCACCACGCTCAAAAAATAAATACCTGGTTCCCTGAAAAGAGAGTTTCCCTATATCTCCCTCTGCCAACAGCCCATACTCGAAGCCGGTCACAGAAAACTCCATCCGGTCTCCGCTTTCCACCTCAAACGTCACATAGTACCAGGTTGAGGACGAGGTGCTGTATCCGTGCGCGCCAGTCGCATCGCCCGCATTTGCATGGCGGTGGTGCGTTACCTCCGTCCGCTTAGATACGACCGTCGCCGATACTGACAAACGTGGGGAATGATTATTTTTATTCCATGTGCCAATTCCCTTCACGGTTATTACAATAAATCCTACAATGACTATGATAAACACAGTCGGAAACAAAATCTCAAAAGCACCAGAACCCATATCAAATCCACCGTAACCAAACATCATTGATATCCTCCATCCGTACTATCTTTCCACAAGGAATTTAACAGCTTCCTTTAATTCATCGCTGAATTCTTCCAGATCATCCAGTGTAATCGCGCCTTCGCCTATGAGGCCAAGGATATTGTAAATGAGATCTGACCTGCTCATCTGTATCCGGACACCCTTTTTCCGCTTATCATCCTTAATCCGCTTTTCCAATGCCCAAAATTTTTCTGAAGGAGCCGCATCCCCGCTTAACAGTTCTATATATTCCTTATTCAACCGATCCATGTAGGCTTCCTGCCACCCTGCAATTTTCTCCCTGAAAAGCGTCCAGTCTTTCTTTGTAAATCTCTCTTCGTGCAAATCTCAATACCTCCGCCGTTTCTTTTTCCCAAACTTTCCTGCCAGAAATATCGTGGTCGGGCCGTCAGCGCCGCCTATGATCTCCACTGAAGCTGGCTTCTTCCGTATGTGCCACACGGCGATTCCAAATCCCGTACCAGTCAAGATAATTCCTGTACATACCATTAAAAATTTCTTCATTAGTCAATCACCTTTTAAACCACTTCATGATTTTTCGTTTCACCACATCATTCTACCACAAATCCGTCGTTTTTCCTACGGGAAATAATCCGACAGCCACACCATCACTATAGCCTTTGCACCTTTTCACTTACCTTACTTTTTCTGCATCCAAAGAAATACGGATTCCAAGTACATTCTCTGAAACACTGATGTTTAAACCAGTCTTACCTTTCCGTAAAAGCTCTCCGGCAGCAACAAAGTTACTATCACTGGCTGTAGATTCAAAGCCATTTTCTTTTAATAACTGGATGTATTGTTTGCCCTCTTCCATTGTAACGTTTTTCAGAAATACTGAATAATATCCGGCATTATCATCGAATAACGTATAATCCATTTCTCCGATATCTGGTTTTATAATTGCGTTTGTATATTCATTATCCGGCCATTCCGATGTGTATTCCGGTGTGGGGGCATTAACATCTTTGATTTTGCTTTCCGTCATATTCATGCCGGGCTTAAATGAACGAAATGTACCATATCCAATTGTACTAAGGGCTCCGCATCCAAAGAACGAAAATAAATTTATTTTTTCCCATGCTTATCTTCCTTTCTGCCTTCCGGCAGCTTCACAGCATAATCCTTATACTTCAACGACCGTGAATAGATCCAGCAGCAATATGACGATTGACGTAGTAAAATGTTCCCCGTTTTTTTCGATTCTTTATATTTATGAAAGACATTGGCAACAAGTAATACGGTTACCACAAGGCAAATAACATTTTTAATCAATCCTTATCATCCTCTCGTCTTTTTAACAAATCGCTTCCTGTAACTCCCAGCAGCGCATCATCGCCTGTAAATGAAATCTTCACCTGATATTCCTGGTCTACCTCATGGACATACACATGCATCCCCGACCCAATATCCTGTGTGTCTCCCAAAAATTCCAGAATTTCTTCTCTCGTCATGTCCGGAGTCAGTTTCCTTATTTGTTCTGATGTCACCTGCGCCGGCCTGTTGCCTACCGATGTGTCGTTTTGGCCGATCATGTCCTGATCGATCATCACCCGGAATGGATCGCCCACATCTACCCGGTTCATTGGAACACCATCCTCTTCCATAACAATTTCTTCTCCGTCCACTATATCGATTGGCTGCTGGTCTTTTTTATCCGCCCGCTCGTAGAAATAGAATTGAAACTCCAGCCATTCACTGTCCACAGACGGCAATCCTTTCTGCAAATCACTTACAAATTCGACATTTTTTCCGTCCATGCTGTCACAGACATACCAGATGGGATTTCCGAGGCTGTCTTCCCCGTTCAGATAGCATTCCATTTGAATATCCTCTTCGCTTCCCGCCGCTTTTTCCAGTTCCGCTTCGATCCGGCTGTCAAGTTTTGTAAGCGTCAGATTTTTAAACCGGATTTTCGTTCCATCCTGCAAAGTTACCGTCTGATCCATCGGCACATTGATCACATTCCCTTTCAGTTCCTCGTTGGTCGCGGAAAACGAAAAAGTCAAAATCAATTTCATTTTCCTTCTCAAACCAATCCGCATCATTCCGATAGGCGATAAAATGCAGTTCCATATCCGTGACGTTTTCAGGGACCTTCCCACCCTTTAATGTAAATATATAAAAATGGTGCAGTACCTGCTCGCCTAAATCCTGCCCGATGTCCTCCGCCTGGTCAATAACATCCTCCGCAGGATAATCTGTGCCATTGATCGTGACATATGTCTTTCCAAATATGATTCCTTCCGGGTATTCTGTATCAATGGTTACTGCCGCATAAATTTATCGTCCGACAAAATCACTTCATTCAGGCAGAGGCTAACGCCATCTTCTGTTCTCTCTTTGTTTATGACCTCTGTATAAGGGGACAGATCCTCCTCTGCCTGCCAGATCCTGGAAAACCATCCCACAAATTCTTTCACGGCCGCCTGTACCCGTGGCTGGAACACGCACAAAGCGCCAATGCTGATGCAAAGGGCAACGCAAGCCGCTTTTGCTGCTGTTGCTGTTGCTGTGAAAGAATAACGTCTTTTTGGCGAGCCACAGAAACCCTGACGGCTTTTGCGGCTGACCCTGGCGGAGCCTGGGAAGAAATATCACCGGAGATATGCTTTGTCAGCACCGATGATATAGGGGATGATACCCTGTCAGAGCTGGAACTGGAGCTTTTGAACTACTATACACAAAACGAAAAGGACATTCCTCTGGAAAAAGTCTGCCACTTTACATCCGGGGAATGGGAAGCGTATTTCTTTGCCAGGGCCGCAGGCCGAATTGGGGAGCGGACAGATGGCATACTGTTGGTTTACACTGATGTCAGCTTTTCCTCTGACTTGGTGCGGACAGCGGCGGCAATTATGGCGGTGGTAGTCCTTGTGCTGTCCGTTCTTCTGTACTGCGTTCAGCGGTATACTGTCAAGGTGCTGGACAGTAAGGACAAGAGCATGAAAGACTTTTTTGCCAACGCTTCTCATGAGCTGAAAACCCCGTTGATGGCAATTCGCAGTTATGCGGATGGATTGGAAAACGGATTGGTGGAGCAGGAAAAGGCTTGTACCGTTATCACGAAAGAGGTCGATAGAATGACCGGCCTTGTCAACGCCATTTTGGAGTTCAGTAAATTGGACAGCGGTACAGTGCAGCCTAATATGGCCGAAAATGATGTGCGGGAAATTCTATATGACGCGATCCATGGTTGACCGTACAGAACTGGGCCTTTCTCCTCGCCGCTGCCTTGTCTGCGGGAGACCGGCAAAGGAATGTGCCCGCAGCCGTACCCACAGTGTCGAAGATCTTCAGAACTGTACAAAACAGATTCTTGTCAATGCCATAGAGGAAGCGGATGTAAGAGATACTGCCAGGCTTGCCGTAAGGGCGCTTCTTTATGAAGTCTGCACCACGCCGAAGCCGGGGCTTGTTGACCGCTCAAACAGCGGAAGTCATAAAGATATGGATATCTTTACTTTCATGGACAGCGCCTGTGCATTGTTTCCTTACTTTGAATCATGCACCAGAATCGGCAGGCAGACTTCCGGTCTTCCTGCAGCAGAAACCTTCCTGCGTCTGCGTCCTGCAGGAAAAAAGGCCGAAGCCGACATGTTTTCTGCCACCAAGGGGATTAATACTCATAAGGGTGCCATTTTTTCTGTGGGAATCCTCTGTGCTGCCCTTGGACGGCTACCCAGAGACCAATGGAGGATGCCGGAACGGATTCTGAAAGAGTGTGCAGCAATGACGCAGGGACTTACAGCCTCGGACTTTGCCGGGCTTACAGAGGAAACTGCTGTTACAACCGGACAGAAGCTGTATCTGCATTATCAGATCACCGGAATCCGGGGTCAGGTAGAAGCCGGATTTCCTGCTGTACAATATACGGGACTCCCCATTCTCAAAGAGGGACTTGCCCGGGGACTCAGCATCAATGACGCTGGCTGCGCCGCCCTGTTGGCGTTAATGGCTTCTGCCACAGACACCAACCTGATTGCAAGAAGCGATGTCGTCACACAGCAAAAAACCGTGGAAAACATAAAAGAGGTACTCGCCAGGACACCTTATCCCGACAAACAGATTTTAGAGCAGCTGGATCGGAATTTTATCGAAAAAAATCTCTCCCCCGGAGGAAGTGCCGACCTGCTGGCAATCTGCTACTTCTTATATTTTTTAGAAAGTGAGGAATAAAAAATGTCTGATTATATGATTTCCCAAATTTATCCGACGGACCGGCGCAGCCTTACGCAAATTGATGCCCTGCTTGAACAGGAGGGCATCCGCCGTGATGCAAACCTGGATTACATCTGTGCAATGTACGATGAAAATTACCGTATCATCGCTACCGGAAGCTGCTTTGGAAATACGCTCCGCTGCTTTGCCGTCAGCAGCAGTCATCAGGGAGAAGGACTTCTGAACGAGATCATCACCCATCTGATTGATGTTCAATATAGCCGCGGGAATCTTCACCTGTTTCTTTATACAAAAATAAATTCTGCAAAGTTTTTTCAGGATTTAGGCTTCCATGAAATCGCAAGGGTAGACGGAACTCTTGTCTTTATGGAAAACAGGCGAAACGGTTTTTCGGATTACCTGGCCAATCTTTCCAAAACAAAAGCTACCGGTAAATCAGCAGCTCTGGTTATGAACGCCAACCCCTTCACACTGGGGCATCAGTATTTGGTGGAAAAAGCTGCTTCAGAATGCGATACTCTTCATCTGTTTATCGTAAGTGAAGATGCCAGCCTGATTCCTTTTTCTGTCCGAAAGCAGCTCGTACTGGAAGGTACCGCACATCTCCCCAATGTCATCTGTCATGACAGCGGACCTTATATCATCAGCAATGCAACCTTCCCAAGCTACTTTCTGAAAGATGAAGAAACTGTGATAAAAAGCCATGCGAAACTGGATCTGACGGTTTTCAAAAAAATTGCTGATACCTTAGCCATTACCTGTCGTTATGTAGGAGAAGAACCCAACAGCCAGGTAACCGGACTCTATAATCAGATTATGTCGAAAGAACTGCCTGATGCCGGAATTGATTGTATAATAGTTCCTCGAAAAGAGCTGAATGGAACGCCTATCAGCGCTTCCACCGTCCGCAAATATATCCAGAGAAAAAACTTTGATGCCCTCGGTGAACTTGTTCCAAACTCAACCTTAAAATATTTTAAAAGCAGTGCTGCTACTTCGATTATTGAACGTATATGCAATGCAGAAAATGTAGTGCATTATTAATTATAGTTTTATCCTATAGTTTCTACTTTTATCATAAAGCATAGACTTTCGTCCTGTGGTTCCTACTTTTGCCAAAAAATACAGGGTTTCGTCCCGTGGTATCCATTCTTCCGGATACCACGGAACAAAACCCTGTTTTCCACTTACCCCACCGGTCGTAAAATATTTCATTCACATCTATTTTCTTCGTAAAAACACAAGTCCATTTTTCCCAAAAGTACCGAAAAAGCCCGGAAAATCAACGATTCTTAACGAGAAGAGCGACTGTTTCAGCATGTACCGTCTCGCAAAACTGATCCACTCCCGCAGCCTTCACCACCCGATACCCCTTTGCCAGAAAGCTTTCCAAGTCCCGTGCAAGGCTTGTAGCCTTGCACGAAATATACACAATCCTATCCACTCCATAATCCAGTATTTTCGGCAGAGCCTTTGGGTGAATTCCATCTCTTGGCGGATCCAGCACAATCGTATCTGGCTTTTCCTCAAGCTCGTCCAGAACTTTCAGTACATCTCCTGCAATAAAACGGCAGTTTTCAAGACCATTCCTCCGTGCATTAAGCCGTGCGGCCTCTACAGCCTCTTCTACAATCTCAACGCCAATCACTTCCTTTGCCACAGCAGCCAGAAGCTGGGCGATCGTTCCTGTGCCGCTGTATAAGTCAAAGACTACCTTATCCCTGGTATCTCCCACATATTCCCTCACAATAGAATATAGAATCTCTGCTGCCAGTGAATTCGGCTGAAAAAAGGAAAAGGTGCTGATTTTAAAGGTAAGCCCAAGCAGGGTTTCATAAAAGAAATCCTGTCCATACAGAATCCGCATTTCATCACACTGCACTGTATCAGAAAGGGAATCGTTCACAATATGCATCACTCCGACAATCCTCCCTTCCAGAGGAAGGCTCAAAAGCTCCTCCTTCAGAGGCTCCAAATCATGCTCCTCCTGACTAGTGGTAATGAGATTGACCAGAATCTCTCCGCTTGTCACTCCCCGGCGCAGGAGAAGATGACGAAGATAGCCTGTATGCTGCATTTTTTTGTAATGACTCACACCCCGGCTGGAAAAATAATGCCACACACAGCGAAGTATTCTTGTCATGTCCTCGTGGACAAGGCGGCAGTCGCCAGTATTCAATACATCATAGGTACTCCCCTTTTTATGAAGCCCCAGCGTCAGAGGACCATCCTTTCTGTCGTCTCCAAAGGAAAACTCCATTTTATTTCTATAGCCAAATTCTATGGGGCTTGCGTGGATGCCCTCCCAATCAAAATCTGCTCTCCCCTGTTCGTCAACCTGTCCGCCCGCCCTGAGCGCCTGCTCCAAAAGCGTACGAACCTGTTCCTCCTTCATCCTAAGCTGTTCCTCATAAGCCATTGTCTGATACATACAGCCGCCGCATTCTGGAAAAACAGAGCATAGTGGCTTACGTGTCTCCAGAGGCGATTTCTCCAAGACCTCCAACAGCCGTCCCTCCAGGCGCTTCCCACGCTTTTTATGAATCAAAAAGCGTACCCTCTGTCCTGGAATTCCATTCTTTACCGTCACAGTCGTGTCCTCTATTATAATTCTTCCCTTATTAGGAAAATCTACCTTCTGGATAACGCCCTCATATATTTCACCCTTTTTTAAAACCATTTTGCAATCTCTCCATGTCTTTGTAAGTAGAAGAACGATCATTACTATCCACAGGCGCCGCCTTGCGAGGTATCTTCCTCCCTCTGACGCAAAAAGCCTCAGACAAGCAGCCCAAAATGCTGCCTAACCCGGACAAGCAAGTCCCCCACTCACCTCTTATTTCTCCGCGAAATTGAAGTGGGAGACTTGCTTGATACGTTAAAATTTTGCCATTTTACGCAGGATTTTATCGTTAAGCGCCTAAGTGCTGCTGCAAACATAAGAAATAGTAATGAATAATCTCATTCTTCCCGAAATATCCAGGAAAATGCTTTACCTGAAAATAGCCCCGGCTCTTGCCGGGGCTAACACATTAATTTCTGATAGTCAGCGTAAGCCGACGAAACCTGTTCTCAGCCTTGTACAAACTGTAGTTATAATAGTTGCCTTCGGTCAGCACTTTTTCTGCCCTGCTCCTATTATTCCTCGTCCTCAAAGTAATCATCCATGTCGTCATCTAAATCATCTTCAAAATCCTCTAAATAATCGGGAGTGAAGAAACGGTACACGCCATAAGCAATTCCAGCCACTGCTGCAACCGCACCAATGATTGCCAGAACCCAAAGGACTGTGTTCTTCTGTCTGTCTTCCTCATTCTTCTTCAAAGCTGCCAATAACTCTTCAATTTTGTTCATGTTCATATCAGGCACCATCCTCTCTAAATTCAAAACGGAATTTTTATAACCTCATAGCTTCTGTCAGAGCTTATTGGTTAAATTGTTATTATTATACCACTATATGCTGTTTTTCACAATTAAATCTTTGAAATTTCCAAATTTCCTGGTAGTAAAATCATTCCTGTATTTTCTTTAACTTGGCAAATCCTGCAAACATTTTTTTAACTCCTACTTTATCAAAGTCCACTGTCACCTCATAGTCCTTTCCTCCATCCACAATAGAGCGCACCACTCCTAGGCCAAATTTCATATGACGAACTCTGTCTCCCTCCTGATACTCCAATGACGCACTCTTTGTGACGGCATAGGTCTTTGGCTGGAATACATTTGCATGAAAGGCCTGACGCATCTGTTCATAAGCTGAGATTGGTCTATGGGATCCAGCGCTGCTTTCAGAAGCGCTGGCCGCCCTTTTCTCCTGGGACGCATTTCCCAGATCCACCAGCTCTCTTGGAATTTCCTGGACAAACCGGGAAATTCGATTGATTCTGGTTTCTCCTCTGACCATTCTCATGTGCGAGTAGGTCATTGTCAAATCCTTCATTGCCCTTGTAATCCCTACATAGCATAGCCTTCTCTCTTCCTCAAGGTCTGACATATCATCAGAGCTAAGCGCCATATAGCTCGGAAACAATCCATCCTCCATACCCGCCATATAAACCCTGGGAAATTCCAGTCCCTTTGCCGTGTGAAATGTCATAAGAAGCACATAGTCCTGTTCCGGATCCACAGAATCTATATCCGCTATAAGAGCGATTTCCTCCAGAAAATTGCCAAGACTTCCCTCCTGGCCGCTCGCCTTACATGCATCCTCATAGGACTGAGCCTTTGAAATGAGTTCATCAATGTTTTCAATCCTGGCCTCGGCTTCTTCTGTTCCTTCTGCACGAAGCTGATCCACGTACTCTGTGTCAGTGATAATATCCTCCAGAAGCTCCCTGACTGTATATTCCTCTGCCTTTGAGCGGAGCGCCTGAATAAGAGAGACAAAACCCTTGATTTTTCCTGCGCTTCTTCCCATGCCTGGAATAGTCTCTGCCTCACAGAGAGCGTCATAGAAGCTCATTTCCATTTCATCCGCATAATCCTGTATCCTGCCCTGTGTGGTCAATCCGATTCCCCTTTTTGGAACATTGAGGATTCGTTTTACGGCCAGATCGTCTCTGGCATTGTCCACTGTTTTCAGGTAGCAAATCAGATCCTTGATTTCCTTTCTTGCGTAGAAATTGATTCCTCCTACCAGCTTATAGGGGATGCCCTCCAGCAGAAGCTTTTCCTCCAGAAGGCGGGACTGGGCATTGGTGCGGTACAAAATAGCGCAGTCCTTATAGGAGCAGAGCCCCTTCTCATGCTTTTTCTGGATATCCTCTGCAATGAAGGAGGCTTCCCCAAACCCATTGTCAAATTTATGAAAATGTATGAATTCTCCATCCTCGTTCTCTGTCCACAGTGTTTTTTTCTTGCGCTCTTCGTTGTTGCTGATAACACAGTTCGCTGCTTCCAGAATTCTCTTTGTAGATCTGTAATTCTGCTCCAGACGTATCACCTGCGCCGCTGGAAATGTTTTCTCAAAGCCCAGAATATTCTCAATGTCTGCTCCTCTGAACTTGTAAATAGACTGGTCGTCATCCCCCACAACACAGAGATTCTGGTATTTGGCGGCCAGGAGGCTTACCAGCTTAAACTGTATGTAATTCGTATCCTGGTATTCGTCTATCATAATATAACGAAAACGGTTCTGATAGGATTCCAGAACCTCAGGCTCTGCCTGAAACAATTCTACTGTTTTTACAAGAAGATCGTCAAAATCCAGGGCATTGCTCTTTTTAAGCTGCTCCTGATAAGCCCTGTAAACCATAGCAACCTTTTTCATTGTAAAATCCCCGGCAGCTATTCTCTTCTCGTATTCATCGGGATTTATGCCTTTTTCCTTTGCATGAGAAATCTTTGTCATAATAGAACGTTCAGGAAGATACTTTGTGTCAATTTGAAACTGCCTGCACAGCCCTTTCATCAGCGTCTTCTGATCGTCTGTGTCATAAATTGTAAAATTTGTATCAAACCCCAGGCGGTCTATGTATCTTCGCAAAATCCTCACGCAGGTCGAGTGAAAGGTTGAAACCCAGACACTCTCTGCGCCAAAGCCTACAATTTTGTCCACTCGCTCTCTCATCTCTCCTGCCGCCTTGTTCGTAAAGGTAATCGCAAGGATATTCCACGGATTTACCCCTTTTTCCTCTATCAGATAGGCAATCCTGTGTGTCAGAACCCTTGTTTTTCCTGAACCCGCACCCGCCAGTATAAGGAGAGGCCCCTCTGTGCAAAGTACTGCCTCCCGCTGTTTATCATTTAAACCTTCATATATGCTCATTGCTGTCTCTCCCATTATTTATTATTCACATCAGTATATCATGTACATGGATTTTTATCCACAAAAACAAAAAATTGTCTTTCTCTTTCATTGATTTACGAGCCTGTTTTGGTATATAATAATATTGGACTAAAGCGAACATTCAAAATTTCAGCCGCTGTATTTGCAGAAAATATCATAAATATCTTCCTTATGGTTTTTGCTGCGCCTAAGCGCAGAATTTACATTTTATTCCTTTGTCCAGAAATTGGCTGCGGAAAAGTCTTCTATTCTCTCTGCGAAAAAAAGAAGCGCCTGCACTTGAAAGGTTTGGTATAAACTATGACAATTGATACAAAAGACCTGTTGAACAGCATTCTATCCAGTATTTCCAGGATTGATTACATCAAACCTGAGGATTTGCCCAATATTGATTTATACATGGATCAGGTAACTACCTTTATGGAATCTCAGCTTGCCTCCACCAAGAGACACCCAGAGGACAAAATCCTGACAAAAACCATGATTAATAATTATGCCAAAAACGACTTGCTTCCTTCTCCTGAGAAAAAGCGTTATTCAAAAGAACACATGCTGCTCTTGATTTTTATTTATTATTTCAAAAGCATTTTGTCCATCAATGATATTCAGACCCTTCTTGCGCCCATTACTGGAAAATATTTCAAGGCTGAGCAGGGCTTTGACCTGACCTATATTTACAATGAAGTATTCAGTATGGAGAAATCGCAGATTGAGCTTCTGAAAAAGGATTTAGTCCGAAAATATAATGCGTCTTTGCAGACCTTCTCAGATAGCGCGGAGGAAGACCGTGAATTTCTTCAGAAATTTTCTTTTATCTGTCTTTTGAGCTTTGACGTCTATATAAAGAAAATGCTGATTGAACACCTTATCGATGAAATGACGCCAGAACAGGACAGGGGAAAAAAGGGAAAAAAATAAACAGGCAGCCGCCTGTTACAGCTTTCCCAGGCACAGGAGCCGCCGCATGAATGAGAAATATCTCTCCTTCATATGACTGCTCCATGCAAACTGCCTGTTCTGTCAAAGCTGCTTATTCTTCTGCATTTTCCTGTTCTTTTTCTCTCATTCTGGCAAATACCATTTCGTAACCGTCATTTCCATAATTCAGGGAGCGGTTGACGCGGCTGATAGTCGCTGTGGAAGCACCCGTCTTCTCAGAGATATCCAGATATGTACGCTTGTCCATAAGCATTTTGGCAACCTCAAAGCGCTGGGAGAGAGACAGCAGCTCATTAATTGTGCATACATCCTCAAAAAAAGTGTAGCATTCCTCTTTGCTCTTCAGACATAAAATCGCTTCAAAAAGATGATCCACCGCCTCAGTTCTGATATTCTTACTCATTTGGCATATTCTCCTTTTTCTTCAATCAATAGTTAAGCGGACATTCGCAATACCCACAGGGTACGACGTCCGCTTCGCTGCTTGCTCATAACCGTATACCTTGTCGCACAGCGTCCGCTCCAAAGGAGCATGTATTACGGGATGCCCATGGGTATAGCTGCTGCTTTGCAAGTATAACTTTCTTTCGTATTGCCATTTTAGCACGGTAAATTCTGAAAAGCAAGCGGTTTTTTATTTTCCCCTTTTTCCTATGCGGATTTTCTCAAGCAGAGCATCTACCGAACGGTTCAGGACCAGCTCTTCTGGAAATCCGACCTCCTCCAGAAGAGCTCTTGCCTCGGAAAATTCTGCGATTCTATCGTCAAAATGCGCGTCGCTCCCCATCAGCACAGGCACCCTTTTTTCTCTGCAAAGCTCCAGGAGAATCGTATCGTTTTCCTTTGCATTTCTCCGCAGGCAGTCCGGTTCAAGAGAATGATTGTTAAGCTCCAGAACCTTTCCAAATCTGGCGGCAGCCTCTACAACAGCAGGATAGTCTACCTCATACCGTCCATCATCCGGATGGCCTATAACGTCAATATACGGATTTTCCATGGCCTTTACATAGGCTCTGGTATTTTCTTCTCTGTTTCCCGGCTTTAAACACACGGTGTGGAGACTTGCAATCACAATATCCAGGTTAGACAGCTCTCTGTCTGACAGATCCACAGTTCCGTTAAAGTCTACAATGTTCACTTCAGAGCCGAGAAAAAGGCGGATTCCATATAGCTCCCCGGGAATTACCTTCAGGTTATGAAAATAGAGCCTGCCGCAGCTTCCGGGCATGGACGGCGCGTGTTCTGTGATTCCCAGAGCTTTAAGCCCCTTTTCCGAAGCCGCCTTTGCCATTTCCCTGAGTGTACAGTAGGCATGACCGCTTGCAATCGTGTGAGTGTGCATATCCAGCACTGCATGATAGTTCATCTTGTACGTTCCTCCCTTACATCCTTTGAAAAACATATTTTTCTCTCTTATAAGTTTATCAGATATTTATTTTTTTTCTACTTCTTTTAGATTTTCGTCACACTTTGCTCATATTTATGACATATAATAGTTTTCAGATAGATGAACAACCACTCTCTATCTCCCCCCTCAAAAAGTAAACAGAAGAAAAGCCGCTTGTCAATGCAGGTGGCTTTTTTCTGTTGCAATGCTGCGCTGTTCCAGAAGAAGTGCCAGCCGCTGTGCAGAAGAGTTTCTGTCCAGTGATCTTGTATTCTCATTTATTTGCCAGAAGATTCCATATCATTCCTGTGTACAGCTTCACTCCCAGAGGCAGCGCACGCTCATCAAAATCAAAGCTCTTATTGTGAAACAGAGCCATACAGGGAATCCCAATTCCCACAAAGCAAGCCTGACCGCCTCTGTCTATGACGCGCTTTGCCATGTAGGCATAATCCTCGCTTCCTCCCATAGATTTTGGCTCTCTGACAGACAGATGAAGTTCTTGACTGCAGACGCTGCAGATTTTCTCTGTAAAGGCCGACGTACACTCCATAGCTGCTGCAGAGCCCATCTCCTTAATTTCCACAGTACATCCATGCATAAGAGCAGTGTGTTCCAGAATTTCTCTTGCATAGCGTTCCATATATTCATTAATCTCTGTGGTCTGACCGCGAACCTCCAGTTCCATTTTTGCTCTGTCACAGATGACATTTCTCCCGCTTCCTGCATGCAAAGTTCCTACATTGATTCGGCTCGCTCCGCCGCTATGGCGCGGAATAGCCTGAAGATTCAGAACTGCAGACGCTGCGGCAAGAAGGGCATTATTCCCTTCCTGCGGAGCGCTCCCTGCATGTGAGGATTTTCCTGTGAAAACAGCGTCCAGCTTTGTAGAGGCCAGAGTCCCCGCCATTCCAGGACATACATACAGACTGTTATCCTCTGAATCTGCCAGATGACCTCCCAGTACATAATCCACATCATCCAGATGTCCCTTCTCCACAATCGCCTTTGCTCCTCGAAGCCCCTCCTCTGCCGGCTGAAAAATAAGCTTGACTGTTCCATGCAGATGCTCTTTAAGCTTAGAAAGAAGCTCCGCTGTTCCAAGGCCGATTGCTGTATGCCCGTCATGGCCGCAGGCATGCATCATACCGTCTGAAACAGAACAAAAATTCTGCGCATAGGGTCTGTGAAGAAGGCTTTTGTCCTCAAAAACACCCAGAGCGTCTATGTCAAAGCGAAGCGCCACTGTCGGACCCTCACCACAGCGCAGAATGCCGATCACTCCTGTAAAGCCTCCTCTTGTCTGCGGAAGAAACTCCTGATCTGCCCCATTCTCTGCTGCCCACTGGTAATGCTCTTCCAGAATTTCCTTCGCAGGCACCCCCATCCGCGCCGCAGCGCTGCACACTGCCTCTCCTGTCAGCACCTCATAGCCCATAACCTTTAATCTGGAAGCAATCAGAGAACTGGTACGCATTTCCAGCCATCCTGTCTCTGCATACTTATGCAAATCTCTCCTGTATGCAATAAGTTTCTCCTCCAGAGCATCTGCCATTTCTGTTATTTTGTCATACATATCCACCCCTCCTCTTCTCTGAGTAGTAAACCACAATAGATATAATTGGATGCAGACGTTCTTCTTTCCCTGTATCTCTTCTGAAATTTATTATATCAGATTTTTTGTAACCTGCAAGTGAGTCAGGACAAGCAAGCCCCCACTATTGCTTATTTTTCTGCAAAATGGAAGTGGGGAACTTTCTTGATACGTTAAAATAGGGTACATCATTGAAAAATGATGTACCCTGTTTGACTAAAGCCCTCTTTACTGTGCAGTCTCTGCCTCCACATAGCGGTTATAGGCTGCCTGATATACCTTTAGAAGTTCTTCCATGCCACAGTTTTCCCTCAGCTTTGTAAGATAGCTGTCCCATTCTCCATCACTTGGGCCGCCCTCCTTAATCCAGAGACCCTCCTGCTCGGAAACTGCATTTTCAAAATCTGTTTTATAGCGGTCGATAATGTCAAGCTCCTCTTCTGTAAATACACAATCCGTAGGATAAGCTGTCTTGTTATCCACATAAGGCATCCAGGTCTCATACAAATCTGTCAGCCGGATAACAGCCGCCTCTTCCAGTGCAAATGTAGAACCATAATAGTTGCTGAGAATCAGCTTTGGTCCATATACTTCATTTACGCCCTTGAGTTCTGCGAGACTCTTTCCATATTTTTCCTGAGCCTCCTCATCGGAAATGCTCTGCCATATGCCGTCCTCATCCTGCCCGGTAAAATAGGTGCCAATCGGACCATACTGCAGCTGCATAACATTCTCCGGATCATACCACTGATCAAAAAATTTCAGAAGGTTTGCCGGACTTTTACATGCACTCGTAATACTCAGGTTTCCGCAGCTTAAGGGCGGAGCTGAGCGCAAAGTGACATTATGAGTTCCATCAGGGCCGTCCAGAACAGGAAGATATACATAATCATCCCTGTGTTCTCCCCACAGGTCAAACCACCACCAGGTTCCGACTCCTACCTTTCCCTGCTGGCACTTTGCCATGAGCTGTTTGTCGTCCTGACTGAACATCTCGACGTCCATAAGTCCCTCGTCATACCAGTCGTGAAAATAAGTCAGTGCATCTCGATATTTCTCATCCGCACACACAAAATCAACTGTTCCATCTGCCCCCAGCTCCAGGTCATTGATGACATCGTTCGGCCAGTTCGTAAATCCAAAGCCTGCATAGAACACATTCTGCCCCCAGCACCATTGATCAAACCCAGTACTCATAGGAATGGTGCTTCCCGGATCATTTCCATAATAGGTTGCCATGTCATTTTCCTTAAATGCCTCCAGTACATCATGCAGCTCATCGAGAGTTGTGGGAACCTCCAGATTCAGCTCATCCAGCCACGCTTTGTTAATCATTGCGAACTGTGGGAACTGATAGATATTATAATCCTCCTCTGCTCCGATACCGGCAGTTCCCATCTGCTCGCCAGAAGGAAGTCCATAGATGCCTCCGTCACTCATGGTGATGGCGCTTCTGATATTCGGATGCTCTTCCAGAATCTTAGACAGATTCGGCATGTATTCCTCTGTCAGATAAGGACTCAAATCAATAAATGCACCATCGCTTCCATAGGTAGTAATATCATAGTTACTAAATCCAACCGCCATGAATGCATCCGGAAGTCTTCTTCCAGCAATACGGATATTCACCTGCTCTGCCAGAGAATCGCTCATTACATTCCAGTCGATTGTAATTCCTGCTTTCTTCTGCATCTGATTCAGAACCTCATTATCCTCATACCCGGAACTTAGGGCGCTGATACCGCCCATAATTGTAAAATCTGTCTGGGAAGTATCTGTATTGATTTTGCCTGGTTCATAATAATTTTCCATCGTATTTCCGCAGCCGGCCATCGGTATTGCCATACCAGCTACCAGCATACCGGAAATAGCTTTTTTCCATATTTTCAATTCTCTCATCTCCTTTTTCCAGAATTTCATTAACCCTTAACCGCGCCAGCCATCATGCCCTTTTCAAAGTACTTCTGGACAAATGGATAGATAATCAGCATCGGAAGAGCGGCTATGATAACAGAGGAAAACTTTATCATTTCCGTGAGCTTGCTAAGCTCCGCATAGCCTCCGGAAATCATGCCGGCCTGACTTGCACTCGCAGAACTCTTGATCAAAATATTGCGCAGTATTAATGGAAGCGGCGCATTTTCTTTTCCTGGAAGATAGATCAGGGCAGTAAACCAGTCATTCCAGTAAGCGACCATACTGAATACCACCATAACAGCCATAATAGACTTGCTCAGCGGAACCACAATTTTCATAAAGGTCATCCATTTGGAACAGCCGTCAATCTCTGCTGCTTCGATCATTTCCTTTGGAATGCTGTGTTCAAAAAAGTTTCTCACAATAATCATATTGCTGACAGCCACCCCTCCTGGGATAAACATCGCCCACACAGTATCAATCAGCCCAGTGTCTCTGACCACTAAGTAGGTGGGCATCAGGCCTCCCCCAAAATACATGGTTATAATAAAGAAGATACTGAAAAACTTTCTTCCCGGCAGGTTCTTCACGCTCAGCGGATATGCGGACAAATAAATCATGATTACAGAAAAGGCTGTACCGACTACGGTGTATTTAATACTGTTCAAAAATCCGGTGATAATGCTCTTATCTGCAAACACCGCCTTGTAGCCATCCAGCGTAAAGCCGCTTGGAAGCAAGAACGTCTTTCCTGCATATACGTCATACGGATCTGAAACAGAAGCAATCAACACATAATAGAGCGGATATGCAACCAAAAATACGATAATAACACAGAGTATAACCAGAATCATATCACTTACCCTGTCGGATAAGCCGTGTAGTTCCCCTACCTTTTTTCTTCTTCCCATACTGCACCTCCTATATAAAGCTTACATCTTCGGAAATCTTGCTTGTTATTTTGTTCACGATAATCAACAAGAGGACATTAACAATTGTGTTAAAAAGGCCAACGGCCGTGGAGTAGCTGTACTTGGCATGTTCAATACCCTGTTGATAAACATATACGGCAATAACATCGCTGGCAGCCTTATTCAAATCTGTCTGGAGCAGAAATACTTTTTCAAATCCAACGTTCATCAGGTTTCCTGCACTCATAATCAGCATCAGCACAATCTGAGGCACCAGCTCTGGAATGTCAATATAACGAATTCTCTGAAACATGGATGCACCGTCGATTTTAGCAGCTTCATACTGAGCTGTATCAATGTTTGCAAGTGACGCCATATAAACAATGATTCCCCAACCAGCATCCTGCCAAATGCCGGAAGCAATGTAAATGGAACGAAAAGCAGAGGCTTCTGACATGAAATCAATTCCAGTACCAGCAATCAGGTTGATAAGACCTCCTGACGGACTCAGGAATATGCGCAGCATACCGCAGACAACCATAATAGAAATAAAATGGGGTGCATACAGAATCGTCTGCACAGTTCTCTTGAATTTCTTAAAACGGAGCTGATTAATTGCCAATGCCAGAATAATCGGAATCGGAAAGCTCCATAACAGGCTGTAAAGACTCAGCAATATTGTATTTTTAATCATTCGGAGGCAGTTTGGCGAGCTGAAGAAACGCAGAAACCACTTCAAACCCACCCATTCGCTGTCCCATATTCCACGCACAGATTTGTAATCGCGAAATGCAATCTGAATTCCGTACATTGGTATGTACTTATAAATAATCGTAAGCACCACAGGAACTAAAAGCATCAGATAGAGCTGCCAGTATTGACCCATTCGTTTTCTGAGTGTCTGCTTTTTGGGGTGCTTTGTCAAAGCTGTTGTTTTCGACTTTTTCATATAATCTCTCCTTCCATGTGTCTACAGACAGTTGCACAGAAAAACCTGCGTTACTGTTCACTGCGTTCATAGCAACACGCTTCGCGATGCACAGAAATGCAGCATTCTGCCGCATTTCACACCGGTTATCTCGGGATTTTCGTGACAGAGGTACGAAAACACCTCTCGGAATAGTCGCCCGTGAGCAGTAACAATCTGTCTGCCGTTTTTCTTTGTAATGGTCTGGCCTTTGACAATTACAATGTGTTTTGAAATCACAGTTTTCATGAAACGTTATTTCATTTCTGTGTATAAGATACCACTCGTATGGATTTCTGTCAAGAATTTTTCGTTGATTTTTTGTATATTTTGCCTTTTTTATTTGATTTTTACAAAGTTTCCAAGGATATTTTGTATGTTTTTTCTTCATATAACGTTTCATGAAATCTTCAATAAAATATCTTTACAAATACAAGAAAACATATTATAATAGCTTAAGAAGCAAGAAAAGAGGTGAAATTATGAGGAATAAAAATTCCGCTCCCACTATGAAAGACGTTGCATTGGAAGCTGGGGTTGCGTTAGGAACCGTTTCCAAGGTAATCAACGGACTGCCTGTCGGAGATTCTTACCGAATACGTGTAGAAAAGGCAATTCAGAAATTAGACTATCATGTGAACAGCTATGCCCAGGGACTGAAAGCAAGCAGAACCTACACAGTGGCTGTGCTTATCCCAAACACCTACCACCCCTATTTCGGAAGACTGTCTCATGAAATTAACGTTTCTCTTTTAAAAAGAAAATACCGGATGCTCCTGTGCTGTACAGAATTTGATCCCACATTAGAGCAGGAATATGTCCAAATGGCCCAGCAAAATAAAGTAGACGGAATTATCGGATTGACTTATTATCCCGGTCTGCAGGTGGACGAGCATGTTCCTTTCGTTTCCATTGACCGTATTGTCAGTCCCAAAATCCCCTGTGTTGCCAGCGATAATTTTGCTGGAGGGCAGATGGCAGCTGAGAAGCTCGCCGATCTGGGCTGCAAAAATGTCGCCTTTCTGCGCATTGGCTCTTCTCTCTCCAATGAACCAAATAAACGAAAGGCCGGCTTTGAGAACGGCTGCCTTGCAAGGGGACTGTCTTATGATATGAAGATATTGGAGGATGGAACATCCATAGATGCGTTCGGGGAATTTCTTGAAGCGCATATGCATGATGGAAAGCTGGACTTTGACGGACTGTTCTGCGTTACAGACCGAACTGTTTATGATGTGCGGAAGATTCTCTCAAAAATGAATATACGGGTTCCAGAAGATGTACAGATGATTGGCTTTGACGGAATCAAAGACTTCGGAGACGGCGATTATGTATGCTCGACAATCATACAGCCGGTTGCTGAAATCGCTGAAATGTGCGTAGAACTCGTTCTCCAGGAAAGCATGTCCAAAAAACCTCCTCTTATCTGTCTTCCTGTCAGCTATATGTACGGCGGCACCACAAGAGAAAATGCAGAGGAAAAAGCTATATCCAGCTAATTTCCTCTGCGCAGAATATATTGAAAAACACAAGAAAACCGGCACAAGAGTGTATTAACAGAATCTTCAGACATTCGCACTCCTGCGGCAGCTTACTATACTAAAGTTCTTTCCTCTCAAAGCAGACTGCTCCCAGTCCAATGGCCAGCATTGCCGTTCCTCCTGCCGCTGCGATTGCCGCCATATAATCTGTCGGCTCTGCTGCTCCGTTAAGGAGAGCCATTCCGTCCATCAGTTTTGCAGGAAGCAGGGGACTAAGCTTTGGAAACAACCCCAGAGCATAGACGCCAAAAGCTGCTGCCCCTGTTCCCAGAAGAACCTGTATATTGTTCCTCGACACGGTTGAAAAAAGCACCATAAGCGCCAATGTCCAAATGCCGAACAGCCAGAAGCAGATAGCTCCAAGCAAGGGACTCTGCACAATGTCATTGCCCCAAAAATATTCATTATATCCATAGGTAATACAAAAGCAGAGTACATACAGCACTGTCCACAGCGCCTCCAGCTGCAGAGCCTTTGCAGCCGCAATTTTGCGCCGCGCCAGCCCCTTTGTCACCACGGGAATAAGAGTTCCCTTCTGGTATTCGGCTGTAAAGCTTCCGCTGTTAAGCAGTACAAAAATAACAAATCCCAGGGGAATATTTTTGTAGAACTGCGTCCACGAGGTCATGGCGTCTATGGTTACAGCTGTGAGCATAAAGCCTGCATCTGCCAAGGAGTCTGACATTATTTCCATCATCCACGGAGTTAGCTTTGCCATAGCAGGGTTCATGATTCCCATCAGGATAAAGATAAGCAGCAAAAGCCAAAAGCGTCCGGTGCGAACTGCTTCCAGCCACTCCTTTTTCAGAAACGCTCTCATTTCCCAATCACCTCCATAAACAAGTCCTCCAGCGTCGGCTCCAACCTCTCTATTCGCTGAATCGGAATCCTCCCATCTGCCAGGAAGTGCAAAACCTCCGGCAGCCTTTCAGGATTGCCAAGGCGCAGACAGCTGCCTCCTGCCGGCTCTAAATAGGAGAACACATGCATCAGAGCTTTTATGTCCTCTCTGCGCTCCAGCTCCAGCTCTGTGGCAGCTGCCCTATGCATGCTTTTTATCTCTGTGAGCGATCCTTTGAGGGCAATTTTTCCCTTGTGCAAAAACGCCAGCTCACTGCAGATATGCTCCACATCTGAAAGGATGTGAGTAGAAAATAAAACAGTAGTCTGTTCTTTTGCCGCCGCAAGAATATCCAACAGTTCCTTGCGTCCGGCAGGGTCAAGGGCAGAGGTAGGCTCATCACAAATCAAAAGTCTTGGACGATTGAGCAGGGCCTGTGCAATGCCAAGCCGCTGCTTCATTCCCCTGGAAAAGCCCTTGATACGCCTCTTTTCCTTATCAAGCCCAACCAACTGCAACATTTCCTCACTGCGCAGCATGATTTCCCTATCCGGCATTCCTGTAATTTCACCGCAAAAACGCAGGTATTCTGCTGGAGTCAGAAACGAATAAAACTCCGGTACATCAGGCAGATAACCGACAAAACGATTTGTCACTGTATTTCCATAGCGAACCGCTTCTCCATTCACCAGAATCTCTCCCTTATCCATCGGGAGAAGTCCCAGCGCCAGCTTCATGGCAGTGGTCTTTCCCGCGCCGTTTTGTCCTACAAATCCAAAGACTGTATGCTCTGGCACACAAAAGGTTACATCCCTTAATACCTGCTTTGCCCCAAAACTTTTTTGCACATGAAAAAAATTCAGCATATTCATATCACTCATCCTCTTTTCCAAGCAGGAAATACAAAATCGGGCCTATGAATTCCATTCCTACAATGACAACTATCAGCCAGAGTGCGCGGCTTCCCCGTTTATAAGTGCTGTGTGTCAGAATATGGCGAATCGTATAAATAAGCAAAGCCAGTTCCTCGAGCAAAAGCGGCAGAATAAACGGCAATATTTCCTTGATATCAGGCATTTTCTTTTCCTCCCTGTGAAATATGACGGTAAATTCGTTGAAACTCCTCTGCTTCCTGTAAATCAGCAAAGGCAGGATGAGACAATGCCTGCAGTGCGCTCTGTCTGGCAAATTGACGTTTTCTGGGCGGCGCGTCCCCAAGGGGCAGGCGCTCTATCCACTCGTCCAGCCGGTCAAAATAGGCGTCCCCATGAAGCAATATCTGCTTATCCCTCAGAAGAAAACATACGCATCTCTCAAAGCCTGTAAGCTCTGCCACAGCTTCCTCTTTCTTCCCATTTCTTCCATACACAATCGCTGTCTGATAATAAAGCTGCGCAGCCAGGTTTGGGTGTAATTTTTCGAGATGATATAATTCCATAATGCCCTTGATTCGGCGTATGATTTCTTCGCATCGCTCCAACTCACTTTCATACAAAGATAAAAGCAAGGCCTGCGCGCTGAGCATGCTCAGAAGATGCATGTAAATCCGAATCTGCGTATAGCTTTTTGCCCTCTCGATTTCCCCTCCCTGATAGTAGGCATGAATCAGCAGCAAATCATTCTGTTCGGAAAGTCTTCCAGGGTCAGCCAAGCCCTCCAGCAAATCTGCGGCATCTTTTACTCTCCCAAGCTGAAGATAGAGCGTGGCCTTCAGGGATGCTGCATCCTCGCAAATGCTGGCGTCTGTGCATCGGTCTAAAATATGCGTGCAAAAGGAATCCGCTTCCTGCAAAATCCTCTTCTGTTCCTCCTGGGTTTGTGCCAGCATAGCATGATTCAGATACAGAACGCCAAGCTGCAGGAGAAATGGGTAGCAGGAATAATAGCAATGTGCATAAGACCTTGCTTCCTCCAGCGCTTCCTCAAATGGGAGCCTTACAAACCCTTCGCACAAATCCTCATAGAGCCTGCGAATCTGCTCCTGTGAAAGCTGCGCCTCATAGCCAAACAAATCATCCAGCGTCACATCAAAGAATGCGGCCAGCTGAGGCAAAAGTAATACATCCGGCATGGTTCTGCCGCTCTCCCATTTGGAAACCGAGGCCTTTGTGACGCCAATAAAATCTGCCAGCTCCTCCTGCGTAATCTTTCTGTCATGACGCAGACGGATAATATTTTCTGCAATCCTTAATTTATTCATGGCATTGCCTCCTCTCTGTGTCTATCATACTCTAAATACATAGCAAACCTCAAGAGAGCGTCATGAAACCTTTTGATGCAAAAGTCAACTGACAGGAAACTATCACGCAGATATTTGCAATCCGCTTCGCTGCTTGCTCATAACCGTATAACTGCTGTCGCAGCTTCTCAGAAGGGGCTTACACCCCTTCTGAGACAAGCAAGTCTCCCGCTTATTTCTCTGCGAACCGGGACATCTTCCGAGCGAGCATACTTGTGAATATTTCCAATATGATGGATGGCTCCTCCGATGGCCTCCATCAATGCCGTACAGCCGCGAACTGTATAATCCTGGTCGGTCATCGGGCAGATATCCTTTATATTTACACGGTCATACAAAACCTCTTTCACATTGTCAAACAGGCGTTTGCGAAACGCCGCAGCCTGCATAAAATCAGGCCTTTTTCTTTTCTAAAACAGAACAACTCCTCACAGGTTTGTGGTAAAATTGAGATGACCAATAACAATTCGGCATTGCCACAAATGGCCTGGGCATTGTCCGCTCAATCAGCTTCTACAACAAAGAATTTTTTGATAAACATCCGGAAATTATTGTAAATAAAAAATCAGATTCCCCGGATGAGGATAAATCTGTCCATGATGCAAGGCTGCTCATCCCTACTTTGCAAGACCTTTTTGCTGCCCATCCACTTCTTAATCCCCATACTTTTTTAGGAGATGCTGCCTTTGACTCCGCTAAGCTTTATAAGGAACTCCTCTCTGGCAGCACCTTTGGCACCGATGCAGATGGAAACGGGAGACATTTCCAAAAAGCTTATATTCCGCTGAATTCCCGGGCTGGCCTGGAAAACAAAGATTATTCTGTGAATCAGGACGGCATTCCCTGCTGCCCCAATGACCCGACCCTTCCACTGGAAAATACCGCCGTGTCTGTCATTGTGAACACCCCTGCACATCATCTTCCTGCGGAAGGATGGTTTATATCTATCCTGAAAAAGGCCTGCGGACATATCCCGGCACCCTGCGTGGCACAGTCGAATGGGACAATACCTATAAAGTTCGGACGACTGTAGAACGCTCCATCAATCACTTTAAGGACAGCTTTGGTATTGCCGGACGCAAAACTCAAAACGAGAAAACACTCGCCTAACAGTCTTGCAATCACACTATTTCCGCCCATACCAAAAATCGAAGCAATCGACATAATAATCAAGAGAATTGGTGTGCATAGTGTAACCGCTGCAATCGTTGCAGGTTCTTTTGTCAGAGAAACAAAAAAAGTATCTGCAATATTGTAAATCAATGTCGTTAGCTGCCCTAACATTGCAGGCAGCCCCATACGCAAAATCGCTTTTGGTATGTTTTGTTCTTCAGATACCGTTGTCATTATATTAAATCCTCCATTTTTCACTTGCTGGCGGCGGGACTGCCGCTTCACCGGTTTTTATACCAGCAGATGATCACCGCACGGTGGGGCGATGCATGGTGCGTTCCGTTCTTTGAGTTCGGAACCATCGCCCTGATCCTGGCGGTATCGGGTCTTGCTGCTTAAAGCGGCTGAGAAGCATGTGACTTTAGTCATGTGAGGTTCACTCATCGGTTATTTCGTTGATGGAATACACAATAGTTGTTAGTATAGTATTTGTGATGATTAAGTCAAAAAAGAGGAAACAGATGTAGTGGAATCAAAAGCCCGGAGCCTGACAGAACCTTTCCTGCCAAATGCTCCGGGCTGTATCTTAGATTTCTTTATCTATGTAAAGAGGGGGCCATTATCCCTCGATGGCAATGTATCTGCTCGCCTCTGCCTCCGGCTTCTTCTCCTCAGCCTTCGGAATATTCAGCTTCAATACACCGTTTTCATATTTTGCATGGATGTCTTCCTGCTTCAGATCCTCTCCCACATAGAAAGATCTGCTCATGCTGCCGGCATAACGCTCCCTGCGGACGAACTTTCCGGTTTTCTTTTCCTGTTCATCTTTGTCAAGACCTTTCGCCGCGCTGATCACCAGATAACCATCTTTCAGCTCCAGGGACAGCTCGTCTTTCTTAAATCCCGGAAGTTCAACGTCCACCTCATAGTGATCGTCATGCTCCTGCACATCGGTTTTCATCATATTCGCCGCGTGGCGTCCATACAGTTTTTTCTGTGCTTTCTGCATTGCTTTATCGTCAAATGACGGAAAATCGAAAAAGTCATCAAATAAATCCTCAAATAAATTTTCTCCAAAAATGCTTGGTGTCATCATAAGTCATCGCTCCTTTTCCTATTTACACAATTTGTTAATTGGAACTGGGGATGATCGGGAAGGATCCAAAGCCACTGTCTGGCTTCTTTCTTTCCTCTTCCTTTGTTCTATATGTGTTATAACATATCTGTTAGCACTTGTCAAGCGTGAGTGCTAATCTTTTTGTGAACTTTCTGTGTCCGATTTTCAGAACCTTTTTTTCTTCGTCAAGCGGAAATTTGCAATACCCACAGGGTACGATGTCCGCTTCGCTACTTGCTCATAACCATATACCTTGTCGCACAGCGTCCGCTCCAAAGGAACATGTATTACGGGATGCCCATGGGTATAGCTGCTGTCGCAGCTTCTCAGAAGGGGCTTGCAGCCCTTCTGAATCAAAAAAGTCATAACCACTACTTTTCCCACTTTATGACCTGTTTGTAAATTCCACCTTTATAGACAGCACCCCATCACATATGCCGGCAGATACCTTTCCGCCCATCTTCTCCACCAGGATTTTCACTATGGCAAGCCCCAGACCGGTGCTTTTGTTATGCCTTGAATGGTCGCCTGTATAAAAGCGTTCAAAAATCCGCCCCGTATCAATCCCCGAAGCATCCTGCACCGAGTTATCCATAAATAAAATAATTTTCTCATTTTCCCTACAGACTCGAATCCAAACCTGTCCGTCCGAATTGTCATTTAACGTACCGAAGTCAATCTTGAGCCGGTCACAGATTGAATCGCCGTTCCCGTCTGTAAAGTAATATACATATCCTTCATCAAAGTCGATTAGGCAAACCGGAAAGGGAAACAGAAAAAATCCAAAAAATTTGTTTCCTTTTTCTGAGTATTTTCTACACAGGAAACTAAAAAGGCCAATCTACACAAGGCAGATTGACCTTCGGGGCAAGATACGCTTGCCTTAATCCAAAGTATTAAATGACGATATTTATAATAATCCCGGTTATAAAAGAAAACGCAATTACAAAAAGTAAATAGTATATAAAATGCTTAACTCCCAGAACAATTTTTAATGCTCCTAAATTTGTAATTTTCGTGGACGGCCCGGTAATCATAAACGCTGCCGCACTTCCCATGCTCATTCCATCCAGCAGCCATGCCTGCAAAAGCGGGATTGTTCCTCCGCCGCAGGCGTACAGCGGCACACCTATAGTCGCAGCCATCAGAACGCCAAATGCTTCGTTGCCACCGAAGAAAGCCGTCATCAGGTCCTCCGGCACATAACGCTGGAACAACGCTGATAAGAACACTCCGAACAGGAAATAAAGACCTGTTGCCCGGATATTCCGCCCGATATTCTTCATCAGACGCAGGAATAGATTTGGGTCGGTATCGTGATTATGCGGCTCCTCAAAGCCTGCAAAATTGAAAAACGGTTTTCCTCTGCAAAGGAACCGGATCAGCAACCCTGCCGCAATCCCGCAAACAAAGCAGGACACGATACGGACGGCCAATGCTGTCGTTCCTAATGCCGTACTGTAAATAATAAGCTGCGGATTCAGCAGAATAGAACACATCATAAATGAAGCCAGCCATTCCTCCCGCATCCCGCTTTTTGAAAAACAAGCCGCCAGCGGAATCGTACCGTACATACAAAGCGGAGAGGCAATTCCAAGAAGGCTCGCCGGTACAATTCCCACAAGCCCCATCCTGCTTTCGCTCATAGAACGGAAAAGACCGTGAATCTTGTCTTTCAGAAAAACCGAAATACAGGAGCCTAATACAATACCCAAAACCCAGTACCCAAAAATCTGTCGAAACTGAATCTCAAAATAGTACCACAAGTAAATAAATTCCCGTTCTAATATCTCCAGCACATATCACCTCTCGCTATTCGTCAATACTCACCAGCTCATACATCCTCCAAGGCCTATTTCTTCTGCATGTTCCAGAGTATGAAGCCCATTGCGGGATTCAATCCGTTCCACAAGAGAAGCACCATCTCCGGCTGCCTGTTCATAAATCAGGTCAATACAAGCCTGGTCTAGCGCCACCGGATCAGCAGGTTTAGATGTTTCCTCCTGTGATGTGGATTCTGTACTTCCATTTTCCAAAGCTCTTCCAGCTTGGGAACAGCCTGCGAGGGTACTTATCATAAGCGCAAATACAATCAGAATTGCCGTCCATTTTTTCATTCCGACTGTCTCCTTCCTACTTTTCTGCAGCCTGCTCAATACATCGAATTGCATTTAAGCTCCTTGGATAACCGATGTACGGAAGGCACTGAGAAACAACACGAATCAGAAAAGCTTTGTCATTTCCAAGATTCATGTTGCCCCTGGCATGAGCGGTAAGCTGCGGTTCGCATCCGCCCTGTGCCGCCAGAAAGCAAAAGGTAATCATTTCCCGCTGTTTCAGATCAAGCCCTTTTCTCGTATAGTAATCACCGAAGCAGTTTGCAGCCAGCCAGCGGTTGATGTGTCCCTTCTTCCATGCCTCCTTCATATGATCCCCAAAAATTTCCGCCTGAGCCTGAATCCCCTTTTCCAGCCGATCATCAAATGTTGTCGTTGCCTGACCGGCCAAGGGCAGGGGAATCCCCCCGTCCTTCATAACTTCGTTTGTTACCGTCAGGAAAGGACGAATGCGTCCCATGCCCAGATAGTCCACCGCCTGATACACGATTTCCTTCACCATAACCGGGGTAAGTCCCGCCTCCAGCGCCTTCGGCAATACTTCCTGATATGCCTCCGTTCCCTGGCAGCCGATCAATGTGGCAAGGATTGCCATATACCTCGTTTCCTCTGGCAGCTGCTGTCCTTCTTCCTTTACGACTTCTTCCAATGCAAAATGCTCAAACCGTTCCATAAATTCCGGATCTGTTTTATGTAAATCCATCTTCATGCCTCCTTTATTTCCCGCGTACCCAGCCCCAATTTGGGAATCTGCACTCCATTTGATAAAGTAAAACTTTCACTCAAAATCATCTTTCTATTCCTCCAATTCAAATGTGACGGACACATTTCCACTGCCCATTGCCGCCAGCAGTTCTTCCTGCGTCACATCATTTATCTTTCCGATTCTGGTAAAATCCCATGAATTTGTATCGTAATAAATGACCAGTGAATCTCCCAGATAGAGAATAATGTCTCCCGGCCCGGTGGTAATCTGCTCGTTGTTTTCCGGCAGAGACTGCCCGATTGGCCCGACCTTTTCCATGTTGGCATAGTCGTGCATGTCAATGGTGAGCGGGCCTTCTCTTAAAAGTTCTGCCAATGCCTGCGCGGAAGAATTATCCGCCAGTGTCGCGGTAAAAACTGTGTCTCCAATCGTGACTTTCATCAACTCAGCCTCAATACTTTCTGTATTTTCCGTATCTTCTATGACATTTTCCTCCGCCTCAGAGGAAACGCCGGATTCTTCCGGGACGTTTCCTTCCGATTCAGACTGGTTTTCCGCAGACTGCGTTGTTTCCATTGATGGATTTTCCACATTTCCACAAGCTGTCATGACTTCAAATAACAATAGCAGACTAACCATTCCAATCAGGCGGCGGAAAGAGATATTTTTTCTCATTCTAATGCACCATACTCCTCATCCGTAACAGGCTCACACCATTCGTTAGAGGTTTCTTCCCCCGGCGCTTCAAAGGCAATGTGGCTGAACCATGTATCTTTTTTTGCCCCATGCCAGTGCTTCACACCCGCCGGAATATAGATGACGGTTCCCGGTTCCAGACTGACCGCATCCTTGCCTTCTTCCTGATACCAACCCTCTCCGGCAGTACAGATCAGAATCTGTCCGCCGCCTTTCTTTGCATGGTGGATGTGCCAGTTATTGCGGCATCCCGGCTCAAAGGTCACATTAGAGAGCATCAGCGGACACTGTCCCGGCACAGTCAGCGGATTCAGGAAAGAATCGCCGATAAAGTATTTTGCATAACCGGTATTTGCCTGCCCCTTTCCAAAAACATTTACTTTCTGAAAATCAGTCTCATTCAAATATCTCATTAGAACATCCTCCTGTTAGTTTTTTACTGCATAGCGAAGCCAGAGCGCTCCGTCATCATATTGTGCTACATACTCCAATTTCAGCTGAAACGGTTCCGTTTCCATCGGAAGCCCATCAAAAGCTGCCGCCATTCCTTTCCTTCCGTCAATACCGGGAGCCAGCAGAATACTCACCTCGTCCAGAAGTCCGGCTGCGAGGAAGCCTGCATTGATCGTACCGCCGCCTACAATAGCCATTCTTGCGACGGCAAACTCCTTCGCCAGTATCTCTGCCGCCCTTATCAGAACAATTTTTTCCTTACCGCAGGCAACCCACGAAATATGGTTTGCATCCAGATATTCCAGATATTCTTTCGTTACCTGCTCGCTGGTGAGAATGAGAAGCGGTTTTCTGCTGCCAGTCTGGTCTGTCCAGAGCAGCGTTCCTTTTGTATCTGCAACCACCTCACAGGCATCTGTCACTCGTATCAGATGCTGCCACGCTCCTTTGGGGCGCTGCTTTTTACGTTCCAGGGAACGCGCATGATCTGCTATATCTTTGTCCGTAACCGCCCCGATTTTTTCCCGGCGTTCCCTGATGTCTGAAAGGATTTCTTTCAGCTGTTCCGAAATTTTCTTATCTGCCCTTTTTTTCTTCATCCATATCAAAATCCGGAAGCCAGTTATCCGCCATCAGGATCACATTGCTGTACCGGACAACAATCCCGCAGTCCTCACAGAATTTTCTCGCCAACTCAGCGGCTCCTCCGTGCTGGCTGCCATAGGTTAAGACCAGATAAAAATAATTCGTATGAAATACCGACTGCCTCAGAAAGTCCTGAACCAGCGGCGGCATCTCATGGCTGTATATCGGAGCCACAATTCCAATACATTCATCGGAAAACTCCCGGTTTTTCTGCCGCATAACCTGCAGAATACTGACAGGGTTTTCCTCTATTTGCTTTGCAACATACAGGCTGTTCCCTGTACCGGTAAAATAAAATACCATTTCGCGCCTCCCGCTGATCGGTACTTCGCTGTGTAGTTCAGGCGGGAAGTATCTGCTTTAGCCAGTTGGCGCACATATCCACCCACAGCTGAATGTTGGGATTCTTTTCCGACAGTGCCTTATCGTCCTGATCCTGATAGCAAAGCGCATTTGCCACACTCATCCCATGCCGCCCGCCTGTGTAAAGATGAAGCTCCACAGGGATTTCCAGCTCACACATCTTTTCCGCAGCCATTAAGCAGTTGTGGACAGGAACATAACGATCCCTTTGATTGTGCCAGATAAACAGCGGACACACATGGTTTCCCATATAGCGGATCAGGTCCAGCTGAGGAGGACAGCTTTTTGGAAATTGGGAAGCATCAGGATTTTGAAACTTCGGATCATTCCAGATTGTTCCCGAATTGTCCCAACAGCCATAAGCAATTACTGCCGCATCCGGGCGTATATAGGAAGCCTCAACCCCCAACGCACTGGAGATTTCCGGCGCATTCCATTGGGTAGCGGACATGCCTGCCAGACACGCCCCGGCTGAAAACCCCATCAGGGATACCTGTCGGGGATTTGTGTGCCATTCTTTTGCTTTATCCCGCACCAACTTGATAGCAGAGGATACCTCAATCAACACATCGGGGTAATGACAGTCATCGCCCACCGTATAACGAAGCACAAACGTATTAAATCCCTTCTGCAGGAAAGTCAATGCTACCGGCTCCGCTTCAAACGGCGAAAGGAAAGCAAAAGCTCCGCCTGGCAGAACAATGATGGCAGGCCGCCCCTGCTTTGTACCATAGGCATGAATATCATCATGGATATAGGCCGTCAGGGTAACGTGCCCATCCTCGCTAAGTCTGATTGTTTCATGTATCATGTGCATTCCCTCCTGTCAGTCGTGAATTTTATAAGCGTTCAGCCATTTCGCCGTCTGCGCCGAACCATGGTCGACGGCTTCGCTGTGTCCCAGGTCGAGGGCTGCAATCGCTGTCATATCCTCATCGCTCAATGAAAAATCCCAAATGTCGAAGTTTTCCTCCATCCGCTGCTTATGTGTGGATTTTGGAATGACCACGACACCTCTCTGGATATTCCACCGAAGCGCCACCTGGGCGGCAGTTTTACCATATTTTGCACCGATTTCCGTCAGTACCGGATGGGTAAAAATCCCATGGGTTCCTTCTGCAAGAGGCCCCCACGCCTCCGGCTGCACACAAAATTCTTTCATGTTCTCCAGAGCATCCTTCTGAGCAAAAAACGGATGGAGTTCCACCTGATTGACTGCCGGAGTCACCTTCGCGTTGATACACAGATCCGCCAGCCGGTCAGGATAGAAGTTGCATACGCCAATCGCCCTGACCTTACCCTCTCTGTATAATTCCTCCATTGCCCGCCATGCGCCGTAATAATCGCTCATGGGCTGGTGAATCAGATACAGGTCAAGGTAAGTAAGCCCTAGATTATCCAGCGAAGTCTGAAATGCTTTTTTTGCGCCTTCGTAGCTCGCATCCTGAATCCACAGTTTTGTGGCAACAAAAATTTCTTCACGGAGAATCCCGCTGTTTCGGATCGCTGCGCCTACCGCTTCCTCATTCAGATAAGCCGCCGCTGTATCAATGAGGCGATAACCCGTTTGTAATGCGTCCAGAACCGCCTGTTCACAGATTGCGGCATCCGTAATCTGAAAAACGCCAAAGCCCTCCAGCGGCATCTTCACGCCATTGTTCAAAGTTGTAAATTCCATTCTTGTCTCCTTTCCCCGGCTTTTACCGGTATGCACTGTTTATGAAGTTTCTTTCATTTCCCCGTTCCAAACATAATCTGAACAGGCACATACATCCCATAACTCATTTTTTCGCTCCTCTATTTTGGGTGTTCCAGACCATAAAGTCTAACCGATCCAGCGTTTTTTGTTTCTTATGAATATCGTCCAACAGGCATCCCCGCTGTTTCCTGAGCATCCTGATCTGCTCCTCGTCCGTACCCGCATGTTCCGATAATTCAAGGTATCTTCTTATTTCTTTCGTAGAAAAGCCTGCCTCCAGCAATATACTCACAAGCCCTAACCGGTCAAAATCTTCGTTCCGGTACTCGCTTGCTCCACAATTCGTATCGCTTTGCCTTATGAATCCAGAGGAAATATATTTTTTCAGCGTATCCATGGAAATGCCAAACGCTTTCTCGGCTTCTGTCAATGTCATTCGTCCATCCCCCTTACTCTTCTTCTGCTAATGCAACCGTCACTTCAATCTGTCCGCTCAAAGTATCCAGCATTTCTTCCGGGCTGGTGATATGTCCGAGTTTTACCAGATTATCTGATCCCATGGAATCTTCTTCTCCTCTGACAAAAATCACAAAATTGCTCGCAGGCGGCCAGAAAACAATATCTCCATTCCGGTAACCGGCAGTTACATCGCTTTCAGAATAATCAATATCGAGGCTCCCACCGCAAAAATCGTTCGTTGATTCGTTCAGAGTAACCGTAAGCGGAAGCTGAGCGATCAGGCTCTTCGCCGGCGCTGAATCATTCAAATATGCCTCTAATACAGTGTCTCCTATTGTAAGTGTAATAGGAGTCTGCTCATAGCCGTCTTCCTGTGTCTGCTCATTGCTGTTTTCCTGCGGTTCCTCCGTCACAGGCTCTTGTACCGCAGAAGAAGGGACAGGCTCAGATTGTTCTGTTTCAGAATCAGATGTACTCTGTGCGCAAGCTGCTAATGTGAAAGAAAGGCATAATGCTAAACATAGAGCTGTGAATTTTTTCATAAGTTCCTATTCTCCTTTTCCCTTGATTTTCCTATAAAGCTCCTACGCAAAATAAAATAGGTGCCTTCGGACCATTTCTGCCATCCGACGACACCTTTATTATATTCCCGTTTTCTCTATATGTCCAATACATATGTTCGATAGAAAAGTATGCGCCTACCGCATACTTTTCAGATGTTCCAAAAACTTTCCGGCTGCACCGAAGTTTGGTTGGAACTTTTTCCACGCAAGGACGGAAGTCATGGAAAGTTCCGGGTAAAGAGGCCTGAATACCATCCTTCTGCTATCAAAAAAATTAACCGCACCTTCGATTGTCAGTGCAGAAGCAACACCGCTGTTTACCAATGTTACGACATTCGTAATGATATTATGTGTTGCAAAAATGTTCAAATGAGAAAAATCCTCTCCCAGTTATGTGCGGTTTTCGGTTACTTTAAAAGTATATCCAGCTTCCCGAACGCACTGGATGGCAAACGGCGCTTCCGGGGGCACCTCATAATCAAAATGGTTCTGGACGCCGCTCTCCCGAAAATCAGCGAAAAGAAAGCGCCTCCGAAGAGACACCCCCTAGTGTATTGTCAAGTTGCAAATTATGGTGATTTGTGTTATGATAAAAGAAAAAGGAAGGTACTCCTATGGCTGGAAAAAGAACCTACAAAATTCTTTTATCAGATGAAGATAAAAAAATCCTCCATGCTACGATTCATAATAAAAAAACATGCAAAATGACAATTCGGCGCTGTCAAATATTATTAGAGCTTGATGAAAATGCCCCAAAGCACCTTACGCAAATGCAGATTGCCAAAGCTTTTGGCGTCAGTAAAGCAACGGTTTCTAATATTGTTTCTGCTTATGTGAATGGCGGTATTCCTGCAGCATGGGAAAAGATACGAAATCAGGAGTGTGCAAAGGTAATATGGCATTTTACAGCGCCAAAAGCCCGCAATAAATTGATTTCTCTTTATCCCAAATTTGAATCAACCGGGGAGTAAAATCCCCGGGCACAATTGCCATAAATACCAACTTGACAACACACTAGTAATAGCAGTATCCGGTAAACTCATCCACACATTCCGGATGAAGGATTCCGAGTTCGTCATAATGTCGGAGCATACGGCTGCTGATTCTCGACAGTTTTAAAAAATATCCTATTTTTAACATTGGTTCCACCTCACATATATGTGTATTCCTGAGCTCAGTTCTACTTTAAAGCATACCATAGTGTGAGAGTCAAGTATCAAATACCTTTTTTCTTCTGTTCTCCCTCGATAAAGAACTGGTAATGCGCACTTGAAGCGGAGGAATGCCGCTTTGTAAAGGACTGGAGCAATACAGCGGCAGATACAGCTGGCCGAAAAATAATCTTCATTTTAATTTACTTATCAAATCCTGAACCCACGCTTCACAGGGTTCATCAATCGGAGCCATCTCAAGACGCCTTTGAGCAAAAGATTCCACAACTGCAATCAGCCATCTGGAAGCTATTCTGTCTAATTCAGGCTTTGCAATACGCTTGGTTTGATATTCCAACCATTCATCAAAAGAAAACAGAAAAATGTCAACGCCAGTTTCTAAAGATATTTCCTCTGCTCTATTCATGACATCTTTTCTTCGGTCTACATTACTATCAGCTATGAATCCAGCGACCTTTACACCTAGTGATGTCAAAATCTTATCTCTCAGTTCTTCAAGTTCATCTCGAAGATACGGCTTACCATATTTTGCATCCCATGCTTCAACGATTACTCTGCCATCCTTTAATTCCACATCTCCTATATTTCCATGCTTTTTATTGGCAGATCTCATCTGAGACATTGGACTCAAATCCAAATCCCCAAGCATATGTGATTCTGACATTGCCTGCATAAAACCATGAATTACAATTTCAAAAGCGCGCGCAGAGTATTCTGTTTCGTTAAAGAAGCCTTTCATAAACCTAGATACCCCTGCAAAGGTCTTATCTTTATAAGCGTTTGCTAAGGATACCACCTCATCAGCCATAGTATTAAACGCATCCGACTTATTCTTTAACTGAGCCATAAGATAATAAAGTCCCTGCTTTGCAGGCATACTTTCGTCTTCAATAGCATCTACAATATCAATCCATTCTGTAAATGGGCCTCTCATCTCAGCCTTATACAATTTTGAGTAAGGATAGTTCTCAGCCAGACTTCTTGTCATAAATACTCCAAATTTATTAACGTTCAGCAAGCCTTGTTCCCTTAAAAATGGTGTACTGTAAGTTGAATCTATTGTTCTCATGGAGATACCGTCCACCCATGAGAAAGAGCCTCTTCTTGTCGTGCCTTTATGTAATCTAATACTCTGATCAGGTGCAATACTCTTGATTGTAAGTTGAAGGAATGCAACTCCAACCAAAGCCCTTCCCACCTCGCTAGTAATACCATTAACCAATCTTTTCAACAGAACCTTATTGTTCTCAGACAGCTCTGTAAAATCCACATCAGGAAGTTCCTTCATAACATCGTACAAATATCCGTTTGCTAGCACTGTATTAATTTTTTCGTATCGTTGCTGTGTTGCAGCATTTTGAAAGCCTTCATAATAGGTTGTAACAACATCATTCTGGTGTAAAACATATCGGTCCAAATACACATCTAAGTGGCTATCATCTTTTTTCTTTTCATCCGCCATTTTATTTTACCTTCTTCCTAAGTTGTACACTTTGCGGAGTCAGTGTTGGAAATGCATATGGAATTAACCAATTGCCTTCCTCAATTTGAGGATTAGTCATATGATTCCGAATTTCATAGCCTAAACCTCTCAAATATTCTGCTATATTGATCAGCTCAGCCTCCGGAATCTCCCATGCCTCTGCTAACTTAGCTGATGAAACAATCTCGGTAACATATTTCCCGGAAACAATTTTTCCCAATACATTACTATATGCCATCCCATTCGGAAGTTCACAGCTGCATCTCAATTTAGGTACATACTGATAATATCCATTCAGCTGAACTATATCCGCTTTGATATTATTAATAATCAGTTCATAATCAAATGCTTTCCACAAAACAGTAAATGCCTTCGGTTCACTTGAATAAGCCTTAAGAACAACCTTGTCTATGCCAATATTCCACGGATCCTTATTCGGTTCAATTTCAATAGTAATATCGGCCTGATTATCTTTAACGTTCAAAGGCGATGCCTCTATCAACAATGTATCGCCCCATATAACATTTACTTCGTATTCTGATTCAGACTTTTTGACCTCCTTAAGCTTAAAGGTCTCAGTCATTGAACAATAGTACTTATGTGAGTCTGGCAGCACTGCATGATTCTGTTTAATTGCTTTAATCGCCATCTTTGCCTTTTTCTGATACACGGCAGTTAACTGTCTTTTCCTTTTCCTAAAAGTCAATTCCTCGCTGTCATCTAGTAAAGAAAGTTTGAATGGAAATTTGGTTTCAAAAATCTGCTGTCTGATTGCAAGTGCCATCATTCTCGCTAACTGAGGCGGAACCGAATTACCAATCTGCTTCACAGCAACTTGCTTTGTTCCGCTAATCTCATAGTCATCAGGAAAGGTCTGCAGTCTCTTGTACTCTGAATACGCAAAAGATCTATTATCCCAATGGAATGGTCCTGTATATGCACCTCCTGATGCCTTTATCGTCCTAACCGGTGTATTAGGATCTGCTTTATATAGAAAATCAGAAAACTTTGATCTCCAAGCAAATATTGGATTAGGGTGTCCCATTTCTTCTGTATAAAAGCTATAATTAAGTCCTGGCGGAATATCATCAAGCAATGCACCGTATCTTCCGCCGATGCCTGATTTGCTCTCCTCTGCAGTAAGCTGTACTCCTGCCACAGCGGTTTCCGCATTATAAAAAGGTTCATCGTCCAATGAGTCCGGGCCATGTGTTGGTCTCGGAAACTTAAATGATCCTTCTTTAAGTCCAACTATGATAAGTCGTTCCCTATGCTGTGGTACGCCATAGTCTGCGGCATCTACGATTCGGTAGAATAATTTGTATCCCACTTCAGAAAAACTCTTTAATATTTCTTCCCATGCTTTCCCTCCTTGGGCGCCAATAATTCCATATACATTTTCAAACAAAAAACCAATTGGAGACAGTTCCTGAAGTAATCTTACATACTCCCTAAATAAAACGCCTCTGGCATCTGTGGTGCCGAGAACACCATTTGCTCTTCTTCCCGCCGCACTAAAGGTTTGGCAAGGCGGACCACCTATTATAAAATCTATTTTTCCGATATGTTTCCCTGTATACTCTCGGATATCAATACAATTCACCTTTGAGTTTTCAAATTTTTTTCCAGCCCCTGAATTCAGTTCCAGCGTTCGGCAAAATTTCTGCTCTATTTCTACCGCTTCAATAATATCAAAACCTACATCATTAAATCCAATATCAAGGCCACCCGCTCCTGAAAACAAACTCAATGTACGAATGCCCGGAATGTTGTTTTCTTTCAAATAATCTTTAATGGCTTTTCCAAAGAAATCCGGCCAAGCCGGAGTATTATTCTCGCAGCCAAGTTTAGCGCATATATCGCTGAATGTATTATACTCATCCCCTATTACGAACAATGACATCTGATCCATTATTAATCACCTTGTCCTTTTATATCTTTATGTAAAAAAGATGTAAAAAAAAATGCATACCAGAATATACATCCACATCTATATCAAACTTAACCAAAACAATACCATTTCGTCTGCAAAGATATTCTAACTTTTCACGCAGCTGACCATATTCATGTATCTTTCTTCTACAGCCGCTCCTGCGGCAGAATCATCTCATCCTTCATTTTCACAAATCCATACCGTTCATACAAAGGCATCCCCATGTCCGTTGCCTCCAGCGATATATAACTCACGTTCCTTTTTTTTGCTTCCTCTGTCAAAAGCTCCAAAGTATGATATGCAATTCCTTTTCTCCTGTAGTTTGGTTTTGTATACATGTTCATAATATACGCTTTCCATCCTGTTGGATTATGATAGGTCGGCATCACCCGAAAAAAACTGATGCCTCCGGCGCCGACAATTTTCTCTCCATCAAAAACAAGATATGCAGTATGTGTTTCCGCCTGCAGAGACGCTTCATAATATTCACGTGACTGTTCTTCCACAAACTCCATATTCGCCTCATCACTTAAGCAATTCGCAGCCCGCAGTACCTCTATTCTTGTTTTTACCAACATTTCTATGTCTTCTATTCCCGCTTTTCTATAAATCAATTTCAT
>JAUNOP010000082.1 GCA_030537135.1 Eubacteriales bacterium | reverse complement strand
ACCCACGTATCTAGCTTGGAAGGCTAGTGTTCTACCATTGAACTACACCCGCATGTCGCTGAAACGGTAATTAACCAAACAGCAATCGGGGTGACAGGATTCGAACCTGCGGCCTCCTGGTCCCAAACCAGGCGCTCTAGCCAAACTGAGCCACACCCCGTTATGCTAATTTTTCTGTACGTCAGCTTTTTTCGACTTTCAAATGTCTTACCGGCCAACGCAAGACATATTATATTATACTATATTCCAAATGTCAACACTTTTTTTGTTTTTTTAAATTTTATTTTTAACGTATCAAGCAAATCTCCCGCTTCAATTTCGCAGAGAAATAAGCGGTAAGTGGGGGACTTGATTGCGAATTCCGCTTGACTCTGTTTATTGCCCAGGAAAATGCAGTCTCCCGCCACATTTCCCTGAGCAAATGGCTTTATCAGGCAATAATGTCTGCTATTACCTTCCCAAAAATTTGATTTCAAAGGCAAATTCGCCTTTTGAATTGATATCCAGCACAATGTAGCTGGGCTTTCGCCCTATCTGTCTGGGATAAGAGAGACTTCCCGGATTTACTGCTGTCACTCCATCTTCCTCATAAACCACAGGCCTGTGCGTATGTCCGAAGCAGACTATCTGTACTCCTCTGGAGCGCGCCTCGTCCAGGATTCCCTCTATCCCCAGCGACACTCCATAATAATGTCCATGTGTGACCAGAACTCTCTTCTCTCCAAGTATGAATTCCTCTTCTCTGGGAAGGTCTGAGAAAAAATCATTGTTTCCAGATACCATATAGCAGGGTACATCTGCCAGAGCCTCAAAATAATCCTCGTCTCCTTCTACATCCCCACAGTGAATCATCATATCAATAGGTGCTTCCATATAAAGCACCTTTTCCAGATTTTCACAACGTCCATGTGTATCACTGACAATCAAAATTTTCTTTTCTCTCATAATAACAGATCCCTCATAGCGCGGAGCGCCTTGCCTCTGTGACTGATTTCATTCTTCTTTTCTCTGGGAAGCTCAGCCGAATAGCAGCAAAATTGTGGGAGATAAAAAATCGGGTCATAGCCAAAGCCGTTTTCTCCTCTTTCCTCATACCCGATTATTCCCTCCATGGTGGCTCTGACAGTTTTTACTGTTCCGTCTGGAAAGGCAGCTGATATAGCACAGACAAAACGTGCTGTCCTCTTTTCATCTGGCACTCCCTCCAAGCGCTTTATCAGATTTGCATTTTTAATTCGATAGGAAGTGTCCTCTCCCATATATCTTGCAGAATAAATCCCTGGTTCCTTATTCAGAGCATCAATCTCAAGCCCAGAATCATCAGCCAAAACCAGCTCGTTGCAGGCTCTGCACACTGCCCTTGCCTTAATCTCTGCGTTTTCCTCAAAGGATGCTCCGTCCTCCACAATATCTGCCTGAATTCCTGCTTCCTTCATGGACAGAATTTCCATGTCCAAATCTCCCAGAATTTCCCGGATTTCTCTCATCTTATCCTGATTTCCTGTGGCAAAAATTAATTTTTTCATCTCATACCCTCCTGCTGCTCCTCTTTACGCTTTTTCGGAGGCTTTGGCCCCTCAAATTGGTAAAAATAGGTTTTTAGCATTCCATTATAAATTTTGCGGTTCTTATCCGCCTTTCTCCCAATATCGCGCTGCGCATTTTCATAGGATGTAATCAGATACATAGACCACCTGTCCAAACGCCGGAAGCTTTCTCCAATTTCTCCATACAGAGCTGGAAGAGCCTGTTTTTCCTCCAGGCGTTCTCCATAAGGAGGATTTGTGATAATAAAGCCATAGGGCTTCGGATGGCGCAGTTCCTTTACCGGGCGCTGCTGAAAATGAATCATATGCTCCACACCCGCCATTTTTGCATTCGCACGAGCAGCCTTCAGAGCCTCTGCGTCAATATCATAGCCCTGAATATCTGTCCGAACCGTGGTATCTACTCTATCCTTGGCTTCCTCCAGAGCATTATACCAACATTTTATGGGAATAATATTTTTCCAGCTCTCGGCAAGAAACGACCGATTCATTCCAGGCGCCATATCTGCCGCCATCATCGCTGCTTCTATAGGAAAGGTACCGCTCCCGCAGAATGGGTCTACCAATATTCTGTCTTTGTTCCAGGGAGTCAGCATAATCAGTGCGCTCGCCAAAGTTTCTGTAATAGGAGCCTTCACAACCATCTGCCTGTAGCCTCTTTTGTGCAGAGAAACTCCTGAAGTATCAAGGCCAATCACTGCAATGTCCTTCATAAAAGAAACACGGATAGGAAAGCTTGGTCCATCTTCTGGAAACCATTCCACATGATATACCTTCTTAAGTCGCTCCACAATCGCCTTTTTCATGACCGACTGAATATCAGAAGGACTAAACAGCTTGCTTTTGACTGAATTCGCCTTTGTCACCCAGAACTTTCCATTCTTTGGTATGTATTCCTCCCAGGGAAGAGCCATAGTTGCCTGAAACAGCTCTTCAAAGGTCTGCGCTGGAATTTCTCCCACCTTAAGCAGAATTCTCTCTGTGGTTCTAAGAAACATATTGGCGTCTGCAATCGCCTGCACATCACCCAGAAATGTCACCTTTCCATCCTCGACCTTGCTGATTTCATAACCCAAATCCAAAATTTCTCTCTTTAATACTGCCTCCATCCCAAAGTGGCAGGGCGCTATCAATTCCATCTGCTTCATAGATCCAGCTCCTTCACAATTTCTCCCTCAAAGGTTTTTATGGAAAATACATTATTTTCCAGGATTGCATAGGTGGGAGGATTTCCCTCCTTTGGAATAGCCACAGAACCAGGATTCAAAATGATAAGCTTGTCCTTTACATCAGCCCGAAGCACATGCGTATGACCATGAATCAAAATATCTCCCTGATGCAGCGGAGGAAGATTCGCTTCATGATAAACATGTCCATGCGTGGCATAAAAGGTTCTTCCATTAATTTCCAAAATACAATAATCTGCCATAACCGGGAAGGTAAGAACCATCTGATCTACCTCTGCCTCACAGTTTCCACGCACAGCGTAGATATCCTGCCTTCGGGCATTGAGCATGGCAATGACCTCCTTTGGGGCATAATCTCTTGGCAGATCATTTCTTGGTCCATGGTACAGCAAATCTCCCAAAAGCACGAGACGCGCAGCCCCCTCCCTGTCATAGGCTTCCAGCATTTTTCTGCAATAATAAGCAGAGCCATGGATATCTGAAGCAAACATATATTTCATATCTTTTTTCCTCACTATCTGGTGTACTGTATCATTGACTGACATTTCAGTCAGCAGATCTACATGAACGCCAAAAGCCAATGAAACAGCACACTCTTATTTCAAAAGTTCTAAATAGCTGTCCTTATTCTACTATGAGAATGAAGAAATTACAAGATATTCGTATTGCTGTGAGCACAGGAACACCACTTCTTAAGTGGTGGGAATATGTCATTCATTCTCTCTAAAGACAATCAACTGCTGGTGCTTACAATATTTCTTCCCCGATATGCCTCAAACCCTCCTACCAGAGAGCGTGTCCGAAAGCCTCTGCGCGCCAGCTCCCTGGCTGCCATCAGGCTTGCACCTCCCCGGTCACAATACAGAATCAGAATTTTATCTTTGGGATATTCTCTCTTCCATCCGGTCTCCCCATAGGGAAAATTCAGGGCGCCGCGTATATGGCTCTTGTCATATTCGTTCTTATCGCGCAAATCTATGATAATAACGTCTTTTCTGCCCACATAATAATCTATCATTTTTCCCGAAATGGTTTCCATAGGAAACATAAGGCTCCTCCTTTTCCTGATTCTATACTAGTTTATTCCGGCAAAGTCTGTCTTGTTCAAAAAAAACAGAAATTTTCACTTTTACAGACAGAATCTTTGACATGCAAAGGGGCCGCCGCATTTTGCGGCAGCCCCCGTCTGGTCCTTAATATCTGGAGCTGTATCCTTCCTCGGATGTGTAATCATTTGAGTTCTTATTCTTGTTGGTGTTTCCAGCGTTGCTGGTGCTGTTGGAATTATTGCTGCTGGTGGTATTATTGGAATTGCTGTTTCTGTTGCTGGCATTGTTATTTTTGGAATTATAACAATTTCCACAGTTAGTAGAATTCTTGGCGTTTTTGTTTTCATTTTCATAATTCTTGGACATTGAAGTTACCTCCTGGTTAGTTAATGTTTTCTGCAATTGTTCCGTAGCCGCACAATATACTCGCACAGATATTGCGGCCAGAAAACAGCTGCTTTTGAATTACAACCTATATTGTGCCTAAAATAGTCCAGATTATTCAGGAAGAATTCCAGAAATCTTATTGCTTTTTTTTGTGGTTTATATTATAATCTTTATGTAAAAAGAATTTACCCTTCAAAAATTTTTTTTACATTTATACCCCTTATTTAATTATTTATACTCCCCTCGGAATGGTCTGCAGCTCCCCTGCAGACCATTTCACTATATATACATTCTTATTGTTCTCATGCCGTTGTTCTGCAAGTGTTCTTGTATCTCTGACACAGGACTTCCAAAGCAGGCGGCTTACAGTAGTTGCCCGTGAATACTAAAAAATCCGGGTTACTGTTCACTGCGTTCACAGCAACACGCTTCGCGATACACAGAAATGCTGCATTCTGCCGCATTTCGCACCGATTATCTCGGGATTTTCGTGCCAGAGGCACGAAAACACCTCGCGGAATAGTCGCCTGTGAGCAGTAACAAATCCGGGACTTTTTAGTACATTTTAGCAGAGCCGCTTGATTTTCAAGTACAGCTTGGCTATAATATCCACAGGTAAGGATTCGTTTCTACGAACACAGCAATGATTTCCTCCCCTACAACAGTTACAGCCATAAAACATTCACTTCACCAGAAAGGATTTGATTTATGAAAGAACATAAGGATCCCCATCTGCTGCTTCTGATTGTCACGGCTCTTCTGTGCATATGTGCTATCGCATTTCTTGGAAATTCCACCCTTCAGAAAATTCGCTCCTCAAAAGCCCGCATAGAAGAATTAAAAGAATCCGCTGCACAGGAATCAGAAAAGCTTGATAAAACTCTGAACCATATAAAGGAACAGCAGCTAAGTCTTCAGGCTATCAAGGAAAAGCAGCAGCTAAGCAGAGATGAAAAGGCAATGCTCTCAGAAAGCCCTGAGCCCTCCGCAGTTCCAGAGAATTTAGAGTCCCCTGCTCCCTCTGCGCCGCCAGAGCCCTCTCCTACTCCAACTCAAAAGCCTGCACACAAAGTAGCCATTGACCCCGGACACCAGGGAGAATGGGTAGACATGAGTGCGCTGGAGCCCAATGGTCCCGGCTCTTCTGAAATGAAAGCGCGCTGCTCTACAGGAACTGCCGGAGTTTATACCGGACTCGCAGAATATCAGCTTAACCTGGATGTTTCACTCAAGCTTCGAGACCTTCTGGAAGAAAGAGGCTATGAAGTTTTTCTCACCAGAACAGACAATGACGCTAACATCAGTAATGCGGAGAGAGCGCAGCAGGCCTCTTCCTCTGGCGCAGAAATTTATGTCCGCATCCATGCAAACGGAGAAGAGAGTCACACAGTAAGCGGCGCACTTGCTCTGTGTCCTACTCTGAACAACCCCTATGTAGCCAGTCTTGCAGAGGAAAGTCACCGGTTATCACAGGCTGTTCTGGATTCCTATTGCGCCAAAACAGGCTTTGCCAATCTCGGCATTCAGGGGTCTGACACTATGACAGGAATTAATTGGAGTTCTATTCCTGTCATGATTCTGGAAATGGGCTTTATGACCTTTGAGAGCGATGATACGCAGATGGCTGACAGCTCCTTCCAGGATGTCATGGCACAGGGAATTGCCGATGGCATTGACTCTTATTTTTCCTGAATCGCCATACCCCAATATTACCAAAGGAGAAATTTATGAAGCTGAAAAATTTTATCATCATTATACTGACGGCTGCACTCCTGTGCTTAGGCGGGCTTTACCTGAAGGTATTAAATGAACAGGCAGAGCTTGAAAGCAGCCTTTCTGAGATGACTGCACAGTTCCAGAGTCTCTCACGCACTGCTGAAGAGATCGTAGCTCAGGCCAATGCAAACAATGAACTTTATGATTATATTACCGGCGCGTCTGAAGCAGCAGAAATGTCAGAAGAGCCTGCTGAAGAAAATGTTTTCTCTCAGGAAATGGACGCTGACGCTTCTTCTCAGGCAGAAGCCTTTGGTCCTATGCCGGCTGCCGCATCTCCGTCTCCCACAGCCCCTCCCTCTGACAGCGAGGCAAACCTTTCTCCCTCAAGCGGAGAGAGTTCTGCGCTTACCAACACAGGTCTTGAACTGCTTCAGGTACAGGCAGAGCAAAAAATTCAAAATTTAAATGCTGCGGACGGGCAATGGGCCTTATACATAGAAGACCTTTCCTCCCCCTCCTCCTTCTCTGTGCAGGATCAGCAAATGCAAGCTGCCAGCCTGATTAAGCTCTTTATTATGGGAAGCGTTTATGAAAACTATGATATCCTGGTACAGAACAATGGGGCCGAAGCTGTTGACAGCGCCCTCACAAGCATGATTACTGTGAGCGACAATGATGCAGCCAATACCCTGGTATCCTTCCTTGGAAGCGGTGATACTGGCGTTGGAATGGCAATGGTCAATGATTTTTGCACAAGAATGGGCTACTCTAATACTCATATGGGACGCCTCCTTCTGGATTGGAACGCTTCAGACGACAATTATACCTCTGTATCTGACTGCGGTCATTTCCTCTCCTCTGTGTATAAGAACAACGGTACTCTTTCCCATGCAGAAGATATGTATAATCTTTTGAAGGCTCAGGAGCGTACAAATAAAATTCCAGAGGGAATTCCCTCTGCTGACGGCGCACAGTGTGCAAACAAAACCGGTGAACTGGATACAGTAGAGAATGACGCGGCAATTATCTATAATGCGCCTTCGACCGATTATATCATGTGCATCATGTCCCAGGGCTTATCTGACACTGCCTCAGCCAGAGTTCATATTGCAGAGCTTTCCAGAGAAATCTATGGTTTTTTTAATGAATAATCGGGAACAGGGAGATCCTGCCAGATCTTTGGCAGAATCTCCCTGTTTCTTCCTCTAAAAACGAACATTCATTTCTGCTGTCTTATTTTTTTCTCTTTCTGATCTGTGCTGCGGCAAAGATTATAAGGCAGGCAATCACGACAACAGGAATCAGTACGCTTAAAATTGTAAACAGTACAAATAAAAACAAGCCTGCTGCCAAAATCGCCAAAACCTTTCCATACCAGGTGCTAAGATCAAGCTTTGCAAACACCCTCTTCCTTCCTGAGGCCGTGGGGCGCTCTCCATAGCCTGAAAAATCCTTCTGTGTCCGGGTATTTTCTCCATAACAGGTTCTGTTCCCTTCCTCTTCTCTTCCTGGAGTACTCAGAATCGTCTTTGCAATCAGCCTGGGATCTCCCAGTTGTTCTATCACCTGCTGTTCTGTACTTCCCTCACGGATTTTTCCTTCAATATACTGTGCGTAATACTGTACCTGCGCCTGCGCCTTCTCCTGACTCAGCTCTGAAAGCAGCTGCATTTTCAGTGTTTCCAGAAATTCCTCTTTGTTCATAAATATTCCTGTTCCTTTCTGTGTAGAGTATGTCCGGAAATATCAATTTTCATAATCCTATGCTGCAAATGCCAATCCAAAAACATTACTGCTTCTTCTACCCACAGCGCAGATTTTGTATAGCCAGCATTTTCTGTATTGTAACACACTCATCCCCATTATCAAATGCCGCTTTTCTAAATTTTCTATAAAAATTCTTTTAACCCAATCAAGCAAGCAACAAAGCGAATGGCCAATTTCCGCTGGGCAAAAGGCACTCCCGTCAAATTTGACAGTTAATCTTGACATTTATAAAAAATAATGGTAACATTGACCTATCAAAATTTTAAAGATTTCTGAACTTACTGGCGGAATAAGTGGAGTACCACAAGGGAAGCAGGAATCTGTGGATGCCGACCGTCTGGGCAGTATTTGGAAATGTTTCAAGTACTGCCCTTTTCTTATCCCCGGCCGACATCTTTCGCATAAGCGAGAAAGGAGATTATCATGGGATTTAAAACCGATATTGAAATCGCACAGGAGTGTACGATGCTGCCGATTACAGAAATCGCAGCAAAAGCAGGTATTGAGGACAAATATC
>JAUNOP010000081.1 GCA_030537135.1 Eubacteriales bacterium | reverse complement strand
GGATGGTAAGGACCAATGAGAAGATGATGATTTACCCCAACCAAAATATTTTAAAGGATGGTAAGGACCAATGAGAAGATAAGGATTTGCCCCATGAAAACATAGGAAAGGAAGGTACAAGCCGTTGGACATTCAGAATTTATAAGAGCTGTCAGAAAACAAGAATCTGACAGCTCTTTTTATTTTAACAATATACACACAGTCGTAACCAAATCAAGCCAGAGTCCTTCCCCTTAAGAGGAAGGCTCTGGCTTGGTCTTTGATTTATTTCTCAACAAGCAGAGATTTTCCGGTCATTTCCTCTGGCTGCTCCATTCCCATCAGCTCAATCAGAGTCGGGATAATATCTGCCAGACAACCGTTCTCACGCAGCGTGTATTTTGGATCTGCATTTACCAGAATAAATGGTACAGGATTTGTGGTATGTGCAGTAAACGGAGCGCCTGTCTCATAATCACGGAGCTGCTCTGCATTTCCATGGTCTGCACAGATAAACATCTGTCCATTCACCTCTTTAATCGCATCTACTGCTCTTCCCACGCAGGCATCCACTGCCTCCACAGCCTTAATTGCTGCTGCTTCTACTCCTGTATGACCAACCATATCCGGGTTTGCAAAGTTGATGATAATCACATCATATTTGTCGGACTTGATTGCTTCCACCAGCTTATCGCATACCTGGGGAGCGCTCATCTCAGGCTGAAGGTCATAGGTGGCAACCTTCGGAGATTTTACCAGGATTCTGTCCTCTCCTGCATTCGGCTCCTCAATTCCTCCATTAAAGAAGAAGGTAACATGTGCATATTTCTCAGTCTCTGCAATACGAGCCTGGGTCATGTTGTGAGCTGCCAGATACTCGCCAAAGGTATTCTTCAGCTGTACCTTGTGGAATGCCACGATCTTATTTGGAATTGTATCGTCATACTCTGTAAAGCATACATAGGTCAAATCCAGTTTTTTCTCACGTTCAAAGCCTGTAAACGCATCGTCGCAGAAGGCTCTGGTGATTTCACGGGCGCGGTCAGGACGGAAATTAAAGAATACAACAGAATCCTTGTCGCTGATTACTGTAACCGGTTTTCCATCCTTCTCAATCACAGTCGGAAGAACAAATTCATCTGTCTTGCCGTCAGCATAGGAGGCTCCTACTGCTTCTGCTGCATCGGTTCCCTTAACACCCTCTCCCTTTGTCAGGGCATTATAGGCCATCTGTACGCGATCCCAGCGGTTGTCGCGATCCATTGCATAGTAGCGTCCGGAAACAACGCCGATTTCGCCAACACCGATTTCCTTCATCTTTGCCTGCAGCTCCTCAATATAGCCCTTTCCTGAAGCAGGAGGGGTATCACGTCCATCCAGGAAGCAGTGTACATAGACCTTTGAGAGTCCCTCTCTCTTGGCAAGCTCCAGGAGTCCATACAGATGGGTATTGTGGCTGTGTACGCCTCCGTCAGACAGAAGTCCCATAAAATGAATGGAGGAATTATTCTCCTTTGCATTCTTAACTGCTGTCAGAAGAGCCTCATTTTTGAAAAAGTCTCCATCCTGGATCTCCTTGGTAATTCTGGTAAGCTCCTGATACACAATGCGTCCTGCTCCCATGTTCAGATGTCCTACCTCGGAATTGCCCATCTGGCCGTCAGGAAGGCCTACTGCAAGACCGCTGGCATATCCCTTCACATACGGATATTCTGCCATCAGCTTGTCCATAACAGGAGTATTCGCCTCATACACAGCATTTGCATCCTGTCTTTCATTCAGTCCATAGCCATCCAGAATCATTAAAACAGTTGGTTTCTTACTCATAATGTATTTCTCCTTTATGAAATTATAATAATCCTATCTATATTTATATCTGTACTGATTTCCTACACTATATATACTACCAAAAATCTCAGATTTTTCAATTCTTTTCTATGAAAAAACTTATCTTTTAGCCAAAGTCTCCTGTTATTTTTCATAAACCCGGATACATGCAGGGATTTTCTTTACAGAGGAAGAGGTGCCAAGCTCCTCTACCGCCTGCCTCATATCTCCTTCCTTCACCTTTGAGGTGATGACCACGATCTCTGCACAGTCGTGCTTTAAAGTTGCTTTCTGCACAATCTGAGCCACGCTCACCTGATGCCTTGCAAATACACTTGTCATCTCGGCAAGAACGCCGCACCTGTCTTCTACCTGCAGACGCAGGAAAAAGCAGTTCTTTGTATCCTCCATTTTTTTGAGGGGAAGCTCCTTGTAGCAGGTGCATCCGATTCTTCCGCAGCAGCCTGCCTGAATATTTCTTACAATGTCAAAAATGTCTCCGACAACCGCGCTGGCTGTGGGAAGCTCTCCTGCCCCTCTTCCAAAGAACATAGCGTCCTCCACTGCATCTCCATGAACAAAGACCGCATTATAGGAGTCATTTACCGATGCAAGAGGATGACTGCTCGGAATCAGCATGGGACACACATAGGTTTCGATTCCCTCCGGCGTATCGTTGGCGATTCCCAGGAGCTTGATATCACAGCCCATTTCCCTTGCATAGCGGATGTCAGTAGCTGTAATCCTTGTAATTCCCTCAATATAGACGTCATCAAACACAACTCTGGAATTAAAGCCCACAGAAGCCAGAATCGCAACCTTACGTCCGGCGTCCAGCCCCTCAATGTCTGCGGTAGGGTCTGCCTCTGCATAACCAAGATGCGTTGCCAGAGCCAACGCCTCTTCAAATTCCATGCCCTCCTGTGTCATTTTCGCGAGAATAAAGTTCGTGGTTCCATTCACAATTCCCATAATAGAGGAGATATGATTTCCGGCAAGACACTGCTTAAGAGGGCGTATAATAGGAATTCCTCCTGCCACGGCCGCCTCAAAGAGAAGATCTGCTCCATGCTCTCTGGCTTTATCCAGGAGCTCTCCGCCATATACTGCCAGCAAATCCTTATTTGCAGTCACCACATGCTTCCCGGCCTCAAGAGCTTCCAGAATATAGCTTCTCGCAGGCTCGATTCCTCCCATCAGTTCAATAACAATGGATATGCTCTCATCCTTTTTTATTTCTTCCCAGTCTGTGGTAATTATCAACGCATTTCCTATTTTTTTTGCTGCCTTTTCCTTGTTTCGCACCAGAATCTTACTGATTTTCACCTGTGTACCGATTTTGGCAGTCATCTCCTCTTCCTGATTTTTCAGCACCTTATACACGCCTGTGCCTACTGTTCCAAGCCCCAGAAGCGCTGCATAGATTACCTGATTCTCCATATTTTTTCCTTTCCTGCCTGCAACAGGCTCTGTATTTTTAGCTTTTTCTGTCTTGTTTCCATTTTTTATACAAATTTATCTTAGGTTACAAATTCTCATTTGTCAATATCTCAATTTCTTCTTGCATTTTCTCTTTTCCTGCATAGTTACTGTTCACTATGTTCACCGCAACACACTTCGCGATGCACAGAAATACCGCAAAATGCGGCATTTCGCGCCGCTTGTCTCGAGATTTTCGTACCAGAGGCACGAAAACACCTCGCGGAATAGTTCCCGTGAACAGTAACCCTGCATATTCTAAAAAAAAAGGAGAATTTTTTATGCCTGATAATTTTGACCAGCTCTTCCAGGACCGCCGCAGACGCGGATGCCCGCCTTGTCCGCCATGCCCCTGCGGCCGTGACCGCAGAGAGGACAGACGCGATGACAGGCGCGGCCGCAACGACAACTGGCCCTGGAGATAATATAAATTGGAGCCGCTTCGGCGGCTCCTTCACAAATTTTTAACTGCATGCCATTTATTCCAAGAGCATACTATTACAAAGCGCCACCAGACACTTCTCAATCAGGCAATATTGCCTGATTTCATTGTGTTTAGTGACGCTTTGTAATGTTTTATTTATAAATTTTCAGCAAAACCTGATAATTATTTGTAGTTTACAATCTTTCCAAAATCTGGTTTCAGAGAAGCGCCGCCTACCAGACCGCCGTCAATGTCTGCCTGTACGAACAGCTCTGGAGCTGTTGCTGCGTTTACAGAACCGCCGTACTGAATGCGGATAGCCTCTGCTGTTGCTTCATCATAGATTTCAGCGATGCACTTACGAATCTCGCTGCAAACCTCCTGTGCCTGCTCAGTAGTAGCAGTCTTTCCGGTTCCGATTGCCCAGATTGGCTCATATGCGATAACAGCGGTCTTAGCCTGATCTGCAGTCACATTCAGGAAACCAACCTTTACCTGCTGACGGATGAAATCCATGGTAACACCCTGCTCTCTCTGCTCCAGAGTTTCTCCGCAGCACATAATCGGGGTAATTCCATGCTCAAATGCCTTGAGCATCTTCTTATTCACGGTCTCATTGGTCTCTGCAAAGTATTCTCTTCTCTCAGAATGTCCCAGAACCACATATTTTACGCCTGCATCTACCAGCATAGCAGGGGAGATTTCTCCGGTGTAAGCACCCTTCTCCTCAAAATACATGTTCTCAGCGCCAACCTGGATATTAGAGCCCTTGGCAGCCTCTACAACAGGAATGATATCAATCGCAGGAACGCAGAATACTACGTCTACCTCATCGTTCACTACCAGCGGCTTCAGAGTGTTTACCAGCTCTACTGCCTGAGTAGGAGTCATATTCATTTTCCAGTTACCAGCAATAATTTTCTTTCTTGCCATGTCCGATTCTCCTCTATGTCTTAGTCATAGACATCCGTCTCTGCGGCTGTCTGATACAGGCAAGTTCCTCAAAAAGAGAAACCTGCCCGATATTTTCTTCCTTATTTGTCGTTTGCTGCTGCAACACCCGGCAGCTCCTTGCCCTCCAGGAATTCCAGAGAAGCGCCGCCGCCTGTGGAAATATGGGTCATCTTATCTCCATAGCCCAGGATATTTACTGCTGCTGCAGAGTCTCCGCCGCCGATGATCGTGGTAGCGTCTGTGTCAGCCAGAGCCTTTGCAACTGCCTCTGTACCATGAGCAAAGCTCGGCATCTCAAAGCAGCCCATCGGTCCGTTCCATACAACGGTCTTGGCGTCTTTTACAGCATCGCTGAAGATTTTCTCAGTCTCAGGTCCAATGTCCAGTCCCTGCCAGCCGTCCGGAATCTCTCCTGTAGGAACAATCTGCTGATTGCAGTCGTTGGAGAAAGCGTCGCCAATCTTGTTGTCAACAGGAAGAAGGAGCTTCACGCCCTTTTCCTCTGCCTTCTTAAGCATATCCAGAGCATACTGATAATAATCCGGCTCGCACAGAGAATCGCCGATATTGCCGCCCTGAGCCTTTGTAAAGGTATAGGACATGCCGCCGCCGATAATCAGAGTGTCAACCTTGTCAAGCAGGTTGTTGATAACAGAAATCTTGGAGGAAACCTTTGCTCCGCCCAGAATAGCAACAAATGGTCTCTCAGGATTGTTTACTGCGTTTCCAAGGAAGTCAATTTCCTTCTGCATCAAATAGCCTACAACAGCAGTGTCGACAAACTGAGTAACACCTACGTTGGAGCAGTGTGCTCTGTGTGCGGTACCAAAGGCGTCGTTTACAAATACTTCGCACAAGGAAGCCAGATCCTTGGAGAAAGCCTCTCCGTTCTTGGTCTCTTCTGCGCGGTAGCGAGTATTCTCAAGAAGAATAACGTCGCCGTCCTGCATAGCCTCTACAGCTGCCTTTGCGTTTGGTCCTACAACCTCTGGATCTGCTGCAAATTTTACTTCCTGTCCAAGAAGCTCACTGAGACGAGCTGCTACAGGCGCCAGAGATAACTCAGGCTTCGGGACTCCCTTTGGCTTTCCAAGATGGGAGCAGAGGATGATTCTTCCGCCGTCAGCAATTAATTTCTTGATTGTCGGCAGAGCAGCTACCAGACGATTCTCATCTGTAATTTTTCCATTCTGAAGAGGAACATTAAAGTCGCAGCGAACCAGGACTTTTTTGCCTTTTACGTTGATATCATCAACAGATTTCTTATTAAGCATGGCTTATATCTCCTTATTTACTTACTGTCTCTGCTATAGATTCTCTCCCCTGCGGGGATTCTCTATAACGAAAAAACAGGGTCCGGTCCCAATCAGACCGGACCCTTACTTGAGCCTATACTGCTATCCTGTTATGGATTAAGCGTTCAGCAGCTTGCCGAAGTGCTTGATGGTACGAACCATCTGGCTGGTGTAGGAGTTCTCATTGTCATACCAAGAAACAACCTGAACCTGAGTAGTTCCATTGTCCAAAGGCAGAACCATTGTCTGAGTAGCATCGAACAGGGAGCCATATCTCATACCAACGATATCGCTGGATACGATCTCATCCTCATTGTAACCAAAGGACTCATTGGAAGCTGCCTTCATAGCTGCGTTGATCTGCTCCTTGGTAACAGTGCCTTCAACAACTGCAGTTAAGATAGTAGTAGAACCAGTTGGGGTTGGAACACGCTGAGCAGCACCGATTAACTTGCCGTTCAGTTCCGGGATAACCAGACCGATAGCCTTTGCAGCGCCAGTGCTGTTCGGAACGATATTTACAGCAGCTGCACGAGATCTTCTCAGGTCGCCCTTTCTCTGAGGTCCATCAAGAGTCATCTGGTCTCCGGTGTATGCATGGATGGTGCACATAATACCGGTCTTGATAGCTGCCAGGTCGTTCAGAGCCTTAGCCATAGGAGCTAAGCAGTTTGTTGTACAGGAAGCTGCGGAGATGATGTGGTCATCCTTTGTCAGAGCCTCATGGTTTACATTGTAAACGATAGTCTTCAGATCGTTGCCAGCCGGAGCAGAGATGATAACATGCTTAGCGCCTGCATCGATATGAGCCTGAGCCTTAGCCTTGGAGGTATAGAAGCCTGTACACTCCAGAACTACGTCTACGCCGATTTCTCCCCATGGAAGCTCATTAGCCTTAGCCATTGCATAGATTTTGATTTCCTTGCCGTCAACAGTGATGGAATCCTCACCAGCGGATACAGTGTCAGCCAGAGCATATCTGCCCTGAGTAGAATCATATTTTAACAAATGAGCTAACATCTTTGGGGAAGTCAGGTCGTTGATAGCAACGATCTCAAATCCTTCTGCTCCGAACATCTGACGGAAAGCAAGACGTCCAATACGTCCAAAACCATTAATTGCAACTTTTACTGCCATGATAAATTCCTCCTATTAATTAGATGGTATAATGGTATGTTGTTGGCTTCTTCACTTTGTTAAAGAAACATCAACTTACTCTGTATTGTACATAATTTAAAACAAAAATTCAAGACTATTTTACAAAAAAAATGCACCGATTCCAAAATTTGTGGTATACTTTTTCCAAAAGCAGCATAAAGGCAGGGCAAATCCCTGCTTCCGGGCTGCCTGATAAAGGAGATTTAGGTATGAAGCACTGTATTTCCTGGGACTGCCACATGCACTCCTCTTTTTCCTCTGACTCTGATTCTGACATGGAGGATATGATAAAAAGCGCCGTCAAAAAAGGACTGGACGGCGTGTGCTTTACCGAGCATTTTGATCCAGATTATCCTCCTACCCCGGACGGTCTGGAATTTTCCCTGGATATTCCCGCCTATCGCGCAAGGCTCTGTGAGCTTAAGGAAAAATATAAGAATCAGATTTGCGTCCGCTTTGGCATAGAGCTGGGGCTTCAGCCTCATCTCCAAGCCTCTCTGCCTTCTCTTGTCCGAGAATTCCCCTTTGACTTTGTCATCGGCTCCTCTCATCTGGTGCATGGATATGACCCCTATTACCCTGAATTTTTCCAGAATCGGGGCGAGGCGCGCTGCTACAGGGAATATTTTGAATCCATTCTTGAGAACCTCAATGCCTTCTCCTGCATGGATGTATATGGGCATATTGATTATATTGTGCGCTATGGTCCGAACAAAAACCGCTTTTACAGCTTTCAGGCATATGAGGATATCCTGACCGCCATACTCGAAAAAATAATACAAAAGAGAATAGGAATCGAGCTTAATACAGGAGGCTTTGCCTGCGGCCTTGGGCAGCCCAATCCCTGTGAGGAGGTTCTTCTGGCTTACAGAAGGCTTGGCGGAAAAATTATAACTATAGGAGCAGACGCTCACACCCCCGACAGGGCTGCCTTTGCCTTTGACAGAGCCGCCCATATTCTGCGCACATGTGGATTTACTCACTACACGGTCTTTGACAAACGAGAGCCTGTCTTTCTTCCCCTGCTGTAAGAGAAGCTTCCCAAAATATAGCGTTGTTCCTCCCACGGCCTAATCTGGACAAGCAAAAGCAAAATTTTGCCATCTTACGCAAAATTTCATTGTTAAACGCCTAAAGGTCATGGTTTCTGACTGAGGCATTATAAAAACAGCAAAATTTCCAAAAAAACAGTTGCATTTTTCTGTGCGGCTTGCTATAATACCATTTGTGACCGGGGTATGGCGTAGCTTGGTAGCGCGCACGGCTGGGGGCCGTGAGGTCGCAG
>JAUNOP010000080.1 GCA_030537135.1 Eubacteriales bacterium | reverse complement strand
CAACCAACTGGAACAGCGGGACAACGGACTGGAGTACAGGAACCGGAACAACCGACTGGAGCGCCGGAACTACAGACAGCGGATATAATACCGGCTTTACAGATAATTTCAATACTGGCTATTAATGAACAGAATGATTCTGGAAAGAATCCTGCTATGCAGGATTCTTTTTTAAAAGAAGGAGAAAATATGCGAACAGTAGACGTGATGATACCCGTGTACAAGCCCGGACAGCAGCTGGGCGAATTGCTGACACGTCTGGAGAAGCAGACGCTTCGGCCAGAGAACATTTTTATTGTAAATACAGAGGAACAATACTGGGACAAAGCTCTGGAGAAAAAGCATCCCTTGCTTCAGGTAACTCACATTTCCAAATCAGAGTTTGACCATGGAGGAACAAGAAAACAGATGGCTTTGCAGTCAAAAGCAGATGTTATGGTATTCATGACCCAGGATGCTGTCCCAAAAAACATGTATTTACTGGAGAGGCTTGTCAGACCCCTTGAGGAGAAGCAAGTGGGAGCGTCTTATGCCAGACAGCTTCCAGCCAAGGGGTGCAGACCGGCCGAGGCTTTTGCAAGAAAATTCAATTATCCTTTGCAGAGCATGAGAAAGAGCAAAGAGGACATCCGAAGACTTGGAATCAAGGCGTGCTTTTGCTCCAATGTGTGCGCTGCCTATGACAGAGATATTTATGAGCAGCTGGGCGGCTTTGTCTCCTCCACAATCTTTAACGAGGATATGATTTTTGCGAGAAAGCTGATTGAAGAGGGCTATCAGATTGCTTATGAAGCAGACGCCTGCGTCATCCATTCTCATAATTATACCTGTATGCAGCAGCTGCGCAGAAACTTTGACCTTGGAGTGTCTCAGGCACAATACCCGGAGAGCTTTGCAGGTCTTTCCTCAGAGGGGGAGGGGATTCGCATGGTAAAAAAGACCATTCTTTTTCTTCTTAAGTCAAAAAGACCATGGCAGATTCCGGGAACTGTGCTTCAGAGCGGTTTTAAATATGTGGGCTATCTGCTTGGAAAGCATTATAAAAGCCTTCCTTTTGGGCTTATAAAACTTTTCAGTATGAATAAAAATTACTGGAGAGAAAAGTGAAAATTTCCGTCACTTTTTTTTAAAAAAGCTATCACATTTTGAACACAATTCCTTGATAGACTGTAACCATCAAAAGGAAAAAGCTATTATTTACAGCGTAGTGCTGTGAGTAGTAACAAAAAACAACTGAGAAGAATGAAATATACTGCTGATCATGCAGTAGAAGCTAATTCAATAACAGCTGGTATTTATGACACAGGTCTTACAGTTGTTTTAACATATACCAAGAGTCTCAGAAGGGAGAAAGAGATTATGAGTGACGAGAAAAAAACAAGCGAATTTCAGGAACACAGCAATGGTGAGGAAGGTCTTACACCTGAAGAGGGAAGACCTCAGTATACTTATTATCAGCCGCATCAGACAAGACAGGAACAAAAGGAACAGAAGAACTCAGAGCCAAAGAAAAAGCATTCCAGGATAGGAAGAAAGTTTGGAACAGCGGTTGCTCTGGCAGCTGTGTTCGGCCTGGTAGCAGGCACTACGTTCCAGGCAGTGAATATATTTGGAAGTCATATGAATAAAAGCTCTGTGCAGGTGAGCAAGACAGAAATTCTGCCAGACAATGACCAAAATACATTGACAGCCGTTACAGCGGAGTCCAGCTCAGACAATGTCTCTGATACAGGCTACACCCCGGTTACGACAAGCGCCGGCAATACGAATTATACAGTGGCTGATGTGGCGGCAGTGGGAATGCCTTCTGTAGTTGCCATTACCTCTGTGAGCATTCAGGAGATTCCGAGCTACTTTAGTCAGTATTTTGGCTACAGCGGAGACACACAGCAGTATCCGTCCACAGGAAGCGGTTCAGGAATCATTGTAGGAGAAAATGACGAGGAGCTTTTGATTGCAACAAACAAGCATGTAGTATCTGGCGCCAACACGATCAGCGTATGCTTTATGGGAAGCGATGTGGTCAGCGCAGAGGAGGAAACCACAAAACTGGCCAGCGGAAACGGAGATTTGGACCTGGAAAATGCAGTGACAGGCAAGCTTAAGGGAGAGGACAATGTGCATGACCTGGCAGTGGTAGCTGTGAATAAGTCTGATATTCCAGAGGAAACCCTGAGTCAGATAAGGATTGCAGAGCTTGGAAACTCTGAAAATCTGGTTGTAGGAGAGCAGGTTGTTGCCATTGGTAATGCTCTTGGCTTTGGACAGTCTGTTACCTCTGGTTATGTAAGCGCTCTGAACCGCAGCATTACAACCTCTGACGGCACTACAAATGATTCTCTGATTCAGACGGATGCAGCTATCAACCCTGGAAACAGCGGCGGCGCCCTGCTGAATATGAGAGGTCAGGTAATCGGTATCAATTCTGCCAAGTATGCAGACAGTGCTGTAGAGGGCATGGGCTACGCTATTCCAATGTCTACTGCACAGCCGATTCTTGAAGAGCTGATGAACAGAAAGACAAGAGACAAGGTAGAGGATGAGGATAAGGCTGCTTACATGGGCGTCAGTGTTCTGGATCTTACCACAGAGATGATTCAGATGTACGACCTTCCCCAGGGAGCCTATGTGAAGGAGGTAACAGACGGAGGCCCTGCACAGACAGCAGGCATTCAGAAGGGAGATATTATCACAAAGGTGGATGGCCAGAGTGTTGCAGGAAAAAATGAGCTGGTCAATCTTCTCACCTACTATGAAGCAGGGGAAGTGATTCCCACGGTTATCTACCGTTCAGACAACGGAGAATACAAGGAGCAGACAATAGACATTACTCTTGGAAAGAGGGCAGATTCAGAGCTTGCGAACACAAGCCAGACTCCGCAGAATGATGGAAGCTTCAGCCAGGACAACACACAGGACTACAGTGAGGATAGCGAGGCAGTTCCAAGTATTGATGAATTTTTTGAATATTTCAGATAAAAAGAGGCACAAGCCCAATACGTGTATGAATTGTATAGGAACAGAGTCAGAAAAAGAGACTATTTTTCTGACTCTGTTTCTGCTTTGGAAATTTTTATGAAAACTTTACTTGCTACATGCAAAACATATGTTATAATAATACTACTTATTAAAAAAAAGAGAGGACATTTATTTATGATAGATAAAGAAACAAGGGAGTCTGGGGAGGTTTCCCGAAGCGACGAGGAAGACAAGAACAATTATGAGAAATATTGTTTCTTGTGCAGAAGGCCGGAAAGTAAGGCGGGAAAAATGATTGAGCTGCCAAACAACATTCATATATGTACAGAGTGTATGCAGAAGAGCTTTGACACTATGAATCACAGCTTTGGAAACGGCAGTCTGAATTATATGGATTTGATGAATATGCCCAATGTAAGTATGGTAGACTTAAACAGCTTAGGCCAGAGTACTCCAAAGGCGCAGAAGATAAAGAAAAAGAAAAAAGAGGAGAAAAAGGAACCTGCTCTTGATTTGAAGAAAATCCCTGCTCCTCATAAGATTAAAGCACAGCTTGACGAGTATGTAATCGGCCAGGAATATGCCAAGAAGGTAATGTCAGTGGCTGTGTATAATCATTATAAGAGAGTGGCAACAGACACAATGGATGAGATAGAGATTGAGAAATCCAACATGCTTATGATAGGACCGACCGGAAGCGGAAAGACCTATCTGGTGAAAACCCTGGCAAGACTTTTGGATGTGCCTCTTGCCATAGCGGACGCTACCTCTCTGACAGAGGCCGGCTATATTGGAGACGATATAGAGAGCGTGGTTTCCAAGCTTCTGGCAGCAGCAGGAAACGATGTGGAAAAGGCAGAGCATGGAATCATTTTTATAGATGAGATTGATAAGATTGCAAAGAAGAAGAACACCAACCAGAGGGACGTAAGCGGAGAGGCTGTGCAGCAGGGAATGCTCAAGCTTCTTGAGGGGAGCGAGATTGAGGTTCCAGTGGGAGCAAACAGCAAGAATGCGATGGTTCCCCTGGTGACAGTGAACACAAGAAATATTCTTTTTATCTGCGGCGGGGCTTTCCCGGATTTGGAGAACATTATCAAGGAGCGTCTGAATAAGCAGGCTTCTATTGGTTTTATGGCAGATCTGAAGGATAAATATGACAATGATCCCACCCTGCTGGAAAAGGTAACAGTAGAGGATTTGCGTACTTTTGGCATGATTCCGGAATTTTTGGGACGCATGCCGATTATTTTTACACTGGGTGGATTAAATCGCGATATGCTGGTCAGAATTCTGCATGAGCCCAAGAACGCCATACTCAAGCAATACCAGAAGCTTTTGGCTCTGGATGAGGTAAAGCTTGAATTTGACGAGGGAGCGCTGGAGGCTATCGCTGACAAGGCGCTGGAGAAAAAGACAGGCGCCCGTGCGCTCCGCTCGATTCTGGAGCATTATATGCTGGACATTATGTACGAGATTCCAAAGGACGACTCCATTGGAGAGGTAATCATTACAAAAGAATATATTAATGGGAATGGAGGACCAAGGATTCTATTAAGAGGGCAGCAGTTTCCTCTTTTGCAATAGAATTAAGAAGGCGCTTTGGAGTTGCCTATTAAAAAATCAAGGAGGTATCATATATGAGCAGCAAGGGTTCAGATTTTTTCGACGGACTGAGCGAGACAATCACAAGGAGAGCAAGAGAAATCGGAGAGAAGGCAGAATCCCTCTATGAAATTCAGAAGATGCGCAACAAGCTTCACGCAGAGGAGCGCCTTCGTGAAAAGACTTTATCAAGTCTTGGCTATATGGTCTATGCAAGATTTTGCGTAAATGGAGAGCTGGAGGATGAGGAGATGGAGGAGCTGTGCCGTATCATCCAGAAGCACGATAAAATTATACGCCGCTGCAAAGCCGATATTTCCAAGGCAAAGGGAGAGAAGGAATGCCCATCCTGCGGAAAGGGCGTAGCAGCAGAAGCGTCCTTCTGTCCGTATTGCGGTGCTTCCTGCAAGGACGGGACGGAAGAGGCAAAAGAACAAGCAGCCGAGAATGAAGGGATTTTTGCAGAAGAAACACAGGAGGAAGCGCCCAAGAGCGAGGAGCCTGAAGACCAGGAGGAAGAAGCAGTCCAGGGCGAGGGGCTTAAAGAGCAGGAAAGAGAAGAAGCGGCCCAGGGCGAAGAACTTTCAAAAGAAGAAACAGAATAAGACGGTTCATGAGAAGATACTCATAAGAAAATCTGGGAGAGAAAATATAAGCTCCAAGGCGAGAAAAATATAAGCTCAAATATCCCCTGAATGCAGCCAACTGACTGCATCCAGGGGATTTCTGTTGCCTTTTTCTATAAGCAGTCAAAAAAATATCCAATTATACTAAAAACCAGGCAGGAGAAATGGGGAAAACGCTAAAAATAAGAAAAAATGATAATTTAATTTTTTAAATTGCATGAGTTGTGATATAATGAAAACAAGCATGAGATACTATGCTTGCAAGTATGGGAAAGGAGAAGATTCATGAAGAAAAAGAATGGATTCAGACGAATTGTGCCGATTCTTCTGACAGTTTCCATGTCAATGGGAGCGGCAGCTCCGACACTGGCGGACGAGCAGAATATAGCTGGCTTTGAGGAACAGGCCTTTGCAGCGTCCGAAGACTTTCTGGCAGATGAAGGAGTCCTGGATTTTGAGTCTCAGGTTCCCGAACAGCCAGTTCAGACACCAGACTTATCTGAAGAGCAGGCGCCTGAAGAAGTAGAAATTTCTCAGCTTCCACAGGAGACGCCGACAGAAGAAGCTCCTTCAGAGGAAACTGGAGAGAACCCTTCACAAGACCCTGGGGAAGAGGAGATTTTTCTGAATCCTGACGAGGAAAATACAGGAGAAAACCAGGAACCTCAGGAGCCGCCTTCTCCTGATGCGGAAGCGATAGAGGAGGATTTGTTTTCAGATGCTGCTGTGTCGGAGGAACCGGTGAGTGAGGACGCAGAGGAAACAGGTGCAGAAGGACAGGATAATAGAACCTGTGAAATCCGTATTGACGGAGATTGGATTTATTATGAGTGGTATCAGAAAAAGGAAAATAAAGCCGTCTGCATAGAACGCTTTGGATGGAATCGTAAGAGGAATGAATGGCGCCATTTTGACGGTTCAGATACTCCGAAGGAGACTCCCTTTGAGAAGCTGGGACTGCTTCTTCTTGGCAGAGAGAATGGACAGGACTATTACTATTATCTGGAAAAAATTGCAGACGGTACTTTGATAGCTGCTCGCACGGGCTTTGTTTTTAATCAGACTACGCAGAAGTATGAGTACTTTCTGACATCAGAGGACGGCGGCAAGCCGGAATATAATCCTGATTCGAGCGTTCCAGTAGACTTTGTGGCAGGAAGAAAGGCGGATATTACCGCCTACCAGGGAATTCAGACCATAGATGACAAGATTTATTATCTTCAGGCAGATGGTTCTCTGCTTAAGGGACAGTCGATTATAGTCGATGATAAAACGTCAAAGACAGGACGCAAAAAGTACATATTTGATGCAAACGGAGAGTGCAAGGAACACTACGATTATTATAAGCCATGTTGGGTCAAGGACACGAATGGGTATCGCTGGCGTAGAGAAAACGGAGAATTCTATGCAACAGGAAAGGCTCATTGGAAATCAATTGCCGGCAATAGGTATTATATTCTGGCAGATGGTTATAGAAAAACAGGAGTAGTTATTACAAACGGCAAGAGATACTACCTGAATCAAAATGGCCTTCGAAAAACCGGCTGGCTGCAGCTTGGAGGAAAATGGTATTATCTAAGCAAAAAGACAGGAGAAGCGTTGACTGGCTGGCAGAAAATTGGCGGAGAGAAATATTACATGAACCGCAATGCTGTGAGAGTGCATGGCTGGAATAGAATTAACGGAAAAACGTATTATTTTGATCCGAAAACAGGTGCTATGAAAACAGGACTTCTTGTGTTGAACGGCAAGCGCTATTATCAAGATCCTCAGACAGGAATCCGTGTTACAGGCTGGAAAGAGATTTCTTCTAAGTGGTATTATTTTAGCAAAAGCAAAAAGAGCGCGGCAGCCTTGACCGGCTGGCAGAAAATTTCTGGTAATCGCTATTACTTTAATAAATATGGCGTTAGGCAGAGCGGCTGGATCAAGTATAATGGAGTCTATAATTACTGTATGCCTTCAACGGGAGCTGTTGCCACGAATGCATGGATTACTTATAAAGACAAGATTTACTATGTGGGCAGTACAGGAGTTAGAGTCACGGGGCTTGTGACGATAGGAGGAAAGAAGTATTATTTCCAGTCCAACGGAGTTCTTGTGACGAATCAGCAGCATTATCAGATCAACAATCAGTATTATAACATTGATGAGAATGGTGTTGTTTCTGCAATCTCAATCGCCGCATATTACGCAGAGGAACGGCTGAACCAGATTGGATGGAACCTTCAGGCGGCATTTAGCTGGTCCTCCTCTATGCCTTATTATTCTCTTGGCGGTGTTCCGTCAGGACAGGTTCACTCTGTATATTACAGTGTGTTTGGCTTCAAATATGGCATGGGAGACTGCAATGTTATGGCGGCAACCTTCTATCAGATGGCAAGGGCGCTCGGATATGAGGCTTATCTGATAAGCGGCTATGTACCTCTGGCAGCAGGAGGCATGGGAGACCATGGATGGGTGGAAATCGTGATAAATGGAGCTACCTATGTATGCGACCCGGACTTTGCCTATGAGACAGGAAGAAATGGATACATGATAACATATGGAGCCTCCGGAACCTGGCAGTATACAGGCGGACGGAGAGTAAGCTAAAAGGAGAAGAAAATGAAACGAAAATTTTTGATTTATATCTTAAGCGCAGCCTGTGTTCTGAGCTGCACAGCACCTGCCTTTGCAGAGGAGGAAGCAGAAGCTTTGGAGATGATTTCTGTGGACGAAGAGGAAGCAGAGGAGAAAATCATCGGAGAGAAGAGCGAAGAGGGATTTCAGGTAAAGCTGAAAAACATGACAGGCAAGGATATTCAGGGTGTTTCTGTAAAGGAAATGGAGGAAGAGGAATTTCCGGAGAATTTCCTGAAGGAAGAGGATGTGTTTGCAGCTGAAGAAGAGAGAACTCTGTATTTTAACCCAGAAGAAGAGGAAGAGAACGAGGAGGCAGAGGACGCTTCCGCAGAGGCAGAGCAGACCGACGCCAACAAGCCGGAGGAAAAGCTCCTTACACCTGGATATGATATAGAGATCAGCTTTTCAGAGGAAGAGACATTTGTGCTTCATGCCTTTCCTTTTGAGGATATAGAGGAAGGAGAGCTGCTTCTGGAGGATAATGTGGTATTTGTAAAATATACCAGCAAGAGTACAGAGGAAGAGATAAGCACAAAAGAGGCAGAGCTGGCGATTGCCAACCCAGTATCAGCAGAACAGGGAACAGACGCGGGAGCTGTCCAGACAACTCAGGACTCAACC
>JAUNOP010000033.1 GCA_030537135.1 Eubacteriales bacterium | reverse complement strand
GTGCTGCTGTGGCTCAGTCGGTAGAGCGTCGCCTTGGTAAGGCGGAGGTCACGGGTTCGATTCCCGTCAGCAGCTTGTGAAAACTCTTGAGTATTCAGGAGTTTTTATTTTTTCTATAGCAAGTCCCCCCACCCACCGCTTATTTCTCTGCGAAATGGAAGTGGAGACTTGCTTGATATGTAAAAAAAATAACGCACAGATTCTCTTCTGAATCTGTGCGTCTTTTACAAAACAGGGGATGAGAGAATCGAACTCCCACCAAAGGTTTTGGAGACCCCTATCATACCATTTGACCAATCCCCTATGCATGGAGCATACGGGACTTGAACCCGTGACCTCCACACTGCCAGTGTGGCGCGCTCCCAACTGCGCTAATGCCCCATCCCTTATAGTGTAAGGGAAACATACAAAAAAATCAAGTATATTTTCAAAAAAATACACAAAAAAACAAAAAATGCTGCTGTATCTTATGACTTTTCTTCTACATCAATAATATCCGAATCATCATTTCCAAAGAAATACGGCGTCCTCTCTTCTACCTCCACATCCTCTACAATTACATGTCCAGTGCTGTCCACCTCTGCGTCCAGAACCTCTCCCTCCTGTCCGGCAATGTTGGCATCCATTACCATAACTTCATTCATCCTGGCAATCACCTTATCCTTATTCTTTAGAAGAAGCAGGAAGAAAATATCAACCAGTCCATTCAGCAAAAATACCACGCCTCCAAAAATAGTGGCAATCTTCATTGTCTCGAAGGGATTAAAAATCATCACTGCAGCCAAAACCACAAACAGTACCGAGCTTCCCAAAAGCCACGGCCATCTGACAAAGTTGAGCTTTTTAAGCTGCCAACTTGCCTGAAAAGTCCAAAAGCTGTCCACAAAAATCATAGCTCCCAGAAGAATCGGCAGCAGCCGTTCAAAGATTTCGGGATTTATCAGAAGAAAAGTGCCGATAACTGTAAGTAGGACTCCTGCCAGTAAATCCAAAATAAAGCCCTGCTCCCGGTTCCTCATATACAAAAAGACATGTACCAGTCCCAGTATAATCACTGCCGCACTGATTACCATGGATACAAGGTTCATAAACTTCTCCGGCGTGACAATCAAAAAAATTCCCAAAGCCACGCACAGGGCAGCACACGCTGCCTGACTCTTAAAAATACGGTTAATCCATTTACTCATGCTTCTTTCCTCCCTGTTTGCTGAAAAAATTCATTGTTTACACATGTAGCCTTTTACAGGTGTGTTCTGCAGAAAAATATCTTTCTCCTGCTAAAAACTCCTTCCATTTTTCTTATCCATATTTTCCTCTGCATGGCAGGTCCTGCGCCTGCCATAAAGGTAGATATGAAAGCCTGCTTTCATACTTTGCTTCCTCCAACCTATATTATAGATTACTTTGCCCTGATTCACAACAGGCATATGCAAAATATTTTTTAACGTATCAAGCAAGTCCCCGCTTCCATTTCGCAGAGAAATAAGCGGTGAGTGGGGCAGACTTATCGCACAAAAAAACGCCGCAAAGTCTTCTGTCTCGATGACTTTGCGGCAGCTCTCAAATGTACAGCATTATCTCTCATTCTTTGGTTTTGTATTCAGCTTTGCCATGAGTCTGTGAAGGGCAACTGCCTTATACAATTCATAGGACTCCGGCATTTTATTGACTCTGTAATGGAATATATCTGCAAGCTTGGCTATTCTATATTTGATAGTGTTCTTATGCAGATACAAAAGCTCTGCTGTCTTCACAATACTCATGTCAGCATCCAGGAAATAGGTCTCCAGCGTCTTATACATATCTGCGTCCCATCTCTCATCCAGATCCTTCAGAGGCAAAAGAGCAGCATTCAGGCTTTCCTCTCCTCTGTACATAGTTTGGCGGCACTTGCCAGCAAACTGAATTTCCTGGCAGGTGAGTGGATTTTTTAGAGGGAAAATAATTCTGGCCTCCTGCATATAGGTCTTACATTCCACAAAGGTACTGCGGACCTCTCTGGTATTGTCCATTCCTCTGCACAGGACAAACTGCCATTCCTCCTTTTCACCCTGGATATCGTCCATGAGAGCCTCTATAATCTCCTGATAAGAGCCTTTAATGTTTTCTTCTCCTGTGAGAATAATCAGACACTGGTCAAAGACTCCGCTGATATTCAGCATATAATTTTTATCCAGCGTCTGTTTTACCTTTCCCTGGATTTTTCCCCAATTTACCTGACTATTTTCTTTTTTATTCTTTCTTGGTAAAATCAGAATCATATGATGGATAGCGCTCACATCAAACTGCATACTGTCTGCCAGACGCTGCATTTTGACCTGTTCATCCATCAGAATAGCCTTCAATATCTCATCCTTGCCGACATTTCCGTGTCCCTGACTCCAGACACGAATATAAAGCTGGACAGCCTCTGCTGCCTGCCAGCACAGGCTGCGGGATAAATCACCATTTTCCCGCACAACCAGGAGATATAGATGCGTCTGATTCCCATTCCTTATCTTCTGGCAATTCACTATCATTCTGGTTTCTCCCAGAATCCGATCTGTATCCGCAGGAAGCCTGTTCACATTTTTCTCATAATAAGAACAAATTTGTCCAAAAAGCTCCCGTCCATCCTTCTGAAACAGCGCACAATTAATCATACGGAACTTATCATCAATCAAAAACAACGAGGCAGAAATCCGATTGCTCACCAGATGGAGAAGATAATCCATGCTGCGCCTGTAGGACGGTAAGAATGCTATCTTTTCCAATATTTCCGCTACCAGATAGGTATCTGTCATATGTTCTTTAATGATTTCTTCAGTTACTTCGTAAATAGCAGAGCCATATTGAACCTCCATACTGTTCTCAGGCATGGAAATCAACGGAAAGCTCAGCTCTTCTGCAAGCTGAAGCAGACTCTCATCTATTCTCGGGACAAAAATCCCAACATAATAAAGAATCAAGCCGACTTCCCCTGCTTCATAAAGCCTTCTTATCACTTCGCATTGCTTTTCCACTGAATCCTTGATACTTACGAATCCGCTGATTACCAGTTCTCCTCTGCGAAAATCCTCCAGGCTGAAAAACTGCTCCTGCAATTCTGATGGGTCGGTATACTCCAATACGGATATAGACGTGACGACTTTCTGAAGTCCTTTATGCCCGGCCAGGACTCTGGCACTTCTCAAAGCTGGCAGTCTCAAAACATCTTCAACCGTAACACCCATATTATGAGGTCTCCTTCCGTAAAAAAATAGAATCTCGCTCTGCGAGATTCCCTGCCTGCGGCGGGTCGCTCCAGCGACAGCTTCCTCTTTATACAGAAAATGCGACTGAGTTCTTACAGCCGCATTTTCAATTTGAGTACTACACAGGTTCTCATTCTTTATTCTATTATAAAATAATTTTTTTCTAAATCCTATATCTGAACGGTCAAAATTTTACTTATCTTTTTTGTGTGCAAAGACAATACACAGGCCTCATAAAACCTTTAAATTCTGACAAAAAACCACTGTATTCTACAAAATCTTTTTTCCGGATGCTCTACATTCCATATCCCCTACCGCCATGTATTCTTTCTGACTTTTTGTACTATAACAGTGTCTCCCAAAAAGCTCAAAAAAAAACCTCAGGAATCAAAATTTCTGAGGTTTCAAGAGGTGCCACCCAGATTTGAACTGGGGATAGAGGTGTTGCAGACCTTTGCCTTACCACTTGGCTATGGCACCGTTTATTTTAAGAGGCGTCAACCAGATTTGAACTGGTGATAGAGGTGTTGCAGACCTTTGCCTTACCACTTGGCTATGACGCCTTAATGACTCCAAGGGGATTTGAACCCCTGTTACCGCCGTGAAAGGGCGGTGTCTTAACCGCTTGACCATGGAGCCATGCTTACCTACCGTCCGTTATCACTGCTTTAACTGAGCGACTGACCGTTATTTATAATAGCACACGGCTCCATAAAAATCAAGTGTTTTTTTCAAAAAGGCAAAAATAAATGTTATAGTGAAATCTTCCAGGCAGGTACTCAATCCTGCCTGCGCGCTTCCTCCACACACTGGCGGATTTTCCCCCGGATTCTCTGAAGCGCATTATCAATGGATTTTGGATTCTTCCCCATTTTCCCTGCAATCTGTACATAACCATAGCCGTGCAGATAAAGGTTTAAAACCTGATTCTCCATAGCGCTTAGAGCCTTCTGGATTCGCTTTTCAAGGTCTCTGGCGCTCTCCCTGCCTATGACAATTGCTTCTGGATTCTCCACCCAAAGCTGCGCAAGGGCCGGCTCCTCCTGCTCGTTGCACAAAGATACATAGGTATTAAGGGGCTGATGCTTTTGCCTGTTGGAGCTGGAGATTGCCTTATACATCTGTCTGTCAATGCAAAGCCCTGCAAAGGTATGAAAGGCAGCTGCCTTATCAGGCGAATAATCCCGTACTGCTTTAAAAAGACCCAGCATTCCCTCCTGAATCAAATCGTCTGTATCTCCGCCCATCAAATACATAGCGCGAGCCTTTGTCCTGACCATCTCCTTGTAGCGCTCTATCAGATAATCCATGATTTCATGTTCTCCCTGCCTGAGCATGGAAATCAGTTCCTCATCCGAATATTTATCATACTTTTCACTCATGCTTTATCCCTGCAGTCTCTGCCTCACAATCTCATATGCCAAAACACCGGCTGCCACAGATGCATTCAGAGAATCGATGTCTCCCTTCATGGGAATGGCCGCAATATAATCGCATTTTTCGCGAATCAGCCGGCTTACTCCCTCTCCTTCATTGCCAATCACCAGACCAATAGGTCCCTTCAGGTTCAGGCTGTACATGGAGCTTCCATTCATATCCGCACATACAAACCAAAGACCCTGTGCCTTAAGCTCTTCCATGGCTTTTCCGAGATTTGTGACCTTTGCCACAGGCGTGTAATTTAACGCCCCTGCAGAGGTCTTGGCAACTGTTGCTGTAAGGCCAGAGGCCCGTCTCTTGGGAATAATTACTCCATGCGCTCCCGCAAGATTAGCAGTGCGGATGATTGCTCCCAGATTATGGGGATCCTCAATATTGTCCAGCAGAATAATAAAGGGATCTTCTCCCTTTTTCCTGGCATTCTCCAGAATATCCTCAACAGATGCATATTCATAGGCAGCTGCCTGTGCAATCACGCCCTGATGCGCATGAGACTGGCTCATTTGATCCAAACGTTCTCTTGTCACAAAATTCAAAATCACATCATGCTTTCTGGCTTCGCGGATAATACTTCTAACAGGTCCATCCTGACAGCCATCCAGCACATAGAGCTTGTCCACACTTTTTCCAGAGCGGAACGCCTCCATAACCGCATTGCGGCCTTCTATCTGCTCACTCATGATAATTCCTCTCCAAGCCCCAGATGGATTAGATCCAACATGCGGCCTATCTCTTCCTTCAGGTATAGGTAGCCAATCAATGCCTCAAATCCAGTGGCTCTCCGATAATCCGCCATGGCGGCATGCTTTGGCATGGTCGCAGAATGCGCATTCCTGCCTCTTCGATAGACAGACAACTCTTCCTCTGTGAGCTTATCCTCAAGCCGTTCTATCATGGCAGACTGTGCGGATGCGCGAACCAGGGCGCTGGCCTGATGATGAAGCGTGTTCACCGGACAGTTAGCCTTTTTCACCAGAATTGTCCGCACAACAACCTCATAGACAGCATCCCCAAGATAAGCCAGAGTCAGGGGAGAATAGGTTCTGACGTCCTTATCCTCCACCTGAAAAAGCTCCTTGAGATATGTTAAGTTCTCATCCATTTTACTCCCTCGCGAGTATCCTTCAGAATAATTCCCATCTCTGTGAGTCTGCTTCTAATCTCATCTGCCTTTGCAAAGTTCTTTGCTTTTCTGGCAGCCTGACGCTCTGCAATCAGCTTTTCCACCTCTGCGTCCAGACTCTCCTCTTCCTTTTCCACAATAAGTCCGAGAATATCACATAAGCCAATCAGCTTCTCTCTGATTTTTCCGGCAAAGGCGGCGCTGCTTCCCTCCTTTACCTCTGTGTTTGCAAACTTGACAAGCTCAAAAATTGCCGCAAGCGCATCGGCTGTGTTCAAATCATCATCCATGGCTTCCTCAAATTTTTCTGTAAAAGCATCTGCCTGCGCAAGAAGCTCCTTTTCTTCCTCTATGAAATCAATTCCTCCTGCTGCCTCTCTGTCCTTTAGGAAGGATGCGCAGGTGACGATTCTTTCCAGAGAATTCTTGGCCGCCTCCATCAAATCACTGCTGAAATTCAAGGGACTTCTGTAATGCGCATTCAGCATGAAAAAGCGCAGAACCTGAAGATCATACTGCTTTGCAATCTCACGCACAGTAAAAAAATTCCCCAGAGATTTTGACATTTTCTTGTTGTTAATATTCAAAAAAGCATTATGCAGCCAGTATCTTGCAAAAAGCTTGCCATTGCAGGCCTCGCTCTGGGCGATTTCGTTCTCATGATGAGGAAAAATTAAATCCTCTCCTCCTGCATGGATATCGATTTCCTCTCCCAGATATTTGCGGCTCATAACAGAGCATTCAATATGCCAGCCAGGACGTCCCTCACACCACGGAGATACCCAATATGGCTCGCCCTCCTTCTTTGGCTTCCAGAGTACAAAGTCAAGCGGATCTTCCTTCTGCTCCTCTCCAGATACCTGAAGAGAGCGGAAACCAGATTGAAGGTCGTCCAGGTTCTTATGAGAAAGCTTTCCATAATCTTTGAACTTCTTTACTCGAAAATACACAGTACCATCTGCAGCAGGATATGCAAAGCCCTTGTCAATCAAGGTCTGTATCATCTTAATCATGCCCGGAATCTCCTGGGTAGCCTGCGGATGGACGCTTGCAGGCCGAACATTCATCCCCTCCATATCCTTTTTGCATTCTGCAATATAACGGGCAGAGACCTCTTCAGGGCTTATCCCCTCCTTCAGAGCCTTTGCAATAATCTTATCATCCACATCTGTAAAGTTGGATACAAACTTCACCTCATAGCCCTTATATTCCATATACCGGCGCGCTGTGTCAAACACAATCATCGGACGCGCATTGCCAATATGGATAAAATCGTATACAGTCGGACCGCATACGTACATCTTGACCTTTCCTTGTTCCAGAGGAACAAATTCTTCCTTTCTTCTGGTAAGGGTATTGAACAGCTTCATAATAATAAAGCTCCTTTCTATTTTTTGAGTCTTCCCCTTACAGGGAAGTCTTTTGCTGCACAAGCAGGCATACAGCCTGTGAGGAAATGCCCTCCTCTCTTCCCGTAAAGCCAAGCCTCTCCTCTGTGGTGGCCTTGATATTGACCTGACCTGGCTCGATCTCAAGAGCTCTGGCAATATTTTCCCTCATAGCAGGAATATGCGGAGCCATCTTCGGCCTCTGAGCAATAATGGTAGCATCAATATTTCCCACTGTAAAGCCCCTTTCCTTTAAAAGCTCCGCCACATGGCAGAGAAGCTTCACACTGGAAATCCCTTTATACGCGGGATCTGTATCTGGAAAATGCTGTCCAATATCCCCCAGAGCAGCAGCCCCCAGGAGCGCATCCATAATGGCATGAATCAGAACATCTGCATCTGAATGCCCCAGAAGTCCTTTTTCCCAGGGAATTTCCACACCTCCGAGTATCAGCCTTCTCCCCTCTGTCAGTCTGTGGACGTCATATCCCATTCCTATTCTCATATCACTCCTCCTGTCTGCCTGTGCAGACTCTATTATAAAAAACATTACCAGATTTCCAGCATCTTCCGTACTCTCATCAGGCTGAGGCGGTTTCTCACATAAGGAGAAAGCTCCAGGGTAAGAGGAATAAGCTTTTCCGAAATTCCTATCTGTCTTACACTTTTCACACAGCCGCCCTTGTCAAGAATTCTCTCCAAATCCTCCACATCCGGTATCTCATCAATAATATCTGCGATTTCATCCAGACATGCCTCCAGCCTTTCCGGTGAAACACGCGACAGTGGATCTGGTGTATTTTCTGCAATTGTTTCTTTGAGAAGTCCTTTTGCTCCAAAGGTTCTCTCAAGAAGGTTTATCTCAAGACCCGGATAGCTTTTCACACGACACCTTCCCGCGCGGATGGCGCGTGCGATTCTCTTGTATTCCTTTGCTGCAAGAATCAGACCAGCAGACACCTTCTCTCCGTGAAGAGCGTCCACATAGTCATTGATAATTTCCATTTCCCACAAATGGGACATATGATGCTCTGCACAGGAGGCTGGTCTTGAATTGCCCACCATCTGCATGGCAAGGCCTGAGAGAATCAGGGCATACATAAGCTCCTCACAGTCCTCCTCATTTCCTGCAGCCACGCCGCGGATGCAAGCCCTCACAGCCTTGAGCGCCTGCTCCTCCATCTCAATAACATGGTTGCAAATATATTCTCCTGTCAGGAGATTGGCAATCTTCCAGTCTGCCAGACAGATATATTTTCCAAATAAATCTGAAGCGCCAGAGGCATTGAGCCTCTTAGGAGCTTTGGCAAAAATATCCGTATCTGCGATCACGCAGACAGGGGCTTGAGCTGGCATGGTTTTCTTCATTCCATTCCATGTCATAGCTGCTACTGTTGACACGAATCCATCTACACTCGCTGCAGTAGGAACTGAAACAAAAGGAATTCTTCTCTCATGAGCCACAAATCTGCTTAAATCATGAATGGTTCCTGAACCCACGGCCAGAATCAGGTCAATATCCTCATCCATGTTCTTCTCCACGATTTCCACGCCCTGGTTATTTGCGTGGAGTCCCTCTGCATCGAGAATAATCACCTGGCAGCGGTCATAAATGTCTTCCATGATTTCTTCTGTGGCCTCGTATGTATTGGTATCACAGATAATCAGCGGGGAAATGTATTCCTTCAGAAAACCGTCTGACATCATTTCCTCCAGTTTGTTTACAGCTCCTGGCTCAATCAGAATTTCTTTCACTTCAATGCGGTGTTCCTTACCGCAGCTACAAGGTCGGGCAAAATCGTCCGTATCGACTCGCATGTTAATATCTCCTCCTGTCATAAAACATTAATAAAATAAATAGTAATCTGATAGGTCATGCTGCCGGAGCAAAAGCTTCTCTGCATGACAGGCTCCAAACCTCCCGGTCTGTCGCTGACCTATCGAGTGAAACCAAATGCTCACTTCGTTCGCGCTTGTTTTCCTTTCGATAGGTCATATTATATACAAAAATTCGGAAAAAGTAAAGATATTAAAAAGGCTTCCCTAAAGGGACATGAAGCAGCAAAAGAGCAGCCGCTTGGCTGCTCTTTTTTTGTCCGTTGCATATTTGCTTATTTATTTCGCTTCTTAATCATAGCAAAGATACTCTGCAGCACAATGAAGAAGCACAGAAGAATTGCAGTGATGATGTTTGCCCAGGAACTGATAAGCTTTCCATTAGTCTTTACCAGAGTTGAGATGGTTCCATTAATCAGAACGCCGAACAGGGAACCAATCACGTTTCCCACACCTCCTGTAAGAAGAGTACCTCCAATAACTGCTGATGAGATAGCGTCCATCTCAAGACCAGTTGCCTGCTGCGTGGTTCCTGCCATAGTATTCAGACAATAGCAGATACCGCCGATAGAGGTCAGAAAGCTGGAAAGCACATATGCCTTCAGCTTTGTCTTTTTCACATCCAGTCCCATCAGGGTGGCTGACTGCTGATTTCCTCCGATAGCATACAGGCTGCGCCCAAATTTGGTATAGCGGAGCATCAGGAAAATCAAAGCCACAACAATCAATGCCACAATAACGGTGATGCGCATATAAGGAAGCTGAAGGATTCCCTTTTTATTCACATAGCCTCCAAATGGAATGCTGATTTTGTAGCTGGAAAGAAAGCTGAAAATCTTATCTGAAACAATACTTACCTGCTCCTTACAGATAACTGCTGTCATACCTCTGGCAAAGAACATACCTGCCATTGTCACAATAAATGGCTGAATATCCAGATAAGCGATGCAAATTCCCTGCACCAGACCAAACACAATACCTATGACCAGAATAAATAGCATGAGAACAGGGCTCTTCCATCCCCATCTCTCGATTCCCACTGCCATAATCATACAGTCCATGGCAATCAGAGAGCCTACAGAGATATCGATACCGCCTGTCAGCATCACACAGGTCATGCCACAGGTGACACAGATAAGTCCTGCATTGTTAATCAGGATATTCATAAATGTCTGAAGCCGGCTGAAGCCCTTATCCGCGTACACCACGCATCCAGCAGCATACATTGCAAAAAACAGGACAATCGTAATCAAAAGCAGCAGACTATTGCTGTTCATTTTTGTTTTTTTCATGCCTGTGCCGCCTCCTTTACTGCATTTTTCTTACTGGTTAATTTTTTGAAGAAATCCTTTGCAGGCTGTGACTGAATTACCACAATCAGGATAACTACAATCGCCTTAAATACCGGTGACTGTGCTGTGGAAACCCCAAGTGCCAGCAGTGTGGTATCAATTGCCTGAATAGTGTAGGCGCCGATAATGGAGCCTGCCAGGTTGAATTTACCGCCGCCAAGGCTGTTTCCGCCAAGAGCTACTGCAAGAATCGCATCCAATTCCATATTCAGGCCGATATTGTTGGTGTCAGCTGAATAAATACGGGAGGTTGCTACCATACCTGCAAGGCCTGCGCACAGACCACAGATCACATAGCACATAAGAATAATCTTCGCAGAATTAAAGCCCGCAATACGAGAGGCCTTCTTGTTGATGCCGACACTCTGAATATAGGTTCCGAGTGCTGTCATCCGAAGAACCAGCGTTGCCACTACAATACAAATGGCAGCTACAATAATCGGAGTGGGCATAAAGCCTATGTAAGAACCAATGTGCTGGAAGGATGGAACACGCACATACACAATCTGGCTGTTGCACAGAAGCAGGCCAATTGCCCGTCCTGCCGACCATAGAATCAGCGTTGCAACCATAGGCTGAATGTTAAGGTAGGCAACCAGGAATCCATTGAACAGACCGCACACGCAGGTGACAAGGAGGCCTGCGCCGATTCCCACGATAAGAGGGACTGCATATTCGGATACATTCACGTTTCCATAGCCTGCCAGAAGCATACAGCACATACCGCCATAAAGGCTCATGACAGAACCCACTGAGATATCGGTTCCTGCTGAGGAAGATACTACCAATGTCATGCCGATTGACAAGATGGCAGCCTCACTTCCTCGATTAAGAATATCAATCAGGCGGCCATAGAGAACGCCGTTCTTGATTGTAATCGTAAAAAAGCTCAGCGGTGCCTGTCCGCACGCAATATCATAAATCACATTAATCAGCATAACAAGAATCATACTGAAGATAGGAAGGAACAGCTGCTTTTTCGTCAGCTTTTTCAAACTATTCATCTCGTCCACCTCCTGCAATTGCTTTCATGACGTTCATCTGATTCATATCCTTTTCTTCAATTTCTCCAACCTTTGCACCGTCACGGAGAACCGCCATACGATTGCAGGTACGAAGCATTTCCTCGATTTCTGAGGAAATGAAAATCAGGCTTTTTCCTTCGTCAGCAAGCTTAAGAACCAGCTTCTGAATCTCTGTCTTTGTTCCGATATCAATACCTCTGGTTGGTTCATCCAAAATCAGGAAATCCGGATTTGTGGCAAGCCACCGTCCCAGAATTACCTTTTGCTGATTTCCTCCTGAAAGCTGCTTAATCAAGGTTTCACGGCTGGCTGTCTTAATCTGGAGCATTTCAATATACTTGTCTGCAATCTCAATCTGTTTTGACATCGGGATTTTCTTAAGCACACCCTGCTTTGCCTGCATAGCCAGAATAATATTTTCACGTACTGACAAATCTCCGATAATGCCCTCTGCCTTACGGTCATCAGGAAGAAGTCCCATGCCCAGCTGCATGGCATCAATCGGATTTTTAATTTTCACTTCTTTTCCCTTTACCTTCAAAGTACCTGTCTGCGCCCTGTCTGCACCATAAATAGCGCGGGCCAGCTCACTTCGTCCGCTGCCCAGAAGTCCGGTAAGACCGATAACCTCTCCTTTATGGATATCCAGGTCAAACGGCTTAATGGTTCCCGCATGGCTCAAACCTCTGGCTTCAATTACCAAAGGCTCCTTACGCTTGTCTCCGCTGCCCTCCTGTTTGATGGACGCCAGGTCGTCAAAATCCTTGCCCATCATGGCTGCAACCAGCTTCACACGCGGCAGCTCGTCTATGTCATACTCTCCGACCAGCTTTCCATTTCTAAGAACCGTGATTCCGTCGCAGACCTCATATACCTGTTCCAGGAAATGCGTTACAAAGATGATTCCTACTCCCTTTGCCTTGAGGCTGCGCATCATTACAAACAGCTTCTCAACCTCTCTGTCATCCAAAGATGAAGTCGGCTCATCCAGAATCACAACCTTGCTATCCATGTCAACAGCACGGGCAATAGCTATCATCTGCTGCAGAGCCAGAGAATAGTCTTCCAGGTTTCTGGTAACATCAATGTCCAGATCCAGATCCTTCATCAGCTTTGCTGCCTTCTGGTTCATTACCTTTCTGTTTACGGTTCCGATTCTTGTGAGGGGTTCCCTGCCGATATAAAGGTTTTCTGCCACAGACAGGTTCGGGCACAGGTTTACCTCCTGGTACACAGTGGCAATTCCCTTATTCTGGGCATCCATGGTATCCTTATTCACGATTGGTCCCTGAAAGCCATCCAGATAGATTTCCCCTGCTTCAAATTTGTTTACGCCAGTCAGGCATTTAATCAGGGTTGATTTTCCGGCTCCATTTTCTCCCATAAGAGCGCGGATCTCTCCTTTTTTCAGGGTAAGGCACGCATGGTCCAATGCCTTTACGCCTGGAAATGTCATACAAATTCCCTGCATTTTTAATACAACATCAGCTTCCAACTCTACTCCTCCCTTCCAATTTCAGGTAATACACTGTTTCTATATGATTTTCCTACATGATAAAAGGAGGAAGAAATCCCAATGACTGGGGACTCCTCCCTCCTGCCTGTTCATCTATAAACCAAAATTAATTCTTCGATTCTTTCTCACTGCACATCAATCCAGAATTTTATTAATATGCACGGCCATCCAGAATTTCCTGGGTCATAGTTACAGCATATTCACTCTCGATTCCAGGAGCTACGAATGCCTGATCTTCTACCAGAGTTGTCTCTTCATACTCTTCGCCTGCTGCCATCTTCTCGATAACGCCCTTAACAGTCTCAGCCTGAATCGGGTTGCACTCAACGTTGCAGTTGATCTTTCCATCCAGAGTATACTGTAAGCCGTCATGAGTTGCGTCATAGGAAATCAGGATAACATCGCCGTCTACGCCATAGGTAATGCCTGCTGCGTCCATTGCATCCATTGCACCGTATGCTTCATTGTCGTTCTGGCATACAACTACATTGAACTGTCCTTCATAAGATTTGATGAAGGATTCCATTACAGCCTGTCCGCCGTCCTGTGTGAAGTCGCCGGACTGAGAATCCAGAATCTTCCACTCTTCATGCTCTTCAGCTACCTGATTAAAGCCTGCGGTACGTCCCAGAGCAGCAGATGCGCCTACAGAGCCCTCGATAACAAGAATGTTAGCCTCTGCTCCGTCCAGATACTCAGCCAGCCAGTTTCCTGCTGTGATACCTTCGTTTGTGGTGTTGGTTCCTACCCATGCATCATACAGAGAAGCATCTGCTTCGATTTCACGGTCAGCGATAATAACCGGAATACCTGCATCCTGAGCTTCCTGAAGAACAGTGTCCCAGCCTGCGGACTGAATCGGGGCGATTACAATATAATCCAGCTCCTGATTGATAAAGGTACGGACTGCTTCCAGCTGAGCTGCGTTGTCATTGTCGCAGTCAACAAAGCTGAGTTCATAGCCGTTTTCCTCTGAGAAAACATCCTGATAGTTCTGGGTGTTAGCTGTACGCCAGTCAGACTCGTGGCCAACCTGTGCATAGCCGATAGTTGTCAGCTCGTCTGCCTGTACTGCAAAAGCGGACATGGATACTGCTGCTGCCATCATTGTTAAAAGAGCAAGTTTCTTTTTCATAGTTACGTTCCTCGCTTTCCATGTTTTGTTATATTCTTTTTTGAAGGGATGTGTTTTATCCGCTCCATTCATATTTCTAATTGTATCATTTTTTTAAAATTAGTCAAGTTTTTTTATTCACTTTGACGGAATTCGTATACTTTCACAATACATATATTATATGTTTTTGATAAAATCTGATACAATTTTATATTTTTTTTGGTAAAAGTTGATTTTTTTATGGTTTCAGAGGAAATAAGTTTGTTTTTTTATGATTTACACCATTTTCTTCTATAGAATTCTACTTTGTTTTTATCGGCAATCTGCCCATAGCTTTTATCTGTCTGTAAAAATTTTCCTTTAAGGTTTGATTTTTTATTTTGGAGTTTCTGAGCTTAAGATTTGATTTTTTCTGAATGATTATAAGAAAAATAAGATATTCTACTTTTTCAGGCTTCCCTTAAGGAAGCCTGAAGTAAGGGCGCCTTGCAAAGCAGTCGCCCATAAACAGCAGCAGTCAGTATTCTCTCTCAGTAATAAACTCTTCAGTGAGGTTTTCTCTGGTAAAATATCCCTCTTCCACAAATTGATTTTTCTCTGGTGTCTCCCCGTTCTCAAGCTGTCGGATAATTTTCTCCACACGGGGGCCATGAAGAGGGCTGCATTCTACGTCCAGGTTGATTTTTCCCTCCAGGCAGGCAGTAAGCCCTGCTCTTGTTGCATCAAAGGAAATAATTATCACATCACCGTCTGCCCCATAGCTCACTCCCTTTTCCTCAAGAGCCTGAATTGCCCCAAACGCCGAGTTGTCATTCTCACAGTAGATGACGTCCACATCTGTTCCCTGTGACAGCAGCTCAAGCACCACCTCATAGGTCTTTGCCTGCGTAAACTCTCCTGACAGCCGTGCCGCAAGCTTCCAGTTCGGATGAGCCGAAAGTCCGGCTTCCAGCCCCTCTGTGCGTCCAATCTGTGCAGAGGCTCCCTCTGTTCCCTGGACATGCACAATATAGAGAGGCTCCTTGTCTCGCCCCTGCCTTTTAAGCTCCTCTTCCAGCCACTGCATTGCAGTATCTCCTTCCTTTCGGAAATCGGCTCCTACCCAGGCCGCATACAGACTATCATCCTCTACCTTTACCATTCTGTCAACAACAATAACTGGAATACCAGCGTCCTTTGCTTCCATCAGAACCTCATCCCAGCCCACTTCTACAACAGGAGCCAGGACAATATAATCTACCTCCTGAAGAATATAATTCCGTATGGCTGCAATCTGGCTGTCCTGCTTCTGCTTGGCGTCATGAAACATCAGCTCATAGCCCTTTTCCTCGACAAAGGTATTTTTCATTGATTCTGTGTTTGCCACCCGCCAGTCTGACTCTGCGCCTACCTCCGAGAATCCCACCACAATCAAATTTTCATCCTTTTCCTCTGCATCTGGCTCCTTTTGTGCGCAGGCGCCGAGCATAAGCGCTGCGCACACCAGAGCTGCCGCCCTCTTCCATCTCTTCACTGGCCTCATACCTGCTTCCTCTCTGTCTGCCTTGGTATCTTTACACAGACCGTAGTTCCTTCCCCCTGCACGCTGTCAATAGAAAGCCCATAATCATTTCCAAAGAAAAGCTGCTGTCTCTCATGTACAGTAGAAAGGCCAAACCCCACTCTCTGTCCCTTTTGTATTGCCTGCTGAACTTCAGAGAGTCTTTCCTCATCCATTCCCGCACCATTATCAGATACTACCAGGTAGATTGTATCTCCCTCAGAAAATCCCTTTACCAAAATGGTTCCAAGTCCCCTTTTCTGCTTAATTCCATGATACAAGGCATTCTCCACAAGGGGCTGAAGAGTGAGCTTTGGAATCTCACACTCTGCAAGCTCCTTGTCAATATCGATTTTATATTCCAAAATGTCCTTATATCTCACCTGCTGAATCTGCAGATAGCTTCGCACATGCTGCTCTTCCTCTCTGAGTGTGATGATATTTCTTCCTTTGCTTAAGGACGAGCGGAAATATCCAGAAAGGCTCGTGACCATCTCTACTGCCTGTTCATTCTTCTCTGTCTCCACCAGCCAGATAATCGTATCCAGCGTATTATACAAAAAATGGGGATTAATCTGAGCCTGAAGAAGTGCAAGCTCCGCGCTCCTCAGACTGATCTGCTCTTGTTTATTTTGTTCAATCAGACCGTTTAGCTGTTCTACCATCTGCTCAAAGCCATTGCTCAGCATCTGGATTTCATACTCCTCTGCTGCAATGGGCGTCTGAACAGTCAGGTCTCCATCTCCTATGGCCTCCACTCTTCTGCACAGCTCGCTCACAGGAGAGGTAATGGATTTTCCAAAGAGCATCATCCATCTGGTCACAAAGCAAAAGCAGCCTGCACCAAATATCAGAAGCAAGGCTACCTGAACATATAGTCTGTGCCGCATCTGCCCCTGAAGCTCATCCAGGTGAACCGCCTCATGATAGAGATACGTATACATATACTCCTGTATGAGTTCTGTGAGTACATAAATATTGTTCTCCAGCTGTTCCTGCCTGTCATCATAGCTTTCTGTCTCTTCTATCTGATAGATCTTGCTCTCCAGGTTCACGCAGAGCTTCTGGACACCGTGAATTGCCTTCCAGCTCTCCTTTTCTGTGGTTGTATTCAGAAGATTTCCTGCAAGCTCCTGTGCCGCCTGTACCTGAGCAATGGGAAGTCCCTCCGAATAGTGACTATCCACAACATAGTAATACATTTTAAGGTCAATGTCCTCCTTAAAATCCTGGTTAAATTCTGAGGCAGTCGTTACATTGTGGAGAATATCCATGTATTTATTTGTATAAGAGAAGAGTACGGAAAAGGTGACAAGAATCAATCCTACCATTGGAATCAAGAACAGGATAATCAGCTTGTGTATCTTGCTTTTGAGAGTTACAGGAGACGCGTGTTCCTTTCTCTGCAAAATCATCCCTTTCTTCCTCCGGTTCTGTAATCTGTAGGTGTACAGCCCTGTGTTTTCCGAAAAACAAAGCTGAAATAATGCGGATCCTTATAGCCTACCTCTGCTGCGATTTCAGCAGAGCGCTTGTCTGTTTTTCGCAGCATTTCCTTTGCTTTTTTCATTCTTTTCTGAGTCAGATATTCCACAAAGGTCTGCTGCATTTCCTGACTGAATACAGCGCTGAAATAATTAGCGCTCACATTTGTGTATCTGGCTACTTCTTTCAGGGAAATCGTCTCTGTGGCGTAGTTCTCATCAATGTAGGCGATTGCCTGACTCACGATATTATGGCTTTGACTTTTGGATTCTTTTTCTCTCATCTCAAGCGCCCTCTCCAGCATTTCCCTTATATATCCCTCCAAATCCTGAGAGGTAACTGCAATCCCCATATGCTTCACGCACTCCAGGCTGTTAAGAAATTCCTCCTGACTATAGCCCAGCTCTTCTATATAGGCAAGTGCAGTAAAGCGTACATGCAGAATCAGATATTGGCAAAAAAGCTTTGATTTTGCCGCCTCCCACAATCCCTTCACATACTCCTTCACAAAATCATCCAGCTCTGATTTCTGCCCATTTTGAAGAAAGCTGCGCAGAACACTGGGTTCTATTTTTGTCATGTCAAGGTTCTTGAGACTGCTCTCCTCATCTCCCTGTGCAAAGCTTTTTGTACTCTCTCTTGTCAGAATATGATGATGCGGAAGAAGATGACGATAAGACAGAATACGGCTTACCTCACTGTAGCTGCCTGGAAGAGAGCTTAATCTCCCCACAGGAGCTGCATATGCAAGATACCATTCTGCTTCTTTCTCATAATTCTGGGCAAGTTCCTGCATTTTTTCTATACAGCGGCCAGCAGCCAGCTCTACCTTCTCTTTTTCTCCCCTAATCAAAATCGCATCCACAGTCAGGTTCTGTCTCACAGGCAAATACTCTGGATATTCCATCAGAAAATGCTGAAGCTCCTCTCGAAGCTGCGTCACAGACTCATTGGCGTCGGCCCGTCTGCCTCGCTCCGGCATACTGCGGTTCTTTGCCTGAATATTGTAGAGAAGCAGCTGATACCAGGGTCCATGAATATCCATATTGAGCTGATCTGCCTTCTCATAGATTTCCTCCACAGAAAGACTGCCCGCCACAATCTCCTCAAAAAATCTTCTTCTGGAAAACTGCTCATACTCCTGCATCTCGCTTCGGAACTTCTCCAGATAATTTTCCTGCTCTCTCTCGCTCTGAATTTTCTGACGAACCTCCTGAAGCGTCCGCAGCAACATGGCCTTTGTAATGGGCTTGAGCAAATACTGCTCCACACCGATTCTTATGGCCTGTCTTGCATACTCAAATTCATCATAGCCGCTGATAATAATAATTTTGGTTCCAGGCAGCTCCCTTGCGACAAGCTTGCTCAAAGCCAGACCATCCATAAAGGGCATCTTAATGTCTGTAATCAGAACGTCTGGCTTTAGCTTTCTCAGCATGGGAAGAGCCTGCTCGCCGTCTGCCGCCTCTCCTACAAAGGTATATCCCTGCTGCTGCCAGGGAATATTGTCTCTGAGACCTTCCCGTATAATTGCCTCGTCCTCCACAAGAAAAACCTTCAGCATATCTTTTTTCTTCCTCCTGTTTTTTTGATGAACAGCTCTCTATAGAAGCATTTTTCCAAAAAGAGCCTCTGTTATACAAAAGTTATACAAAAAGGAGCCTTCCCGGAAATCTCCGGAAAGGCTTCCTTATTACATTACAGCCGTTTATTTGCTCTGTCCATAATAAGCATTTGCTCCATGCTTTCTGTAATAATGCTTATCCTGAAGCTCCTGGGGAGCTGGCTTTACCTGTGGGTTAATCAGCTCGCAGCGCGCTGCCATCTTGGCAACCTCTTCCAGAACAACGGCATTATGAACCGCATTGTGAGCGTCTGTTCCCCAGGTAAAGGGACCATGGTTCTTACACAGAACTGCCGGAACTGCCTCATAGTCCAGATTGTTTTTCTTGAAATGCTCTGCAATCAGGATGCCTGTATTGAGTTCATAGGCCTCCTCGATTTCTTCCTTTGTCAGATTTCTCACACATGGAATCTCTCCGTACATATAATCTGCATGCGTAGTTCCATAGCACGGAATTCCTCTTCCTGCCTGAGCCCAGCTTGTAGCCCATGGAGAATGCGTATGCACCACGCCCTTGATGTTCGGGAATTCTTTATAAAGAATTCTGTGGGTCTCTGTGTCAGAGGATGGACGGTACTTTCCTTCCACTACATTTCCCTCCAAATCCACAACAACCATATCCTCAGGCTTTAACTCGTCATACTCTACGCCGCTTGGCTTGATGACAAAGAGTCCTGACTCTCTGTCAATTCCGCTTACATTTCCCCAGGTAAAGGTTACAAGATTATATTTTGGAAGAAGCATGTTTGCTTCGTATACTTCTTTTTTCAACTGTTCTAACATTGTACTTTCCTCTTTTCTCTTTTACCAGATTTTAGAGTCCACAGCTGCTCTCTCAATAGCAAGGCCTGCTTTATATCTCTCAATAAATGCATCAAAGCCCTTTACGTCCTCTGGATCAGGATTCATCTCTACAGCCTCCTGTCCGGCAAATACCTTATTTGTCAGATAGCTGTCAAGAGTTTCTCCCTCTTCCTTATTCTTCATATAAGAAGCCAGAAGAGCAATTCCCCATGCGCCTCCTTCTCCTGCTGTCTCCATCACAGATACAGGAACATTCATGGCAGCAGCCATAATACTCTGGCCTACGCCCTTTGTCTTAAAGAGCCCGCCATGTCCGAAAATCTTATCAAGACCCACGCCTTCTTCCTTGAACAGGATGTCAAGACCTACCTTCAGAGCGCCCAGGGCTGTGTACAGATGAGTTCTCATAAAGTTTGCAAGATTAAATCTGCAGTCAGAGGAGCGTACAAATAAAGGACGTCCCTCCTCAAAGCCGGTAATATGCTCGCCTGAGAAATAGCAGTAGGACAAAAGTCCTCCACAATCCTTATCTCCTTCCAGAGCCTTATTATACAAGGTTCCAAAGAGCTTATTCATATCAACCTCCATACCCATAGCCTCAGAATATTCCTTGAAAATATTTACCCAGGCATTCAGGTCTGAGGTACAGTTATTGCAATGAACCATGGCAACCAGATTTCCGGTAGGAGTTGTAACCATATCGATTTCCTCATATGCCTTTGAAAGATTCTTTTCCAGAACAATCATAGCAAACACAGAGGTTCCGGCTGATACATTTCCAGTACGCTTTGTAACGCTGTTTGTAGCAGTCATTCCAGTTCCGGCGTCACCTTCCGGAGGACACATAGGAATACCAGGCTTCAGATTTCCGCTCACGTCCAGAAGCCTTGCGCCTTCCTCTGTAAGCGTTCCGGCATTTTCTCCTGCAAGCAGGGATTTTGGCAAAATGTCAGCAAGCTTCCATGGATATCCATATGGAGCCACCAGCTCGTCAAACTGAGCCATCATCTTCTTGTCATAATCCTTTGTGTCAATATCAATCGGGAACATTCCAGACGCTCCGCCTACGCCAAGCACCTTTTTTCCGCTGAGCTTCCAATGAACATAGCCATCCAAAGTAGTGATAAAGTCGATATCTTTTACATGCTCCTCTTTGTTCAGAATAGCCTGATACAAATGGGCAATGCTCCATCTCTGCGGAATATGATAATTAAACAGCCCTGTCAGCTTCTCAGAAGCTTCTGCTGTGATAGTGTTTCTCCAGGTACGGAAGGGAACCATGAGCTCGCCTTCTTTGTTAAATGGCATATAACCGTGCATCATGGCGCTGAAGCCAATCGCTCCGACATTGGTCAGAGTGATATCATACTGCGCCTTCACATCCTCTGCCATTTTTGTATAGGCATCCTGTACGCCTGTCCAGACATCCTCCAGAGTATAGGTCCAGATTCCATTTTCAAGGCGATTCTCCCAATCATGAGCGCCAGAAGCAATGGGTTCGTTGTTTGCTCCGATAAGGACAGCCTTGATTCTGGTTGAGCCAAATTCAATACCAAGCGCTGTGCTGCCGTTTAAAATGGCATTCTTTGCGTTTTCCATGTTCGTTCTCCTCCATATTTTCTATACTTTTTCATAAATGGCAATGTCTGTATAAGCAGACATATCCGTTCTATAGGAGCTGCCGCTGCCCCAGGCAGCAGTACCTCTTTCTTATCTATAGAAAATCTCACCGAGCTTCAGGTCGCGCTTGAAATCACGGATGTTGGTATTCTTATCAATATATACTGCTTCAATACCCATGGCATCTGCCCAGTCTCCCATCTGCTCTGCAGTCAGGTCATAGGTGAATGCAGTATGATGAGCGCCGCCTGCCAGAATCCATGCCTCTGCGCCTGTAGCAAGGTCAGGCTGCGGAGTCCAGAATGCAGTACCTACAGGAAGCTTTGGCATAGGCTTTTCTACCTTCTTGCACTCTACATCATTGATAATCAGGCGGAAACGGTTGCCAAGGTCAATCAGAGAGGTAGCAATTGCAGGGCCTGTCTTAGAGGTATATACCAGTCTGGCCGGGTCTTCTCTGTCACCCATAGAAAGCGGGCAAACCTTGATTCCGATTGGTCCCTCTGCGATTGTCGGGCAAACCTCAAGCATATGAGCCTGCAGAATTCCTTCCTTGCCCGGAACCAGATTGTAGGTATAATCTTCCATAAAGGAAGTACCCTTTGCATTCGGAGTATTTGCTGTCATAATCTTCATCAGACGAACCATGGCTGCTGTTTTCCAGTCTCCCTCTCCGCCAAAGCCATAGCCCTTTTCCATCAGTCTCTGAATAGCCAGACCAGGAAGCTGCTTCAAGGAGCCAAGGTCTCCAAAATGAGTTACGATTGCCTGATAATTTTTCTCCTCCAGGAATTTCTCAAAGCCGATTTCAATACCTGCCTGAACAGCGACATGTCTCTTGAACTCCTCTGGATCTCTTCCCTCAAGAATAATATTATACTTGCTGTAGTATTCCTCTACCAGTGCGTTGATGTCGCCTTCCTTCACGTCAGCCACATACTCAGCGATTTCATTTACAGGATATGCGTCGATTTCCCAGCCAAATTTAATCTGAGCTTCTACCTTGTCGCCTTCTGTAACAGCTACGTTTCTCATGTTGTCAGCGATACGGCACACGCGGATATGGCTGCTCTCCATAATACCAATAGCTGTTCTCATCCAGGAAGCCAGCTTGTTCTGTACCTTCTTATCGGCCCAGTGTCCCACAATTACCTTTCTCTCAATACCCATACGGCTCACAATGTGTCCATACTCTCTGTCACCGTGAGCAGACTGATTCTCATTCATGAAATCCATATCAATGGTATCATATGGAATTTCCTGATTAAACTGTGTATGTAAATGGCACAGAGGCTTTCTATATTCCTGAAGACCAAGAATCCAGGATTTTGCAGGAGAGAAGGTATGCATCCAGGTAATAACGCCCGCGCAGTTCTCATCTGCATTTGCTTCATTAAAAGTTCTTCTGATTACTTCATTTGTGATTAAGGTTGGTTTCCAGATAACCTCAAAGGGAAGCACACCAGATTTGTTCAGCTCATCCACAATAATTCTGGAATGCTCTGCCACATTTCTCAGGCACTCATCTCCATACAGATCCTGGGAACCTGTACAGAACCAAAACTTGTAATCTCTTCCTGTTTTCATGTTAAAGTCCTCCTTATTATTATAAAAAAATTAATTTAACGTATCAAGCAAGTCTCCCGCTTCAATTTCACAGAGAAATAAGCGGTGAGTAGGGGACTTGCTTGTCTCAGAAGGGGTACAAGCCCCTTCTGAGAAGCTGCGGCAGCAGCTATACGGTTATGAGCAAGTAACAAAGCGGATTGCGAATTTCCGCTTTAATACTTGTTACCTCTTGCGTTCCCGGCAGGAGCCTCTCACAATCAGCTCCGGGTCTATGATTTTCCTCATACTCCCTTTCCTGCCGTCTGCGCCCTTCAGACTTAAAAGGAGCATCTCTGCCGCCATCTCTCCCAGTTTCTCCTGGGGGTGGGTAATCGTAGTGATTCCTCCATTCCATGTCTGCGCATAAATCGAATTGTCATACCCTGTCACAGAAACATCCTCAGGAACCCTGCATCCTGATTTTCCAAGGGTATCTATCACCAGCACTGCAATCTGATCATTGTAGCACACAATGCCCTCAGGACACCTTCCCTGAGAAATCATCCTCGCCAGCGCATTTGCTGGTTTTGTCTTCCTATCCTCTGTATGAAACCAGATTACGCTGTCCGGGTCATAACAAATCCCAGCCTCCTGAAGCGCCTGCACATATCCTTTATGGCGTTCATGTCCCTGGCTGTCGTCTGCCTTAAAAATTCCCACGATTTTTCTGTGGCCTAATTCTGTCAGATACCGTGTGACCAGATAGCCGCCCCTGCAGTCGTCCATCAGAATATGAGGCTTGTCCTGCATTTCTTCATAGATCCCCTGAATAAAAACACAGGGAATATGAAATTTTTCAAACTTGGCATACAAGTCAGGATGCTTACAGGAAAGCTGACTTTTACTTGGTTCAATAATCAGCCCGTCAATATCCTTTTCCAGCAGCTCCTCTAAATACTTTGCCTCAATCTGACGGCTGTTTCCTGTATTTTTCAGAATAATGCTGTATCCATTGGCAGAGAGGACCTTGTCCATTCCTTGAATCAGCCTTGGGAAAATATAATCAGAAATATAAGTAGTGATGACCGCTATATTTCCGGAACGGTTCATATGCCTCATCCTCTCAGAGCAAAAAGTCCCTTTGCCGTGGGAAGCTGTGATATACCCTTCATTTTCCAGAATTCCAAGAGCCTTGCGCACGGTATGGCGGCTTATGGAATAAGCGGCTGCCAGTTCATTTTCCGAAGGAAGCTTTTCTCCTGGTTTGATTGCTCCGGATAGGATGTCATTTTTTAACTGTTCCATCAGGGAAAAGTATTTTGTTTTGCCGTTCTCACCTGCCATTGCCATCCCTCCTTGTATTTAATCTTACAACTTGTATGGTAGTATATACAAGTTGTTTTTTACTAAAATAAAGCCAAATTTTTCTTGAATTATTCGTGCATATTGTACAGGAGTAGAAAAAGAAAAGAGACTGGCACCTCTCTCTTTTTACTGCAAAAAGCCGTGAATTTCTCACATTTTTTCTTTTTGTAAAAAGTTGTACCAGTCTCTTGTTTGCTTATACGTATTCAAGCGGATATTCGCAACACCCATAGGACACGATGTCCGCCTCGCTGGCTTTTGCCTGTCTGCGCCTCATCAATAGCCTTCTGTGACGTCTTCCTCCACATATTCCAGAGCCTCGTCAGCATTTTCCAGCGTCTCATCTATTTCTTCCATTTCTGCATAGGTCTCTTCACTTTCTCCATACAGGGTGCTGAAAAAGGCCATTGTATCCTCATAGAAAAGCTGTCTCTCCTCTTCTGATACGCCCGCCAGTGAGAGTACATCCTGTGCATCCGCTTCCAGAGTGTCTACTCCAAACAGCTCCTTCATTTTCTGATTCAGCATATTCAGCTCAGGAGCAAAATAAATATCGCCCTCCTGCATCTCATAGGCGTCTGTATCTGCATAGAGAATCTCCAGATAGGCCTGAAGCACCTGATTTGTCAGCTCCTCTCCAACCTCTGCATCCCAGGAGCCTACTGACACGCTCTCAACAGAATCTACGAGTCCCATGTCAGCCAATCGTCCTGCTGCCTCTCCATCGCCCTTGTAAGAGGCTCTGCAGAAATCCTGTGCCTGACTGTACAAAGAATAGAGTCCCTCATCCAGATTATCTGGAGTCAGAGTCGTATCCTCTGTCAGCGTCTCATCCAATGGAGTCTCCTCTGAAGGTATTTCTTCCAGGGAGGTATCTTCCTCTGGTGTATCTTCTGAAGGGAATTCATCCATGGAAATGTCTTCTGTATTGATTTCCTCTGCCGGAACCTCCTCTGTCAGAATTTCCTCCTCTGGGCTTCCATCCATAGCAACATCCTCATCAGGATTCTCTAAATCAGTATCTTCGCTAGGATCTGTTTCCTCCCAGGTCTCGTCCCATTCCTCTTCCCATGTAAGATCCCAATCCTCTGTGGAAGGCTCTTCCCATTCTGGTTCATCTGTAGAGCTTGCAATCACATCTTCTCCTAAAATGCTCTCATCAAGGCCGCTGAGGATATCCTCTTCTGCCATTGTCTCTTCCTCTGAGGAATCCTCATCAGACAAGTCTCCAGCTTCTACAAGGGAATCTTCCTCTGAGGCTGGATCCTGAACCTCTTCCCATCCCTCGTTATCCGGGAGTTCCTGTGAAGCAGTTACATTCTCCTCCACACGCTCCAGAGTTTCTTTCATCTGCTCATAATCATAGTTCTGCTGGGCAATCTGCTGCAAAAGGCTTACTATTTCATCCAGCTTATCCTGACTCACCTCATAATGATTTTCTTCCAGAATAGTAGTGACAATGTTCTGAATCTGCTCTGCCTGCTGCACATTTCCTTCTATCACCTGCATCTTCGCCTCATTCACAATGGCTGTGGCGTCCACATTTCCCACATCTGACGCCAGATTGCCGGTAACAACCATCTCTTCTGTTGCCAGTTCCTTTTTTGTCTCATCCAGCTTCTCTCCGCTGGCAGACTCATAGGCCATCATAATTCCTGTCAGAGCGCCTGTACCCGAAACCTCAAAGGGCGCGGCAGCAATTACCTGACAATTCACTACTCCAGAAGTAGACAGCGTGGTTGCAATCCGGTTGCTTGTCACCCAGTTCAGATTTGCTGTGCGAACCTTGATTCCGCCCGACATGGTCGGCTGTACATAGGCGCAGCTTACAGTCCTGGTTCCAATCTGCTCCAGAGGGACAAAGGAGCCCAGATGCTCTCTCTCGTCCTGATTTGTAATCGTCAGAATCTGAGTAACACTCGGATCCACCTGAAAATACCGAAGCATTCTATCCTTCTGCTCATCGCTCAAATCAGCTCCCAGTGTCACAACCTTCTGGGAATCTGCCAGAATCGGCATAGGGCTTGCCATTGCCAGACATAAACTGGTAAGAACTGCGCCCATCATCTTTTTGTTTTTCTTCATAAAGGGTCCTCCTTATACATTTATATTTCTGCATTTTATTTGTTTCTGTGACTTAATCTCTTATGTTAAGTTATGATGTCTCCTGTGCTATACGCTGCTGCAATGCAGCTTCTATAGCCTCTTATTATATAAGTAGGTATTTTAACATATTTGGTTTCAGAAAAATTGAAATTTATATTTATTTTATTGGTTTTTCTTAATGTTTAGATTATCTCTCTTCTTGTCTGCTTTTTCGATAATCCCCAAAGCAATAAAAACCGGATACAAATAGCTGGCTCCAAAGCATCCCAGCTTTTTGGGACCAGTCACAAGCTCTCCCCTCTGCCTCATAGAAAGGGCAGCATAAAATCCAAGCATTACCGTTGCCCTTGTAATGGACTTATCCTTTCTGCTGAAGAAAATTTCATTTCCTTTAATGTGATAAGTAAAGTCCAGCCCTTTAGCCGTATAAAAAGGAACCTCCTGAAACAGAAGAAGTACCTGCCACAGACACTCCTCCATTTCATATTTATCTGGCTCTCCCCCACTGCATCCCTCTTGAATGTATTTTTTGAGCTTTTGTACAGCCTCCTGTTCTTCCTGAATCATACTCTTCTTCCTCTTGTCAAACCAGCCAACCTTGCTATAGCCTCCAAATCTGTTCCTGCATTCTGTTAAACCAATATGTTTCTCTTATATGCTTCTTCAAGCAGCTCCTGACGAAACTTGGGATGGGCAATATCAATCAGTGCCTTTGTCCTCTGTGCAAGTGTTTTTCCCCGGAGTTTTGCAATTCCATACTCTGTTACAATACAATCTACAAGATTCTTGCTTGTTGTAACCACGGCTCCTGGCGTGAGGATGGAACGGATTCTGCTTACCTTTCCATCCTGGGCAGTCGAGGGAAAGGCAATAAAGCTCTTTCCGTTCTGTGAGTTTATCGCTCCCCGGACATAGTCCGCCTGACCGCCTGTTCCTGATATATTCTGAGTTCCAATAGATTCCGCACATACCTGCCCCATAAAGTCAACCTCCACGGCACTGTTGATGGACACAAAATTCGGATGCTTTGCAATTACACTAGGACTATTGACATAATCTACCGAAAGCATTTCTATGTTATCATTTTCATTCAGGTATTTATACAGTTCCTTTGTCCCAAGTGCAACCGTGGCAACTGTCTTCCCCTTATGAATGGGCTTGCATTCATTTGTCACAACGCCCGCCTTAATTAAATCTACCATACCGTCGGTCAGCAATTCTGTATGTATGCCTAAATTTTTCTTATTATAGAGCTTGGAAATAACAGCCCTTGATATTGCTCCGATTCCCAGCTGAATCGTTGAACCGTCCTCAATCTCATCAGCGATCAGCTTGCCTATTTTTAGATTAATTTCATCTGGCTTATCCGGTATATAATTAGGCAGAGGAACATTATTTTCGCATAGGGCTTCTACCTGTGAAATATGTATTTTGGGAGCAGAGGGAACCCGCGGCATATTTTCATTTACTTCCAGATATATTTTCTTTGACTTTTCGATCATGGCTACGCTGCTTGACGCCGTCACTCCAGTAGTAAAATATCCATTTTCATCCATAGGAGAGACTGTAGTCAGAAAAGCGTCCAGTTCAATATAGTCGCGAAGCAGATTCGGCATGTCTCTGTAACAGCACGGCATAATATCTATAGCTCCACAGTTTGCCGCCTTCCTGGAATGTGTTCCCAAAAACCAGGAAATATCTGACACCTGCTCTGAATATAATAAATTTTTCATTGGTATCATTTCCAGCATTGTATGCAGCTGAATAGACGGTCCTCCGCATTTTTTAATTTTTTCACCAAGAGAATTCAAAATTCCTACAGGGACAGATGCTCCAATATCTGTACAACAGACCCATCCACTTTTTATCCTGTCCGCCACATCTGCGGCGCTTTCCCGTTTTAATATGTATTCCTGATGATAATTCACAGCTCTATCTCCTTACTTAATAATTCAGTGCCGGAGCCAAAGCTCCTCCTCTCTGCCCTACGCAGATTACTCTATATTTCATGCTGTTATTCCAAATATTGTAAAACCTTATTATATTTGCCTCTTTCTTTTTCTTTCCGAAGTAATTCCGCCAAAATCTCCATCCATTCACTGCACATATAATGAATAGAGTATTTTTTATCATATTCCTCACTTGTCCCTAATTGTTCCTTGCACATTTTTTCTTCAAACTTACAGAAGGCTCTCCAAAGATAATCCAGCTTTCTTTTCTTCACAAGGTTTTCCGATTCTCTCTCCCACACAGGAATTGCACGATGCTTTAAGGCCAGATAAACAAGCTTGTCTATCTCTATGCTCTCACTGTCAAAAAAATCATCCAGATAGATTCTTCCCTCTACTTTTTCTGCTCCTGTCTGCGGATAGTCTTTGAGCCACTTCATCTGTTCCTCTGGACTCTCTACATAGGATGGCCTTGGATTATCTTTATTCAGGCAGCATTTTTTATATTTTTTGCCGCTTCCACATGGACATGGATCATTTCGTCCTATTTTTTTCCTTGTCTGCCCTGAAAGCGTATTTGTTTTCATCTTCTTAAAGGCGTCCTCAAAGTCTTCCAAAGCCTCCCCACCGCAGTTGTCCGCAAACATAGCCCAATGCCTCAGCCTGTCTGCCGCTGATATGGAGCTTGCGCAAAAGCCTTCATCTGAATAGTCAAACATCTGGTCTACACAGTCGTCATATTCGCCATAAACAAATTCTTCTATACAATCTTCTTCAAAAAGATAGCGTATTTCTGGAAGCAGCTCTATAAAATGACATTTACAGATGACTCCCAAAAGATTCGTATACCATATACAATCAGGCGCCTCCAGGTAAACCAGCTCTCTGAGAAAGCTCTGCAGCTCTTCCTTGCAGAGAACTCCATCCATATACAGTTGTCCCATAACATCGAGCATGGCTGAACGCACAAAATTATCTATTTCAAAATTTCTGATACATTGTTGCAGCAGGGGGAGATTACCGTTATATGTATTATAAAGAATATTATGAAGATCCTCTGTGACAGCGTCTCCAATCAGGCCATCAACCGTGTCTGAGGGAAGGGATACCAGCGCTATAATCCTCTCAAACGAATTCCTGTCCTTGAATTGTGCGCATAAATATAAGGCATAAAGATGAAGTATATAGTTCTCTTCAAGCTCATCCTGCCTCTGAATTGCATAGTCTATTGCTGAATAAAGGTATTCTCTTACCTGCTGTGGATTTTGAGTAATTACTGCAAATGCCTCTTCTGGAAACTTTGGAGTTAAATACGTGATTTCCTCGATAGCTTCTTGTATTTGATTCATAAACATACTCCTTTTATTATTATCTGTCAGCTCTTTTTCTTTGTTATCTGCGGTAGATAAAATTTTCTTTTTCATTCCTCTCTCATCTTTATCGCCCTTTATAGTTTAACATGAAAACAATGGGTTCGCAAGCACAGAAACTGAGCAATCCAGGGTTGTTTCATGAAGCATTTCGAGTGATAGGAAATTAATCAACACAACGACAGCTTATGCGATCAGTAGTATTTTATATTTCTAGCACTTATACTCTATTATTTCTACAAGTCAATAAAGATACACATTATTTATCTACCGTTTAGTGAAGCAGGAGCATGGCAGAAATTGCCATGCTCCTAGAAAAATAGTCACTCATACATATACCTTACTATACTGTTTCAAAACAAGAATTAGCTTACAACAATACTGCGAACAACAGACCAGCTTCCATAAACAGTAGTCTCTCCAGACATTTTATATCCCCGAATTCTCACATAATAGGTTCTTCCTGATATCATATTAGGGATGGTAGTAGTTGTTTGTTGCATGGAAGCTCTAGCAACCTTTTTTTGTGTAAAATTCTTGTCTGTCGAAAGCTGCAATTCATATCCTGTCACCTGAGTATCTTTGTTCCATCCCAGTTTAATCATTTTGGAATACGGTGAATAATATGTATGGAAAGTATTTCTGGCTGGATATATCACAACTGAAATCTTCTTTTGAGCAGCCTTATATCGAGTAGTTGCAGCGGCTTTAATTGTAACAATCGCCTTTCCTGTTCCTTTAATAACTGCCGAACCAGTAGTTTTGTTTACGCTTACCACTTTGTTATCACTGCTTACAAATGTCAGCTTTCCCTTTGCTGAAGCAGATAGTTTAAACTCTTGATTTGCTTTATATACTCTCTTTATATTTGATGCTTTAATAACTTGCTGCTGCTTGGGATTAATAATCGTTATTACGATTTGTTTTGTAGCTGCACGATATTTTGACGTTTGGGCCGCTGAAATTGTAATCGTTGTTTTTCCGACTGCTTTAACCATTACCACTCCTGCTGAATCAACAGTCGCAACCGCTTGGTTACTAGACTCATAAGATAACTTAGTTTTTGCTTTTGCATTTAACGCAAATTTTAAACCTTCAGCATATTCTTTTCTTATATTCGAAGCTGTAATTTCTTGACCCGATCTTATTGTTACCACAAAGGATGCTGTTGTTTCTGCATACTGAGGCTTTTCAGCCGCTGTAATAGTAATTCGTGTTTTACCACGCGATTTCATAGTAATAATTCCTGATGAACTCACAGTAGCAACTGAGGGAACACTGGAGCTAAATGTCATTTTCCCCTTTGTTGACTTTGCCCCCAAACTAAATGTTTTATTCTTTGCAAATTCTGCTTCCAATGTTTTTACTGTAATCTTTTGTTTCGCCTTTACAATAGTAAAAGACTTTTTGACTGTCCCAGTACAGTTTCCAATTCCCTTAATTATTACTTGAGCTGTTCCAACATAACGGTTTTTCTTATATGTTACCTTATAGTCTTCATCTGGAATCAAATCCTTAATTATCACAGCTGGAGTCTGAAGTTTAGCATTGTAAGATGTTGAAGTATACTCTAAACTAACGTCCTTCTCATCTAAGCTCTTTGGCAGAATCTCCACTTTCACTTGTCCTGATTTATCAGAATAACCCTTTGCAGTTATATAATAGTATACAACGTACTTTCCCACATTTTTACACTCAGGAACAACTAGGCTTCCTTTTTCTTTGTAGTTTTCTTTTGTCAAAGCTTCCGAAAGACTGTAATAAATTTCAAAATTTTGTACTGGATTCTGAACTTTAAGGAGGTCACTTACATGCGATTTTCCATCATAAAGGCCACTATAAGGTACTTCTTTGACAGTAATTTCTTTTTTTTCTTCACCGATGACATTCAATTGATAATTGGTCGTTCCCTTTAAATAATTAGCTGTTTCAGTAGAAACCACCGTTATTGTAGTAACTCCTTCAGCTACTAAGGTTACCTCTCCAGTGTTTTTATCAACAATTGCCACTTTAACATTTGAGCTGCTATAGGTAAGAGCACCGTCCGTTTCACTTTTCTCCAACTTATTAATAAATTTACCTTCATTAATCCCTTTACTAACTTTCTGACTTTTGAAAGCGAGAATCGGCTCTTTTTTCTTAAATTCTTCTACTTCAACTTTATATTCTGCCCTTCCAGCAAAGTAATTTTCCGTTTCCGAAGACTCAGCACTAATAACAGCTGTCCCCAAGCCTACAATCGTTGCCTGCCCAGTAGTTTCATCTACTAATACTACCTCTGGATTTGAACTTTTATATGTGAGCCGGCCATCTGTCTCCATCTTCTCTGAGATAGTATTTGTAAAAGGTTTATCTCCTATTTTTTTCTTCAGCGTAGGAAGTTCAAATTCTAAGATAGGAGTTTTCTTATTTACTACTACTTTGTAAGAAGCTTCTCCCTCAAAATATTCCTCTGTTGAAGCTGATTTCACTGTAATTATAGCCGTGCCAGAAGCTACTGCCAATAATGCTCCCGTTTTCTCATCAACCTTTACTGCACTGTTATCAGAAATATACGTAAAAGGTTGACCTGCTTCCTGTGTAATCAATTTATTAAAAATTCCCGTATCTCCTATTGTCATAGATATTTGATCTGATTCAAATTTCAGATTTGCGTTCTTCTTCTCTTTCGGAGTATTCGTTGTCTCTGACACAGTTTCATCTGGAGCATCCATCACATTCGGCGTCGTCTCATCTGTTTTATTTGGAGCATCCGACGTTGTCGCGCCCGAATTATTCACTTCATCTAGAGCTGTCTCTTCTAAACTATTCGTGGTCTCTAGCCTCGTTTCTTCTTCAGTATTGCTTTCTCTTTGCACCTGTCCATCCATTTCTTTCTCCGCCTGTGACAATACATCTACTGTGTCCTCTGGCAGTATCTCTTGAACAGGCAAATCATCTTCAATAAAATTTTCAATTTCACTTTGTCCTGCTATTATCATATCTTCATCAAGAGCCATAATTTCATATGGTGTTGCTGTAAAAAGCATTACAACTGCAATAATAATTGAAATTTTCCTCTTCATTTTCAAATTTAACCTCCTGATTTTTGTCCCATAATATTTATTCCCACGTAAGTTCATCGTCATTCCATTCTAAGACATCGCTTGGAGTTGTAGGCTGTTCCGGTACTACTGGCTGTTCTGGTACTACTGGCTGTTCTGGAATTGCTGGTTGCTCTGGCTGATATTGCGGATAATAATTATTATTCTGCTCATAAACCGGTTCGTAAACCTGCTCCTGAACCGACTCCTGAACTGACTCCTCAGCCGGCTTCTCTATATTCTCTGGTTCTACCTGCACATTAGTTTCAGGATCTTGTGGAACGTAGTCCTTATTACATAACGTAATATAACGTAAATTCACCCAGCCTATGGCTCCTTCCTGTTCAATTTTTCCCCATCCGTTTTTAAATTCTATAATTGAAACTTTTGTTCCATAGGAGACTTCTCCTACTTTTTCTGCATTAGAGTCCGGCTCTTGACGTACATTTAATGTTCCTGCTGATTGTGTATTTACATAATAGTAGCCGGAAATATAAGGAGAAATCTGCGTCAGCCGAACCCAACCTTTCATTCCTTCACATGAAACTTCTCCCCACCCATCTTTAGAAGAAATCAGTATTATTTCATTACCATATCCCAGTTCTCTTACACTAGGAGAAGTATCCGAACAATCTTTATACATAAATGTTCTACTCTCTGGTTCTATATTCACATATACTTTAGAAGCAACATAATCTGTAAAGTCTGAATCTCCAACTTTCAAAAGAGCATCACTTTGAACCCATCCATTTAACCCATAATAATCTATATAGTTCCATTCTATATCATCTACAGTTTTCTGGTTTAATACAGCTACTACTAGATTTTTGGGTATTGTTGACTCCTCCAAATCATTTATTGTGTCTTCTGTTCCTCCTATTAATGGAGTATTTTCGTTTTTTATCACATAAAAGCCAATCGCTGAAGCATATTTTTCTTCATCTTCTTGAGTATTCTCAGCATTTTCCTCCAAATTCTCTTCATTTGACTGCTGTTCTTCTTTAATATTCGTTTTTTCTTCATCTGTTGCTGATTTGTTTTTCTTTCCATCTAATGTTTTTTCTGTTTTTGTATCTTCTATCTTTGCTTCCAGTTCTTCGATGCTTTTCG
>JAUNOP010000079.1 GCA_030537135.1 Eubacteriales bacterium | reverse complement strand
AGTGGTGGTTTCACGTACTTAGGGCTAGCCGCCGCGCTAGCGGCTTGGTACAATGATTCGTATGTCAAAGTGTGAATGGAGGAAAATATGCTAAATGTCAAATATACAGACTCTGCGCAGTTTCGTTGTCTGGAACACTTGAAACAAACATCCATAGATCTTTATCTTGTTCACTGCGGTTATGAAAAATGCAAGGCCTCACACGTCTGTGCAGGAAGCCGCGAGGAATATATTATTCATTTTATTCTTGAAGGCAAGGGAACCTTTTCTGCCAATGGAAGAACATGGAAGCTCACTCCAGGTCAGATGTTTCTGATTCATCCGGGAGATCCTGTCACCTATGCCTCAGACGAGGAGAATCCATGGGTTTATGCCTGGGTTGGTTTTAATGGCATCCGTGCAGAAGCAATTTTGAGAAATTGCGGATTTTCCGAGAGGACTCTTGTGCGAAGCTTTACCAACGCGGACAGAATTCAGCAGCATATAAGAAATATTCTGAGTGTAAGGCAGCTCACCATGGCAAATGATTTAAGAAGACAGGCACAGCTGTTCTGTCTTTTGGCTGATTTGATGGATGAATATACGAAAAGCCAAAAACATGAGTCAGGAGTAAAAGCCATACACGATTACAGCACCAATGTTTACCTCGAGCATGCAATTGAATATATTAAGAATTTTTACCAGCAGGGCATCAATGTGTCAGATGTAATGGAATACATTGGACTGAGCCGCACCTATTTGAATCAGATTTTCCGAAAGGAGCTGGGAATTTCTGTACAGAAGTTCCTGATGGATTTCCGCCTTCACAAGGCGGCGAATCTCCTTATGAGTACCAGCAAATCGGTTGGCGAAATCGCCTCAGACGTGGGGTATGGAGACGCGCTTGCGTTTTCAAAGGTTTTTAAGAAAAAGTTTGGGATGAGTCCCAAGAACTACAGAGAGAGCAGAAACAGTAAAGAAGAAATGGATAAGTTTACAGAAAAGCAATAGACATCTGTCAGCCATTCTATTCATTTGCTTTGCAGGCAGGAAGGAATGCCCTGCCATTGGAAGGGCATGGGTTTTTTGAATGAAACTTGATAAACATGGACGTATCTGGCAAAACCGGCTGATACGTCCATTTGTTTTATCTGGGAGATTTCTCTGATTCGGTCAAATCCTCCAGGTTAATATCTCTTGGAGTGTTCATATGCTGCAGCGTGATTTCGTAAATATGAGAGAGATCTCCTGAGCGCATAGCGTCCAAGATGGCGGCATGCTCTTCATAAGTAGCCTTCATACGTCCCTCGTGTGCAAGAGACAGGGCGGCGAGCCGCTGCATACGATATACAAAGGTGTCAAAAATCAAAGAAAGCTGGTCATTTTCCAGAAAATGCACGATTTTTATGTGAAATTGAAAATCATAATAAGAGAAATCTTCGATAGACTGGCTGCCTTCAAGAATCTCCCGCATACATCCAAGAAGTCTCTCCAATTCGTGGAACAGCTCTCTTGCGCGCACGGTCTGAAACTGCCGCGTAATTTCAAAGGTACAGTAGCCCTCCAGCGCAGACCTGACCTGAAAGGTATTCTGCACGTCCTGTACGGTCAGCTGGTGAAGCACGATTCCCTTGCTTGGGATAATATCGATATAGCCTTCCTGAGCCAGCCGGTGTACAGCGTCCCGGAAAGGTGTGCGGGAAAGCCTTTTTGGCGCTGATTATCTGTACTGTGATTGTAGGAGTGGTAGGCGGAATGCCGCTCATCAATATTACCCTGGAGGATGGAAAGACCTTTGGTATTGTGAATTCCATTACCTCAGGCTTTGGAAACACTCTGGGAAGCATTGGTATTATTATTGGCTTTGGCGTTATGATGGGGCAGATTTTTGAGATTACAGGAGCTGCCAACAGAATGGCTCATACCTTCCTGAAGCTCTTTGGAAAGAAAAGAGAAGAAGAGGCATTGGCGCTCACAGGCTTTCTGGTATCTATCCCGATTTTCTGTGATTCTGGCTTTGTGGTGCTTGCACCGATTGCAAAGGCTATTTCAAAGGCAACAAAGAAATCTGTTATCGGACTGGGCGTTGCCCTGGCAGCAGGTCTGGTAATCACACACTCCCTGGTTCCTCCGACTCCAGGACCTCTGGGCGTATGCGGTATCTTCGGAATTGATGTAGGAAAATTCATCCTGATGACGCTGGTATTGGCTCTTCCTATGGCTATTGCCTGTATTGCATATTCCAGATTATACTTATCAAAGAAATATTACAGTATTCCAAATGAAAAGGGTGAGATTGTCCAGATGCCGTATCAGGAGCCGGACTATAAGAAGGCATTTTCCATGGATACCAAGAACATGCCGGGAACCTTGGAATCCTTTCTTCCCCTGATTGTTCCGATTATTTTGATTCTGATTAACACAGTTGCAAGCGCAATGGGAATGACAACAGGCTTTATGGAGATTCTGATTTTCCTGGGTCAGCCCATCATTGCAGTAGGACTTGGACTTGTGGTGGCGCTGGTAACTCTTGGAAGAAGGCTTGACAGAGACACAGCAATTGCTGAGATGGAGAAGGGTATGATGTCTGCTGGCATTATCATGCTTGTAACAGGAGGAGGCGGCTCTCTGGGACAGATTATCAAGGACTCCGGACTCGGAAACTTTATGGCAGAGGGACTGGCAGGAACCGCGATTCCGATTATCATTCTTCCTCTGATTATCTCCACTGCCATGAGATTCATTCAGGGCTCAGGCACCGTAGCCATGACAACAGCAGCCAGCATTTCTGCGCCGATTATTATTGCATCAGGAGCCAGCCCGCTTCTTGGAGCGATTGCCTGCTGCGTAGGCTCTCTGTTCTTTGGATACTTTAATGATAGCTATTTCTGGGTAGTGAACAGAACGCTTGGCGTACGTGAGGCAAAGGATCAGCTTACCATATGGTCTGTGACATCGACAATTGCCTGGGCAGTCGGCGTTGTGGAAGTTCTGATACTTAATATTTTCATGTAAAGATGTTGAAGTCAAAAGGTATTTTGACCTCTCTGATACCGGATTGCTCCGTGTTTTGCACTCTCGCAAGCAAGCTTGCGTTGGATTTTTGATCTTGGAACCCTGGTATCCTGTAAACGATAAACGCACAAGGGAGCATATCATTTTTGATATGCTCCCTTGCTTACCATAAAAGGCTTGTGGGCTGCCAAAGGGAAAAGCAGACGCCGTTGGCACGGATAGAAGGTTATTCGTCCCAGCCCTCATAAAAGCGAATGTTTACAGAGATATTCCTCACAACATCGCCTTCAGAAAGAGTGATATCAGATTCATCAGAAACCGGAGGAAGGTCGGCGTCATCCTCGGAAAGCTCCAGGGAAATCCAGTCATAGGCCGCTTCGTTTGCCTTTTCAATGGCCTCGTCTAAGGTGTCTCCCTCTGCATAACAGCACACAAGATCAGGAAAGGTGGCCTGAAAGGTGCCGTTTTCTGTTTTGTGAAATACTGCGGGATATATAAATTTCATAGTTGTCTCCTTGTGATGGTTTTTTATAGTTTTTCCAGCTCTTCTTATTATCATACAAAGCGTCTGAAGCAAAAAGCTTTTCTTTATTTAACGTATCAAGCAGCGAAGCGGACATCGTACCCTATGGGGATTGCGAATTTCCGCTTGACTTTACTCATTTGTCTGCGCATACAGGGCTTTTAAAATGATAGGGGTTGCAATGGAGGATACCATAATCAGCAGGATCACTGCCGTGAAATAGGCGGAGTCAATCATGCCCACAGCAAGTCCCTTCTGGGATACAATCAATGCGACCTCGCCTCTGGTCATCATTCCTACGCCGATTTTCAGGCAATCCTTACCGCGAAAGCCAAGACAGCGACTCATTAATCCGCAGCCGATAATCTTTGCCACAAGAGCTACCAGAACAAAGCCTATGGAGAACAGGAGAAGCTGACCGTTCATGGAGCTGATGGAGGTCTTGATTCCAATGCTGGCAAAGAAAACAGGACCAAAAATCATGTAGGCGCTGATATCGATTTTCCGTGCAATGTATTCGGAATCCTGAATGCTGCACAGGATAATTCCTGCCACATAGGCGCCGGTAATGTCTGCAATTCCGAAATATTTTTCCGCAATATAGGCAAGTGCAAAGCACAGCGCCAGACCAAAGATGGGTATTCTTCTTGTGTGCGGATATTTTTTGTCCAGAAGCTTAAATACATGGTATCCGATATATCCCAGCACAATGGCCATGAGGAAGAATAAAAAGGTATTTTTCACCACATTCAAAGGATTGGAGTTCGGATTCTTGAAGCCAATTACAAAGGTCAGGACAATAATTCCGATAACATCATCAATAATAGCGGCGCTCAATATCGTGGTTCCCACGGAATCCTTGAGGTGTCCAAGCTCCTGCAAGGTCGCCACAGTGATACTTACAGAGGTGGCGGTCATGATAACGCCCATAAATACGGCTGTGTAAAATTTGTCAGTTCCAACAGCAGAAAATCCATAAAAGCAGGAGTACAGGAAAAAGCCTCCCACCAGCGGAACCAGAACGCCTGCGCAGGCTATCAGGAAGGCCTTTGGACCGGTCTTGATTAAGTCGCGCATATCTGTCTCTAATCCAGCAAAAAACATCAGAAGTACAACGCCGATCTCAGCCATTTGGACAAGAAAATCCGATTGCCCGACCAGACCCAGGACGCTAGGCCCGATAAGAAGTCCGGCAATGATTTCTCCGACTACCTGCGGCGCGTGGAGCTTTGCTGCGGCGATTCCGCAGATTTTTGCGGCAATAATAATGATGGCCAGACTGCTGAAAATTTGATACGATTCCATAATAGTTCCCCCTTCATAAATAATATCTCTTGCTTTGACAGCAGTTGTCATTTTTCGTCTCATAGTATAGCATTCCTTTCTGAGAAAGAAAATAGTTTTTTGCTAAGAAAAATAGAGAAAAAACAGCGGAAAAGAATTGAGAGTACAGACAAAATGTGGTACGATACATATAAAAGAAGAGAGGGAGGGAAAATGAAAAAAAAGCAAAAGAGCCTGGGTCAGCTTGTAATGATGCTCTTCATGCTGGCGGTGGGCGGAGGGTGCGGATATTTTGGAGCGTCTGTTGTGGGCAGTGCCGTGAACCTGAACGGGGAGGAAGCTGCCAGGAAGTGGGTCCTTTTGCTGACGGGTGTCTTACTGATTTTTTATGTCAGTATTTTCGTGCAGATTGTTGTGCATGAGGCGGGTCATCTGGTTTTTGGACTTTTGACGGGCTATCGCTTCTGTTCCTTTAGAATCGGAAGCTTCATGCTGGTCAGAAAAGAAGGAAAGCTCAGGTGCCGGCGTTTTTCCCTGGCAGGAACAGGCGGACAATGTCTGATGGTTCCTCCAGAGGAGCAGGAGGGAAAAATCCCCTATGTGCTGTACAATATGGGAGGAATCCTTTTTAATTTTCTTCTGGCTGTTTTGAGTGTGCTTGCGTATGTACTGACAAGGAGGGCGCATCCGTTTCTGGGCGCTGCCTTTCTGGTGAACGCAATCATAGGAGCCGCGCTGGGACTTATGAATGGGATTCCCATGGGCAACGGTTCTGTGGATAATGATGGAAGCAATGCGCTTCATCTGGGAGAAAATCCGCAGGCACTGCACAGTTTCTGGCTCCAGATGAAAATCAACGCCATGATTACAGAGGAAAAGCGCCTGAAGGATATGCCTAAGGAGTGGTTCGCCATTCCCGGGGATGAGGCGCTTAAGAACAGCATGTGCGCCTCGGCAGCGGTTCTGGCCTTCAGCAGAAAAATGGATGAGATGGATTTCAAGGGAGCAGAGGCTCTTGGCAGGGAACTGCTTGAGAAGAACACGGGCATGGCGGGAGTACACAGATATCTTGTTATCTCAGAGCTGATATTCTGCGAGCTTGTGGGAGAGAACAGAAGAGAGGTCATAGAAGGGTATTATGATAAGAGCTTTCGCAAATTTGCCAGAGCAATGAAAAGCTATCCTTCTGTTATCCGCATGGAATATGCAAAAGCGCTCCTGTATGACAGGGACGAATCTCTGGCAGAGAAATGCAAGGCAAAATTTGAGAAGACGGCAAAATCCTATCCTCATGCCTGTGAGATCGAAGGAGAGAGAGAACTTCTGGCATACGCGGAGAATAGAAGGATTTCTGCTTAAGCAGTCAGATGTACAGAATAAATATTTGCCGGATAGGAGAAAAAACAGAAAATGATGCGAGAGGTAAGTCTGGAGGAGATTTCAGATGGAAGATTATATGGACTCAATGACATGGTAAAAGCAGACTGCAGGGATTGCAAGGGCTGCTCTGCCTGCTGCGAGGGCATGGGACATTCGATTGTGCTGGATCCTCTGGATATGTACAGGCTGTGCAGCGGACTTCACAGGACGCCAGAGGAGCTTCTGAATACCTGCCTGGAGCTGAATGTATGCGACGGCAGTATTCTGCCGAATCTGAAAATGGCAGGGGAGAAGGAGCAGTGTGTTTTCTTAAATAAGGAAGGAAGATGCACCATCCATGCTCTGCGCCCGGGAATGTGCCGTCTGTTTCCTTTGGGAAGGTATTATGAAAACGGGAGCTTTAGGTATTTTCTTCAGGTACATGAGTGCAGGAAGGAGAACCGAAGCAAGATCAAGGTCTATAAATGGATTGATACGCCGGATTTGAAGAAAAACCAGAAGTTTGTCTCAGACTGGCATTATTTTCTGAAGGATGTGCAGGAGATTGTGGCCAATACCAGGGATACGCAGCTGATACGAAACCTGAATGTGTATGTGGTGAACCGTTTTTATGTAAAACCCTATGAAGAGAGGGAGGATTTCTATGAACAGTTTTACAGAAGGCTTCAGGAGGCAAGGCAATTAATAAAACTGGCATAGAAAAATGTAAAAATAGAATATTGCATAAAAATATACAAAAAATGGATTGTTTTTTCATGTATTTTGTATGAGAAAAAAATATATCCTTTTTTTCGTTAATATGGTACAATTTATGAAAGCTTTCGTGAAATACGAAAGTTTTTGCAGTGGTCAAGCGGAAATTCGCAATACCCATAGGGTACAATGTTCGCTTTGCTACTTGCGCATAACCGTATAGCTGCTGTCGCAGCTTTTCAGAAGGGGTTCTCATCCCTTCTGAGACAAAAAAGCCCCCCACCCACCGCTTATTTCTCTGCGAAATGGAAGCGGGGGACTTGCTTGATACGTTAAATTATTTTTAGAAAGGGTGTGATTATATGGCAGGCAAATTTGGCTTATCCGAAACCGAATATATGATTATGACATATTTTTGGGACACAGAGAGAGAAATGATGGTAAAGAGTGTACGGGAGCATTTTTCAGAAAAAGGGACTTTATGGGCTACTCAGACCGTCAAGACCTTTTTGGAGAATTTAGTAAAAAAGGGTTCTTTGACCTTCCGCAAGCAGGGACATCAGAAGATGTACTATGCTGCTATGGATCGTATGTCCTATGCAACCTTATGGCTTAAGAAAATTGTAGAACAGAACTTTGATAATGGTATGGATGAATTCATACTGACCTTCAGTAATTTGAAAAATGATCTAACAGAAGCGCAAAAAGAGGAGCTGAAGAAAATCTGGGATGAATAACCTGCTGCTTTTTATGAACATCATGGGAAGCATTCCTGTATTTCTGTATCTGGGAATCAGGAGGCTTCTGAAGGAGCAGATATCAGCAGAGAAATATTGCTGGCTTTTGCTGCTGTCCATGGTGTTTTACATAGTTCCTTTTCCGGTATTGTCAAGAAAGCTCCGCTTTATGCTCTATACTATAACAAAGAGACAGGAGATGCTGGGAACAAAGGTGCAGTCTATGTGTTCTGGAAAGGTGTATCGTCTGGTGGATGATACTTTATATTTACCGAGATATTGCTGGTTGTTTTATCTGGCAATTGGAGTCTGGTTTGTTGTTTTTTGTATTGCTTTTTGCAGGACTATTTTTTCTTATCGCTTTCTGAGAGACGAGATACAGAAAACCTCGCGGTATGAGCAGACCATTTCCATTCCGTTTCTTTTCTGGCAGAGAAGGGTTGAGATTCGCCTTTGCTATGAAGGGAACAGCGCATTTTCTACCGGGCTTTTTCATCCGGTGATTGTGATGTCAGAGTATACGCCAGAGGAAATACGGAGATATCTTCTCCTTCACGAGATTGCCCATATTCAGCATATGGACTTTCTGGTTCGCTACCTGACAAAGCTCGCATGCTCTCTCTGCTGGTTTAATCCGCTGGTATATATTCTAATGAATCAGCTTAAGACACAGCAGGAGTTTGTGGCTGACAGATGTGTCATGGAGCAGCTAACCTGTGAGGAACAGAAATATTATGGAAGTATTATTTACAGGACAGCAGTAGACACGAAAAGAGAGTCCTCTCTTTATTGTGTTTCATCATTTTCGGATTCTTCTTATGAAGTCACAAAAGAAAGGCTAATTAGGATCAAAAACATTATGAAAAAGAAAAATACAAAATCTGCGGCAATTATATTGGCAATGTTGATTTGCGTACTTGGAAATGTCATTCCTGTTCTGGCATATCAGACGCCGTTTGTTCTGATAGCGCAGAGTGCAGAGGAGGAGAGCTTGTACTTTACACGCGGCTCCTGGCAGGATGATATAACAGATTTCAGTATATCCGATTATGTATTTATTGATGAAAAGGGAAATTGCTTTCCGGTTTTGCCAGAGCAAATCATAGAAAATGAATATGCCAGGGCATGCAGCCACCAGTGGGTGAGCGGAAGTTATCAAACGCATATAAAACACAGCGACAGGAGTTGCGATGTGGTTACTTATTCAGCAAAGCAATGCGCAAAGTGCGGCGTAGTTACTTACGGCGACCCTATCAGTACCACGCACTATAATAAGTGCCCCCACTGACCTGCGCAGCAGTAATAAAAAATTAAATAGAGAATTTTTCAAAAGCTTGGAATTGATGGATTCCGGGCTTTTTTATGTGCGCCCGGCGGGCGCACGTTCTAAAGGGTGAAAGTCCCTGACCC
>JAUNOP010000032.1 GCA_030537135.1 Eubacteriales bacterium | reverse complement strand
AACAGAGATTTTGTTAATGCTCTCCCGACCTTAAATACTTCCTTGTGTCTGGCTGCTACATAGGCAGGAAGCCCTTGCCTAAATCCAGATAGGAGGTTAAACACATAATGGAAAGGACTATTAAGCGTGGGGACATCTTTTACGCAGACTTAAATCCCGTTGTCGGCTCGGAGCAAGGCGGTACAAGACCTGTACTTATCATTTCTAATGATATAGGAAACAGGCATAGCCCTACGGTAATCGTGGCTGCTATTACGAGCCGAGTACACACAAAGGCAAAGTTACCTACACATACGGCAGTAAATGATTTTGAGGGGCTTGATAAAGACTCCATTATCCTGCTTGAACAGATACGGACGATTGATAAACACAGACTAAAACAGTATATGGGATTGATGCCCGATAACATAATGGCAAGAGTTGACAAGGCTCTTGCCATTAGTATTTCTTTGAGGGGAGGTAGCAATGAAAGAGATAAGAATTGATGATTATATTGCCGCTCTCAAACTTATTGAGATACTTCTGGAAAAGGGAATGATAAATCAAGCCACATATACAAATATCATGAAGCACTCAAATTTGCACATTTCACAGGCGGCTTAATAAGAGGTAGAATAATGTTGAGTTAAAGGAGGTATGCTTTATGAATACAGCAGTAAACGAATATAATTACAGATTTAAGCTCACGGACTATGCGTTATTTGACAGAAACCGAGCAAGAAAAGTTGCTATCTATGGACGTGTTTCAACAGAGCATGAGGCACAGTTATCCGCACTTGAAAATCAGTTACAGTGGTATGACGACCAAGTACGCTATCATCCAAACTGGACTGTCTGCGAACGCTATATTGATGAGGGCATCACTGGCACACAGGCAAAAAAACGCCCTGCATTTTTGCGTATGATTGAAGATGCAAAAAACGGCAAATTTGATTTGATTGTAACAAGAGAGGTTTGCCGCTTTGCCCGAAATGTTGTAGATACTCTTGTGGTGACAAGGGAGCTAAAGGGTATTGGCGTTGAGGTATTCTTTATTGATGATAATATCTGGACGATGGACGGCGACGGAGAGCTGCGTCTTTCGCTTATGGCGACTTTGGCACAGGAAGAAAGCCGCAAGACTTCCGAGCGTGTAAAGGCAGGACAGAAAATCAGCCGAGATAACGGCGTTCTTTATGGAAATGGGAATATTTTAGGATATGACCGAGTGGGTGAAACCTATGTTATCAATGAAGAACAGGCAGAAACAGTCAGAATGATATTTGATTTGTATTTGCAGGGATATGGCTCGATGAAGATTGCGGGAATACTGACGGAAAGAAAGCGAAAAACAGCATCAGGGCTTGTAAAATGGAGCGTATCCAATATTATGAGAGCCATTAAAAATGCCACATATACGGGTACGAAATGTTATAACAAATCCAGAAGCAACAATTTCCTTGAACAGAAAAGGATTAACAATCTGGATATGTCCACTTATGAATATGTTGAGGGCGATTTCCCTGCTATTGTTTCACAGGAAGTATGGGACAAAGCCCAAAAGATAAGAGAAAGCAGAATGAAGCCGTCTTTAGTGTCAACTTCCAAAACAACGCACAGCAAGCGTGACTCCAAGGATATATGGGTAAATAAGCTGCGTTGTTCGTGCGGCTCTTCATTCCGAAAAGATAAGTGGCATACAAAATTGGATGGGAAGATTTCATACGGCTATCAGTGCTATAACCAGATAAACAACGGAAACAAGAAAAAGAGGGCGGCTCTTGGTTTAGACACCGAGGGATATTGCGACATCAAAATGATAACTGACTGGAAACTTGACTTTATGGCAAAAGAGCTGTTAGAGCATCTCTGGCAGGACAGAAAAGCATCTGTTATTATTGCAATAGACCTCATTAAGCGTTATTACAAAGATGATAGGCTTAATGAAAATCAGCATAATGCAGTATCCATCAAAGTGAAGATTGAAAAGGCACAGACCCGATTAACTAATCTTATTGCTATGCGGGCAGATGGCGAGCTGTCAAAAGAAGAATACCAAGCTATGAGAAAACCTATTGATACCGAAATTCAACAGTTACAGGAGAAATTAAATCAAGCACCTAATGATGAACAGCCGAAACGAGGACTTGAGTTAGATGGGATTATCAGTACACTGAATACGCTGATAGATTTCAGCGGTACAAAGGTAAGCGAGGAAGTCATCAATCAATTTGTATATAGGGTAACGCCAACATCCGATACCACTTTTGATTGGTATGTTAATTTGTCTGGAACGGCTGATGTTAAGGCAACTTTTACGGCAGAGGGACGAAAGAGCAGAGCTGTTGTGAAGTTAGAGGAAATTGAACAGATTTCCTCGTTACATAGGAAAGAGAATGAGGACAACGGAATGTTCCTCAAAAACCCCCTTGTTTTTACCTTTCTGCACAGGCAGCTATTGCCAACAAACCTGCTGTACAGGCTGCTAAATAATCAAGAATAAGATGAAACCTTACGTTTCCTGAATCAGGCTGCCATACGGCATATATGAGAAAGCAAAAGAGACGTAAGAGTGCAGTTTCAGATAGCTGACATAGAGATGACCTCGAGACTGAAAAACAGTCTTGAGGTCATTTTTTGCGCATAAAGCTGGAAAATCTTAAGAGCAATGATGAAAGAAAAAGATGAGAGAAAGTAATTGTTTGCTGGCAGATTATTCAGAGCTGCCTGGTCTCCCACAAACCTCTTTTTGTGAGGAGGCGCTTCTCAATCACAGAAAAGATACATTTGTCAATCAGGATTCCCACGAGGATAATAACCAGCATGACTAGTGTGACCTGATTGATATCTGCCAAATCCCGTCCCATAATCAAGGTCTGTCCCAGTCCTATAGAGGTTGTCATGACCTCTCCTGACATCAGAGCTCTCCAGGCAAAGGACCAGCCCTGCTTGAGACCAGAGAGCAGCTCAGGCAGGCTGGCCGGAAGAATGACATGCCAATACAGCTGCTGCTTTTTGGCACCCATGGTAAGAGCTGCTTTTATATAAATAGGAGGTACATTCTTAATTGCATTGTCCACGGAAATGGCAATACTAAAGGCAGAACCCATAACAACAACAAACAGAATGGCCTGTGTGGAAAGACCGAACCATAGAATCGAGAAAGGAACCCAGCAGACGCTCGGAAGGGTCTGGACACCTAATATAAAGGGCTTTAGATTCTTCTGAAGGTAACGAAAGTGATTAATCAAGAGACCAAGCACTACTCCAATCACAATAGCAATGGCATAGCCTGCCATGCCTCTTAGAAGGGAATGGCCGATAGCCTCCCACAAAGTTCCATTGCTGCAAAGCTCTATAAAGCGCTCCCAGACACCAAGAGGTGAAGGAACCGCATAGGGCTTGAGCAGCATGAAAACATCCACGCCAATCCAATAAAAAACCTGCCATACCAGAACCAACAGACATAAGAAGATAATTGTACTCATTTAAAATGCCTCCCCTCGGATTTCCTCCAATATCTGATGCCGCAATTCTACAAACTGCGGCGAATATACGTGTCTGGGGCGCTCCAGGCTAATGTCTATGACATGAGCGCTTTTTTGGGCATCAGCAGAAAGCACTACAACGCGGTCCCCCAGATAAACAGCTTCCTCCACGCTGTGGGTAATAAACAAAATGGTTCGTTTGGTTTCCATCCATATACGCTGCAGCTCCTCACGGAGCTTGTTGGAGGTCTGCTTGTCCAGGGCAGAAAAGGGTTCGTCCATAAGAAGAATGGAGGAATCCATGGTTAATGCCCGGGCAAGAGCTGTTCTCTGCCGCATTCCGCCAGATATCTGATGAATCGGGTAATTTCGATATTCCAGCAGGTTGACCATTTTTAGATAGTGGACGGCTCTTTCTTCCTGCTCTTTCCTGGGGATGCCCGCCAGCTTCATGCCGAATTTTACATTGTCAATGACATTCAGCCATGGATATAGACCATGCTCCTGAAACATAACGGTTCGCTCTGCCCCCGGCCCTGTTATTTTCCTTCCGTCCAGCAGAATTTCACCGCTGGTAGGGGTAAGCAGACCGGCAATCAGATTCAGCAGTGTGCTTTTGCCGCAGCCAGAGGCTCCGACAATACACACGAATTCTCCAGGGTCTATGCAGAGACTGATTTCGTTTAAAACAGCATTTTCGCTGCTTCCGAACTTCATACAAACATTTTTTATTTCCAATGACATAATGATTTCCCCTCTGAGAGCCTACTGTGCAAATAATTTTTCTTCATCAGGAGCCTCTTTGATAAATCCTTCCTCCTGGCTGATGGACGCAAAGCCCATGATAGAATCCTTATTTAACTCTGTTGAGACCTGAATGCGTTCAAACGCCTGTGTTATGATGGCCTCACTTAAGGATTTTCCTGTGGCACTTTGGAGTTCTGTGTTGATTGTCTGCAGGGTGGCTTCTCTTTCCTCATTTATCTTTCTGGTGGCAGTCTCATGCTCCTTTAGGAAGGCTTCTACCAGCTCTGGGCTGGTTTCCAGGAATTCTTTTCTTACGACCACGACTGCCACATCATAGGTTCCTTGCATGTAGATTTCATCATAGTCAAGCAAAAGCTCTGCTCCCTGTTCCAGCAAAGTAGCGCCCCAGGGCTCTGGCACAAGGGCAGCGTCAATATCTCCGCGCTCCATCATATTGGCAACATCTGCGTTTGTGACGGCACTGACAGTGACATCTCCTCCAGCAGTGACGGGCTTTAAATCATTTTCCTTCAAAAGCTCCAAAAGGCATAAATGCTGTGTGTTTCCAATTTGTGGGATGGCAATAGTCTTTTGGGATAAAGCCTCCACACTGCTGATATTGGAGTCTTCTCTTGTAACCAGAACAGCGCCGCCCTTTGTGGCACCGGACAGGATTACCACATCTCCCTGGGATTTTACGTTTGCACTGATGGCAGGAACCGGACCAATATATCCAATATCAATATCTCCGGCAAACAGCGCCTCTACCTCGGCAGGACCTGCGTTAAAGGCTGTCCAGGTTACGGATATGTCGTCCCCGATTTGCTCTTGAAGACTTCCTTCAGATTTCATGAGTAAGGCCTGTGGGTGAGTGACATTATTAAAATAGCCGATATGCATTTGGGCTGTCTGCTTTTCTTTGCCGCAGCCAGTCAGGGCAGAGAGCATAAACAGGGGCAGTATCCATTTTTTCCATGCTTTCATTTGTCTTTGCCTTTGTATGAGAAATTTCCCATACTTCCTTTCCTTGAACTATTTATGATTCAACAATCGTATGATGATGGGGGAAAAGGTATTTTGATCCTGATATCATCGTATAATTGTAAGTTTCTTATATTTTACCCTTTTCTTTTTTTGAAAGAAACAGCTGAAAATGAAAACAATTTCACGTACCAAGCAAGCAGCAAAGCGGAGTGCGAATTTCCGCTTGACTTTGATTGGAATGTGCGATTATGCTATATTTGAACCAAATCAAGCAAGTCCCCTGCTTCAATTTTGCAGAGAAATAAGCGGTGGGCGAGGGACTTGCATATGAAAATTTTTGATTTATAAATGAAAACGATTGCATTTTTGCAGGAAAGGAAAAAGACCCTATGTCATTAAAAGAAATTGCAAGATTAACCGGAACCTCTGTTTCCACTGTATCAAGAGTATTGAATCATCCAGAACACCGCTGCAATCATTCTGGATTGGAAGAGAGAATCTGGGAAACAGCAGCCAGGCTTCATTATGTTCCAAATACCACAGCGAGGAATCTGCGTCTGGGAGTTTCTACAGATAAAGTACCATATGTTGTGGATGTTTTTTTGACTCGCTTTGACTCTCTTGACAAGGATGTATTTTTTCTGGAGCTGTTTCAGCATATAAAAGAAGAGCTGCTTTTATCAGGCTGCCTGCTGGGGGAGGTTCTTCACTCTGTGGACGTGGTGAAGCTGATACATTCTTCGGAAAATGGCGGACGCATCCCTTATCAATCCGATACAAAGGGTTCTGTCAGGTCTTCCAGTCTGGAATCCTGTACGCTCTCTTGTAAAGAGAATACAGGATTAATTATTTTGGGAAAATGTCCTTCTAATATGATATCCATTTTGCGAAGACGGTATTCCTGTATTGCCGGAATTGACCGGAACCCCACAGACTATGAATATGATGAAGTGGTATGCAATGGAGCAACAGCTGCCGGGAAAGCCATGGAATATTTGATTTCTCTGGGACATAAGAATATTGCCTATATTGGAGACTGCACCTATGAGGCACGGTATGTTGGATACTATCAGGCTCTCTTAAATCACAGGCTTCCTCTGAACCATTCCAATATTCATCCTACAAACCAGACGCAGGAGGAGGGCTTCCAGGTCATGCAGACAATCATGGAGAAATCTAATCAGCCAACCGCTGTTTTTTGTGCAAACGACAGTACTGCGCTTGGAGTCCTGCAGGCTTTAAAGAAAAATAGAAAGAGAGGGTATGTGCCTTCTGTTATTTCCATTGACAATATTCGTGCTTCACAATATACCTCGCCAATGCTCACCACGATTCACATTCCAAAGAAGGAGATGAGCCATCTGGCTCTCATGCTGCTGCTGGATCGGAAGAACAAACGACATGAGGAAAATGTGCGTTTGGAGCTTCCCTGTCGGTTAATAGAACGGGAGAGCTGTTCTTATCTCTATGAATAGTTTCTCTATCCGCGCGATACCGCGGACAGCTCACAGCAAAGCTGTTTGCTGTCTGTTGTCCGTCAAATGTCTGCTTATGTCCCAAAGGACTAGCTTCGCGTCGCGGGCATGGCAGCCATTTTCCGGGTCTATCGCGAAAAAATGAGCTGAGACGCTTTGTCTCAGCTCAAAAATAGCTGTCAGGGCGCAGGCTTAGTGCTTTTGCCAAGAAGCTCGCCTGCACGGAAGCCAAGAATCATCAATTCCAGCATCTGGGGGTCGTACTGGCGGTATTTGAGAAAATAATACAGAGTATCCAGATAATTCATAAAGGACTTTTTGTCGCTGTCATTGAGCGTCAGGTTTCCCTGCTTTTTCATGAGAAAAGAAGCAATACGGCTGAATGCGAATTTCTCGTTAATAAAGGATAGAAAATCATCGTGAGGCTCATCCTTTAGAACCTGCAGGGGCTTTCTGCGAAGCAGCCAGTAGGTTTCATAGGAAATCACCTTGATTTCATTGATATGGTAAATCTTGTGGAATTTCTTTAGTCTGGATACATCGCAGAAATAATCAAGGACCATGTGCATGAGAATCGTTTCGTCAATGCGCACCTGGCTGTGCAGTCCAAGGCTGTCCAGAAAATACAGACATTCCTTGTACAGAAAAGCATACCGGCTCTGGATGACCTCCTCAGAAAATTCAGCCAGAATGCGGTCATAGTTCAGATAAATGCCTTCAATATTATTCATAAATCTCATTCCCCTTCAAACTCAGAATTTCATAGCATAGCTTTGTCTTGAGAAAATTACAATAATCCTCCACACGCTGGTCTTCAATTGTGCCGTGGCGCACCTGAGAGCTGTCTCCCATCAGATGCTGGCGAATCTGTCCTTTCTTTACCTTGGAAAGCATCCGGTCAGCAGACTCCAGAGCTTCCTTTGGAATTCCGTTTGCAGCATACATGGCAGGTTCCTCCTTATTTTGTAATAATTGTATGGATGGCATCCTGGATGGTCTTGATTTCCTTCAAATCCACAGGAGTGAAACGCTTTTGTTCAAATTGATAATCCTTTCTCAGGTCTACAGTACTTTTCTTATCCAGGAAATTTTCGCTGGATACTCGCTGCAGGCGCTTGTAAAAGGAAGCCATCTCATCTCCCATGCCTGCCAGACGGTTTAAAAGCTCGGAAAACTCGGTGAGCATAGGGTCTGTCTTTTTATAGGGATAGACAATGTGATGGTCAATTTCTCCCCATCCCTCCTCAAAAAGAGTACGTACCTGAACCTCCACATAAATTCCCTCGTATTTCAGAATATAATGTACAGAACGATAATGCTTCTGGTCAAAGATATTGTCGCTGGCAATCCAGTCGGAATAAATATCCCCAAAATCTCCGGGACGCATATGCACTTTGGGCGGCTCAGCCATGTACCTGTCTTTATCCTGGCGGTAATCTGCCAGACAATCATACAGATAATAGCTGGAATTGTTTTCAAAATGAGAAATCAGATATTTATGGAAAATCACCCAATCCTCCCGATAGAGAAGAAGTCCGCGGATACCGATAATATCGGTAACGAACTTCAGATAATTATCCTTGGTGAGGTGTCTGTATTTCAGATAGTTTTCTGTGCGTTTGCGTATGATTTTTTCTATGAGATGCTCCGGCGTTTTGACTCTGGTTCGGTAAGAATGAAGACCAGTCAGGTCGTCCTTGTTTTTAATCAGTTCCTGGATAAACTGATCCCGAATCTGGTGCATTCTGGGAATGCGCTTTTCATAATCGCTGGCTATGGCCATAAGCTCTTCCCAGGACATGTCCGCTGCTTCAAACTCTTGCTGAGAAATCGCAAAGTGCCTCAGAAATTCATTTTTATTGTAAATCATGAAATTCACCTTCTTGTAGAAAAAACTAATGTTGTGAAAAATGCTTCCGCTGTGTCAGCAGAAGTGGGGAAAACATAACATTAAGCCTTATCATATCATGAATTTTTTGATTTGACCATAGCTTCTTAAGATTTTTCCAGAGCATTCCTCTGCCTGTGTTATCCTTCACTGCGCTCACAGCAATACGCTTTGCGATGCATAGAAATGCTGTAATCGGCGCCAGCAAACAGCAACCTGCCTGTCCCTGGCAGCAAAGCTTGGAAAGTTCGCGATATTGAGAAAAAGAGATATATTTTTAAGCTTTTTTGATATTTGTAGAAACAAGTAAAATTTCATTTTTTTTACTTTTGTAGTATACAAAATTCAGAATTTAATGTATAATATAGGATATAATAAACGGTTATCAGACATCAATAAATCAGGAAAACGGACGCCGCACCCTGTAGGTATTGCCAATAGCCGTTTGATAGGAGGAAAGGAATGACATTAAAAAGGATGGGGAGCTTTAAAAATAAGGGACTTTATGCAGGTTCCGACATGGGGGAAGCGCTTGAAAGCTATGCGCAGATAAAAAGGGCGGTGAGAGTATGGCTACTTTAAAGGATGTGGCAAAAACAGCGGGCGTCACCGTGGGAACCGTCTCGCGTGTGCTTAATAATAGAGGCTATATCAGTGATAAAACCAGAAAGCGCGTTTATGAGGTAATGGATGAGCTGAATTATCAGCCGAATGAGATGGCGCGTTTTCTGTCAAAACAGACCAGCAATACCATTGGGGTCATTGTTCCCCATGTGGTACATCCATACTTTGCGAAATTAATCAGCAATCTGGAGCTGGCTGCTTATAACAGTAAATATAAAATTCTTTTGTTTAATTCCAAGGGAAAGGATGAGAAGGAGGAAGAGTGCATAGAGATGTGCAAGAGCAACCGCGTAGCAGGAGTGATTCTGTGTACGGGCTCCTTTCAGACAGAAAAATTTCAGCATCTGGGATGTCCGTTAATTACAATCGAGCGTTTTCTGGACAATGGAACAGCAGGAATTGAATGCGATAACTATCACGGAGGAAAAATAGCCGCCCAATGTCTGATTGAACAGGGATGCAGGAATCTGCTCTATATCGGAGGAGTTTCCAGTCTCCCCATGCCAGCGGATCAGAGGAAGACAGGCTTTAAGAATACCTGTGACAAAAGTGAGATATCTCATGTGGAGATAGAAACTCGTCAGGCCATCTATGATGATATGAATTATTATAGCGTTATTGAGGATATGCTGACAAAATATCCAGATACAGACGGCGTATTTGCAAGCTCAGACGTGATTGCGGCGCAAGTCATTCAGGTGTGCAGACAGCGCGGAATCGATGTGCCGGGAAAAATGAAGGTTGTGGGCTTTGATGATGAGAATATTGCTTCTCTGACAACTCCTGGCATTACGACTATTCGTCAGCCGGTGAAGGAAATGGCTGAGATGGCGATAGCCATGCTCACGCAGATAAATGAGGGAAAAATGGTTCCTGCGAGAACCGTATTTCCTGTGACCCTGAGAAAGAGAGAATCTGCATAAGAAGGGCGCCTGAGTATCAGGCGCTTTTTTTGATTGAGCCAGGAGCTGGTTTTCCTGATCTGCAGATGGAAAACATATGATTATCGGTAGTTAGGATTTTTGTAAAAAACTCTTGAAACGAAAAAAAATAATGGTGCTTTTGCACAAAAAATAAAAAGAAAAATCGTAAATATATACTAAAAACTCAATTTCACCTTTTATTTGTGCAAAAGAACAATGTTAATCGGTTGACATATATATCTGCTTATGATACTATACAATTACAAAAACATGGCGGAAATCGCCCTTTTTTAGTGTGGGCTGTACAACAGGGAAGTTCCGCTGACAGTCATAAGGAGGATATTATGAGCGAAACGAAGATAACAAAGAAGAGGCAGTTTGAGGATGAAGAATATTACTTTCGTTTCCAGAAGCATCTGGATGAGCTGAAATGGCTCTATATAGAGCTTTATGGCAATTATGAGATGTTTGATGAGCTGTGCAGCCAAATGTATCTCTTTTACACAGAGCGTAAGGAGGAGCTGAAGGCTCTGGATCGAATCCGTGAGCAGGATCCGGAATGGTTTAAGAGAAACGATATGCTTGGAATGATGCTTTATGTAGATAATTTTGCAGATAATCTGCAGGGAGTGAAGGCAAAGCTGGACTACATCAAGGAAGCGAATGTGAACTATGTGCATTTGATGCCGCTTTTGGAGAGCCCCAAGGGCCGTTCTGACGGAGGCTATGCAGTGGCAAACTTCCGCAAGGTGCAGCCTGAGCTTGGAACCATCGAGGATTTGGAAGAGGTTGCCAAGGAATGCCATGACAGAAATATAAGCGTGTGCATGGATTTTGTTATGAACCATACCTCTGAAGACCATGAATGGGCAGTACGTGCGCGCAGAGGAGAGGGCGAATATATGAGCCGCTATTTCTTCTATGATAATTATTATATTCCGTCTCTTTATGAGCAGACCGTGCCTCAGGTATTTCCAACCACTGCACCAGGCAACTTTACATATCTTCCGGAAATCAACCACTATGTACTGACTACCTTTTATCCTTATCAGTGGGATCTGAACTATAAGAATCCCAGGGTATTTAATGAGATGATGTATAACTTTCTCTTCTTTGCAAACGCGGGAATTGACGTCATCCGTATTGACGCCGTTCCTTATATCTGGAAGGAGCTTGGAACAGACTGCCGAAATCTTCCCAAGGTACATACGATTGTGCGCATGATGCGTATGATTGGCGAGATTGTGTGTCCTGGAATTGTACTTCTCGGCGAGGTGGTTATGGAACCCTCCAAGGTTGCGCCGTATTTCGGAACCGTGGAAAAGCCGGAATGTCATATGCTCTATAATGTGACGACAATGGCGACTACCTGGAACTCTGTGGCAACCAGAGATGTGCGGCTTTTGAAGAAGCAGATGGATATTGTGAACAGCCTTCCAAAGGAATATACCTTCCTGAATTATCTCCGCTGCCATGATGATATTGGCTGGGGACTTGACTATGACACTCTGAGATGGTGGGGAATGGAGGAGCGTCCTCACAAGCAGTACATCAACGACTTCTTTACAGGTCAGGTAGAGGGAAGCTTCAGCAGAGGCGAGCTGTACAATGCAGACCCTGTGACAGGAGACGCACGTTTCTGCGGAACGACCGCTTCCATGTGCGGTATCGAGAAGGCCGGCTTTGAGCAGGATGAGGAACAGATGGAGGCTGCTATTCAGAGAGATTTGATGCTCCATGCCTATATGTTCATGCAGTCAGGAATTCCGGTTCTCTACAGCGGCGATGAGATTGCTCAGGTAAATGATTATACCTACAAGGAGATTCCTGAGAAGGCTCCGGATTCCCGCTATATTCACAGAGGAAAATTCCTGTGGGAGAATGCCCAGAAGATTCATGAAAAGGGAACTGTGCAGCAGAGAATCTTTGGCGGACTGGATAAAATGGAGAAGATTCGCGCAAAAGAGAAAGCCTTCATGTCAAATGCAAACTGCTATACAATTGAAACCTATGATAATTCTGTCCTCTGTCTGGTAAGAGAATATAAAGGAGACAAGATTATCGGTCTGTTCAATTTCAGCGAATTTGACAAGACTGCCTGGATTGATGAGCATGACGGCGAGTATGAGGACCTGCTGACAGGAAGAATGCTCAAAGCGTCAGGAGTGGATATTCCCGGAAATGGATATTATTGGATGAAGCGCAGATAAGAGGCAGAGAGACTTTTGTTTTCTAAAAAGAATACCCATCAAAAAAAGAGTCATGTTTCATGGCTCTTTTTTGATGGAAGGCGCGTTTATGCAAAGGGAAAAGAGACGTTTGATCTGCCAGGGATTCAAAAGGAATAAAAGACAGAGAGGAGGCATAAGATAAACAGGGATATCACAAGGCAGAGAGAGAAGAAAATGGCAGATAAGGAAATTTTGTTCAGGGCAAGGCGGTTGGATAACAAGAAGTGGGCAGAAGGGTTTTATGTGTGCGATTTGGATACAGGAGAATGCTATATTTTGTCTGGAAGGCATAAGGAGGGAAAATCTGCGCCTGAAAAATGGAGAGTATTTCCTGAAACTCTGTGCAGATACAGTGGTTTTGCGGACAAGCACGGGAAGAGGATTTGGGAGCATGACCTTGTCAGAGCATATGAGATAAGCAGCAAAGAATGGATGATAAATGAGGCAGTGTATTCTTATGGCTGCTTTAAGCTTGTAAAGGAGGGGTACTGTGATGCTCTCTTGTGCAGGTATATGCCTCAGTATCTGGAGGTGACAGGGAATTGCTTTGATTAGAGCAGAATTTTTCAATGACGCGACAGAAGCTTTTACAGGAGGGCAAGAGCCTTCTGCCTGCAGCAAAAAGAGAGTGCTTCTGCAAAACAGAGCAATTATGCTCTATATTGCAGAGGCACTCTCTTTAGTGGACCTGGCGGGAATCGAACCCGCGTCCGAAAACCTATCCCCTGTGGTGTCTCCCATCACAGCTGCTGTTTTAACATTCCCTCAGATGTACGCCCGACAGCAGGCTTACACCCTCAGTAGCTTCATGATACATCTACCGGTGCAAAGCTTAACCGATAAGGTTTCTCACATAATTGACGCCAGATTCCTCAAGTGTGAGTGCAGGAGGGCTGACGAGCAGCACTTAGGCTGCTAACGCTAACTGTCTATTGTCTGCGTTTATATTTAAGTTCCAGGTTATTACGCAGTCCCAGAGTCTGCGGATGGCTGCCCCAGCTTCAAAATCCCCGTCGAAACCAGTACAAGCCCGTGAAAAACTGCTGCCGCACGCAGGCGGCGATACATGTACCGGTACGCAGAAGCTTCAGTCAGAAAACTGCATGTGGAAAAACTCCACATACATCTGTGTCTTATTATAGCCATTGAAAAACCAGGTGTCAATATTTTTTTATTTTTTTGAAAAATTTACCGATTTTGGAGAAGCCTTTACAGCCATGTGAAAAAGGACAAAACCAATCAGGAACATAACAGTCAGGGCGCTGACTCCTACATTCACCTTTCCGGTAAGCTGGGCGACAAAGGACACAAAGGCTGTTCCGAGGATGGAAGCGCCTTTTCCGCAGATATCATAAATGCCAAAGTATTCTCCTGATTTTTCGGCAGGAATAATCTTGGCAAAGTAGGACCTGCTGAGAGCCTGAATAGTTCCCTGGAACATTCCTACAAGCACGGCGAGAATCCAGAATTTGACCTGTGTGTCCAGACCATAGGCAAAGAGAGCTATCAGGAAATAGGCCCCTATACATACGGAGATGATTTTGTGAGGAGCGATTTTATTTGCCGCCTTTCCCATGATAAGAACTGAGGGGAAGGCGACTATCTGGGTGAGCAGGAGAGCCAGAAGAAGACCTGTGCTGTCCAGCCCCAGAGCCTGTCCATAGGCAGTAGCCATGTCAATAACCGTATAAACACCGTCAATGTAAAAGAAGAAGGCAAGCAAAAACAGGAAAATATGCTTTTGGCGGCGAATCTCCACAAGGGTTTTCCATAAGCGCCCAAGGGTATCTCCCAGCACATGGCTCTGTCTCTCGGAAAAATATTTCTGCTTGTAGGAGAAAAGCAGAGGCAGGGAAGAGACAAGCCACCATACAGAGGTAATGCAAAAAGCGATAATCATACAGGGCTGGATGGTAAGCCCGAACCTTCCTCCGCCAAGGACAACTGCGATTCCTGCAACAAAAGGAATACAGCTTCCAATATAGCCCCACGCAAAGCCCTGAGAGGATACCTGATCCATTCTTTCAGGCTCTGTCACATCTGTGAGCATGGAATCATAGAAAATCAGGCTTGAGGAATAGCTGGTTTTTGCTAAAATAAAAATCACAAGGAACCATAGCCACGAGGTAGTAAAGCCAAGGAGTGCGCAGCCGGCGACGCCAACGAGCAGAAATACAGTGAAAATCTGCTTCTTGGAGTTTCGAGTGTCTGCCAATGCCCCCAGTGTGGGGCCGAGAACGGCTACCAGCAGTGTGCAGACAGAAGCTGCATATCCCCAGTATGCCAGATAATTGACAGAGGAAATGCCGGCCTGACCTGCCAGATGATTAAAGTAAATAGGGAAAATCGTTGATACCAGCATGGTGAATGCAGAGTTTCCCACATCATAAAGTACCCATTTCTTTTCAAGGGATGTTAGTTCAAACTTCATAAATAAAATCCTTTCGTAAAACCTTTTTTTGCTGGAATGACGCCTTCTAAGCTGCCTGAGTTTACCGTTTCTTCTGGAGAGAAAGCCTTTGTAGGTAGTTTTCCATTTATGGATGTAATTATGTGAGCTTTGGCTTTTGGTGAATCTTCCGGGCAGAAACGGCAGCTTGCTTTTTGCCTGATACGTTAAATTTTCATTTTATTTTCTTTTCATATTTTCTTTATGGGTTCATCACACAATCATCACAATTTAAAGGTATATTAGGTATTGAACAAAGGCAGACACCTTTTTTACATAGATAACACTTTTTCTTTTTCATTTGCCGCATTTCCAAGACCAGGAGATGCGGCTCTCCTCTTTTTACAGGACTTTGCGCTTCCTTTTTCATTATATCGGAATTCTTTCTACTTGTACAGGCCTTACAGAAAGCTTTTTCAGCAAACATTCTCCTGACATGTTCACAAAAATATCATAAATATCTGTTATACTAAGCCTATCAGAAAGGCGATACGGTAAGGACGCAGGAAAGCGTCCCTGAATAGAGGCATAAAAGGAGGAGAAGAATATGGATTCTTTGAAAATACTGGTTGTGGATGATGAGAGTAGAATGAGAAAGCTGGTAAGGGACTTTTTATCCAGGAAGAATTTCACTGTTGTGGAGGCAGCCAATGGGGAGGAAGCCCTGGATCTATTTTATCAGGATAAGGAGATTTCTCTGATTATTCTGGATGTGATGATGCCGAAAATGGACGGATGGCAGGTGTGCCGTGAAATCCGCAAGGATTCCAAAATCCCGATTATCATGCTCACTGCCCGGGGAGATGAGAGAGACGAGCTTCTTGGCTTTGAGCTGGGAGTAGACGAGTATATTTCCAAGCCCTTTAGTCCGAAGATTCTGGTGGCAAGGGTAGAGGCAATTCTGCGAAGAACCGGTCAGGCAAATCAGGAGGATGTGTTAAAGAGCGGAGGCATTGTTCTTGACAAGGCGGCTCATCTTGTCACAGTAGATGGAAAGAATGTGGATTTGAGCTTTAAAGAATTTGAACTTCTCACCTATTTTATGGAAAATCAGGGAATTGCCTTGTCAAGGGAGAAAATCCTGAATTCTGTATGGAATTACGACTATTTTGGAGACGCGAGAACCATTGATACTCATGTCAAAAAGCTCAGAAGCAAGATGGGAGAAAAGGGCGAATATATCAAAACAGTTTGGGGAATGGGCTATAAATTCGAGGTAGGAGAATGAAAAAACCAGGAAGAAGTCTTCGCGCGCAGATTGCGGGGAGCTTTATAGGACTATTGCTTTTGGCTCTTTTGATGATCGTGGCAATTAATGGCTTCTTTCTGGAAAAGTATTATATTTCCAGGAAGGCGGACGCCCTGAAGATAGCATTTGAAATTTTGAAAAAGTATGAGACTGCTTCCAGTGCAGAGGAGATTTCGCAGGAATGGCTCAGTGAAAGCTCTAAGCAGAATTTAAGCTGGGTGATTGTCTCAGAGGAACAGGAATGGAAGATTATAGCTGGCTATGGATTCAAAAATGATATCAATGTAATGAGCGGAAGGCTTTTTGGCTATACCCATAACCTGGAAACAAGCGAGGATGTGGATAAGCGATTTGAGCTTCTGGAAAAGAATGACGACTGTATTATTCAAAAAAGCAAGGAAAGCGTCATGGGAGTGGAATATATGGAAATCTGGGGAGTTTTTCCCCGGGGCGCCTATTGTATGGTTCGCACTCCCCTGGAGAGCATTCAGGAGAGCGCGGCGATTTCCAATTCCTTCTATTTCTTTGTAGGCGTGGGGATTATTGCCTTGAGCGGTTTGTGTATCTGGCTGATTACCAATCGAATCACCAAACCCATCAGCGAGCTGGCAGATTTGTCTCTGCGTATGGCTAATCTGGATTTTGAGGCCAGATATAAGAGCAGCATCAACAATGAAATAGACGTTCTTGGCCAGAACTTTAATAAAATGTCAAAGGAGCTGGAAAACACGATCTCTGAACTCAAAACCGCGAACGCAGAGCTGCAGAAGGATATTGAGAATAAAATCCGTATGGATGAACAGAGAAGAGAATTTCTTGGAAATGTATCTCATGAATTGAAAACCCCTATTGCTCTGATTCAGGGATATGCAGAGGGACTGAAGGAGAATATTTTTGATGATGATGCAGAGAGTCAGGAGTTTTATTGCGATGTTATTATAGATGAGGCGGCGAAGATGAACAAGCTGGTGCGCAGCCTGCTCACCCTCAATCAGTTGGAATCTGGACAGGATGCAGTGGAAATGTCTCGTTTTAATCTGGTGGAGCTGATTCAGGGCGTGATTCAGAAGTCCAGCATTATGATTCAGCAGAGCGAGGCAAAGGTTTTCTTTGATGAGAAGGAACCTGTGTATGTGTGGGCAGATGAATTCAAGATAGAGGAGGTTATCACCAACTATTTTACCAATGCGCTCAATCATCTGGATGGAGACCGTGAAATCGAGATTAAGCTGGAGAGGGGCTCTGTTCTCAAGGTCAGCGTCTTTAATACAGGAAGCCCTATCCCGGAAGCAGATATCCCGAATCTGTGGAATAAGTTTTATAAGGTGGATAAGGCGCACACAAGAGAGTATGGAGGAAGCGGCATTGGACTGAGTATTGTAAAAGCAGTGATGGACAGCCATGGTCAGAGCTGCGGAGTCACGAATTATGAAAATGGTGTAAGCTTCTGGTTCACTCTGGATATAGAAAAGCATTAGGCGCTGTTTTCACAGGGAATGGACATATGCCGCAGGCAATAAATAAAACAGGCAGAGAAAAGCATTTTTTCCTTTTCAACTGCCTGTTTTTGCGTTATACTAAAAAGTAGTATCAAATATTTGCAGCCAATATTCCCAGGGGTATTTACGGAAATCCCAGACAGCAGCCATGGAAAGAATGAGAAAATTCCTGTTGCAGATGGCTTCAGTTGACAGTATAGAATGAGGAAGAAGTGTAAAAATGCAGTGATGCTTTACAAAGAGTATTTGCAGAAGATAGATTTTATGGAAAAGAGGAGAGTCCATGATAGGAATTATTGATTATGATGCCGGTAATATTAAAAGCGTAGAGAAGGCACTGAATTTTCTTGGGCAAAAGACGATTGTATCCAGGGATCCGGAGATTCTCAGACATGCAGATAAACTGATTCTTCCAGGCGTGGGGAGCTTTGGAAATGCCATGAAAAATCTGCAGGATTTTGATCTGATTCCCTTTATCAGAGAGTCTGTTGCCAAAGAAACGCCGTTTCTTGGAATCTGCCTTGGACTTCAGCTCCTGTTTGAGAGCAGTGAGGAGAGTCCGGGCGTAGAGGGCCTTGGAATTCTGGGAGGGGAGATTTTGAAGATTCCGTCTGCAGAAGGTCTTAAAATCCCGCATATGGGATGGAATTCCATTAAGCTTCAGAATCATGGAAAGCTGTTTCGAGGAATTCCAGATAACACACATGTATATTTTGTACATTCCTATTATTTAAAAGCAAAGGAGCCGGAGATTGTAAAAGCCACGGCAGAATACAGCGCCTGTATTCATGCCTCTGTGGAGAAAAATTCTGTATTCGCCTGTCAGTTCCACCCTGAGAAGAGCAGTAAGTATGGTCTTAAGATTTTGGCAAACTTTGCAAATCTTGATGAGGAGGATCGCTGAGAATGTATACAAAACGAATTATTCCCTGTCTGGACGTAAATAACGGAAGAGTAGTGAAGGGTGTGAATTTTGTTAATCTTCAGGATGCAGGAGATCCTGTGGAAATCGCAAAGGCCTATGATGAAGCCGGCGCAGATGAGGTTGTGTTTTTGGACATAACAGCGTCCTCGGACGGCCGGGATACAGTTGTGGATATGGTGCGCAAGGTGGCGGCAAATGTTTTCATTCCTTTTACAGTAGGAGGAGGAATCCGTACAGTGGAGGATTTCCGAAGACTGCTCAGAGAAGGTGCAGATAAGATATCCGTCAATTCAGCAGCCATTGACAGACCAGAATTGATTTCAGAGGCAGCCCATATATTTGGAAGCCAGTGCGTGGTGGTTGCTATTGACGCAAAACGGCGGACAGATGGAAGCGGATGGAACATCTATAAGCATGGAGGAAGGCTGGATACTGGAATCGATGCAGTAAAATGGGCTATGAAAGTGCAAAAGCTTGGAGCAGGAGAGATTCTTCTGACCAGTATGGACTGCGATGGAACCAAGGCAGGCTATGATCTTGCGCTCACGCGGGCAATTGCTGACAGTGTCTCGATTCCTGTCATTGCATCTGGAGGAGCAGGAAGCCTGGAGCATTTTTATGATGCCCTGACAGAGGGAGGAGCAGATGCTGCGCTGGCTGCGTCTTTGTTTCATTATAAAGAACTGGAAATTTCCGAGGTCAAGAGATATCTTGCCGATAAGGGAGTTTCCGTGCGTCTCTGAGACAGAAATCAGAAGAAAACATCAATCTGACAGCACCTGGCAGACAATGCCGGGATCGGCCGTCATATTATTACAGAAAGAGAAGGTGAATAATATATGCCAGCACTATCCGGTGAATGGCTTGAGGCATTGAAGGGAGAATTTCGTAAGCCCTATTATGCCGGTTTATATAAGACAGTTATGGAAGAATATCGCACAAGGAAGATCTTTCCTCCAGCAGACGATATATTTAATGCCTTCCATTTCACGCCCCTGAATCAGGTAAAGGTGGTAATTTTAGGACAGGATCCGTACCACAATGACGGACAGGCACATGGTCTGTGCTTTTCAGTGAAAAGCAATGTGGAGATTCCTCCGTCTCTTGTGAATATTTATCAGGAGCTTCACGATGATTTAGGCTGCTATATGCCTGACAACGGTTATCTTGAAAAGTGGGCCAGACAGGGAGTGCTGCTGCTGAACACCGTTCTGACAGTACGTGCGCACCAGGCCAATTCCCACAGAGGGATTGGATGGGAAAAATTCACAGACGCTGCCATTGAGATTCTCAATGAGCAGGACAGACCTATTGTGTTTCTTTTATGGGGGCGGCCCGCGCAGATGAAAAGGGGAATGCTGAATAACCCGCATCATTTGATTCTGGAGGCGCCGCATCCGAGCCCTCTCTCAGCATACAGAGGTTTTTTTGGATGCAGGCACTTCAGTAAGGCCAATGCCTTTCTTGAGCAGAATGGTCTTTCCCCGATTGACTGGCAGATAGAAAATATACAGGGGAAATAAAAAATGGCAAAGAAAAATGACACAGTTCTGGTGAAGAACGCCTCTGTTCTTATGATTGCGGCTCTGGTATCCAAAATCATAGGAATGATTTATAAAAGTCCTCTTTCCTCAACAATTGGAAGCGAGACAATGGCTTGCTTCACCTATGCGCAGAATGCATATTTGATTCTGCTTATGATTGCTTCCTTCAGCATTCCCCAGGCAGTCTCCAAGGTCATGGCAGAAAAGATTGCCTTCCGCCGTTACAGAGACGCGCAGCGCGTGTTTAAGGCGGCTCTTTTGTATGCTGTGATTGCAGGAGGAATTGCAGCTCTGATTTGCCTGTTTGGAGCAAATCTCTTAGTTCCTGACAATATGGCTAATGCGAGGCTTGCTCTGCGCTTTTTGGCTCCGACTATCTTTTTGTCAGGAATCCTCGGAGTATTCAGGGGGTATTTCCAGGCCTACAGAAATATGATGCCCACCTCTCTGTCTCAGATTATTGAGCAGATTTTTGTGGCGGTTGTGGCTCTGGCTGCCTCTGGAATCATGGTGGCGCATTTTCAGGGCAAGGGAGAGGACGCCCTTCAGCAGTGGGGAGCAGCAGGAGCAACCATGGGAACAGGAGCCGGTGTTCTGGCAGCGCTTCTGTTTATGCTGTTTGTGTACTGGGTGAACAGAAATACCATCCGAAAAAAAATCAGAAGAGATAGGGCGTCAAAGGACGAGAGCTATTCAGAGGTTATGAAATATCTTCTTCTTATTATGACGCCAATCATTCTCAGTGCATTTATCTATAATGTGAACAGCTTTATCAACAGCTATATGTATACCTTTATTTTGGGAAAAAGGGGAGTAGACGGAGGAGTCCTTAAGGTAATGTATGCAGAGTACGGCTATTTTATGACTCTGATTAATATTCCTCTGACTCTGGCAGGAACAGCCCCCACCTCCATGATTCCTGAAGTTTCCGGCCTTTATGCCAGAGGAAACCTTGACGCTGCCAATGAAAAGACCATTCAGGCAACCTGGATTAGCATGATCATCTCCATCCCTTCTGCCGTAGGCCTTATGCTGCTTGCCAACAAGGTAGTGCAGATTATTTTCCCTGTGAGCAATGGAATGGGAGGAAGTCTGATGATTGTGGGAGCTGTGATGATTATTCTGAACAGCAATTCCAATATTTCCAATGGTGTGCTTCAGGGAATCGGAAAACCGGAGATTCCTATGATAAACGCTGCGATTTCTTTGGTTGTCAATATGATTGTGCTGCTTGTTATGCTGTGCTTTACAAAGCTTGGAATTTATTCAGTAGTGATTGCCATGATTATTTACTCGATTCTTATCTGTGTGCTGAATGACATTTCCATGAAAAAATATATGAATTTCAAGAATCCCTGGAAATATGCCTATGTGCAGCCGCTCCTTGCCTGCGTCCCAATGGCTGCTGTTGTGGTGATTTCTGATTTCCTTATGGGACTCATTCTGCCTGAAAGGATATTTGGCTCTTATACAGTGTCTATGGCCATCAGTGCGGTTGTGTCTATTGCACTGGCTGTGATTGTGTATTTTATTGCTTATCTGGCAATCAGTAAGCCGACAGAAGAGGACTTGTCCTATGTGCCGGGGGGAGGCATGATTGTAAGATTTGGAAGAAAGCTGCATTTGTGCTGATACAGCTACAAATAGATATAAAAAAGTACAGCTGTCCGTTTATGAGAAGGATAGCTGTACTTTTTTCAATTATTTCAGATTTTTGAAGGCTGTGGACAGCATGAGCTTGATGCGGTTAAGCTGGTTTACCTCACTTGCACCGGGGTCGTAGTCAATGGCCACGATATTTGCCTTTGGATAGTTTCTTCGGATTTCCTTGATAACGCCCTTTCCTACGATATGGTTGGGAAGGCAGGCAAAAGGCTGAATGCAGACAATATTCGGAGTGTTGGCATGAATCAGCTCCATCATTTCTCCTGTGAGAAACCACCCTTCACCGGTTTGATTTCCAAGGGATACAATCGGCTTTGCCATGGCAGCCAGATCTTCTATTCTTGCAGAGGGATAAAAATGCTTGCTCTCCTCCAGAGCCTCGTTGGCGGTTTTTCTCAGCCATTCAATGGCCTGAATGCCCAGGTTTGCAATGGATGCAGAGGACTTCTTAAAGCCCAGGTTTTCGTGCTTGAAATTCTGGTTGTAAAAGCAGTAGCAGAGGAAATCAATCAAATCCGGAACAACAGGCTCTGCGCCCTCTGCTTCCAGAAGCTCTGCGAGGTGATTATTGGCGGCTGGAAGGAATTTTACCAGAATCTCGCCTACAATGCCTACACGAGGCTTTTTAACATCACTGATGGGAACGGTGTCAAAATCATGAACCATCTCCCTGCACATGGTTTTGAATTTCCTGTGGCTTAGGCGTTTCCCGGTAACAAATTCAATGCAGCGAGTCTCCCATTTTTTATGTACTGTATTTACAGCTCCTTTTTTCAGCTCATAGGGGCGCATGCGATAAATACATTTCATCATAATATCCCCAAATACAGCCGCATACACCACGCGGTGAATGAGAGGAAGCGTGAGCTTAAAGCCCGGATTGCTCTCCAGCCCGCTTAAGTTCAGGGAAATAACCGGAATCTGCTCCATGCCGGCCTTTTTGAGCGCTCTCCGGATAAAGCCGATATAATTGGAGGCACGGCAGCCTCCTCCGGTCTGCGTCATGATGACAGCTACCTTGTTCAGGTCATAGTCTCCTGACTGAAGAGCCTGCATAATCTGTCCGACAACCATCAGAGAAGGATAGCAGGCGTCATTGTTCACGTATTTGAGTCCAACGTCTACTGCGTTCTTATTGTCATTGGTCAGCACCTGCAGATGATACCCAGAGGCATTAAAGGCCGGTTCCATAAGAGAAAAATGGATGGGCGACATCTGAGGACACAGAATAGTATATTCCTTTCGCATTTCCTTTGTAAAGGAAACCTTTGGAGAAGCACAGGAGCGGATGGTGCGGGAGGCATTCTGCTCTTCCTTTGCGCGCAGGGCGGCAAGCAGAGAGCGGATACGGATTCTCGCAGCTCCCAGGTTATTTACTTCGTCGATTTTCAGGCAGGTGTAAATCTTTCCGCTGTTATCAAGAATCTCGTACACCTGGTCAGTTGTCACAGCGTCCAGACCGCAGCCAAAGGAATTTAGCTGAATCAGATCCAGGTTATTCCTTGTTTTTACAAAGTTGGCGGCGGCGTACAGACGGGTGTGATACATCCATTGGTCATTCACTCGGATAGGACGCTCTATGGGCGCCAGGTGCGACACAGAGTCCTCTGTGAGTACGGCAATGCCATAGCTGTTGATGAGGTCTGGGATTCCATGATGAATTTCCGGGTCAATGTGATAAGGCCGCCCTGCCAGGACAATGCCTCTTCTTCCTGTCTCGTCCATATAGCGGAGGGTTTCCTCACCCTTTACCTGGATATCTCTGTGCGCCCTGTCAAGCTCTTCCCAGGCCTTGTGTGCAGCGCTTCGCACCTCTTCCTCTGGAATATCTGAAAATTCCTTTACCAGACGCTCAGTGAGAATCTCCTCAGAGGTAAAGGCAAGGAAGGGATTTCGGAAGGTAATGGACGGGTCATTGAGTTCGTCCACATTATTCTTAATGTTCTCTGCATAGGAGGTGACAATCGGGCAGTTATAGTGGTTGACAGAATCCGGGAACTCTGTGCGCTCATATGGAATACATGGGTAAAAGATAAATTTTACTCCATTTTTTAAAAGCCAGCTGATGTGTCCATGAGCCAGCTTTGCAGGGTAGCACTCGGATTCGCTTGGTATGGACTCAATTCCAAGCTCATAAATCTTTCTGGTGGAGGTGGGGGAGAGTACTACCTGGTATTTGAGTTCAGTGAAAAAGGTGAACCAAAAAGGATAATTCTCAAACATGTTCAGGACCCTGGGAATGCCGACTGTTCCGCGGGAAGCCTCCAGAGCGTCCAGAGGGGTATAAGAGAAAATTCGCTTATACTTATACTCAAACAGGTTCGGCACCTTGTCTTTGTTTTTTTCTTTTCCAATGCCTCGTTCGCAGCGGTTTCCGCTGATATATTGCCTGCCGCCTGAGAAACGATTGATGGTAAGGCGGCAATGGTTGGTGCAGCCCTTGCAGTTTGCCATGGAGGTTGTGTATTTCAGAGAATTGATCTTGTCAATCGAAAGCATGGAAGACTTTTTGCCCTCCTGATAACGCTCTCTGGCAATCAGAGCAGCGCCAAAGGCACCCATGATACCGGCAATATCCGGACGGATGGCGTGGCAGTCTGCGATTTTCTCAAAGCTTCTTAAAACAGCATCATTGTAGAAGGTTCCTCCCTGAACTACAATATGTTTTCCAAGCTCAGAGGCGTCAGAAACCTTGATAACCTTGTAAAGGGCGTTCTTGATGACAGAATAGGCGAGACCAGCGGAGATATCAGACACCTCTGCTCCCTCCTTTTGCGCCTGCTTTACCTTGGAGTTCATAAATACTGTGCAGCGGGTGCCAAGGTCAATGGGATTCTTGGCAAAGAGAGCCGCTTTTGCGAAGTCCTGAACACTGTAATTCAGAGATTTGGCAAAGGTTTCGATAAAGGAGCCGCAGCCAGAGGAGCAGGCCTCATTGAGCTGAACACTGTCTACGGTCTTGTTGCGGATCTTGATACACTTCATATCCTGACCGCCGATATCCAGGATACAGTCCACCTCAGGGTCAAAAAAAGCGGCGGCATAATAGTGGGAAACCGTCTCAACTTCTCCCTCATCCAGCACCAGGGCTGCCTTTACCAGAGCTTCTCCATAGCCTGTGGAGCAGGAGTAAACAATAGAAGCTCCTTCCGGCAGCTTCTCATAAATTTCCTGGATAGAGCGGATAGCGGTTTTGAGGGGATTTCCTTCATTATTGGCATAAAAGGAATACAAAAGCGAGCCGTCCTCTCCTACCAGAGCGGTCTTGGTTGTGGTAGAGCCGGCGTCGATTCCGAGATAACAGTTTCCCTGATAGGATTCAAGGCTCTTGGAGGCTACCTTATAAGCGCTCTGTCTGTGGGAAAATTCCTCATAATCAGTCCTTGATGCAAAAAGAGGCTCCATGCGCGCAACCTCAAAATCCATGTGGATAGAGGAAGAAAGGCGGTTCTTCAGCTCTGTAAGTATGACCTGCCCTTCCTTTGCATTCAGAGCAGAGCCAATGGCTGCGAACAGGTGGGAGTTTTCTGGAAGAATCGTGTGTTCCTCGTCAAGCTTTAAGGTGCGGATAAAGGCCGTGCGCAGCTCTGACAAAAAGTGGAGCGGTCCTCCCAGAAAGGCGACATGTCCGCGTATGGGCTTGCCGCAGGCAAGACCTGAGATAGTCTGATTTACTACTGCCTGAAAAATAGAAGCAGATAAATCTTCCTTTGTTGCGCCGTCGTTGATAAGGGGCTGAATATCTGTCTTTGCGAATACGCCGCATCTGGCGGCTATGGGATAGAGAGCCTTATAATTTTTGGCATACGCATTCAGTCCAGAAGCATCGCTTTGCAGAAGAGAAGCCATTTGGTCAATAAACGAGCCGGTTCCTCCTGCACAGATACCGTTCATACGCTGCTCTACATTACCGTTTTCAAAATAGATGATTTTGGCGTCCTCGCCTCCAAGCTCAATGGCCACGTCTGTCTTTGGAGCCAGCTTTTCCAGGGCAGTGGATACAGCGATAACCTCCTGGACAAAGGGAATGCCAAGGTGATTGGCAAGGGTAAGACCGCCGGAGCCTGTGATAACAGGGCAGAGAGTCAGCTCGCCGAGCTTGTTGTAGGCCTTTGACAGCAGGTCTGCCAGGGTCTCCTGTATATTTGCATAGTGTCTTTCATAGTCTGCAAAGAGAAGCTCTTCTTCTGGGCTTAAAATTGCGATTTTCACTGTGGTGGAACCAATATCGATTCCAAGGGTATATTGCTTCAAAAAAATTCCTCCTCATTGTGTGCTTTCAGTATTTTTTATAATCCCATAAACGGAAAAGCTCATGGAAATAAAATACGTTATTAGATAAGAAAACAGTAGCTGCTCGGCGTTCTTGCAGCTCCTGCTCTGTAATATGTGGAAAGGCTTTCCACATGTCTGTTGTGGGACACTACCTATTAGTTAAATGGTCACAAAAAAACATACAATTTCAGTCTCTTATTATACGATAGGAATCGAAAATTGGCAATGTTAAATCTTTACAATGTTTAAAAAGGATAAGAATGAAAAATTGACAAGGTTTTTCTTGAAAAGAAGGATTTGTCCATGTATACTGCATGGTAATGGAAGAACAGCAATAAGAAGTACTATTAATCAATAAGGAAATGGAGATATTGTAATGGCAGAGTATAAAATCCTGAAAACAGAGGGACGCGCCAAGAGAGCAGAATTTCATACCGTTCACGGCACAATTCAGACGCCTGTTTTTATGAACGTAGGAACCATAGCTGCAATCAAGGGCGCAGTATCCACAATGGACTTAAAAGAAATCGGCACCCAGGTTCAGCTTTCAAATACCTATCATCTTCATGTGAGACCAGGAGACGAGGTTGTAAGGAAGCTCGGAGGGCTGCACAAATTCATGGTATGGGACAGACCGATTCTCACAGATTCCGGAGGCTTTCAGGTATTTTCCCTGGCAGGATTGCGTAAAATCAAGGAGGAGGGCGTGTATTTTCAGTCTCACATAGACGGACACAGGATTTTTATGGGACCTGAGGAGAGCATGCAGATTCAGTCCAATCTTGCATCCACAATTGCCATGGCCTTTGACGAGTGTCCAAGCAGCATGGCTGACAGAGACTATGTACAGAACTCTGTGAACAGAACCACACGGTGGCTTAGAAGATGCAAGGAAGAAATGCAGAGGCTTAACAGTCTCCCGGATACGATTAACAGAGAGCAGCTTCTTTTTGGAATTAATCAGGGAGCAGTGTATGACGATATTCGTATTGCTCATGCCCAGGAAATCAGCAAGCTGAACCTTGACGGCTATGCAGTGGGAGGTCTGGCTGTCGGAGAGACGCACGAGGAAATGTATCGGATCTTGGATTCTGTGGTTCCTTATCTTCCTCAGAACAAGCCTACTTATCTGATGGGAGTGGGAACTCCTGCCAATATTCTGGAAGGAGTGAGCAGAGGAATTGATTTCTTTGACTGTGTATATCCAAGCAGAAACGGAAGACATGGACATGTATATACACGCTTTGGAAAGCTCAATCTCTTTAATGCAAAGTATGAGCTGGATGAGCGGCCGATTGAAGAGGGATGCGCCTGCCCTGCCTGCCGTCATTACAGCAGAGCCTATATCCGCCATCTTCTGAAGGCAAAGGAAATGCTTGGCATGCGTTTGTGTGTGCTGCATAATCTGTATTTTTACAATCATTTGATGGAGGAAATCAGAGACGCTCTGGACAAGGGCTGCTATGAAGCTTTTAAAAAAGAAAAGCTCAGAGGCTTTGAGGAGGGCGAGAAACAGTAAGGTGAGCGGCAGCACGGCAACTCTTTTTTGAAAAAAAAACCAAAAACTCTTGATGAAAACAGAAATATTGTGTATTATATTCTCTAGTGTCTGTGAGCAGGAGAACTGCTAAGGGCAGAGAGTTCAGCGACAGGAGGAAAAGGGATGAACAGTGTATTGGCTACCACAGCAACAGACTCGGCAGCTGCCGGCGCAGCAGGCTGGGGAGTGACCATTGTCTGGATGGTTGTTCTGATTGTCATGTTTTATTTTCTCATGCTGCGTCCTCAGAAAAAAGAGCAGAAGAGAGTCAGCGCCATGTTGAATTCCATGGAAGTTGGAGACAGCGTAGTGACTACCAGCGGCTTTTATGGCGTTGTCATTGATATGACCGATGAGGATGTGATTGTAGAATTCGGTAATAATAAGAATTGCAGAATTCCCATGAGAAAGACTGCAATTGCAGAGGTGGAAAAGGCAGAAAGCGCATCTTAAGAGCGCAGATATCTGTTTTTAAGCGCAAAAAGGAGGAATTTTGCCTGGTTTAAGGGCGGAAATTCCTTCTTTTTCTTTGATTTTTTTCTAACAGTATGCAAAAATGCCAAGAATCGGCTTGGTTTTTGGGGGAATTTCTCACTTTAATAGGTTGAAATATAGAAAAATATAGGGTATGATAAGAACAATACGCTATCAGAGGAAAGGAAACGAGACTTATGAACTACACAATTTCGTTGATTCCGGGAGATGGTATCGGCCCGGAAATAGTTGCTGAAGCCAAGAAGGTGCTGGATAAGGTATGTGCCGTCTATGGCCATTCATTTACATATAAGGAGGTTCTCCTGGGCGGAGCCTCTATTGACGTACACGGTGTTCCGCTGACAGAGGAGGCGATTGCGACTGCAAAAAGTTCAGATGCAGTCCTGATGGGTTCTATCGGGGGAGACGCCAAGACCTCTCCCTGGTATCGGCTGGAGCCGTCCAAGCGTCCGGAGGCAGGGCTTCTGGCTATCAGAAAGGCTTTGAATTTGTTTGCAAATCTTCGTCCTGCTTATTTGTATCAGGAGCTTCGCGCTGCATGCCCGCTCAGAGATGAGATTATCGGGGATGGCTTTGATATGATTATTGTCCGTGAGCTGACAGGCGGGCTGTATTTTGGAGAAAGAAAAACTGTGGAGGAGAATGGAGTGAGAAAGGCAATTGACACTCTTTCCTATGATGAGAAGGAAATCCGCAGAATCGCTGTCAAGGCTTTTGAGATTGCCAGAAAGAGAAAAAAGAAGGTCTGCAGTGTTGATAAGGCGAATGTTCTGGATTCCTCCAGACTTTGGAGAAAGGTGGTAGAGGAGGTTGCCCTTGGTTATCCTGACGTAACGCTGGAGCATATGCTGGTAGATAACTGTGCAATGCAGCTTGTGAGAAATCCAGGACAGTTCGACGTCATTCTCACAGAGAACATGTTTGGAGATATCCTGTCTGATGAGGCCAGCATGGTAACAGGCTCCATAGGAATGCTTTCCTCTGCAAGCCTGAATGAGACAAAATTTGGTCTGTATGAGCCAAGCCATGGCTCAGCTCCGGACATTGCAGGACAGAATAAGGCAAACCCCATTGCCACGATTTTGTCTGCTGCCATGATGCTTCGTTTTTCTCTTGACCTTGACAGAGAGGCAGATGCTGTTGAGGCTGCTGTGCAGAAGGTTCTGACAGACGGCTACAGAACAGGAGACATTTTCTCTGAGGGTACTGTGCTGGTTGGAACAAGAGAGATGGGCGATTTAATCGCAGAAGCCGTAAAGTAACGGAAATGATTCACCTAACGGCGAATCATCACCATAAATAAAAGGATTTTTCCAAAAGGGAGATTCTTTTGCAAGACTGTATAGAAGGAGTGAAGGATATTATGAAAAGCGACGCAGTAAAAAAAGGTTCTCAGCAGGCTCCCCATCGTTCTCTGTTCAATGCGCTTGGCTTTACCCAGGAGGAAATGGAACGTCCGATGGTGGGAATTGTGAGTTCCTACAATGAGATTGTGCCGGGACATATGAACCTGGATAAGATTGTAAATGCAGTAAAGCAGGGAGTAGCCATGGCAGGCGGAACGCCGGTGGTATTTCCGGCGATTGCTGTGTGCGATGGAATTGCCATGGGACATATAGGAATGAAATATTCTCTGGTTACTCGCGACCTGATCGCAGATTCCACAGAGGCTATGGCGATTGCCCATCAGTTTGACGCCCTGGTTATGGTTCCAAACTGTGACAAGAACGTGCCAGGTCTTCTGATGGCAGCGGCAAGAATCAATGTTCCTACCGTTTTTGTGAGCGGCGGTCCTATGCTGGCCGGACATCTGAATGGAAGAAAAACCAGTCTTTCCAGCATGTTTGAGGCAGTAGGCGCTTATGCGGCCGGAAGCATAACAGAAGAGGAGCTGACCGAGTGCGAGATGAAGACCTGCCCTACCTGCGGTTCCTGCTCTGGAATGTACACAGCCAACAGCATGAACTGTCTGACAGAGGTTCTGGGAATGGGATTGCAGGGAAATGGAACCATTCCGGCTGTTTATTCTGAGAGAATCCGCCTTGCCAAGCATGCGGGAATGCAGGTTATGGAAATGTATCGCCGAAATATCCGCCCAAGAGACATTATGACAGAGAAGGCGATTCTGAACGCCCTGACCGTGGACATGGCTCTTGGCTGCTCTACAAACAGTATGCTTCATCTTCCTGCCATTGCACATGAGATTGGCATGGATTTTGATATTTCCTTTGCAAATGAAATCAGTGAGAGAACGCCGAACCTGTGCCATCTGGCGCCGGCAGGTCCTACCTACATTGAGGAACTCAATGAGGCTGGCGGCGTGTACGCTGTTATGAATGAGCTGAACAAAAAAGGACTGCTCTATACAGATTGCATAACTGTTACAGGAAAAACAGTCGGAGAAAATATAAAGGGCTGCATTAATAAAAATCCGCAGGTGATCCGTCCGATTGAAAATCCATACAGTCAGACAGGCGGACTTGCTGTATTAAAGGGAAATCTCGCGCCAGACGGAGGCGTGGTAAAGCGCTCGGCAGTGTGTGAGGAAATGATGGTTCATGAAGGTCCTGCCAGAGTTTTTGACTGTGAGGAGGACGCCATTGACGCCATTAAGAGCGGAAAAATCGTGGCAGGAGACGTGGTTGTTATCCGCTATGAGGGACCAAAGGGAGGCCCTGGAATGAGAGAAATGCTCAATCCCACCTCTGCTATTGCAGGTATGGGACTTGGCTCTTCTGTGGCGCTTATCACAGACGGACGCTTCAGCGGCGCATCCAGAGGCGCATCCATAGGACATGTGTCTCCAGAGGCGGCTGTGGGAGGTCCGATTGCCCTTGTACAGGAGGGAGATATCATTGCTATCAACATCCCTGAGCTGAAGATGGAGCTGAAGGTTTCAGAGGAGGAGCTGGCAGAAAGAAGAGCTGCCTGGACGCCCAGGGAGCCAAAGGTAACAAGCGGGTATCTGGCAAGATATGCCTCTATGGTAACGTCAGGAAACAGAGGCGCTATTTTGGAAGTACCCGGAAAGGGAAAATGATTCGCCCCCTGGTCGAATCACTGCCGAATATAAAAGAACAGATAGAGGAGGAGATTTTTGTGCTGTTGACAGGAGCTGAAATTATAGTTGAATGTTTATTGGAACAGGGAGTGGACACTGTTTTTGGATATCCGGGAGGAGCCATCCTGAACGTGTATGACGCCCTCTATGAATACAGAGACCGTATTCGTCACATCCTGACTTCTCATGAGCAGGGAGCGTCCCATGCTGCGGACGGATATGCAAGGGCAACCGGAAAGGTAGGCGTGTGCATGGCTACCTCAGGACCAGGAGCCACGAACCTTGTAACCGGAATTGCCACTGCACAGATGGACTCAGTTCCCATAGTGGCGATTACCGCAAACGTAGGAAAGCCGCTTCTTGGAAGGGATTCCTTCCAGGAGGTAGATATTGCGGGAATTGTGATGCCAATCACAAAGCACAGCTATATTGTAAAGGATATCTCAAAGCTTGCAGATACCCTGCGCAAGGCGTTCTATATTGCAAAGAGCGGCCGCCCGGGACCGGTTCTTGTGGATGTGACAAAGGATGTCACAGGAGGAAAATACGAGTATCAGCCTAAGAAACCTGCGACAATTCTCAGAGAGACAAAAGAAATCCAGCAGGAACATATTGACAGGGCGCTGGATATGATAAAGAAGGCGGAAAGACCATTTATTTTTGCAGGCGGCGGCAGCGTGATTTCCGGGGCTGCAAAGGAGATTACCGAGCTTGCGCACAGAATCCAGGCTCCGGTATGTGATAGCCTTATGGGAAAGGGCGCATTTCCGGGAGAGGATGAGCTGTATACAGGAATGATTGGTATGCATGGAACCAAGGCCTCCAATCTGGGCGTGTCCAAATGCGACCTTCTGATTGTGCTTGGAGCCCGCTTCAGCGACCGCGTGACTGGAAATGCCAAGAATTTTGCAAAGGATGCTCAGATTCTTCAGATTGATATAGATGCTGCGGAAATCAATAAGAACGTGATTGTGGACGCCTATATTGAGGGAGACATAAAAGAGGTTCTTCGCCGTCTTCTGGAAAAGGTAGAGCCAGAGCAGCATCCCCAGTGGCTGGCATATATTCAGGAACTGAAGGAAAAATATCCTCTGAAATATGACCATACACAGCTCACAGGTCCCTATGTGATTGAAAAGCTGTATGAGCTGACAAAGGGAGACGCTATTGTAGTGACAGATGTAGGGCAGCACCAGATGTGGGCGGCTCAGTATTATAAATTCAAGGAACCAAGAACACTTCTGACGTCAGGAGGCCTGGGTACTATGGGCTATGGACTTGGAGCTGCAATCGGCGCCAAGATAGGCCGTCCAGATAAAACAGTGGTAAACATTGCAGGAGACGGATGCTTCCGTATGAATCTGAATGAGCTTGCAACAGCGGTTCGCTGCAATAACCCTCTGATTCAGATTATCCTCAACAACCGTGTGCTTGGAATGGTGCGCCAGTGGCAGACGCTGTTCTATGATCATCGCTATTCTGCCACTGTTCTGGATGACGGCGTGGATTTTGTGAAGATTTCCGAGGGCTTTGGCGCAGAGGCCATGCGAATTACCCGTATGGAAGAGGTAGAGCCTGCCTTAAAGCACGCTTTAGAGGCTAAGAAGCCGATTGTTTTGGAATTTATGATTGACCAGGATTTAAAGGTATTCCCAATGGTGCCGGCAGGCGCCAATATTGACGATGTATTTGACGAGGAGGACATGAAGAAAGATGGGAAGAGTGTATAATTTTTCAGCAGGACCAGCTGTTTTGCCGGAGAGTGTATTAAAAGAGGTTGCAGAGGAAATGCTGGACTATAATGGTACCGGAATGTCTGTTATGGAGATGAGCCACAGGAGCGCAGCCTTTCAGCAGATTATTGACGAGGCAGAGCGCGACATTCGAGATCTGATGAATATCCCGGATAATTACAAGGTGCTCTTTCTTCAGGGAGGAGCTTCTCAGCAATTTGCTATGATTCCAATGAACCTGATGAAGAACAGAGTGGCAGACTATATTGTCACCGGACAGTGGGCAAAAAAGGCCTATCAGGAAGCACAGAAATATGGAAAAGCCAATAAGATTGCTTCTTCTGAGGATAAGACCTTCTCCTATATTCCCGATTGTTCTGATCTTCCGATAAGCCCGGATGCAGACTATGTATATATCTGCGAAAACAATACCATTTACGGTACAAAATTCAAGAAGCTTCCAAATACCAAAGGAAAGGATTTGGTTGCGGATGTATCGTCCTGCTTCCTGTCAGAGCCAGTGGATGTATCCAAATATGCAATTATTTACGGCGGCGTGCAGAAGAATATCGGTCCGGCGGGCATGGTGATTGCCATTGTGAGGGAAGATCTGATTACAGAAGAGGTTCTTCCGGGAACACCTACCATGCTTACCTACAAGACGCATGCAGATGCAGGTTCTCTGTACAATACTCCAAACGCCTATTGCATCTACGTATGTGGCAAGGTATTTAAATGGCTCAAGGCCATGGGCGGTCTTGAAGAAATGAAGAGGCGCAATGAGGAGAAGGCAAAGCTTCTCTATGATTTCCTGGACAGCAGCAAGCTGTTTCACGGGACGGTTGTGCCAAAGGATCGTTCTCTGATGAATGTTCCTTTTGTTACCGGAGATAAGGAGATGGATGCAAAATTTGTAAAGGAAGCAGCATCAGCAGGCCTTGTGAACCTGAAGGGACACAGAAGTGTGGGTGGTATGCGCGCCAGCATTTATAATGCCATGCCAAAGGAAGGCGTGGAGGCTCTTGTTGCTTTTATGAAAAAGTTTGAGGAGGAAAATCTCTGATGTATCAGTATCATTGTTTAAATCCAATTGCTAAGAAGGGTCTGGACTTTTTCAGCGAGCAATACAAAAAGATTGAAGACCTTGAGGGAGCTGAGGCTATTCTGGTGAGAAGCGCGAAGATGCACGACATGGAGCTTCCGAAAAGCGTGACAGCTATTGCCAGGGCTGGAGCGGGTGTGAATAATATCCCGCTTCAGAAGTGCGCAGAAAAGGGGATTGTTGTATTCAACACACCAGGAGCCAATGCAAACGGTGTAAAGGAGCTGGTTCTGGCAGGCATGCTTCTGGCGTCCAGAGACATTGTGGGAGGCATTGAATGGGTTGCCAGAGAAAAGGACAGACAGGATATCGACAAGCTCGCTGAAAAGCAGAAAAAACAGTTCGCAGGCTGCGAGATTATGGGAAAGAAGCTTGGAATCATTGGTCTTGGGGCGATCGGAGCCATGGTTGCCAACGCGGCGAGCAGCCTTGGAATGGAAGTGTACGGCTATGACCCATATATTTCCATAGATGCTGCATGGAATCTCTCCCGCACCATTAAGCATGCAAAAACCCTGGATGAAATCTATGACAAATGCGACTATATTACGATCCATGTTCCGCTTCTGGACAGCACCAGAAAGATGATTAACAAAGCCGCTCTGGCAAAAATGAAAGAGGGAGTGGTTCTTCTGAACTTTGCAAGAGATCTTCTTGTGGATGAGGACGCCCTGATAGAGGCTCTGGAGAGCGGAAAAGTGAAAAAATATGTGACCGATTTTGCAAACAGCACAGTTGCAGGAAGGGAAAATATTCTGGTTACACCGCATCTGGGAGCATCCACAGAGGAAGCAGAGGAAAACTGTGCAATGATGGCTGTCAAGCAGCTGAGGGATTTTCTGGAAAATGGAAATATCCGCAATTCTGTGAATTATCCGAATTGCGAGATGGGAACCTGCGTCACAGTGGGAAGAATCGCCATTGCTCATAAGAATATTCCGAACATGATCAGTCAGTTCACGCAGATTCTGGGAAATGAGGGCGTGAATATCTCTGACATGACCAATAAGAGTAAGGGAGAATTTGCTTATACTCTTATGGATTTGGAGAGCGCCGCATCCAGGAGCGCTCTGGATAAGCTGGACGCTATTGAAGGAGTTTACAGAGTTCGCGTTGTGAAATAAGGAGGGGAGTCTGTGAAGCTTTCCGATGGAATCAGACGAGTTTTAAGCGCAGTTGAGAGACAGGAAGAGAAAATCTCCAAAATGCAGAAGACTCTTGCACAGTGGAAGAAAAATCCCAAACCAATCAAAAAGAAAATCTGGAAAAAAATGCCCAGGTTTGTGCGCCGCCTGCGAAGGGGACAGAGAACAGCAGCTTCTATTTACAGAAATCGTTTCAGGCTGAATAAGGCTCTGCTTGCCGTGGCAGACGTTCTGGAACAAAAGTTCAGAACCTGACCAAAGGCTTTTCCTTTACAGGAACAGAAAAAATGCTGTCCTAAAATCTCAGGACAGCATTTTTTATATGTGCGCCCGGCGGGCGCACGTTCTAAAGGGTGAAAGTCCCTGACC
>JAUNOP010000031.1 GCA_030537135.1 Eubacteriales bacterium | reverse complement strand
GGGGAGGCTATCACGCATACTTTACAGATCTGGATGGATATTACTGGGAAGTTGCATGGGGACCTGATTTTAAGTACGATGAAAAAGGTATGCTGCAATTTTAATGTGATTGATGAATATACGGGGAAAATAATAAGTACGAGGATGGAATTGTTTAAAGCCCTGTCAGAGTGGCAGAAAATAGCCGAACAAATATAATAGAGGTTGGCTAAAAACATCTAATCAACCTCTGTTTTTGGGGGCGCGCCCGACGGGCGCACCAAAAAAGGAAGTAATCTATCCAGATTACTTCCTTTTCCTAGCAGCCAGTACGGGAATCGAACCCGTGTTTCCGCCGTGAGAGGGCGGCGTCTTAACCCCTTGACCAACTGGCCATGTCCTTTCGACATAGTTATAATACCTCACTTTAAAACAAAATGCAAGTGTTTTTTTCAAAAAAATCGTTTTTTTTTAAATTTGTAAAATTATTGATAAAAACATGAATTATCAGATAAATTAAAGCGGCTTAAGAACATACATTCACTTTTTTTCTAAATTCCAAAAGAACTCTTTGACAAATCCCTCATTTCAGGTTACGATAAATATTCGACAGTGATTTTAATGAACCAGAACATATGTAAAGCGGATTATGAATATCCGTCTGACGAAAATCAGAAAAGCTTTGCTAAATAGAAAGGATGAGAGAATATGACCGGGAAAGAAACCTATGATGCAGGGAGTATCTCTGTACTGGAAGGCCTGGAGGCTGTTCGCAAGCGTCCGGGTATGTATATTGGAAGCGTTACCAGAAAGGGCTTGAATCATCTGATTTATGAGATTGTAGATAATGCAGTGGATGAACACCTGGCAGGATATTGCAGTCATATTCAGGTTTTTCTGGAAAAGGATGGCTCCTGCACAGTAATGGATAATGGACGGGGAATTCCCGTAGATATGCATGAAAAGGGAATGTCTGCTGAAAGGCTGGTCTTTACCACGCTTCATGCAGGCGGCAAATTTGATGATTCCGCATATAAGACGAGCGGAGGCCTTCATGGAGTGGGCTCCTCTGTGGTAAACGCTCTGTCTGTGTGGCTGGACGTGAAAGTAAAGAGAGATGGATTTATTCATCATGACAGATACGAAAGAGGGATTCCGGTAATTGATCTGGAAGAAGGGCTTCTTCCAAAGATAGGAAAGACCAGAGAGAGAGGCACTGTCATATCTTTTTTGCCAGATGGAGAGATTTTCGAAAAAACCTATTTTTCCTCAGCAGAGGTGAAGAGCAGGCTCCATGAGACTGCGTATCTGAATCCTGAGCTTACCATTCATTTTGAGGACAGAAGAGGGGTGGAGACAGAGAGCGTTGATTATCACGAGCCAGAAGGAATTATCGGCTATATCAAAGACCTGAATAAGACTACAGAAGTCCTTCATGAACCCGTGTATCTGAAAGGAGAGGCTGAGGGAATCCAGGTGGAAGCAGCCTTTCAGTTTACAAATGAATTTCACGAAAATGTTCTGGGCTTCTGTAATAATATTTACAATGCAGAGGGCGGAACCCATCTTACAGGCTTTAAGACCATATTTACTACTGTTATGAATAGCTATGCAAGAGAACTTGGAATTCTGAAGGAAAAGGACCCGAACTTTACAGGGGCTGATATCAGAAACGGTATGACCGCTGTCATTTCCATCAAGCATCCTGACCCAAGGTTTGAGGGACAGACAAAGACAAAACTTGACAATCAGGATGCTGCCCGCGCTGCCTCAAAGGTTGTAGGAGAGCAGATGACTTTGTATTTTGACAGAAACCTGGAGGTTCTCAAATCTGTCCTTTCCTGTGCAGAGAAGGCTGCAAAAATACGAAAAACAGAAGAAAAAGCAAAAACAAACCTTCTTACAAAGCAGAAATACTCCTTTGACTCCAATGGAAAGCTGGCAAACTGTGAAAAAAAAGACCCCTCTGTGTGTGAGATTTTCATTGTAGAGGGAGACTCAGCAGGAGGCTCTGCAAAAACAGCGCGCGACAGGAGCTATCAGGCAATTCTTCCTATCCGCGGAAAAATTTTGAATGTGGAGAAGGCAACGATTGATAAGGTGCTTGCCAACGCGGAGATTAAAACCATGATAAATGCTTTTGGGTGCGGCTTTTCAGAGGGATATGGAAATGATTTTGATATTTCCAAGCTTCGCTATGACAAAATTATTATCATGGCAGATGCAGATGTGGACGGCGCGCATATTTCTACACTGCTGCTTACGTTATTTTATAGATTTATGCCGGAATTGATTTTTGAGGGACATGTGTACATTGCCATGCCTCCCCTTTATAAGGCTATGCCAAAGAGAGGGGAGGAGGAATATCTATACGATGACAAGGCTCTGGACAAATACAGGAAAACCCATAAGCCCGGAAGCTTTACACTTCAGAGGTACAAGGGACTTGGAGAAATGGATGCACAGCAGCTTTGGGATACAACCTTGAATCCAGAGACAAGGAGAATGAAGCGAGTGGAAATTGAGGATGCCCGTCTGGCCTCCAGTGTGACAGAGATTCTTATGGGAAGTGAGGTTCCTCCCAGAAAGCAGTTTATTTATGAAAATGCAGCAAGCGCAGAGCTGGATATATAGGAAGCAGGAGGCTGGAACATGGATAAAAAGGAAGACAATATTATCCGCACAGACTATGCGGAGTTAATGCAGAAATCTTATATTGACTATGCCATGAGTGTTATTGTTGCGCGCGCCCTTCCTGATGTGAGGGATGGCTTGAAGCCAGTGCAGAGAAGAACTCTCTATGACATGTATGAGCTGGGAATTCGATATGACAAGCCTTATCGAAAATGTGCGCGTATTGTGGGCGATACTATGGGCAAATATCATCCGCACGGCGACAGCTCCATCTATGAAGCGCTGGTAGTGATGGCGCAGGACTTTAAAAAAGGAAGAAAGCTGGTGGATGGTCATGGAAATTTCGGCTCCATTGAAGGGGACGGTGCAGCTGCCATGCGATATACAGAGGCGCGCCTTGAGAAGCTGACACAGACAGCCTTTCTCTCAGACCTGGATAAAAATGTGGTGGATTTTATCCCGAATTTTGATGAGACAGAGAAGGAACCGGAGGTTCTGCCTGTGAAGCTTCCTAATCTTCTGGTTAATGGAGCCGAGGGTATTGCCGTGGGAATGGCAACCAGTATTCCTCCTCATAATTTAGGAGAAGTAGTGGATGCTGTGAAGGCGTATATGCAGAACCCGGATATTTCTGTGAAAGGGCTGATGCGCTATCTGAAGGGACCTGATTTTCCGACAGGCGGAATTGTGGTGAACAAGGATGAGCTTTGTCATATTTATGAGACCGGAACCGGAAAAATCCGGCTCAGAGGCAAGGTTGAGGTGGAAAAAGGAAAGGGAGGAAAAAGCTATCTGGTAATTACAGAGATTCCCTATACCATGCTTGGCGTGAATATCGGAAAATTTCTGAATGATGTGGCTTCTCTGATAGAAACCAAGAAGACGACCGATATTTTGGACATTTCCAACCAATCCTCAAAAGAAGGCATCCGTATTGTGCTGGAACTGAAAAAAGACACAGATGTGGAAAACCTCACAAACATGCTTTATAAGAAGACAAGACTTGAGGACACCTTTGGCGTGAATATGCTCGCTGTGGCAGACGGAAGGCCAGAGACATTGAGCCTTAAGAAAATCATTGAGCATCATGTGAATTTTCAGTTTGAGATTGCTAACCGAAAGTACTCCTCACTTCTCACAAAAGAAAAAGAACACAGAGAGGTGCAGGAGGGACTTATCAAGGCCTGTGATGTGATTGATCTGATTATTGAAATTCTCAGAGGAAGCAAAAATCAGGCTCAGGCAAAGGAATGCCTTATCAGCGGCAAAACAGAGGGAATCCGTTTTCACACTGTCAAAAGCCAGAGGGCGGCTGCAAAGCTTTGCTTTACAGAACGCCAGGCCTCTGCCATATTGGAGATGCGCCTCTATAAGCTGATTGGACTGGAGCTGGATGCTCTGATAAAGGAACATGAGGAAACGCTGAAAAACATTGCCAGGTATGAGGATATTCTGAACAATTATGATTCTATGGCAAAGGTAATTATAGATGAGCTGGATGCTCTGAAGCGTGAGTTCGGGACAAAGCGGAAAACTGCAATTGTCAATGCAGAGGAGGCTGTATATGAGGAAAAGAAAACAGAAGAGATGGAGGTTGTTTTCCTCATGGATCGCTTTGGATATGCCAGAATCATAGACAAGAATACCTATGAGAGAAACAAGGAGGCGGCAAATAAGGAGAGCAAATATCTTTTCCGATGTCTGAACACAGACAAGCTGTGTATTTTCACAGAGGATGGAAAAATGCACACAGTGAAGGTTATGGATATTCCGCTGGTTCGCTTTCGCGACAAGGGAAGACCAATAGATAATCTCAGTAATTTTGACAGTGCAAAGGAACAAATTCTTTATATCCGTCCCATGAACGCAATCAGGGAGAAAAAGCTCCTTTTTGTGACAGAGCAGGCAATGTGCAAGCTGGTTTTGGGCAGTGAATTCGATGTTTTGAAGCGAACTATTGCAGCTACAAAGCTTGGAGAGGAAGACAGGCTGATTTTCATAGGAGAGGTCGATGAAATGGAATTTGTGGTGCTTCAGAGCTGCAGCGGATACTTCCTCCGCTTCCTAAGCTCCGAGGTTCCGGAAAAGAAAAAGAGCGCCCTTGGGGTCAGAGGAATGCGCCTGAAAGAAGGGGACAAGCTTGAAAAAGCTTACCTTTTAGAAAACCGCACAGAATACACAATGGAGTATAATGGAAAGATGATTACACTAAACCGTTTAAAGCTCTCAAAGAGGGATGCCCAGGGAACGAAAAGAGCATAACATTCACAAGCTGCTGCTGTGAACGAGGTGAACAACAACCCAAAAGTCTCGAACAGGAACAATTTTACAGAAATCCCTTGCAATTTGAATTATGTGGTGATAGAATAAAGGGAACTTGATACTTTGTAATATAAGAGTGGGCGTTTGTCCACTCTTATTACGTGTTAAGGAAAAGCAGCTTTTTCAGACAGATCAGCTTTTTCAAAGGTGGTGAAAAAAATGAGCAGGAAAGACGATTATGAGAAAAAAGCAGAGGAGCTTTTGGCTCCGATTGTAGCATCCAGAGGCTTTGAACTGGTGGATGTGGAATATGTAAAGGAAGCCGGTACCTGGTATCTTCGGGGCTATATTGACAAACCGGGCGGAATTACAGTGAATGACTGCGAGGATGTAAGCCGTGCATTCAGCGACAGACTGGATGCCTGCGATTTTATTGAAGACAGCTATATCATGGAAATCAGCTCTCCGGGGCTGGATCGTCCTTTGAAAAAGGAAAAGGATTTTGCAAGAAGCATGGGAAAGCTGCTGGAGATACGGACATACCGACCAGTGGAAAAACAAAAGGAGTTTTATGGGATTCTCACTGCATATGATGATAACAGCGTGACAATACAGGAGGAAGACGGGCAAAAGAGAAGCTTTGACAGAAAAGAAATTGCCCTTATCCGCCTTGCTGTCATCTTTTGACTTGAGAAGAGTTTAGGAGGAAAAGAAGAAAATGAACAAAGAGTTGATGGAAGCGTTGGATATCCTGGAGAAGGAGAAAAATATCAGCAAGGATACGCTTCTAGGCGCGATTGAACAGTCTCTCATTCAGGCGTGTAAAAATCATTTCGGCAAGGCCGACAATGTGAAGGTCAATATTAACCCAGAGACCTGCGATTTCAGTGTTTTTGCGGAGAGAACGGTTGTGGAATTTGTAGACGATCCTGCAATGGAGATTTCTCTCCTGGATGCCCAGAAAATTAATATCAATGCAGCTGTGGGCGATGTGGTCAAGGTGGAGATTCATTCCAGAGAATTCGGACGAATTGCTACACAGAATGCAAAAAACGTCATTCTTCAGAAAATCCGTGAGGAAGAGCGAAAGGTTCTGTATGACGAGTATTATGGCAAGGAGAAAGAGGTTGTCACAGGAATTGTACAGCGTATGATGGGCAACAAAAGCATAAGCATCAACCTTGGAAAGGTAGACGCCACTCTAAGTGAGAACGAACAGGTAAAGGGAGAAACCTTTGAATCCACAGAGAGGATTAAGGTTTACATTCTGGAAGTCAAGGATACGCCAAAGGGACCTCGTATTCTGGTATCCAGAACACATCCCGGCCTTGTGAAGCGCCTGTTTGAATCCGAGGTCGCTGAGGTTCGCAGCGGTACGGTGGAGATTAAGAGCATTGCCAGAGAGGCAGGCTCCAGAACAAAGATTGCTGTATGGTCCAATGATCCGGACGTAGATCCTGTAGGAGCATGCGTGGGTATGAACGGCGTGCGTGTAAATGCGGTTGTCAATGAACTGCGCGGAGAGAAAATTGATATTATCAACTGGGACGAAAACCCGGCTCTGCTGATTGAAAATGCCCTAAGTCCTGCAAAGGTGATTGCAGTTATGGCAGACCCGGATGAGAAAACAGCTCTTGTGGTGGTTCCGGATTATCAGCTTTCTCTGGCGATTGGCAAGGAAGGACAAAATGCCCGTCTTGCCGCCCGCCTTACCGGCTTTAAGATTGATATCAAGAGCGAAAGCCAGGCGCGCGAGTCCGGCGATTTTTATGACTATGATGAAGATGAAGACGAGGATTTTGTAGAGGACAGCGAGGAGATAGAACTCGAGATGGAATCTGCAGAATATGAAGGCGAGGCTGACGCCAATGAGTACAAAGAGTAAGATACCGATGCGGCAGTGCAGCGGCTGTCGGGAAATGAAAAATAAGAAGGAATTGATTCGGGTAATCCGCACACCAGAAGGGCAAATCCTTTTGGATGCGACAGGACGAAAGAATGGACGGGGCGCATATTTGTGCAAATCCATGGAATGCTTTAAAAAGGCAAGAAAGGCAAAAAGCTTTGAGAGAGCGCTGAAGGCGTCCATACCAGAAGAGATTTATGAAAACCTTGAAAGGGAGTTACAGGCGATCGATGAATAAGGTACTGTCTCTTATCAGTCTTGCCACAAAGGCAGGCAGGACCACAAGCGGAGAATTTTCAACAGAGAAAGCAGTGAAATGCGGAAAAGGATATCTGGTCATTGTGGCAGAGGACGCCTCTGCGAATACCCAGAAAAAGTTTCGGAATATGTGTGAATTCTATGAAGTTCCTATGTTTGTTTTTTCAGATAAAGAGCATCTGGGAAGAGCAATGGGAAAGGAATTCCGTGCCAGTCTGGCCGTTCTGGATGCCGGTTTTTCCACAGCCATTGAGAAGATACTGATTCAGGATGGGGAAAACAAGGCAGGAGGAGTCAAAAAGCATGGAAAAAGTGAGAGTTCATGAGCTTGCCAGGAAACTTGGCATAGAAAATAGAGAGGTACTGGAATTTCTGAAAACAAGAGGCATTGAGCTGAGAAGCCATATGAGCAGCCTGAGCGCAGAACAAATAGCAATGCTTGAGGGGAAGTTCGGTAGAGCAGGAAAGGAGCATTTAGAGAAGTTGGATACAACCAGAACAGAAGAAAAGGCAAAGATGTCAAAGCCGGAGGAGAACAAAATGGAAGCAGGAAATAAAGAGGGTGGTCAGACACCAAAGAAAAAGAAAAATATTATTCGTATTTTCCGCGCCCAGAATGCCAGTGACGGCGGTAAGAGCCATCAGCAGAAAAAGGACAGGAAGCAGGCAGAGAAAAAGGCAGCGGTAAAACCAGTCAAATCAGAAGAGACAGTACAGGAGAAGCCTTCTGCACCGGCAGCACCAAAGCAGGACAAGGCACCAGTGCAGCAGATGCCAAGGCGCGAGAAGGCTCCCGCAGAGCTAAAGCCTGAGGGAAAAGCAGCAGAAGCGGCAAAGCTGGCTCCTGAAAAAACAGCAGAGCCAAAGCAGGAGAGAAAGCCAGAGAACAGACCGGCGCCTCAGAGAAAAGAGGAACGTCAGCAGGGAAGCAGAGATGGCGGAAATTCCCGCTCCCGCGACAATGCAGGCAAGGGCGAGAGCCGTTCCTTCAGAGGAGAAGGCAGAGGCGAGAATCGTCAGGAGGGCCGTCAGGCAGGTAAATTCCAGGGAAATCGGGAAAACAGAGAAGGAAGAGACAATCGCGACGGGAGAGAAGGCCGGGAAGGCGGCCGCGACAGCAGAGAAGGCCGTTTTTCCAGAAATGCGCAGGGAAACAGAGGCCAGAGTCAGGGCAGCCGTCCGCAGAGACAGGGCGAAGGCCGTTCAGAAGGAAGAGGAGACGCAAGAAGCGAGGGCCGTCAGGGCTTTTCCAGCGGACAGGGAGGCAGAGGCCAGAACCAGGGCAGCCGCCCGCAAAGACCCCAGGGCAGCAGAATGGCAGGCTCTGGTGAAGGAAGAGGAGATGCAAGAGGCGAAGGCCGCGGAGAAAACAGAGGCGACAATCGTCAGGGCAGCAGAGGCCAGGGAGGAAAAGGCCAGGGAACCAGAAGAAACGACAGCAATGATGTTTTTGTGCCAGAGATGACCAAGACCTCCAAGGACAGCAAGAGAGAGAGAGACAGAGAAAACAAGAATAAGAAAAAGGATTATGAGAATAATCAGGGACAGGGACGCCGGCCAAACCAGGGCGGAAAGTTCCAGCAGAGCAGACTGCCAAAGGCTCTTCAGAAACCAACTTCTGCTCAGAAGCCGGAGCCGCAGAAGCCAGAGGTCAAGGAAATCGTGCTTCCTGAGAAGCTGACTATCCGAGAGCTGGCAGATAAGATGAAGATGCAGCCCTCTGTGATTGTGAAAAAGCTGTTTTTGCAGGGTATTATGGTTACTGTAAACCATGAAATCGACTTTGAGAAGGCTCAGGAGATTGCTCTGGAATATGATATCATTGCAGAACAGGAAGAAAAGGTGGACATCATTGAGGAACTTCTTCGCGAGGATGAAGAGCGGGAAGAGGATATGGTAGCGCGTCCTCCGGTTGTCTGCGTTATGGGTCATGTTGACCACGGCAAAACCTCTCTTCTGGATGCAATACGAAACACCAATGTCACCAGAGGAGAGGCAGGAGGAATCACACAGCACATCGGTGCTTATGTGGTAACGATTAATGACCAGAAAATTACCTTCCTGGATACACCTGGACATGAGGCCTTCACAGCCATGCGTATGAGAGGGGCCAATGCCACGGACATTGCAGTTCTGGTAGTAGCAGCAGACGATGGCGTGATGCCGCAGACAGTAGAGGCTATCAGCCACGCAAAGGCAGCCGGAGTGGAGATCATTGTTGCCATCAACAAGATTGATAAGCCAAGCGCCAATGTAGAACGTGTAAAGCAGGAGCTTTCTGAATATGAGCTGATTCCTGAGGACTGGGGCGGAAGCACAGTATTTGTTCCAGTGTCTGCGCGCACAGGAGAGGGAATTGACACTCTGCTTGAGATGATTCTGCTGACAGCAGAGGTGGCAGAACTGAAGGCAAATCCTGACAGAGCAGCAAGAGGACTGGTTATCGAGGCACAGCTTGATAAAGGAAAGGGTCCTGTCGCCACTATTCTTGTACAGAAGGGTACGCTTCATGTAGGAGACTTTATTGCAGCTGGCTCCTGCTCAGGTAAGGTACGTGCCATGATGGACGACAAGGGCCGCCGCGTAAAAGAGGCAGCTCCGTCTACACCAGTGGAAATCCTGGGACTTGGCGATGTTCCGAATGCAGGAGAGGTCCTGATGTCCTTTGACAGTGACAAGGAGGCCAAGAACTTTGCAGGCGCCTTTGTATCAGAGAACAAAAATCGTCTGCTGGAGGAGACAAAGGGAAAGCTGTCGCTTGACAATCTGTTCGACCAGATTCAGGCAAGCGATTTGAAGGAGCTTCCGATTGTTGTGAAGGCAGATGTACAGGGATCTGTTGAAGCTGTAAAGCAGAGTCTTACCAAGCTTTCCAATGAGGAAGTAGTGGTGAAGGTAATCCATGGCGGAGTAGGTGCAATCAATGAATCCGACGTTTCACTGGCAGCAACCTCCAACGCAATTGTCATTGGATTCAATGTTCGGCCAGACACCACTGCAAAGCAGCTTGCAGAGCAGGAGGGCGTGGATCTCCGTCTGTACAGAGTCATTTATCAGGCAATCGAAGATATCGAAGCGGCCATGAAGGGAATGCTGGATCCGATTTACGAGGAAAAGGTTATCGGCCACGCAGAGGTGCGCCAGCTGTTCAAGGCTTCTGGCGTTGGTACGATTGCGGGAAGCTATGTGCTTGACGGTGTATTCCAGAGAAACTGCAAGATACGCATCAGCAGAGAGGGAGAACAGATTTTTGAAGGAGAGCTTGCTTCCCTGAAGCGTTTTAAGGACGATGTAAAGGAAGTAAAGGCAGGCTATGAATGCGGCCTGGTATTTAAGGACTTCAATGATGTGAAGGAGGAAGACCAGGTAGAAGCATATATTATGGTAGAGGTTCCCAGATAGTCAGGGAATATAGGAGTATGGCAGAATGAGAAAAAACAGCATCAAGAACACCAGGATAAACGGCGAAGTGCAGAAAGAGCTGAGCAAAATCATCAGGGAGGAAATCAAGGATCCCCGTATTCATCCCATGACCTCTGTCATGGAAGCAGAGGTGGCTCCTGATTTGAAGACCTGCAAGGTATATATCAGCGTGCTTGGCAATGAGCAGGCAAAGAAGGATACTATGACAGGACTTTCCAGCGCAGTGGGCTTTATCCGCCGTGAGCTGGCCAGGAATCTGAATTTACGCAACACTCCGGAAATTCGCTTTATTTTGGATGAATCCATTGAATATGGAGTATCCATGTCAAAGCTGATTGATGATATTGCAGCAAAGGAAAGGCTTTCTCACGGAGAAGAAGAGTAAATCAGAAGGGAGCGCAGTGAAAATCACGAGCTCTCAGTTTGTGAGTCAAACAGACGCAGAAAGTATAGGGTCTGTTTGACCCATTAGGAGGAAAAGTATGGAAAGAATTCACGAAATTCTGGAAAATGTAAAAACTGTGGGGATTGCAGGCCATCTTCGTCCAGATGGAGATTGCATTGGCTCTTGTATGGGTTTTTATCTTTATTTAAAGCATAATTATCCAGAGCTGGAGGCAGATGTTTACCTGGAAGAGCCAAAGCCTGTGTTTTCCTACATTGCCCATATGGACGATGTTTTCCATGATATTCAGGGCAGAGAGGATATGGTGTATGATTTGTTTGTCACGCTGGATGTCAGCAGCAAGGAACGCATCGGCGTGGCAGGTCCTCTTTTTGATATTGCAAAGAAAACCGTGTGTATTGACCATCATGTAAGCAACCACGGCTTTGGGCAGATCAATCATATCCGGGGGGAGATAAGCTCAGCCTCAGAGGTTCTGTATAACCTTTTGGAGCCGGACAAGATAGAACTGGAGGCTGCTACTGCTATTTATACAGGAATTGCTCATGATACGGGTGTGTTTCAATACTCAACCACTTCGCCGGATACGATGAGAATCGCCGGAGAGCTGATGAAGTATGGGTTTAATTTCAGTAAGATTATTGACCATTCCTTCTATGAGAAAACCTATGTACAGAATCAGGTCATGGGAAGGGTTTTGGCAGAAAGCATTATGCTTCAGGATGGAAAATGCATTGTAGGCTACATGAAAAGAAAAGATATGGATTTTTATGGGGTTACGGGAAAGGATCTGGATGGAGTTGTAAGTCAGCTTCGTCTGACCCAGGGAGTGGAGGTTGCTATTTTTGTCTATGAGTTTGAACCTCAATTTTTCAAGGTATCCCTGCGCTCCAACGGAATTGTGGATGTGAGCAAGGTGGCGGTGTTTTTCGGCGGAGGCGGTCATATGCGTGCTGCCGGCTGTGATATGCGAGGTTCTATGTATGATGTAATCAACAATCTGACAGCTGAAATAGAAAAACAGCTTCTGGGGGAGTAGGTCTATGGATGGGGTTTTAGTTATCCGAAAAGAAAAGGGATATACTTCTCATGATGTGGTTGCCAGACTTCGGGGAATATTAAAGCAGAAAAAAATCGGTCATACAGGAACCCTTGACCCGGATGCAGAGGGGGTGCTTCCAGTGTGTCTTGGCAGAGCTACCCGAGCTGTGGGGCTTCTCACAGACAGAGACAAGACCTACAGGGCTGTTCTTCGCCTGGGTATGACCACAGACACACAGGATATCAGCGGCCGGGTGCTTCAGACACAACCGGTTCTGCTTACAGAGGAGGAGGTTTGCGCAGCAGCAGAAGGCTTTCTTGGAGCGCAGCAGCAGATTCCGCCCATGTACAGTGCACTCAAGGTTAATGGACAAAAGCTTTGCGACCTGGCGCGTCAGGGAATTGAAGTGGAGCGGGCGCCAAGGCCTGTATATTTCCATGAAATTCGCATTCTCTCTATGAAGCTTCCAGAAGTAGAATTGGAAATTACCTGTTCCAAGGGAACTTATATTCGTACTCTATGCCATGACATAGGGGAGAAGCTGGGCTGTGGAGGCTGTATGGCACAGCTTACTCGTACTCGTGCGGGGCGTTTTTCTCTTGAGGATGCCCTGACACTGGAAGAGGTTCGGAACCTTTTATATGAAGAAAGACTTGAGGAAAAAATCCTGGATATAGAAACTATTTTTGAAGATAATCCTCGCATTCTCTGCAGTTTTGCCGCAGACAGGCTGCTTCACAATGGAAATCCTCTGCCACAGGACTGTGTAAGGGAAACACATAAGGATGGAGATGTACGTATGTGTGACAGCAGCGGCGCATTTGTAGGGATCTACAGATGGGAAGAAGAGAAGCACATGTATTTTCTAAAAAAAATGTTCTATTAGGCAGGATAATATTGCTTGCCGCCTCTATAGGCGGCAGTGTCAATCGGAGGGAAAGATGAAAGACATCGATATATGGCAGACTCTTCCGGGGACAGAGAGAAGTGTTGTCACGCTGGGAAAGTTTGACGGACTTCACAGAGGACATTTGCAGCTGATAGAGCGAGTATGCCAGAGCAGCCAGAACAGTCTGGTATCTGTGATATTTATTTTTGATGTGGCGAGTCGAACTCTTCTTACAAAGGCTGAGAGAAGAGAAAGGCTCCAAAATATGGGGATGAATTACATGGTAGAGTGTCCTCTGGATGAGAAAATCCGCCGCATGTCTGCAGAGGATTTTGTGAGAAAAATCCTGGTAGGCAACCTTCGCATTGCCAGGGTTGTGGTGGGAGAGGATTTTCGATTTGGTTTTCAGAGAAAGGGCTCCCCTGCCCTTCTCCAGAGGCTTGGGAGAGAATTGGATTTCACTGTGGAGGTAGTTCCCAGTGAAATGGATGGAAACCGGAAAATCAGCAGCACATTTGTGCGAGAGCAGCTGAATGAAGGAAATATGGAAAAGGTAAGAGAGCTTCTTGGAAGGGGCTTTTGCACCACAGGAGAGGTTCTTCATGGCAGAGGGCTTGGTCACAGGAAGCTGATTCCAACCACCAATCTGGTTCCTCCAAAGGAAAAGCTCATGCCTCCGAACGGCGTTTATGTGACCTGTTCCACATTTGGAAGCAGAACCTTTGAAGGAATAACGAACGTAGGATATAAGCCTACTGTGGGAGGAGAAACCTTTCTTGGAGTGGAAACCTATCTTTTCTGCTGCAATGAAGATTTGTATGGCAGAATTTCCACAGTGGAATTCTTTCAATTTCTCAGACCTGAGCAGCATTTTCCCTCTTTGGAGGCGCTGAAAAAGCAGCTGCTTTTAGATGCAGAGAAGGGAAAAGAGTATTTTAATCGAATCAGAGAAAAAAGTAGACTTTCCTGAAAGCTTTGGCATGAAAAATCAGGAAGGGCAGCATACTTAAGGAGAAAACAATGGCAAATATAATTCTTGGATTAATGGGAGGCCTTGGACTTTTTCTTTTTGGAATGAAGCTGATGAGCGACAGTCTGGAAAAAGCAGCCGGTGCGAAAATGCGCAGTATTCTGGAGATGTTTACAAAGACGCCTTTCCGGGGGCTTCTTGTGGGAACTGTTTTCACAGCTATCATACAGTCCTCCTCAGCAGCGACAGTGATGGTGGTCAGCTTTGTAAATTCCGGGCTTATGAGTCTCTACCAGGCAGCAGGCGTAATTATGGGTGCCAATATTGGTACAACTGTGACCTCTCAGCTTATTTCCTTTAATCTTTCGGAACTGTCGCCTGTTATTGTGATGGTTGGCGTGATTATGGTTATGTTTTGCAAGAACAATGCAATTCGGCGCACAGGAGAGGTGCTTCTTGGTTTTGGCATTTTGTTTATGGGCCTTATGAACATGTCTTCTTCCATGTCAGTACTAAAGGAATCACCCCAGGTGGTGGGAGTATTAAGCTCACTTACCAACCGCTTTGCAGCAATTCTTTTGGGACTTGCAGTGACTGCAGTTTTGCAGAGCTCCTCAGCAACAGTGGGAATTGTACTTCTTCTGGCAAGCCAAGGCCTTCTTGATATCAGAATCTGCCTGTTCATCATTCTGGGATGTAATATCGGTGCCTGCGTGTCAGCCCTTATGGCGAGCCTGGGAGCCAAGAAGGAAGCAAAGCGCGCAGCCTTGATTCATTTCCTTTTCAATGTGATTGGCTCTGTACTTATTTTCATAGTGCTTTCCATTGGGCTGGAGCCGATTGTGTCAGGGCTTGCTATGATTTCCAATGGCAATCCGGCAAGAGAGGTAGCAAATGCCCACACAATTATCAAGATAGTGGAGGTTATTGTTCTCTTTCCGTTTAATAAGCAGATTGTCAAGCTTACATATCTTATTGTCAGGGAGGATGTACAGACAGAGAAGGAGTCTGGAAAGCTTCAGTATATTGGAGCAAAATCCGTGTTTTCTCCGACTACGGCTGTGTTTGACGCCACTCGGGAGATGGAGAGAATGGGACATATTGCAATCGAAAATCTTCAGCGCGCCATGAATGCTCTTCTTACTCTGAATGAGGAAGATATTAAGAAGGTTTATGAGGTAGAGCATGAAATTGATTATCTCAATCATGCGATTACAAGCTATCTGGTAAAAATCAATCAGACGACTCTTCCGGCAGACGACGCCAAGAGCCTGGGAGGTCTGTTCCATGTAGTTAATGATATCGAGCGCATCGGCGACCACGCAGAGAACATTGCAGACGCTGCAAAATCACGCCTGGAGCGCGGCGTGGATTTCAGTGAGGATGCCCGAAAGGAGCTTTCTGTTATGCTCGATCTGGTGATAAAGGTGACTACCTATGCTTTGGATATGTTTTCGCATAATAATCAGGAGCATATGCAGGAAATTCTGGACCTGGAGGATATGGTGGATGACATGGAGAGAGATTTGCAGGAATCTCATATACAGCGTTTGACCAGAAACGAGTGTACGCCCAGCGCTGGCATGATGTTCTCAGATATTGTCTCTGGTCTGGAGCGTGTCTCTGACCATGCTACAAATATTGCGTTTTCTCTTCTTGACGAGGATCCGATTGAGCAGCAGAAGGAACAGAGAGCAGCAGGAATGTCCCTGTGACTATAAACCTATGTTTGCGGCAGCATGCCTTGCAATGCAAAGAAATACCCCAAAATGCAGTATTTTGCGCCGCTTGTCTCTACGCTTTCTCTCCAGAGGAACAAAAACATCTCGCGGAATAGTTGCCCGTGAATGATAACAGAAACGTTCATTTTTTGAGCAATTTGCCAAATAAAAAATGGTTTACAGAACTTGCTGGATGTGATATACTATATAACTGTGAGTTCAGCCCATATTCAGAGACAGGACACTCCGACCATCTCTTGATATGCGGCGGTCAGAAAATTTAAACAAATCAAGTAAGTCCCCTGCTTTAACAGAGCATTCGGCAATGGGGCTTATGAAAAAAGAAGAAAGACAGGAGGAAATCAACGATGATTTCAAAAGAAAAGAAAGCGGCAATCATGAAGGAATATGCAAGAACAGAGGGAGACACAGGTTCACCTGAGGTACAGGTTGCAGTCCTTACAGCAAGAATCCAGGAGCTTACAGAGCATTTGAAGACACATCACAAGGATCACCATTCCAGAAGAGGTCTTCTGAAAATGGTTGGTCAGAGAAGAGGCATGCTGGCTTATCTGAAGAAAACAGACATTGAAAGATACCGTGCACTGATTGAGAAATTAGGATTAAGAAAATAATTAGTATGCGGAATGGGACGGATGTTGCCATCCGTCCCTTGTTTTATGCGATAAGCCCGGAAAGTGGCTGCCATGCTTGCATGAGCAGACATTTGACGGGCAACGGACAGCAAACAGCTTTGCTGTGAGCTGTCCGCGGTATCACGTGGATAGGGGAACTGGCTTTCCCTATCCGATTTTCCAGGGCAGAAGTTATTTCCGAGACTACTGAAAAGAACATTGGCTTTGGACAGACATATAAAAGAGCCTGTCAGAAGTGTTTTTTTCAGTTGTTTCGGACTTCTGTTAAAAAGTGAAAGAAAAAAGGAGAAAGGTTTATGTACAAAAGTTATTCTATGGAGCTGGCGGGAAGAACCCTGACAGTAGATGTGAACCGCGTGGCAAAGCAGGCAAATGGCGCGGTCCTGATGCATTATGGAGATACAGTGGTGCTGTCCACAGCAACGGCTTCCAAGGAGCCGAGAGAGGGGATTGATTTCTTTCCCTTAAGTGTTGAATATGAAGAAAAGATGTATGCTGTGGGAAAAATTCCCGGCGGTTTTAACAAGAGAGAAGGAAAGGCAAGCGAACACGCTATTCTCACCTCACGAGTGATTGACAGACCAATGCGTCCGCTGTTTCCAAAGGATTACCGCAACGATGTTACGCTTAACAACATGGTAATGTCCGTGGATCCGCAGTGCAATCCTGAGATTGCCGCCATGCTTGGCTCCTCTATCTCAACCTGCATTTCTGATATTCCGTTTGACGGCCCCTGCGCTACTACTCAGATTGGTCTGATTAATGGAGAATATATCATTAACCCGACCCTGGCGCAGAAGGATATTTCAGACCTCCAGCTTACGGTTGCCTCCACAAGAGACAAGGTCATTATGATAGAGGCTGGTGCAAATGAGATTCCTGAAGCAAAGATGATAGAGGCCATTTACAAGGCGCACGAGGTAAACCAGGAGATTATTGCATTTATTGATAAAATTGTGGCAGAATGCGGAAAGGAAAAGCATTCCTATGAATCCTGCGCGATTCCGGAAGAGCTGTTCGCAGCCATGAAGGAAATTGTTCCTCAGCAGGAGATGGAGGAGGCTGTATTCTCAGATGATAAACAGACAAGAGAGGCAAACATCAGCGCAGTTACAGACAAGCTCAAGAAAGCCTTTGCTGACAAGGAGGAATGGCTTGCTGTTCTCGGAGAGGCTGTATATCAGTACCAGAAGAAGACTGTCCGCAAGATGATTCTCAAAGACCACAAGCGTCCGGATGGCCGTGCTATCACACAGATTCGTCCTTTGGCAGCAGAGACAGACATTATTCCGAGAGTACACGGCTCAGCCATGTTCACCAGAGGACAGACGCAGATCTGCACCATTACCACTCTGGCTCCTCTCTCTGAAGCCCAGAGACTGGATGGACTGGATGAATTTGAGACGTCCAAGAGATATATGCACCACTATAATTTCCCATCCTATTCGGTGGGAGAGACAAAGCCCTCCAGAGGACCGGGACGCCGTGAAATCGGACATGGAGCGCTGGCTGAGAGAGCTCTGGTGCCGGTTCTTCCTTCTGAAGAGGAATTTCCGTATGCTATCCGTACTGTATCCGAAACCTTTGAGTCAAATGGTTCTACCTCTCAGGCAAGTATCTGTGCATCCACTATGTCTCTGATGGCAGCGGGCGTGCCGATTAAGAAGCCGGTAGCAGGTATTTCCTGCGGTCTGGTGACAGGAGAGACAGATGACGACTATCTGGTACTCACAGATATCCAGGGACTTGAAGACTTCTTTGGAGACATGGATTTTAAGGTGGCAGGAACCCATGATGGAATTACTGCTATCCAGATGGATATTAAGATTCATGGCCTGACCAGACCGATTGTAGAGGAAGCCATTGCAAGAACAAAGGAAGCAAGAGAATATATCCTCACTGAGGTTATGGAAAAGTGCATTGCAGCCCCCCGTGCCACAGTAGGAGAATTTGCGCCAAAGATTATCCAGCTTCAGATTGATCCGCAGAAGATTGGCGATGTGGTTGGACAGCGCGGAAAGACCATCAACACCATTATTGAGAGAACTGGTGTGAAGATTGATATCACAGATGAGGGCTTTGTGTCTATCTGCGGCGTGGAACAGAAGAGTATGGATGAGGCTGCGCGCATGGTGAAGATTATTGCCACAGACTTTGAAGAGGGACAGATTTTCACAGGAAAGGTAGTCAGCATAAAGGAATTCGGTGCATTTATCGAGTTCGCTCCTGGTAAAGAGGGAATGGTACACATTTCCAAAATCTGCCGGGAGAGAATCAACAGAGTCGAGGATGTTCTGACTCTGGGAGATAAGGTGACAGTTATCTGCACAGGCAAGGACAAGATGGGAAGAATGGGCTTTTCTATGAAGGACGTGCCAAAGGGAAGCCGTTCTTCTGCAAAATAAAGGCTGAGGACAATGAGATATCATAATATAACCAAGGACGATATGCTGAACGGGGATGGCCTCCGGGTGGTTTTGTGGGTGTCCGGGTGTCTGCATTGCTGCAAGGATTGCCAAAATCCCATCACCTGGGATCCGAATGGAGGTCTTCCCTTTGGGGAGGCAGAAAAAAAAGAGATTTTTGAAGAGCTTGACAAGGATTATACCAGCGGAATCACCTTCTCAGGAGGGGATCCTCTGCATCCATCCAATATCACAGGCATTACCCGGCTGGCAGCAGAAATCAGACAAAAATATCCGCACAAGACCATATGGCTTTACACAGGCTCTCTGTGGGAGGAAATCCGCAGAGAGGAGATTGTGCAGTATCTGGATGTCCTGGTGGACGGAGAATTTGAGGCGGATAAGAAGGATCTTCAGCTTCGCTGGAAAGGAAGCAGCAATCAGAGAGTGATTGATGTACAGAGAACACTGCAGAGCGGCAGGGTTGTGCTGCACGCGCAATGAAAGGAGAAATTTGCGAATAGCGGTAACAATAATACGGGCAACTACGGGTTGTGCTGCATGCACAATGAAAGGAGAAATCCATGAAGCGGGTCGGACAGTTTTATAAGGTGAGCTTTTTGAGATTCCAGGAGGACTGGCGCGATACCTTTGGAGATACAGATGAGAAGAGCATTCGTGAGATTTATGAGGGAATCTGCCTGCCTAGGCGCGCGACAGCGGGAAGTGCGGGATATGACTTTTTCTCCCCTGTCAGCTTTACTCTGAGGCCCTCTGAGACCTTGAAGATTCCGACAGGAATCCGGGTGAAGATGAATCAGGAATGGGTGCTGAAGTGCTATCCGAGAAGTGGTCTGGGCTTTAAGTACCGCCTTCAGATGAATAACACGGTTGGCATTATTGACAGTGATTATTTTTACTCTGACAATGAAGGGCATATTTTCGCAAAGCTCACAAATGATACCAATGAGGGAAAAACCGTTGAGATTCCGGCTGGAACAGGTTTTATGCAGGGAATTTTTGTGGAATATGGAATTACTGTGGATGATGATGTGACAGATGTGAGAAACGGCGGTCTTGGAAGCACCACAGGGAGATAAATGAAGATAAAAAAGGTTTTCCCTGGGGAGGCACTTATAAGAGAATAAGCAGAATGATTTTCAGAAACGGCGTAGCTTTTGAGCTGCGCTGTTTTTTTATAGAGGAAAATGCTGCGTGTGCAGCCGCGCCCGGCGGGAAAATATGCCGAAGATACATTTTTTATGCGTTTTTATAATTCAGAACATTGACAAATGCAGTATTAGTATGTACAATAAGTGTACTAAGACAATTAATACACTAGATACGCGGAAAGGAGGAGAATAAAAAATTATGATTGTTCTGGATTATCAGGATCGAAGACCGATTTATGAGCAGATTATAGAGAGATTCAAAGCGCTGATTTACAGTGGTGCGCTTTTGCCGGATTCCCGGCTTCCCTCTGTTCGCCAGCTTGCTATGGAGCTTTCCATCAATCCCAACACCATTCAGCGGGCATACATGGAGCTGGAGCAGCAGGGGCTTATCTATCCGGTCAAGGGAAAGGGAAACTTTGTGTCTCCGAATATGGATTTGAAGAAAAAGCAGCGCGAGGAATTTTTCTCTGATTTTATTAAGCTATTAAATCGAGGACGGATTCTGGGCGTGACAGAGGCGGAATGTGTAGAAAAGGTACAGTTGTGTTATAAGGAGGGAAGGGCATAGTGGAGGTAAAAAATGTCAGTAAAAAATTTGGGGAAATTCAAGCTGTGCATGAGGCGTCACTGACAATAGGAAGTCACAGTGTGTTCGGCCTTGTAGGAAGCAATGGAGCAGGAAAGAGTACGCTTCTGAGGATGATGGCAGGTATTCTGCTTCCGGATGATGGAGAGATTTTGGTGGACGAGGAGAATGTATACGAGAACCGCAGAATAAAGGAGCAGATTTTCTATATACCAGATGATGCATGGTTTTTTCCGAATGCAAATGCCCTGGACATGGCAAGATATTACAAAACCATGTATCCTTCCTTTGACAGAAGCCGTTTCAGCAAGCTGATGAAGCAGTTCTGCCTGGATGAAAAGAGGAAGATTGACACCTTTTCTAAAGGAATGAAAAAACAGCTCCTGGTGATTCTGGGAATCAGCGCAGGAACAAAGTATCTCTTATGTGATGAGACCTTTGATGGGCTTGACCCTGTGATGCGTCAGGCAGTTAAGAGTGTTCTGGCATCAGAAATCATGAACAGGGAATTTTCTCCTGTCTTGGCTTCCCATAATCTGAGGGAGCTTGAGGATATCTGCGATCATGTAGGACTTTTGCATGAGGGGGGAATTCTTTTGTCCAAGGATTTGGAGGACATGAAGTTTCATATTCATAAGATACAATGTGTACTCAAGGACAAGAAACGCGAACAGCAGCTCTTAAAGGGGCTTTCTCCTCTGTCTGTAAAGCATCAGGGCTCTCTTCTTATGATTACGGCAAGAGGAACCAGAAAGGAAATTCTTACAGTGACAGAGAGTGCGGATCCTCTGTTCTGTGAAATTCTGCCCCTGAGCCTGGAAGAAATTTTTATTAGCGAAACGGAGGTGGCCGGATATGAAATTAAAAACTTTCTTTTTTAAGAACAGAAAGGAGAAGATCAGGGGACAATTATGGATTCCGTCCCTGATTGGCTTCTCTTTGTTTATGCTTCAGACAGTTATGGTGATGATTTCCTTTGAAAACTGGAATCAGAGACAATATCGCCTGACAAGGATACATCAGCTCTGTGAAGAACTGTGGCGCGGGGATATGATGAGACTTTCAGGCTTTGTAGCAGCGGCGGCAGGCATTCTCTGCGGCCTGTATGCCTTTCTTTATCTACATTCCTCGCGAAAGGTAGATTTCTATCACAGTCTTCCGGCAAGAAGAGAGGAATTATTCCTAAAAAGAGTGGTCATACATTTAAAGCATTATCTGATTCCAAGCGCAGCTGTGACCTTTCTTAGTATTTGCGCCTGTGCGCTTCAGGGAGAGTTTAGCCTCAAAATCCTGGGTTACGGAGTGGGGATATGGATGTTTCAGCTGGCAATTTTTCTTATGTCCTATGGAGTCACAGTGTTGGCTGTGGTTCTGACCGGAACTCCTCTTCTTGCTGCCCTTGGAACGATGGTGTTTCATGTATACGGGCTGGCTCTGTCTGGCCTTATACTGGGCTATATGTTGGAATTCTTTGATACTTTTTATAATCAAAGATATTACATAGGGTCACTTATGTGGCCGACTCCTCTGGGAGGAGGACTTTACTGCGCAGAGCAGGCGCTGGCAAGAGGAAATGTGAAGCCAGTGCTGCTGTATATTCTGGTTATGTTCCTGATATGGTGCGCAGCATTTTCTTTTTACAAAAGACGCCCCTCTGAGGCAGCAGGACGCTCCATGGCATTTCCAAAGCTTGGAATCCTGATAAAATATATGCTTCAGGTTCCAATGACTCTTGGAATCGGGCTTGTGATTCAGTCCTTCACAGACAGCAGTGAAAAGAAGGCAGTCTGGTGGATATTTGGACTGACAGTAGGAGCCATATTCGGCCATGTGGTGATGGAAACTTTATATTCCATGAACTTCCGCAGCGCTATAAAAAACAAAAGGCATTTTGCCTGTATTTGTATGCTTGCGGCAGTGTTTATGATAGTTTTTCGTTTTGACCTGACAGGCTATAACACCTGGTATCCCAAAAGCAAAAAACTGGATAAGCTGTTCATAAATCTTCAGACCCTGAGCTATGAAGATGCAGAATCTCTGTCCCAGGTGGCGAGCCGGTATCAGGGCTCTGCCAGGTGGTGGGAGACAGGAAATTATATGCCATTTTCAGCAGAAAGCCCAATGTATGATGTATTAGAAGCAATTGCACAGAAGCAGGGAACAGAGAACACAGAGGACAAGGATGTACTCTTGGTAAATTATCGGCTTACATCAGGAAAGGAGAAAAAACGCAAATATTTCATAGATGAGCAGGATGCTGTAAATATTATGAATACCATCTGCATGAACCCTGAATATCTGGCTTACAAATGGCCAGATTATGAAGAAAAGAAGGAATGCCTGGAGAATGTGTGGCTTGACATACCCTATGAACCTTATAAGGAGACAAGCCTTGGGGATGATAAGAAACTGGAATTTTATGAGGCATTGAGAAAGGATGTAGAGCAGGCGGAGATTTCTGACTATATGGAGTGCCCTCTGGGAAGCATTCATTTTGATTATGAATATGAGCTGGAGACAGAGCCGGAATTTATTTATGAGACAGATACAAGAGAGATAAGCTTTACAGATAGCTTTTATATTTTCCCTGGGTTTGAGAATACGCTTGCTCTTATGAGGGAAGAAGGAATGTCCCTTGAATTTGATGCAGAAGATATCAAGGAGATAAGGCTTTTGGATATGACAGAGAGCAGAGAAAACCCAGAAGAAACTGTGTACAAGGACAAAGGGGAAATAGAAGAACTGCTTCCGGGTCTTTGGTCTCAGGGCGTATGGTGCGCGTGGCTTCCCTACAATGAGGACTATATGGCTGTTCTGAAGCTGGAGCAGAAGGGAGAAGATAGGGAAGTCAGCATGTGGGCTTCCCCTGAGCTTCCTTAGAAGCCTGTAAAGAAAAGCTTCAGCTGCTTATGACTGCAAGTCCCCAAACAATGCTTTACAATTTTGCCTTTCAAAGCTATAATAAACAAAATGCAACAGTTACAATAAAATATATTTGCTATTGACTCTCACCTGCAGAGGTGAGAGTTTTAGCCTGGAGGGAAAGATGAAAGCAGTCAGACTGGATAAGTTTCTCGCAGATGCGGGAATCGGCACCAGAAGTGAGGTAAAAAAATTCGTTTATTGGAACAGAGTCAAGGTGAATGGAAAAATAGTAAAAGACCCCGGAATGAAGATTGAACCCGACACGGATGAGGTAACATATAAGGACGAGCCGGTCAGACGCGCAGAGGAGTTTGTCTATTATCTGCTCCACAAGCCGGCAGGCTGTGTCAGCGCCACAGAAGACAAGCTCCATAAGACTGTACTGGATTATGTCCCAAAAACCAGAAAGGGTCTTTTCCCTGTGGGAAGGCTTGACAAGGATACAGAAGGCCTTCTTCTTATTACTAATGACGGAGCGCTTGCCCATGAACTTCTAGCGCCGGGAAAGCATGTGGAAAAGACCTACTATGCTCTGGTGGAGGGGAGAGTTACACAGGAGGATATTCTTTCTGTGAGAGAAGGGCTGGACATCGGCGAAAAGAAGAATACGCTTCCAGCATGCCTTGAAATTCTAAGCGCCGCGCTGACAGAGAATGGATGGCAGTCAGAAATCCATATTACCATCTGCGAGGGAAAATATCATCAGGTCAAGCGTATGATGGAAGCACTCGGAAAGAGGGTTCTCTATCTGAAGAGATTGTCAATGGGAGGGCTGACTCTTCCTGAGAGCCTTGAGAAGGGGCAATATCAGAAGCTCTCCAGAGAGGAAGCTATGACTCTGCTGTTCACGGATGGCAAAGCGTGATGCTGTGAACGCAGTGAACCGTAATATTATGACAAATGTCAGATGAAAAATTCTCCAGGGTGAGGTAAAATAGGAACATAAGCAAATAGTAATGAATAAGGGGCAATCAATGCCTGAAAAGGAAGAGAGGCAAATATTTATGGGATTAGTAAAAGCATTTTTAGGAGCAGCAGGGGGAAGCTTTGCAGACCAGTGGAAGGAATTTTTATACTGTGATTCCATGCCCTCAGATGTTCTGGCCATGAAGGGCAGAAAGAAAACATCTGGACGCTCTGCAAATAAGGGATCAGATAACATTATTACCAGCGGCTCTGTTATTGCGGTAAATGAAGGGCAGTGTATGATTATTGTGGAGCAGGGCAAGGTTGTGGATGTGTGCGCAGAGCCAGGAGAATATACTTACGACGCATCCACAGAGCCGTCTCTTTTCTGCGGAGACCTGGGAGAGGGAGTTGCCAATGTGTTTGCAAGCATTGGAAAGCGTTTTACCTTTGGCGGAACAGCTCCAAAGGATCAGAGGGTTTATTTTATCAATACAAAGGAGCTGGTGGGAAATAAATACGGCACTCCAAGTCCTGTTCCCTTCCGTGTGGTGGATGCCAATATTGGTCTTGATGTGGACATTTCTATTCGCTGCTTTGGAGAGTACAGCTATCGGATTACCAATCCGATTCTGTTCTATACAAATGTGTGCGGAAACGTGACATATTCCTATGAAAGGAGCGAGCTTGACAGTCAGCTTAAGAGCGAGCTTATGACAGCTCTGCAGCCGGCCTTTGCAAAGCTCTCTGAAATGGGAATCCGCTACAGCGCTCTTCCAGGACATACGATTGAGCTTGCCAATGCCCTCAATGATGTGCTTTCCCAGAGATGGAGCGAGCTTCGGGGAATTGAAATTGTATCTCTTGGAATCAACAGCATGAAAGCCTCTGAAGAAGATGAGAAGCTCATCAAGGAGCTTCAGAGAAACGCCGCTTTCAGAAATCCGAACATGGCGGCTGCTCAGCTTGTGGGCGCACAGTCTCAGGCCATGCAGTCCGCGGCAGCCAACAAAGCCGCAGGCCCTGCCATGGCGTTTATGGGAATGAACATGGCGCAGGGAGCAGGCGGCGCAGACGTACAGTCTCTGTTTCAGATGGGACACAAGAGGGAACAGGCAAAGGATAGCTGGACATGCTCCTGCGGTACGGTAAATACAGGAAAATTCTGCGCAGAGTGCGGAAAGCCAAAGCAGCAGGATGAATGGACATGTGCTTGCGGAGCTGTGAATAAGGGGAAATTCTGCATGGAGTGCGGACGCCCCAGACCTTCCTCCAGAAAATACAAGTGCAGCAGATGCGGCTGGGAGCCGGAGAAATCCTCCAAGCTTCCGAAATTCTGTCCAGAGTGCGGAAATTCAATCCAATGAGGCAAAATTTGATTCCGCCTCATCTGTAAAGCGGACATTCGCATTCCGCTTTGCTACACGTTCATGAACGCAGATTTCTGCGCGGCTTGTCCGTGGGAGATTTGACCTCCCACGGATATAAGCATCCCAATCCCACCGCTTAGTACTGTGCGCACTTGAAACAGGGGAATGCTTATCTACGTTCAAAAAGAAAACAGGAGGATGATTTTGGCTGCAGTAAATTATAAGTGCCCGAATTGTTCGGCAGGGCTGACATTTGACAGTAAGACCCAGAGAATGGTCTGCGAATTTTGCGACAGCTCGTATACCGTAGAGGAGCTGGAACAGCTTTATAAGGAAGAAATACAAAAAGAAAAAACAGATACCTGGGAAGGCTTTCATCCCCAGGAGTGGCAGATGCAGGACAGTCCTGGCATGGCTTTGTGGCAGTGTCCCTCCTGCGGCGCAGAGATACTTGCTGATGAGAACACAGGAGCCATGAGATGCCCTTATTGCGATAACCCTACGATTCTGCCAAAAAAATTCGAGGGAATTTTTAAGCCGGATTACATACTGCCGTTTAAGGTGGATAAAAAACAGGCCCTGAAAGCTCTGAAGGATTTATATAAAGGAAAGAAATTTCTTCCAAGCGCATTTTCGAATGAGAATCATCTCGAAGAGATCACAGGTATGTATGTTCCTTTCTGGCTTTTTGATACAGAGGTATTTGGTGACTTTGTGTTTGACGGCACCCACACACAGCATTATACAGAGGGTGACTATGATGTTACCAAAATCAGCCATTTTAAGGTCAGACGAGCTGGAAAGCTGCGCTTTACCCAGGTTCCGGTGGACGGCTCAAAGGCGATTGACGATGTATTGATGGAATCCATTGAACCCTTCCACTATAAGGAGTTAGAACCCTTTGTACATTCCTATTTATCTGGATATGTGGCAAATAAATATGACCAGGAGCCAGATGAACTCACGGACAGAGTGTATGAGAGAGTGAAGGACAGCACCAGAAGAGAAATCGAGAAGACGGCCTTTGGCTATGATACGCTCCTTCCCCTCAGCAGCTATATGAAGGCAGACAAGACCGGAAGGGTCAGATATGCCCTTATGCCGGTGTGGTTTCTGAATACCAGGTGGAAGGATGAGAAATACACCTTTGTCATGAACGGGCAGACAGGGAAGATGTGCGGAAATCTTCCCTGTGATAATGGCAAGTACTGGAAATACGTGCTGAAGATGACAGGAATCATTTCCATTCCTCTGACGATTCTGCTGACAATGCTTACAATATTGGGGGTGCTGTGATATGAAAAGGCTATATAAATATCTACCCGTGTTTTTGGCGGCAGGGAGTATTTTTTTCTCCTGCCCTGTAACAGCACAGGAGAGATATGAGCGTCTGGTGGATGAGGTCGGAGTGCTGACGCAGGACGAGGCGCAGGAGCTTCAGCTCTTGATGGATGACATCTATGAAACCTATGATTTTGAAAGTGTTGTTTATGTGGCAGATTCTACAGAGGGCATGGAAGTGCGCGAATATGCGGCGCAATTCATGCAGAGGTATGATTATGGAGGAGGAGAATCTGGACGGGACGCCCTGTGTGTGATTCATGTTCCCTTTCAGCGGGAGTTTGCAGTGGTTGCAAGAGGTAAGGCGCAGGAGATTTTTGATACTGATATTCAGGAAGAATTTCTGGATATAATGGAACCTTATTTAAAGGATGACGACTTTTATTCTGCTTATCTGACCTCCCAGCAGGCAGTAGAGCGCAGTATGGTTCGCTACGCGCAGGGAAAAGCTATCCGTCCCATGGATGTACAGGGACTCTCGACCGTGTTTGTGCTGGCGCGAAGCTTTCTTATTTCTCTGATACCGTCTGTGCTGCTTGCTTTTCTTATGGGAGGCGTGCGCAGGCATCAGATGAAATCCATCCGTCCCCAGGAGGGAGCCAGAGCCTATATGTCAGACGGAGGCCTTGAGCTTCTGAGAAAGGATGATATTTATATCCGCACAGAGGTACGGCGAGTAAAACGGGAAAAGAATGACGGAAACAAGGGCGGAGGTTCTTCAGGCTCCTTTACAAGCGGAGGAGAGAGCTTCTCAGGAAGCAGCAGAAGCTATTAATTTTTTTGAAAAACCCTCTTGCATGAGGGTTTTTCTTATGGTATAATCTGGACGTTGTGAAAATAAACACGCGCAGAGATTCTGACGGATGGTGCCTGCATAGCGGCAGGTTCCTGAGGAAGGCGATTTGCGCGGACGAAATTAACCAAAAGGAGAATGGAAACATGAGCGTTATTTCAATGAAACAGCTTTTAGAGGCAGGTGTTCACTTCGGACATCAGACCAGAAGATGGAACCCTAAGATGGCTCCATACATCTACACCGAGAGAAATGGTATCTATATTATTGACCTGCAGCAGTCTGTGGGAATGGTAGACGATGCATACAATGCAATCGCTGATATCGTTGCAAACGGCGGAAGCATCTTATTCGTAGGAACCAAGAAGCAGGCACAGGATGCTATCAAGACCGAGGCAGAACGCTGCGGAATGTTCTACGTAAACGAAAGATGGCTGGGTGGTATGCTGACCAACTTCAAGACTATCCAGAGCCGTATCGGAAGACTGAAGGAAATCGAAGCTATGGAAGCTGACAGAACTTTTGATGTTCTGCCTAAGAAAGAAGTTATCGAGTTAAGAAAAGAAATGTCCAAGCTGCAGAAGAACCTTGGCGGTATCAAGGAAATGAAGAGAGTTCCGGATGCTATCTTCATCGTTGACCCGAAGAAGGAGAGAATCTGTGTGCAGGAAGCACATGCACTGGGAATTCCGCTGATCGGTATCTGCGATACCAACTGTGACCCAGAGGAACTGGATTATGTTATCCCTGGAAACGACGACGCTATCCGTGCCGTAAAACTGATTGTTTCTAAGATGGCAGATGCTGTTATCGAGGCAAATCAGGGAACAGCAGATGTTGACGGAGAAATCTCCGCAGAGTCTGGTGAATTTGCAGCAGAGGAAGATGCAGAGGCTTAATAGATGGCCCCTTGGAAGACTTTTGAATCGATAGAAGACTTTTGGCTTGGGAGCGGACAAGGATTTGCCGGCTCCCAATGCTTGGTATACAAAGAAAGCCAATCACAGACTTTCTTTTTATCATATGTTTAGGAGGAAATGGAAATGGCTATTACAGCAGCACAGGTGAAAAAGTTAAGAGAAATGACCGGCGCCGGTATGATGGACTGCAAGAAGGCTCTTACTCAGACTGACGGCGATATGGATAAAGCAGTAGAGTTTCTGCGTGAGAAAGGCCTCGCCACCGCACAGAAGAAGGCAAGCCGTATTGCAGCAGAGGGTCTTTGCAAGACTATGGTAGCAGAGGATGGCAAGAGCGCTGTTGTTGTTGAGGTGAATGCAGAAACTGACTTTGTTGCAAAGAATGAGAAATTCCAGACTTATGTTGCGCAGGTAACAGAGGCCGCTATGGAGACAGAGGCTGCTGACATCGAGGCTTTCCTGGCAAGCCCATGGAAATTCGACACTACTAAGACTGTAAAGGAAGCTCTGGCAGCTCAGATTGCAGTTATCGGCGAGAACATGAACATCAGAAGATTCACAAAGGTAGCAGAGGAGAACGGCTTCATCGCATCCTACGTTCATATGGGCGGCAAGATCGGCGTTCTTGTAGACGTAGAGACAGATGTCGTAAACGATGCTATCAGAGAAATGGCCAAGAATGTGGCTATGCAGTGCGCAGCTCTGAGACCTCAGTACACCAACAGAAGCGAAATCAGCGAGGAATTTATCGCTCATGAGAAAGAAATTCTCCTGGCTCAGATTATGAACGACCCCAAGGAATCTTCCAAGCCACAGAAGGTTATTGACGGTATGATCAACGGTCGTATCAACAAGGAAATGAAGGAAATCTGTCTGTTAGACCAGGTATATGTAAAGGCAGAGGACGGAAAGCAGTCTGTAGCCAAGTACGTGGAGCAGGTTGCCAAGGCAAACGGTGCAAAGATTACAGTAAAGGGCTTTGTTCGTTTTGAGACAGGCGAAGGCATTGAGAAGAAGGAAGAAAACTTTGCTGAGGAAGTAGCAAAGCAGATGGGAATGTAAGTACGTCAGCGAAGTTTGAACCTTGGAACTTCAAAAGTCTTATATTTACTGGAAATTTCGGTAGTTTAATTCAAAATCGGTGGTTTGAGTAATTGGTAAAGCGTATCATAAAATATCGTAACTTTTCAGAGGTTTTTGCGTAGAACTTGCGTAGAAAAATGCGTAGGTTTGAAATAAAGTATCTTCGGCAAAAAGTACGCAATATTTAAGAGAAACAGTATCGGCTCAAATTAATTGAGGGAGTGACGATGTCACTCCCTTTAAAATATAATAATATTAAGAAGCAATAATATATAACAGTTTCTGACGTTGATATCAGGGGCCGTTTTTTTTATAAAATTTTTGGGATTGTGCAGGGGAAGAGTATATTAGATGGAGGCGTGCCTGTTGAAGAGACAGCCCTATGAGAAAATTGAGAATCTCATGAAATTCTCCTCCCAAAAAGTTTTATACCGTAGGTATGACAAGTGTATATTCCACAGTCTTTGTGTATGTGGCTTTTTGCAATCGGAATATACAACAAGATTAAAATATTTGCGTAAAGTTAACTTGTAAGCATATGGATATGGCATTCCTGGCGTAATTTCGTGAACGCATCACCAAACCATTCCTGGGGGATATACAATTCATAATCCACAAGCTTATTATACACAATTCGCACGAACTTATCAATAAAATCGTGCGAAATTGTGGAACTTGAGATTGCTCAAAAGGATTAATATAGACTTATAAAATTATCTTTCATGACAAGCAATATTAAGAATTCTGTGGTAACATCGTATCCGTAGTGATAAATTGTTATATAAGAAAGGGTGCGAAACATGGAGAATGAAGTATACGAAAAAGATTACAGGGAGGAGTTCCGGGAGAGAAACAATAGGACAGAGGGCAGGGATTTTTTGGATACACTGATGGATATTGGATTCTTTCAGAAGTACCAGGAGGAAATGGATAAAATCCCAAAGCGTGTGGTTCCAAAAGAAAAAGCGGATTATGAATACCTGCTTGAAGAATGTGACGCTTACATCCGGCAGTATGGAGGAAGAATCCGGGGAGAAGTGGATTACCAGAAATGGCAGGCTACCATTAATCTGTACCTGGAGCATTTTGAGTTTTGTGACAGGGAGGCGCTGACATTGCTGAAGGAGATTGCAGAGCGGGCGGAGAATGTGACCTTTTCAATGAAACATGGGCAGCTTCGGATGTCGGTGTTTATTGGGTATTTTGATGAAGTGTATTAAATATGGGGCATTTGCCAGCCGGATGGAGAAACGCGGATATTCCCTCCGGCTTCCGGACAGACCATGTAAGATATGAACAATGAAAAGGAATATGGAATTGTGAAAAATAAACAAAAATAGCGGGCGTATAAAGAATAAAATTATACATAACAATGAAATTTTGCTAAAAGTGCCAAAAAACACCCCTAACTACACTTTCGGATAGTGGATTTTTGCTATTTTCAGTGATATAATATCTTCGTAATAATATTTTTTACCAGAACAGGAGTTGACACCATGAGCAAAAGAAGCGATAATCTGAGAGCAGAGCAGAGCAGAGCAGAGATAACGTTCTGTCTTTTTGTGGTGTCTTCCATACAGGATACAGGGAAACCGTCAGAAGTCGGGTGGCAGGAATGCCGCCCGGCTTCTGGCGGTTTTTTTGCTGCCAGGAATTTAGCAGGAACTTACAGGAATGTTAAGGGATACATATACGGATACAGGAGGTGACGGCGGTGCAGGATGAAAGCAGGAAAAAAGGAAAACACACAGCAGACAATGATGTATACATAAGACCGAAAGCGGCAGAAAGGAAACTGAAAGCAGCACTGGAGCTGGGAATTGTGGCGTACCTGTACGGCGTCACCGGCACCGGCAAGACCAGGCTGGTGCGGGAGGTGCTTGCACGGAAACAGTATGAGTATTATTCCGCACGGGAAACACAGCCGGAAGAGGTGGGCGTGAAGCCGGACGGCCAGGAGCGCACCGTTGTGGTTGACGACCTGTACACCGTCACCATGCAGGAAGAAAAGGAATGCTGGGCAGCCCTTTTCCAGAAGCTTGCCGGGCAGGAGAGCGTCCGCCTGGCACTCGTTTCCCGCGCGCCCGTCCCCGGATGGCTGCTCCCACTCCAGGTGGAATACCGGTTCGTGGAGATCGGGGAGAAGGACCTCTGCCTTACCAGGCGTGGACAGGACGCATATCTGGAACTGTCCGGCATCCGGCTGGAGCCGGAGGCGGCGGACCGGGCATGGGAGCTGGGAAAAGGCCACCCGGTATCGCTGAAGCTGCTTGTACTGGAAAACGGGGACGTGGACCTGGCGGTAAAGAACATGTGGCTCTGGCTGGAAAACCATATCTTCGACCAGTGGGAGAAGGAGCTTTCCGAGTTCCTGATGGAGACCTCCATCGTGGAGAATTACACGAAGGAGCTGGCGGGGATGATCACCGGCAGGGATGACGTGGACGCGCTGGTGTCCCGCGCGGAGGAGCTGGGAAATTTCATGACCCGCACCGGGCAGGACGGGATATGGGAATACCGCTGGGCGATGCGCCAGGCGATGCGCGGCAGGCTGGCAAGGAAATACAGCCGGGAGCAGATCCGGCAGCTCTATTCCCATGCCGGGCTTTACTACGAGATGCACGGGAGATATCCGGAGGCGCTGGAAATGTACGGGAAAACGGGGAGGACGGAGGACATCCGGCGGGTGCTTTCCGCCAATGCCCGGAGGAACCCGGCGGCAGGCTCCTACTTCGAGCTGCGGGATTACTACCTGTCGCTGCCGGAAGAGATGATACTGGGCGACCCGGTGCTGATGTGCTACATGAGCATGCTGCACTCCATCCTGATGGACACGGAGGAGGGCGAGCGCTGGTACCGGGAGCTGGAGAAATATGCGAAGAAACACAGCGGCGGCGAACGCCGGGAGGCGAGAAGAAGGCTGTTCTACCTGGACATCGCCCTGCCGCACAGGGGAAGCGCGGATATTGCATCCCTCATAAAGAACGCGGGGAGCCTGCTCCCGGGGCAGGGGACGGCGCTGCCGGAGTTTTCCGTGACCACGAACCTCCCCTCCCTGATGAACGGCGGGAAGGATTTCTGTGAGTGGAGCAGGCACGACCGGGAGCTGGCGGCGTCTATCGGGAAGGCGGCGTCCATTGTCCTCGGGAAATACGGGAAAGGGCTGGTGCCCCTCGCTCTCGCGGAGAGCGGACTGGAGAAAGGCATGGACAGCTTCGAGGTCATGCGGCTGGCGGAAAAAGGAAGGATCGCCGCGGAAGGCGGCGGGAAGACGGAGCTGTGCTTTGTGGCGGCGGCGCTGCTTGCGTGGGTGGCGGTCCTGAACGGGAACGCGGAATTCGCGGAGGATATCATGACAGCCTACCGGGAGCGCGCGGAAAAGGAAGCGCCCCGGACGGTGCCCAACGCAGATGCTTTCCTGTGCAGGATATACCTGTACCGGAGGCAGCCCGCAAGGGCGGTGGAATGGATGGAGAAGGCGCCGGACGAAAACGGGACGTTCTGCACGCTGGAGAGGTTCCGGTACCTGACGAAAGCGCGCGTCTACCTTATGGCAGGAAAGACCGGGGAGGCCCTGGCGCTTCTGGAGCAGCTCCTGTGCTATGCGGAAAAGATGAAGCGCACCTATATTTCCATGGAAGCATCCCTGCTCCTTGCCATCGCGCTGTACCGCGCGGGGCGGGAGGAATGGCGCAAGACCCTGCAGGGCTGCGTCACACAGGCGGAAAGCTACCATTTCGTGCGGCTGTTCTCTCGTGAGTGCGGCGCTGCGCTGAACCTCCTGGAAACGGCGGACCTCACCTGGCAGGATGAGGAGTTCCGGAACGAGATGCTGGATGAGTGCCGCAGGATGGAAAAATCCTATCCACGCTATATGGAGCAGGGGACGGACGCCGAGGTGCGGCTGCCGGAGCAGGCAGTGAAGGTGCTCAAGATGCAGGCGGAGGGCCTTTCCACACGGGCGATCGCGGAGCGCATGGGAGTAAAGGAAAACACGGTGAAATACCATAACAAGGAAACATACCGGAAGCTGGGTGTGAACACCCGGACCGCCGCAGTCAATGAGGCGAGGAAACGGAAGCTGATATAGGATGTACGGAATGGAAAAAACGGATATCCGGGACTACAGGTACCGGTTACAGATACAGAAATTTTTTGCAGCAGGAACAGGAGTGATACAGGCATGAAAAACAGGAACAGGGGGCTGCGCCGGGCGGCGGCATTCGTACTGGCGGCGGTACTGGCGGGAAGCTCCGTGGAGATCCCCACAGCCGCAGCGGACGGGGATACGGACACAGGAAATACCGGCAGTAGGACGGCAGTGATCACAGCGTTTTCCGACCTTGGGGACGGGATACGTACACAGACACTGGATGCAGGTGCGGAAGAGGGGGATATTACACTCCCGGAAACACTGACTGTCACGCTGGAAACCCAGCCGGCAGAATCCGGCGTGGAGGCAGCAGCGGCGGTGCAGGATCCGGATACGCAGACCGAACCGGAAACAGAGGAACCCGTGCCGGATAATATGCAGACAGAAGAAAACACGGGGACGCAGGAGAACCCGGACATGACGCAGGAGCAGACAGAAGAGCCGGGAACAGACCAGGGGACAGAAGAGAATACCGAACCGGTGACGCCTCCTGCGACGGAGAACACAGAGCAGCCGGAAACACCGGTGGAAGAAGAACCAGTGACGCAGCAGACAGAAGCTCCGGTAACGGAAGCCCCTGTACAACAGCAGGAAGAACCGGCGGAACCGTCCGGACAGGAAGGACAGAGCGCAGGCACGGAAGCACCGGCAGCGGAAACCGGGGCAGCAGAAACTGCCGCCGTCCTGCAGGCAGAGCCTCCCGCAGAACCGGAAGCCCCGGTGACGGAAGGGCAGAAAGCCCCGGAAATGGAACAGACGGTGACGGATACATCATCAGACGGTGGTATTCTGACTTCCCTGCTGGATGCGGTATTCCCGTCCATGACTGTCCATGCGGCGGAATCCACAAATGTGCAGACAGTTGAAAATTTCACGTTGACGGGAGTTAAATGGAAGCTTGACGCGGAAAAGAGTGGGACGTCGGAATTTCCCTCCGATGAAACGGCAGCCGGGAAGACCTATATATATGTACCGGTGCTTCCGAAAACAGTAACCGTAAATGATGTAACGTACACCCTAAAACTTGGAGAAAGCGTGACACTGCCGGAGATTACGGTTACGGTTGCAGAAAAGACAGACGGATATGGAACGATTATCCATGAAGGTACAGCCGGAGACTGTACATGGACGCTGTACGATACAGACAAGGATGGTACGGAAGATTTGTTGGTGATCGGCGGAACCGGAGCGACGCCGAATTACTATCTCAGCGAAGCTACCCCCTGGTACGATTACAGGGAAAACATAAAAAAAGTAGTCGTAGAAGAAGGGGTAACAGCTTTAGGGCAATTCGTATTTGGTGATTGTGTCAATCTGGAAGAGGCAACACTTCCCTCTACGTTGGAGAAGATTGGAACAGGTACTTTTAATCGCTGTACAAGTCTGGATACATTGGCCATTCCTTCCGGTGTCACCGAAATAGGAGCCGAGGCTTTTTCGAACTGCAGCAGCCTTGAATCCGTGATACTTCCGTCTTCATTGGAAAGTATCGGGCGGTATGCGTTTTTCAAGTGCGGGCTGGTGAAGATTGAGATACCGGGAGGCGTAGAAACGATAGGCCGTGGAGCATTCTGTCGGTGCGCTTCCTTACAGAGCGTGGTTTTACCGGATACGCTGACCAGCATTGAAGAGGAAACATTCTGCTATGACTCTAATCTGACGATTATCGTTCCGGAGAGTGTTCAGACAATCGGAACATGGGCTTTTGATTACGTAAAGGCAGTTTATAACCTGTCAGACTGTGACGTAACCGGCAGCAGTATTTCTAAGAAGGTGAACTGTGACAAGATTACGCTTGTAGAGAACGGGGAATCCAGTGAGCAGCGTGTGCTCCCCGCAGACTGTGTAGTGGGAAGCAGATATGCAGGTACGAGATATGACGCTTCTTACTATTATTCTTCCGGTGATGGGAATACCGCATGGTATGTGAAAAACGGCGATACCTATGAAAAAGTCACATCCGGAACCAGCTTCCAGAATACACCGACCTTCTATTATGCGAAGGCATTTAATGATACGACGATGGTGGCAGAGGCAGCGGGAGAATCCGGGAATTCCTATACGTTGGTGGTGAAAGATAAGGAAACAAGGGAAACACTGACAGAGGGGATGCATTACACACAGGAAGCGACAGGTTCCCCAGACTGGGAGGAAACGGATACGGGTTCCCTTGCAAAAACAATAACGGTAACCATGACGGGAGTTGCCGGAGGCGGTTATGTAGGAACAATGCAGACCACGTTCCAGATCAGTGCGGAGGCAGAAGCAAGCGTAACGGCGGATGGGAGTACAAAGAAATATCCCGCTTTTGAAGACGCATGGGAGGCAGCACAGGGAAAGACGGCTGTGGTAACACTGCTGGCAGATGTGGAAGTCAGTGAAACGCTTACGGTAACGTCTGGCAGTAATATCACCTTAAAGAGCGAAAAGGACAGCAACTATACCATCTCCGGAAATGT
>JAUNOP010000078.1 GCA_030537135.1 Eubacteriales bacterium | reverse complement strand
TCCATAGGAATCGTACCCATAGCTGTTTCCATAGGAGTCGTACCCGCTGCTGCCGTATGTATTACTGCTGCTTGTGTCATTGCTGAAATAATAAATATTTCCATTTGCATCATAGCTGTAGGTATTGCCAGCATAATCTGTATAATAGGAATTGCCGTTCGCATCGTATTGAACCGCATTGCCATAGGAATCATAGCCCGTGCCTGTGTCGCCGACAGCGCCTGTGCTTCCTGATGAAGCTTCTGACGTATTCCCTGATGTACTTCCTGCCTCAGCCTCTGACGTGTTCCCTGATGTGGTTCCTTGCGAAGCTTCTGACGTGTTCTGCCCTGCATTTTCCTGATTCTGCTGCTCCCCATTCTCTGTCTGCGCACTGTCAGACTGGTTCTCCTTTGCATTCTCTCCAGAAGTGCTGTTCTGACTGGTATAATCATTTGTCATTGTCACAGTTCCACTGGTCTGTGTATTCTCTTCCACAGGAGCGGGTGTGGGCGTTGGTGTATAGACAGGCCGGGGAGTAATTGTAATTTTAATAAGCCCTGATTCCTCAGGCGTCAAATCTGCGCCGCAGCCTGCTGCAAAGGATGCCAGAAAGAGTACCCCTGCCAGTAAAATCCACTTTTTCTTCATTTGTATACCTCGAAGAATCTTTATTTGTCATCCAGTTTCAGGACGCTCATAAATGCTTTCTGCGGAATCTCCACATTGCCTACCTGACGCATCCTTTTCTTTCCCTCCTTCTGCTTTTCCAGAAGCTTTTTCTTACGCGTAATATCGCCGCCATAGCACTTGGCAAGAACATCCTTGCGCATGGCCTTGACAGTCTCTCTTGCAATAATCTTGCTTCCTATCGCCGCCTGGATGGGAATTTCAAAAAGCTGCCTTGGAATCTCTTCCTTGAGCTTTTCACACATTTTCCTTCCTCTTTCATAGGCAGTTGCGCCATGAACAATAAAGGAGAGCGCGTCCACCTCTTCCTTATTCACCAGAATATCCAGCTTTACAAGCTCGCTGCGCTCATAACCGCAAAGCTCATAATCCAGGGACGCATAGCCCCTGGAACGGGACTTCAGAGCGTCAAAGAAATCATAAATGATTTCATTGAGAGGCAGCTTGTACCTCAGAAGAGCGCGGGTTTCCTCCATGTATTCCATTCCCCCGTACTGTCCTCTTCGCTCCTGACACAAATCCATAATGGCTCCGATAAATTCCGTTGTCACCATAATTTCCGCTTTGACCATAGGCTCTTCCATATAAGCAATCTCTGAAGGGTCTGGAAGATTGGACGGGTTGGTCAAATCCACCACCTCGCCGTTGGTCTTATATACCTTATAGATAACACTGGGCGCTGTTGTCACCAGATCCAGATTATATTCTCTTTCCAGACGCTCCTGGATAATCTCCAGATGCAAAAGTCCCAAAAAGCCGCAGCGGAAACCAAAGCCAAGGGCAACAGAGGTCTCAGGCTCATAGAAAAGAGAAGCATCATTAAGCTGAAGCTTTTCAAGGGCGTCTCTCAGGTCTCCGTATTTTGCCCCGTCTGCAGGATAAAGCCCACAGTACACCATGGGGTTTACCTTCTTATATCCCGGAAGCGCCTCTGCACAGGGATTTTTTGCATTTGTCACAGTATCGCCCACACGGGTATCTCTCACATTCTTGATGCTTGCCGTGATATAGCCTACCATTCCGGCTGACAGCTCCTCACAGGGAATGAACTGCCCTGCCCCAAAGTATCCGACCTCTACCACCTCTGTTGAGAAGCCAGTGGCCATCATTCGGATAGGCGTTCCCTTGCGAACGCTTCCATCCATAATTCTGCAAAATACGATAACGCCTTTATAGGCATCATACACAGAATCAAAAATCAGAGCCTTCAGAGGTTTATCTGCGTCTCCCCTGGGAGCCGGTATCCGACTTACAATCTGTTCCAATACCTCCTCCACATTCTGGCCCGTCTTTGCAGAAATCTGCGGCGCATCCTGAGCCTCAATTCCGATAACATCTTCGATTTCATTAATAACCCTCTCCGGCTGGGCGCTCGGAAGGTCGATTTTGTTAATCACAGGAAGCACATCCAAATCATGGTCAAGAGCCATGTATACATTTGCCAGGGTCTGCGCCTCAATCCCCTGCGCCGCATCCACTACCAGAATCGCGCCGTCGCAGGCAGCCAGACTCCTTGATACTTCATAATTAAAGTCTACATGTCCGGGAGTGTCTATCAGATTGAAAATATATTCTTCCCCATTCCTTGCTTTATACACAATGCGGACAGCCTGAGACTTGATTGTAATTCCTCTCTCTCTCTCCAAATCCATATTGTCCAGAACCTGAGACTGCATCTCTCTCTCTGTGAGAAGCCCTGTCATTTCTATAATACGGTCTGCCAGGGTAGATTTTCCGTGGTCAATATGAGCAATAATACAAAAATTGCGAATGTTACTCTGATCCATAGTTTCCAGAATTCCTCCTCATTCTCGTTTCAGAGACTTGCGCGCCTCCAAAGCGCGGCATCGCCTGTCAGCACAGAAAGCAGACAAGCATAGCCCTGCTTTGCACTCTCCGCCAGGACAGTGAGTTAGCTGCCGCATGTCAAAAGGTCGCTTTCCATCCTCTATCATAAGAGAATAACATCATCTTGAGATTCATGCAAGAAAAATTGACATAACTTTCTTTTGCTGCTCCTGGCAAAAGGTTACTGTCCCTGCAGAACCCGATTCAGGATATCTGCAAATGGCTCCATAGCATTTTTGACCTCCTGCACTGTGTTTGTCTGTGCTCCTGCCTCAAGAAGAAGGGCTCTTGGGCGAAGCTGCAGATTATATCGCAGTCCTGCCAGATAAATTCCTCTGTATAAATCCGGATAGTACTGAGCCGCCTGATAAATAAGCTGAAAGGAAAAGGCCAGATTATCTTCTATATAAGGATTGGGGAGATAATCCACAGGTCCATTGGCGGTTGTATAGCTCAGTCCATTAAAATTCATGATTTTTGCTGTCGGCTTTCCATTAATTTCTGTGACAAGATGACGGTCTTCAGGAACTCCATCCCTGTGCAGATCAATTACCACCTCTATGGAAGGATTCTCTGCAAGCACCTGCTCCACATAGGCCTGAGACATATCATAGGCAGCTGCTCTGTCCACTTGTCCATCGATCACATCGAATTCCTCTGTCACATGAATGACCTGATAGCCATATTTTTCTTCAAGAAGATAGGTCAGGTAGCTTCCTACTCCTACCACCCTGTCATCTGGATTGGACAAATCCGAATCCACAAAGCCTTCCTGAGAATGGCTGTGATAAATGAGAATCTGAGGGGCAGAGGCGTTCACTGGCACAGACAGATCCATTCCAAGAAAGGTTTGGGCATTAAGCTGCTGGGGTCCTGTCGCAGTATTGGGATCCATAATAAAGAATTGTCCCAGAAGATAATTATAATCAGAAAGCGCCTCTGGCGACAGATCCAGAGTTGGCTGTGGAATTGCTGCCGCCTCCCTTGCAAGCTCTTCCTGAAACTGCTCCCTTGTCTCGTCTGTTATGCCCTGCTCCTTCTCTTTCGCCTCCTCCGAAGACTCCTCCTCTGTTGCCTGCTCCCCTGCTGTGCTGTCTGAAGGGTTTTCCTGTGACATGTCCTCTTCCTTGGCTTCTTTTTCAGCAGCATTTCCCTGTTCTGAATACATATTATCTGTTATTTCAGGTTCTTCATTTTCTGCCAGTACCTTTTCCTTGAGATATTTTCTGTTTGCTGCGAGAATCTTTTCATAGGTACCCTCATCCTGGACAGGCGCTTCTCTCTCCTGCTTCAGGAAGCGATAAAGAGGAAGAGCCTTTAAAAGAGATTTGTCCTCTCCTTCCTCGAAAAAAATCCGGCAATTCCACAGAAACACAAGAAGCGCCCCTACAAAACAAACGCTGATAAACAGATAAAATGCTTTCTGCAATCTGGACATACCATCACCCCTGTGTCTATCCTATGAACACAGGCCTCGGATTATGTTACTGTTCAAAAGTCGGCCAGACTCCCGCCATCCTTGCTTATACCCTGGCAAAAGCCATATTCAGCCCCTCTGATATAGTAAAGCTCAGCCTTTTCACAGTCTCATCCACATCCTTTGGCGTAACGAACATGCTGTGAAGATTAGGAGAAATCAGTTCCTCCAGAAATTCCTTTTGCTCAGCTTCATCAAGCGCCTCCAGAAGATGTGCCATGGCGTCATGCACAATGGTTGCTGCATCCACAACTGTGGGTACTCCAATCCCAATTACCTTTACCTGGAGGTTTTCCTCTGTGAGACCTTCCCTGTGGTTTCCTACCCCTGAGCCTGGATGAATTCCTGTGTCTGTAATCTGAATGGTTCGGTTGAGTCTGCGTGTACTGCGAGCTGCCAGGGCGTCAATCGCAATCACCACATCCGGCTGCGTTTCGGCCACAATTCCCTGGATGATTTCCAGAGTTTCCATTCCCGTCTGCGCCATCACTCCTGGAATGATTCCGCTGATTCTGTGCAGATATTCCTCTCCCATGGCCTGTACCCCATATTCGCGAATAATATGTCTTGTAATATGAAGGTTATCTACTGTCTGAGGACCAAGTGAATCTGATGTAATGCTCTTGTTTCCAAGTCCTACCACAAGAATGGATTTTTCTTTTTCCAAATGAATCAGCTCCCTGAGATGATGCGCAATTTCACCAGAGACCTCTCTGTGATAGTCCTCATCTGGAACAGACAGGTTAGGAGCTTCTATGGTAATGTAGCAGCCCTGAGGCTTTCCCATTGCTTTTGCCCCGTTCTCTGTCTGGATTTTTACCACTGTGGTTCGGATGTCCTTTTCCTTATCATAGTTCTCCTGGATTGCCACACCTCTGATTTCTACATTTTCTTCTGTAAACCTCTCTGCCTGCTCCATAGCCAAATCGGTCCGTATTCTGTAGGTTCCCAACATGCTTCCCTTCCTCCACATCTGATGATAGTTCGTACCTGTTTGGCAGCCTTGCATAACTCCGTGCCAAATCCTTACGATATCTCTTCCCTGTTGTTGTTCATTACGTTCACAGCAGCACACTCCGCAATGCGCAGAAATGCAGCACTCACGCTGCATTTCGCACCGCTTGTCTCAGGTTTGGTATACCCATGGCACAAAAACATCTCGCGGAATAATCACCCGTGAACAGTAACCTTCCTTAACATTTTTTACACATTTTTTCAAAATATGTATTGACAATCCGTTTTTCATATAATAGAATATATAAGCATGTTTCCATAGAAACGTCCGTGTCTGTTTCTATGGTCAACGATTCCGCTAAAACATTGATATCAATTTTATTTTTGGAGGTGTACAAATTGGCTAACATTAAATCTGCAAAGAAAAGGATTCTGGTAAACAGAACAAAGGCTGACAGAAACAAATCTATCAAGTCTGCTGTTAAGACTTCTATCAAGAAGGTAGAGGCTGCTGTTGCCAACAAGGATAAGGACGCTGCAACTGCCGCTCTGACCGCTGCTGTTTCTACTATCAGCAAGGCCACATCCAAGGGCGTTTACCACAAGAACAACTGCGCTAGAAAAATTTCCCGTTTGACCAAGGCTGTTAACACCCTCGATTAATTACAGCCTTCTGACAGGATTGACATAATATTTAAAATTAGTACTAATTGGGCAAAAGGACTTGCCCACAAAAAAAAGACGGACATGTAACCCCGGCTATCCCGTCAATAGCCGGGGTTTTTTATCCCCGGAGCCGCTCCAGAGAACACGCCTTACTTAAGTCCAAGCCCTTCAGCTACCATCGAAATAATCATGTTATCTGTGCTATTGTCATTGTCTTCCAAAAATTTCTTTATAGCTTCCTTGGATTTTTCTCCCAAAATTCCGTCAACAGTGCCGCAGTCATAGCCCTTTTGATTTAAAATTTCCTGGATTAATTTCACAACATCTGCTGAAATATCAATGCTTTCACCAGAGCTTAATGTAAGCTTTCCCTTTCCCGTCACAGACAAGCTGCTGCCAGTATCAGTGCCTGAAGCTGCCAAGCTGTCAGAGGATACATCTGTTTGTCCGTCAGAACCTGCTGTTTGTACAGCCACTGCTGTGTCTGATGAATAGGGACACACTCCCCCTGTGTGCAAATGGGCTGGATGGCCTCCGCAATGATAATGATAAGAACCCAATCCGCTTGCATTTCTATTGTCATGATGGCCTCCGCTGCCATCCGTTCTTCCGGAATGTGCCTCAACCACAGTTGTATGAAGCACAACAGGAGCCGCTGTAGTACAGGACAGAGTAAGGCTGAGCGATACGGCTGCTAAAATTTTCTTTGGTGTTCTCATTTAATTTTCCTCCCTATGTTATAAGCGTATAGTTCATTGTTTTGCAGTTGATGCATTGTGCCTTATTTGGTAATTCGTTCCGTTCCATTGGATTTTGTTATATTCATTATATTATATTCCCATCTGCTTTTCAATGCTAAACCACACACAAGAAAATTTTACAAAGATCCTGTTACCGTCATTTTTTCCTCTGCATAGCAGGTCCTGCACCTGCCATAAAGGTAGATAGGAAAGCTTGCTTTCATCCTTCTTTTTCAGAGTAGGATGCAAGAAACTCTCTGACTCCGCACTCCAATATTCTGCACATCTGATGATTATATGAAAAGATGCTCTCAGACATCCCCGTATTCATCCAGTCAATCGCCATTCCAAAAAAGAAGCACTTTGCGAAATGGATTACCGCCCTTCTTGTATTCTCATCTGTCTCCTCTTTCAGCTCCATAAGATACCACTCTGTCAAGAATTCACAGGTTTTCATCAGAGAGTGTACCAGCACCTCTCTGCCAAGTGAATTATAAATGTTCAAAATTGCTTTCTTATTTTCCAGAAGCCTCTTGCAAATCTCGTTCAGACATTCTTCCACAGAATCCTGGGTATGGTTGGAAATGATACGTTCTCCCTCGTCCTTCATAATTTCGTTTAAAAGAGTAGGAATATCATCAAAATGATAATAAAAAGAATTTCTGTTAATTCCACAATCATCCACAATATCTCTGACCGTGATTTTTGACAGCGGCTTCACAGACAGCAGCTTCCAGAAAGATTGCTTGATTGCATTTCGTGTAAATGGGGGCATAATCCTGGCAGTTTCTCCTTTCCTTTTGCAGTGTTTTCTGGCTTTCCTTGTCTGACATAATACTCTCTCTTTTCCTCCTGACAACTAGTTATTGTAATACGATCTTTTCTGCATCGCAATAGCTGTAGGAGAATCAGCCGCGCTGGCTCTTACCCCAACGCTGCTCGCATAACCGCTTAAAAACACCCAAAAGGCTTCCCTGGAAGGAAGCCTTTTATCCATCACTCAGAAATGATTTTCCCACAGCCTGTCTGCTGTCTGCTTCCACTCCTGTGCATAGAGGTCGCACTTTGCGCAGAGATGCTCACAGCTCTCAGGTGACTGAAGGTCTGTTGATTTTACTCCGGTCTGATGCACGAGTCTCCTCAGTACCTCTGGATTTTCCAGCATGGGACAGGGCATCAACATGTTGTCATTGAATGGCTGTGCCTTCTGATATGCAGCAAACAGAGGCTGCCGGAGGCATTCAATCAGCGTTTTTTCTCTGATATTGGCACTGGAATAGTGTACAAATACGCACGGCTCCACATCTCCGTTCGGATTGATGTGGCAGTAATATTTTCCTCCTGCCACACAGCCGTTCACAAACTCTCCGTCATTCTGGAAATCAATCGCCATAATCGGCTTTCCTCCTTCAAAGGCTCTAATCTCCCTGACACGATGATACATATATTCTCTCTGCTCAGGACTCAGCAGCAAATCCGTGGAAGCATCATTTCCAACAGGCATATAGTGGAAATACCAGGTATATGACACGCCCTTTTCAATAATCATATCCAGAAATTCATCAGATGTAACCGTCTTATAATTCTGGCTCGTATAGCAGATGGAGGTTCCAAACAAAAGCTTATGCTTTTTCATAAGCTCCATTGCTGCCATCACCTTGTCAAAGGTTCCCTTGCCGCGCCTTGCATCGTTCTCCTTTTCAAAGCCTTCCAGACTTATGGACGGAACAAAGTTCCCGACGCGAAGCATTTCCAGACAGAATTCTTCGTCAATCAGGGTTCCATTAGTAAAGCAATGAAAAGCGCTCTGAGAATGCTTTTCACAGAGCCGAATAACATCCCTTTTTCTCACCAGAGGCTCTCCTCCTGTCAGAAGAAAGGCATGAATTCCCAAAGCCTCTGCCTGTGTACACAGGCTGTCCATTTCCTCAAAGCTTAGATTCAGGGTATGCCCGTATTCTGCTGCCCAGCAGCCTGTGCAGTGAAGGTTGCAGGCGCTTGTGGGGTCAAAAAGCAGTATCCAGGGAATGCTGCAGCCATATTTTTTTGCATTTTCCTTTGCAATATGAAAGCCTCGAAAGCCCGCCTCATACCCAAGATTCAGGGCTGCCATCTTCACCAGCCTGGGGTCTGTATTATCCAAAAGCCGGTTCATATACTGCATCCATTTGCTGTTCTCATCCCTTACAACAGTTCGAAGCGCCTCATAAGCCTCTGGTTTCCAGGCATCTCCAAGCTTCTTCTGTGCAAGATCTATAAACTGCAGCAGCGCCTTCTGCCTGTCCTTCTTTGTATGCCGGATGGCAGCGTCAATCGCCACCTCAAATGCCTTTCTTTCCATTGTATGCACCAGTGTACTCTCCATTTTCTTATCCTCCTTTGTACCTCTCATTTTTTTATCTCTCTGTATCAAAGCGCTGATGCTCTGCAATTTTTATCACAGATACAGCAACTCCAAAGCTCATAAGCCCCTCAAACACGCAGGCAAGTCCCAGCAAGGTCATGTTCTGTCTGAACCCTGGCAGAGGAGTCACAATCAAGAGCATTCCAAAAACTCCTGTAAGCACTGCAAGCCCCAGAATCAGTACCCACCGGTTGATTCCAAATCGCTTGGAATCAATGGCTGTCTGAATTTTATAGAGGCTGTCCGTCAGTATCAATGTCCCATAGATTGTTGATATCTCTGTCTTTACACTCGATATCTGAAGAGCCATCACCAGCCCAAGGCTTATCATAAGAATCCCAAATGCCAAGTCATATTGAAAAGCAAGCTGATAAAGGTCGCGAGAGCAATATCCTACAATCCGAATGATTCCATATATTATAATCATCACCCCAAGTATCCAGCAGATTTCCTGTGTACTGGACTTATTTGACAATAAAAAAAGTGTTCCCACAAGCATCAGAGCTATGGATGTGAGGATGGAGCCGTATTTTGCCAGCTTGACATATCCTATTGGTTTCATAAATAAAATCCTTTCGTTTTTTTGTAGGCGGAAACCCACTACCTTTAGGTGGTGGGAGGAGCCTTGTAAATGGTTGCCTAAAATAATATCCCATGTTATAATATGCACATAGAGAAAACCGTTGGGAGCATTTG
>JAUNOP010000030.1 GCA_030537135.1 Eubacteriales bacterium | reverse complement strand
GAACGGTACGCTACGTGGTGTGGAAGGGGAGAGTAAAATCTCCCCTATCCGATTTAGTACTCAAAAGACTTTAAAAACTGTCTGGCTCGCTCTGTTTTTGGCGCTAGAAAAAATTTTTTTGGTTCCCGGCTTTCTTCCACAATTTCTCCATGTTCCAAAAACAACACACGGTCAGCAATAGCTTTTGCAAAGGCCATCTCATGGGTAACAATCAGCATAGTGCTGCCGCTTTTTGCAAGATTTAGAACAACCTGCAGTACCTCATGAACCATTTCCGGATCAAGTGCCGCAGTAATTTCATCCAGGAGGAGTACCTCTGGATGCATGATCAGGGCTCTTACAATGGCAATTCGCTGCTTTTGCCCTCCAGATAACTGCCGTGGATAAGCATTCTTACGATCAGCCAGCCCAACCTTATTAAGTAGCTCGATAGCCTCTGCTTCGGCCTCTGTACGTTTCCTTTTCTGAACCTTCAACGGCGCCAAAAGTATGTTTTCCAGAGCTGTTTTGTGTGGAAACAGATCGTAGCTTTGAAAAACCATCCCGATTTTTTGCCGCATGGAAGAAATGTCCTTCGCATTTTTTTGAAGTCGTTTGCCATTCAGATAAATTTCTCCACTCTGGATATCCTCCAAACCATTCAGGCAGCGAAGAAACGTGCTTTTGCCGCAGCCGGATGGTCCGATAATTACAATTACTTCTCCCTTGTCAACTTTAAGATTCATATTTTTTAGAATTACATTCTGGCCAAATTCCTTGTGAAGGTTTTTGACCGATAAAAGTATATGCGTCATCATGACCACCTCTTTTCCAGATAAACGGATAACCTGCTGATCGGCCAGCAAATCAGAAAATACAACACAAACACTACGGCAAAGACTCCAAAAGCAGCGTTAGGAGAGCTTCTTCGATTCGCCTCAATGATCTGCTGTGCAACCTTCAAAACCTCTATGATACCAATCATCATAACAAGACTGGTTGTCTTGATCATTCTTGTAATCAGGTTTATGGATAGAGGAATCAATCTTCGTATTGTCTGTGGAAGAATCACATAATAGTAGATTTGTTTTCCATCCATTCCGAGAGCCATAGCGCTTTCATATTGAAGCTTTGGAATGCTGATGAGTGCGCCGCGTACCAAATCCCCCATTTCAGCTGTACCCCAAAAACTAAACACAAGGACTGCTGAGACTTCAGCGTCCAGATTCCATCCAAAAATCCTTGTTGTTCCAAAATATACAATAAACAAAAGTACCATCTGTGGCATGATGCGTACGATTTCAAGATAAACTCGAAAGACAGCTTTCAAAGCTTTATTCTTCGACGTCATCAGGACACCAACAATTAAGCCAAGTACAATACTGATGATAACGGAAATCAGGCTGATCCGGACTGCAACCCACAGACCCAAGAGCAATCGCACAAAGTTTGTTCCTTTGAAGAGAACGTCAATCCCCAAATTCTGCATGGCGAAGCCTCCTTTCCAGCAGGTCTCCGAGAATGGACACCGGCAAAAGCATAATCAGGTAAAACAACACCAAAAGGGTTAGACACTCGATCGTTTTTGCATACATTCCGATAAGATCCTTAGCCGTAAACATCAAATCCATAAGACTAATAGTAGAAAATACACTTGTTTCTTTTAAAAGAAAGACAACATTTGCAACCAGTCCGGGAGCACTGGATGAAATTGCCTGCGGAAGAATCACGCAGTGAAACGCCTGACCGCGACTCATACCCAGACTTTCTGCGCTTTCAAACTGAATCCTTGGAATGTTTTCCAGCCCGCTTCGAAACGTTTCTGTCATATACGCGCCCCCAAGAAGTCCAAGTCCCCAGGTTCCGCAGCTTTCAGGGGAGACGCGGATTCCGATTTTGGGTAAGGCAAAATATATAAAGAATAATTGAACCAGGAGCGGTGTATTTCGAAACAACTGCGTATAGGCAGAGACGACTTTTTTTACAATCGGGATTTTAAAATGAAGGATTGCAGATCCAAGTAATCCAATCATAACAGCAATGAACACACCTTTCCATCCAACTCTCATGGTTAAGAAAAGCGCTTCCTTATAGAGTGGGAGATAGGAAGTCATAACATCTAAATCCACAATACCCACCTCCTCAATCATTCATTATTTCTGTGATCCATTCTTTTTGCTAAAAGTGTTCCAACAAACTGCATAAGCTGAACAATGGCGATAATGAACACCAATGTGACAATCATAATTGGAGTGTCGTATCGGTAGTAACCATAACGGATTGCAATATCGCCAAGGCCACCGCCTCCAACCACTCCTGCCATAGCTGAGTATCCGAGTACGGTACCCAGTACGATTGTCACTCCGACCAGAAGAGAGGTACGAGCCTCTCCAATTAAAACTTTGAAAACAATCGTTCTTGTCTTTGCACCCATACTGACAGCGGCTTCAATGACACCCTTGTTTACTTCTTTCAAAGATGACTCTACCATACGCCCAATAAGAGGTGCAGCTGCCAAGGTAAGCGGTACAATAGTCGCCGTTGAGCCGTAGCTTTTACCTACAAGCAGCTTTGTCAGAGGCATTACCACAATCAGCAGAATTAAAAACGGAATGCTTCTTGTAATGTTGATGATCACATCAAGGATGCTGTATATTGTCTGGTTTGCGCTAAGTCCATTCTTATCTGTAAGAGTAAGAGCCACTCCAAGAGGAAGACCGATTACATATCCGAAAATGGTGGATATTACGGTCATATAAACGGTATCCCAAATACCCTCCAGCATCATGACTGTCATAGTATTATCCCACATGCTCCTCTTCCTCCTTTTCTTCCAACAGTAATAACCGTTTTGCTGCTTTGGATTTTGGATTTGCAAAGAGTTCAGAGACTGTGCCAACTTCCTGTACCTCACCGTTTTCAAGTACGGCAACGCTTGAACAGATTTCCTGAATTACCTTCATTTCATGAGTAATGATAATTATAGTAATCCCCATTGTGTCATGGATTGTTTTCAAAAGACCCAGAATGGTCTTTGTGGTTTCCGGATCCAAGGCACTTGTCGCTTCATCGCAAAGCAAAATATCCGGTTCGTTTGTCAACACTCTGGCGATTGCAACACGCTGCTTTTGTCCGCCTGAGAGCTGGGAGGGATATGCCTCCGCCTTTTCTGCAAGACCGACTTTCTCAAGCAATGCCAGAGCCTTCTGCACCCGCTCTTTTCTCTGAACTCCACGAATTTCTAACGGAAAACATACATTGTTTAATACTGTCTGTTGCTCCAGCAGGTTAAAATGCTGAAAGATCATTCCGATTTTCTGTCGTCGCAGGCGAAGCTGTTCATTATTCAGGTTCTGAAGATTCTCCCCATCAATGAGGATCTCTCCGCTGTCTGGACGTTCCAGAAGGTTGATACATCGTACCAATGTACTTTTTCCAGCTCCGGATAACCCAATCACACCAAAAATCTCATTCTGAGCAATGCTAAGAGACACATTTTTCAGAGCCTCGACAGACCCGTTTTTAGCCAAATACCGTTTGGAAAGGGAATTCAGCATAATATAATTCTCATTCATATAACAATTCCTATCTTTCTATCAGCAAAAAAAGGGCAGTGATGATATATATGTACACTGCCCGTTGTGCTTTAATCCTCAAATGGAACAACTGCTCCATCATAGGTATCAATAATATACTGTTTAATTTCGTCAGATTTCAGTACTTCAGCAAGTGCCAAGATTCCTTCATTATTTTCGTTTCCTTCTTTTACTACAAGGATATTCACATATGTCTGTGCTGCTACAGAATCGCTTGTTTCATAAGCAACTGCATCATGTGCAACTGAGAAACCAGCCTCAAGCGCGTAATTTCCATTTAATACCACAAATGCAACTTCATCTTTCACTCTGGATACCTGAGCAGCCTCAAGCTCCTGAATCTTTATGTTATGAGGATTCTCCTCAATATCCTTTACCGTTGCCAGCAGGTCAGCGCCGTCCTTGAGCTTAATAATTCCATTGTCCTGAAGGAGCAGAAGCGCTCTTGCTTCGTTCGTTGTGTCGTTCGGTACTGCGATCACATCGCCATCGCTTAGTTCTGAAAGATCTGACTTGGTGCCTGGATAAATACCAAAAGGCTCATAGTGAATACCAGCTACAGATACCAGCGAGGTACCATTTTCTTTATTGAAGTTATCCAGATAAGGAGCATGCTGGAAATAGTTCGCATCAATATCTCCGCTGTCGACTACAAGATTCGGTTGAACATAATCTTCAAATTCAGTAACTTCAAGAGTCCAACCCTGCGCAGCAAGAAGCTTTGCTGCCTGTGCCAAGATTTCTGCATGGGGAGTAGGAGATGCTGCTACTGTAATGGTTCCCTTGCTTTCTGTTGTTTCTTCACCGCTTGCGACAACACCACCTTCAACTACAAGAGTATCTTCATATTCTTTTCCATAAGTATCAAAGAGAGTTGCTTCGTAGTCTTCATGAAAGAAATTCTCTTCGCCCAGAGCAACAATTTCATCATTCAGCCAGTTCAGAAGACTTTCATTGCCTTTTGTTACTGCGGCTGCAATTGTGTCTGCGCTTCCAAGAGAAGGAATTCCAACAGTATATCCTGGATTTTCAATAGCAAATGCGATTACCTCGGTATTGTCATTTGCCCATGCGACGCCGTTGCCATTCTCAAATGCTGTTTTCGCTTCTGCGTATGCATCATACTTCTGCAGCTTGATGTTCGGATGATTCTTTTCCAGATAAGTTTCAGCGGTTGTTCCGGAAATAACGATCACTTCATCATCAGCTCCGATATCATCAAGATTTGTAATGACTGCATCGTCCGGAGATACAATGCCCAAAGCAACATTCATATATGGAAGAGCAAAATCTACTTCCTGCGCACGTTCTTCTGTGACAGTGAAGTTTGCGAGAATGATATCAACCTTTCCGGTCTGGAGATACTCGATACGATTTGCAGCCTCAGTAGATACGTAATTAATCTTGACTCCAAGATCTTCGCCAATTCGATTGCCGAAATACACATCATAACCCTGATATTCACCATTTTCATCTACATAACCGAAAGGGCTCTTATCAGAGAATACACCGATATTGATCGTTCCGCTTTCTTTAATTTCATCCACAGTTCTATATACAACATTTTCAGCAGAAGAAGCATCCTGCTTGGTGGCTGTATCTTGTTTTGCGTTGCACACGGAAAGGGATGCTACTGCAAGTGTTAACCCAAGGAGTGCAGCTCCTGCTCTTTTCAAATACTTTTTCATAATTATTTACCTCTTTTCAAATTTTTTCAGGTGATAAGTTCGCACCATGTAAGGAATCTGAGCGCAAAAAAACCGGGGCTTCAAACAAGCTCCCGGGCAAATGGCGTTTATAGCACTTCATTTACCAGTGAAATGCTATACATTGGTGCAGCACAAAGCAGACGAACGCACCTGGCCATATAGATATGCCCGGGGAAATAACATTCGGCTACAACACATGATGAACTCATAAGAAGTGTTTGTTCTGTACATTGCATTCCTCTCCTTTCGTGATTGGTTGCTCAAATTCGATGGTTTTACTATACATCTATTTTCCTACTTAGTCAATAGGTAAATGAAAAAAATTTCTTTTTTTGTTGAATTCACCTATTATCCTGAGGTAGAATAGGTGAATAAAGGAGGATTTTATTATGATTTCAACCAAAGGAAGATATGCAATCCGTTTTATGATAGATCTGGCTGAACAGCCGGAAGGAGTCCTGGTGCCGCTTGATGATGTGGCGAAGCGACAGGAAATATCGAAAAAATATCTGGAGATTATCGTAAAACTATTAGTAAGAGGAAAGCTGGTAAAGGGTGTCAGCGGAAAAGGAGGCGGGTATCGCCTACTCCGCAAGCCAGAGGAATATACAGTTGGTGAAATATTAAAAATAGCAGAAGGAACATTGGCAACCGTTGCCTGCCTGGACGAAAATGCAGAAATCTGCCCGAGAGAAAAAGTATGTAAGACATTGCCTATGTGGAAGAAATACGATGCAATGGTTCATGATTTCTTCTATAAAATCACTATTGCAGATCTTGTGAATGGAGACATATAAATGAGCTGCCCTTTTATCCGGGTTATTTTGGGGTCATACAGGAAGCTTGGCTTTCTGTATGACCCAGAACCCCACAGGGGTGCTGCTTGGCAGACTTTCTCAGAATGAAAAGTGCGATTAAGCGATTCCAGCGATTTTCAGAAGCTCTGAGAATTCGTGAATTTTATAATCTGCTTTATCATAACCAGAGGCATCTCCGATACCTACGGCTGTCATCTCGGCAGCCTTGGCAGCATCAATTCCTGCGTAGGCGTCCTCGATTACCACACAATCCTCTGGAGCTTCGCCGAGGAACTGACCAGCTTTTACAAAGACCTCTGGGTCTGGCTTGGAATGCGTGATATTATTTCCGTCTGAGATGGCGTCAAAGGCGTCGGTGAGCGCTACCTTTTCCAGAATAAAGCGGGCATTTTTGCTTGAAGAACCAATGGCAAGCTTAAATCCAGCCTCTCGGAGCTTTTTCAGGGTATCTCTTACCTGGTTTGTGACGTCGCAGGGAGTCATAGTGGCCAGAAGCGAGCGGTAGGTATTGTTCTTTTCTTCCATAAGAGCGGCCTTTTTCTCAGGGCTTAAAGGAGTCCCCTCATATCTTTCCAGGATAATTTCCAGGCTTTCTGCGCGGCTTACTCCTCTCAGACGGTTGTTGATTGTCTCATCAAAATAGATTCCCATGCTGTCAGCCATCTTTTTCCATGCCTGATAGTGAAATTTGTCGGTGAAAACAATGACTCCATCCAAATCAAAAATAAATGCTTTCATGATTTTTCCTCCTGATATTTTAGAATGATGTAACTACTGGGCAGACATAATCTGCGAGAATACGAACAGGCAAGTCCCACCACCCATTGCTTATTGCTTTTGGCAGCTGAAGCAGGGGATTTACTTGATTTGGTTACAAAACTATAAAAATGGATGCTGCCGTGTAAGCGGCAATGAATTTGTTTTTATACAAGGGGTTTGATTTTTATCAAACCCCTTAATGGTGTGAAATTATGTAATGGAAATAAGCTTTTGAACGTATCAAGCAAGTCCCAGGCAGCTTCTGCCTCTGCCTGGGCAGATAGTATAAAGCACTGTGCGATAAACACTTATAAATTGGATTGGCGGTGCAAACCTTACAGGCTTGCCGCGGAGATTGGACTGTAGAGAGCAGTTTTGCTGCAATAAGCTTAGTCGTTTTTATGCTCAGCAGCCATTTTTGCTTTCATTTCAGCAATTTCCGGGAAGTACTTCTTCAGCGGATAAAATACCATGATGATAATAATAACAACAGATACCAGTGCAGGAATCAGGAAACGAACAGCATTTGTACCGGCGGCAGCAGCAGCGGACTGGCCGAACGGTCCAAGAGAAGCATCAAATCCGCAGATAGCCAGGACGGCCAGCAGACCAGAATTTACAACAGTGTTGCCGCATTTCTGAGCAAAGCCTTTTACTGAGGAAACAACGCCATTAAGCTGTTTGCCCTCCTTGAGCATGATAAAGTCGATGGTATCATTTACAAGAACATTTACCAGAGCATTGACCATGGCGCCGACAGCAGTTGCAACAAAGGACAGGATACAGCAGTACATAAAGTTCATCTTGCCTGTAAAATACAGAACTACATAGCAGATAACGGTCAGAACCTGGGAAACCAGCAGAGCTTTATAACCGGTTTTAAATTTCTTCAGGAAGATAGGCATAAGTACCATCATGGAAACCAGAGCTCCTACAGAGATAAAGCCCATGTAAGTGGAGATGGTACCGCCGATTGTGGCTCCGATTGCCGCCTCGTCCATGGCTGCAAAATCCACCCGCTGTCCTGCCAGAATGTACTGTGCATAATATACAGAGGAGGTAAACATAAAGCCATAGGAAACAGCGGCCAGACACCAACAAAGCATAACAGGCCAGATTTCCTTATGACGGAAAACATAAATCAGCTGCTTGAGTCCGCTGTTGTTCGGGTCCTTTGGAACCATGTAGCGCTCTTCAGAGGTCTTGTACAGTCCCCAGAAGGAGATAACTGCAAAAACTGCGTAAATGCACATCAGATTACGATAGCTTCCGAAAATAGCTACCAGCTGATTGGAGAAGGTGGAGGCGATGGTAAACATCAGAGCACAGATACCAGCGCCCTTTGCAACAACATCGTTACGCTCCTGGTCATCCAGAGTCATGGCAGGCAGGATTGCCATCTGAGGCATGGTGTATGCAGTAACGCACATGCCATAAACCATGTATGTAATACACACATAAATACATTTCGCCATAGGACTGCCCTGAATAAAGCCGGGATTACTGAACAGAAGGAACATATCAACAAGCAGGAAAATAGGTGTGAATAAGAACCAGGTGCGGTAGCGTCCCCATCTTGGATTGCAGGAATCGCAGATAACGCCCATCAGAGGGTCGTTGATTGCGTCCCACAGGGAGCAGATTAACAGGATAACTGATAATTGAGCAGCAGTAATACCGATTTCCTCCTGTACATACAGGGAGAAATAGGAAGTGATGGTAGCTGCGATAGCCATTGCGCCGCCGTTGACAGAGGTTGCATGGAACCAGACAAATGCTTTGCTGAGCGGCTTTTTGGATTTTGATGATTGATTCGCCATTTCTCTTTCTCCTTATTTCTTGATTTTTTTTGTTTGGGTATTCTGCCGTTGAAATTGTCCTTTGCTTTTTCGGGTTATCTTCAGGCAATGGGCTAAGCAGATGAATCACCCTTATGCTGGATTTATTGTAGTAAAATTTCCTTTATAAATCCATGTTGTAAATTACTGTAAGTCCGACGTTTTTTCACATGATAGCTTTTTAATGGGAAAGTTTGAGGAAATTTTCTCAGAAGGAATGAAAAGGGAGGTGAAAGGAGAGATGAGAGATGAGAACAGCCTTAGATACCTGATTATAAACAAAAATTTTCAAATACAGGGTATGGTATTTTGTATTTTGCATAATTTTTATAGGAGACAAAGTGAAAATTATGAGTATATTGAACAATTTTAGGAATTGGTAAGAATGATAACAGAATAGATAGGATGTTGGGGTCAAAAGGTATTTTGCCCCTGGTATCATAGATATTTTATTTTGAACCAGAGGTGAAATGTGGGAGATGTGAAAATATAGTGTGGATAGTAGAATTATTGGATAATAATAGATGGAAGAATAAGACATTTTTTTCACAATATAGGGAACCTTACAGGAGCGCACAAGAGAAAGGAAGGAATCCGCAGAAGAAGGTCTGAAGGGGCTTTGTGCAAAAAAAGGCGGTCCTGCCGACAGAAAATGTGGGTAAAGACCGCCTTTTGAGCGATAAAGCCGTCATGAACCTTTAGTGTATACACGAGCAGACATTAGACAGCTGACCAAGCGAGTGACTTTGCTGCAAGCTTTGCGAAAGTGATAATCGAGCAGGGGCAGCCTGCTTGATAATCCAGACAGCCATAGACCTGGGACTTCTGCCTTACAGTGCGCTCTTTAAGGCCCTGGCGAGCTGGTCTGGACAGGAGGTGGGACGAAAGCCGCAGGTGGTTCCCTCCAGACGGGAGATAACCTCAGATACCTCCATACCCTCCACAAGGCTCGCAATGCCCTTTGTGTTGCCATTGCAGCCGCCGTTGAACTTCACATTATGTACTTTGTTATCAATGATTTCAAAATCAATGGACTGGGAACAGACTCCCTTGCATTTATATGTCATAACAAATCTCTCCTTTTTGCGTGTGGTATTGATGGTTTTGATTATAGCAGGGGCAAAGAGAGGATGCAACTATTTTCGGAAAACTGTTTGCAGGGCGGAAGGAGTCTGCTATAATTAGAGCGAATCAGGAAGGCAGCAGCAGCGGCTGTCCGAGATATTTAAGCAGTTGTCTGCAGCAGTTTCCTCCCCAGGAGGAAGCTGTTTGATTATGAGTAAGTAGTGAAGCGGCTTGCGAATATCTGCTTGATTGGCAAAACTCGTGTAAGACGGCAAAATTTTGGTTTTGGCTTGTCTGGGTCAGGAAAAGGAGAAGAAGATGAATAAAATCGGAATTATCGGAGCAATGGAGCAGGAAATCTCCTTATTAAAGGAGAAGATGGAGGAGGTTTGTATTACAACAAGAGCCTCTATGGAATTTTATGAGGGAAGGCTTCACGGAAAGCAGGTGGTTGTGGTGCGATCGGGAATCGGAAAGGTAAATGCGGGCGTGTGCGCGCAGATTCTGGTGGATGTGTTTGGGGTGGAGGCAATGATCAATACTGGAATTGCAGGGTCGCTGAAAAATGAAATTAATATCGGGGACATTGTGCTGTCTACAGACGTAGTTCAGCATGATATGGATGCATCGGGATTTGGATATCCGCTGGGACAGATTCCGCAGATGGATGCATTTTCCTTTGAGGCAGATGCACATCTTGCAGACCTTGCGGAGCGTGTGTGCAAAAGAGTGAATCCAGAGATTCAGGTTTTCAGGGGAAGGGTGGCTTCTGGAGATCAGTTTATATCCAGTCGCAGTGTAAAGGAGGAAATCAAGAAGAATTTCCAGGGCTTTTGTGTGGAGATGGAGGGTGCAGCCATCGGACAGACAGCTTATCTGAATGGCATCCCGTTTTTGATTATCCGGGCGATTTCGGATAAAGCGGATGATAGTGCGTCTGTGGCTTATGAGACCTTTGAGAAGCAGGCGATTCTTCACAGTGTGAATCTTACAGAAAACATGCTGAAGGAGCTGTAGGAAGCGCGCCCTGGGAGAAAAGAAGAAGAGAAATTCCTGTGTACAGGCATTCCTGCGTTTTAGCCTGTATTCGGATGCTCCTCTGATTAGAACTCGAACTTCAAGCAAGAGCTTTTGAGGAGAGCTTTTTAAAGGAATCTTTCTCTCTGGATTGACACATTTTTACTTTGACCAGAGGATTTTAAATCGAGATTTAAGTTAAAGGAAAGGTTAAAGTGTCAGAAAAAACAGGGATTCACCTGAAATTTGTCGAACGAATTTTCTTTTCAAACCCTTGACCCTGCGCTATAATGGCGCTATCGGAATCAGGCATCACACCTTTTGTTTTGTACAGGCCTGAAAACAGAATGGAGATGCAGACCGAACAGCATATCAAGGAGGGTATAAGAGATGGAAATGATCATTCGTATGCAGATACTGGTATTCGCTATGGCAGCAGCAGGAGCAGTGGGAGCAATTGGTATCCTGGTTAGCAATCTGCTGTACAAAAGAACCTTAAAGAAAAGAAATGAGAGTGAGTTTGCACTGCAGAAGGACAGATGGTTTACTCTGTGGGAGAAACGGGACAGGGCGATTCGCCTGATGAACCGTTTTGTATGGTATCCGGCACTGGTCAGCACGCTGCTGTATGGTGTATCTTTGTTGATTCATCATTTTGCTGATATACGTACACCTCTGGCTGCCTCCTATCTGTATATGGCAGTGGGAGTTCCGGTTGTATTGATGCTTGTGAGAACAGGACTTGATATTTCCTTCCGTGAGACAGAGGCTCTGGAGTGGATGAGAGAATATATAGATAAGAGCGCTGCTCCGGCGGCTGCGGTTGTGGTATCAGATATGAAGACAGCCGAGTCTGCGAAAAAGGAGAGAGAACGCAAGGAAAAGGAGCGCAGAGAGCGGGAGAAAATGCTCGACCATATCGCCGAGGGAATCCGCCAGACTGCTGCTACAGGAGGGCATTTCAAGAAAATGCTCACTCCTGAGGAAACCGCGATTATGAAAGAAATTATTCAGGAGTTTATGAATAGTTGAAATATAGCCCCCTGGTTTGAGGCTCCTGTTCGCAGTGAGGAGTAACATGTCTGAAAAGTTAATTTTGGGAAAATGTAGTAAATAGCTTGTGAAAAAAGCTACAATTTGATATACTAAAAGGTACAAACTGTAATCTCATAAGAGAAAAGGAGCGATAAACATGAGCAAAGTAACGTTTGATTATTCAAAAGCAGCCTGTTTTGTAGCAGACCATGAGATGGAATCAATGAAAACTCTTGCACAAGCAGCTAAGAGTACTCTGGTAAGCAAGAGTGGAGCAGGAAATGATTTCCTTGGATGGATAGACCTTCCGGTGGATTATGACAAAGAGGAATTTGCACGCATTAAAGCAGCAGCAAAGAAAATCCAGGAGGATTCTGAAGTTCTTCTTGTTATCGGCATCGGAGGTTCCTACCTGGGAGCCAGAGCTGCCATTGAATTCCTGAGACATGGATTCTACAATAATGTGTCTGCGGATATCCGCAAGACTCCTGAGATTTATTATGTAGGAAACAGCATCAGCTCTTCTTATATCCAGGGCTTTATTGATGTAATCGGAGACAGAGATTTCTCCATCAACATGATTTCCAAGTCCGGTACAACAACTGAGCCGGCGATTGCCTTCCGTGTGTTTAAGGCTATTCTGGAGAAGAAGTATGGTAAGAAAGGCGCTGCTGCCAGAATCTATGCTACCACCGACAAGGCAAGAGGAGCGCTCAAAAAGGTAGCAGACGAGGAAGGCTATGCAGAGTTCGTAGTTCCGGATGACGTAGGAGGACGCTTCTCTGTTCTGACGGCTGTGGGACTTCTGCCAATCGCCGTGAGCGGCGCAGATATTGATAAGCTGATGGAGGGTGCTGCTTCTGGAAGAGAGCTGGCTTTGAATACTCCGTTTGAAGAAAATGATGCCGTGAAATATGCCGCAGTGCGCAATATCCTTCTGCGCAAAGGAAAAGGCGTTGAGGTTCTGGCAAACTATGAGCCAAGCCTTCATTATATGAATGAGTGGTGGAAGCAGCTCTACGGCGAGAGCGAGGGCAAGGACCAGAAGGGCATTTTCCCGGCAGCAGTGGATCTGACAACAGACCTTCATTCTATGGGACAGTTTATCCAGGACGGTGCCAGAATCATGTTTGAGACTGTTCTCAATGTAGAGAAGTCAGGCGCAGAGATTATTATCGAAGAAGAGCCTGTAGACCTGGACGGCCTCAACTATCTGGCTGGCAAGACTGTTGATTTCGTAAACAAGAGCGCTATGAACGGAACTATCCTGGCTCACACGGACGGTCAGGTTCCTAATCTGCGCATTGATATTCCAGAGCAGAATGAATTCTATCTGGGTCAGTTATTCTATTTCTTTGAGTTTGCCTGCGGCGTGAGCGGATATCTCCTGGGCGTAAATCCGTTCAATCAGCCAGGTGTAGAGAGCTACAAGAAGAACATGTTCGCACTTCTTGGAAAACCAGGGTATGAGGCTCAGAGAGAAGAGCTGCTCAAGAGACTGTAATTTCATGAAAATTGCAATATTGGAAGGTTTGAGTGTGGGTGAAGACATGGTCTTCACCCCTTTCCAGAATCTGGGGGAAGTTGTGATTTATCCCAAAACCTCTGCAGAGGAAATGCCTGCACGGGTGGAGGATGCAGATATTATCGTGGCGAACAAGCTTCCCATGGATGAGGAAACGCTAAAGGAAGCCAGAAATCTCAAGCTTATTTGCCTCACGGCAACCGGAATTAATAACCTGGACAGAGAGTATCTCAAAAAAAGAGGGATTGCAGCCTGCAATGTGCCTGCATATTCCACAAACGCTGTGGCGCAGCATACCTTTGCGCTGCTCTTTTATGTGTGGGAAAAGCTGAGATATTATGATGAGTATGTAAAATCAGGAGAATACACGAGGGCAGGAGCTTTCTCCTGCTTTCCAGAGAGATTCTATGAGCTTTCCGGGAAGACGTGGGGAATTATCGGCCTCGGAGCCATTGGAAGAAAGGTGGCGCAGATTGCACAGGCCTTTGACTGCCGTGTGATCTGTTATTCTGCTTCTGGAGGAAGGTATGACTCTCCCTATGAACAGGTGGATTTTGACACAATTCTCAGGGAATCGGATATTTTGTCCATCCATGCGCCGCTGAATGCGTACACAGAGAATCTGATAGATGCAGAGGCGCTCGGAAAAATGAAAAACACAGCGGTTCTTGTGAATGTGGCAAGGGGACCGATTGTGGAGCAGGAGGCTCTGTATACGGCTCTCACAGAGAATTGGATCGCAGGGGCTGCGCTGGATGTTCTGAAGGTGGAGCCTATGGCGCCAGACAATCCTCTTGCGAAGATTCGGGACAGCAGAAAGCTTGTCATCACGCCGCACATGGCCTGGGCACCAGTGGAGACACGGTTTCGGTGCGTCAATGAAGTAGTGAAGAATATAGAGGCGTTTTTGGAAGGAAAAGAGAGAAACCGCGTATGTTAAGAGTCCTCTTCGATTATCTGAATTTCCAGGTAGTCGAAGGGGATTTCTTCTATAAAATTATCCTGACGGAACCGGGTTTTGCCTATCCTCTGGAAGTCCTTGATATTAGAGTCCAGCCAGATAGGCTGCTCCAGGTCAAAGTTAAGGCAGATTTGGCTCAGGCAGTGAAATACCTTGTGCGTGCGGGTGTCACTGCTGTCCTCAACTGCTACAGTGTCTTTGATTAAATGATTGCTTTTCCATATTTTTCCCCATAAACGGAACATTTGACTGCCTCCTTGTTATAAAATTAGTATGGTTAAGGATTATAGACGACTTGTCCTCTATACTGTTTAAAAAAGTTCATTGGTATACTTCGTTGACATTTAAAGCTTCCCTGCGTGATATAAGAAAAATGCTTGCCTAAGTCCTCGCCAGGACAAAGAATAATTCCGTCAATAGAGCCGCTTGCCGCGTCTGTTAATGCAATCAAGTAGCGAATAGTTCTGGTTGTGAAATTCTGGTTTATTTGCTCTTCAAATTGAGGAGAGTATTTTCCAAGGTCTATAGTTGGCGAATCCTGCACTTTTATTTCAAGCATTTGATTTCTTATATCAGGATAACCGCCCTCTAAAGTCTCTTGACTTTGCGTATAACCTAAGTGATAGGCAACTATTCGCTCTAATTGCTGTCCTCTCTGTTTGGTTGAAAATGAGGAATTCAGTTTTTGGCCTAAGAGCTTGCTGGTGATTTCCTTGTCTATATAAGAAATTGGAAATACTTTTGTTGGTTCATCCTTGAGACCGACATTTGAAGCAATTGGATTATGGTTGAAGTCTATAACATCATGGGAGAGAGCAGTATCGTCAATTACCAGCGAACCTGTTTCTACGATTTCTCTACGCTTTTTATTTGAGACAATGAGCTGCTGCTTTAATGTGGGTTTCCCAAACTTCCCAAAAGTATTTTCTATATATGCATGTGTCATGATAATGATAGATTCCAGAATACCTTCGCTATTTACTTTCCCCAGAACAAAACGTACATCATTTGCGAGCAATGCTTCCCCATTTTTCAAATCTATTTGTACAGATGGAGTATTAGGATTTCGATTCCAAACTTGAAGATTATACGAAGTACCTGTTGTTACGAGATATGTGTCGATATATTCTCTCAAAAAAACAGGTACGCCTTTTTTCTTGGCGGAATAATTTCGTATTCTTGTGAGCCTTCAGGCATATACTGAGACAGTAAAAAAGATGTTATTAATTTCCTGAAGTTTGAGCCGTCTGTCCGCGGCTTTCCAGACAGCTTTAATTTTTGACCAATGAGCGGTCTCAAACGTTCTGCAAGATTTTCGGGAGTTGACAAATCTTTTTTCGCTCTGGGCGGCGTTTTACTAGTTTTCATATAATCCATAAAAAAATCCTCCTGCTTTGGAAAAATCTTCTGCATTGATGAAGTAAATTGAATTTATGTGTTGTTTTTTAAAAAATTTCCAACAACTTGTATTTCTTCTTTGCTAAGTTCAAATAACTTATAAGCAATTTCATCCAATTCTTTTTCCGTACATGTATATGCTTGTTCAAAAGTAATTTTTCTTGCCAGCCGAGCAATTTTCCTGGCACAATCAGAAGAAACTTCAGGGATCGGCCATCGTTTTAGATTGGTGGTCGTGTATCGGTATTTTTTAGAATACAAACAGCCGCTAATTATTTTTTGATAAAATTCCATGATTTTGGTATTAAGAAAACCAAGGAGAAAATAATAATATTCTGAACTGTCGAGGTCAGAGCAATTACCAGGAAATACTCGTTCTTTTCTTGTGAGAAAGAAAGTATTTCCCTGACAGATCATACCGTTTGTATCATAGGCAAAGGAATTACAGGAAACAATGTCTCGAGTAACTAATTTGGGCTGTCTGAATTTTGAGAGCCTTTGTGGTACCCAGCATTCATACCATTTTCGTATCTTTGATTCTGTTAAATATGTTCTGGATGCTAAAATATTTTTGTTATTATGCAGGTAAGAACAAATATTGGGATACAGCTCTAATGGAGCTGCGCACATATTCCCGTTTTTTTCTATATGTGGATAGAGAATATATCTGTCCTTTGGACAAGAACCCCATTCAATTTTCCATTTTTTTACATTAAAGCTTTGAATAAGCGGAAAAATCAGCTCCTTTTCAAATCTATTTTTTTCTATAAATTCCTGCGTCATTGGTTTGACGAAAACATCGTCGGCTGTAGATTTCACTCCTACGTTGATATCAACTAATTCACCAAGCGAACAGTATTTTTTTGCTTCTATTTTTTTCATTAATTCAATTTCAGCAGATGCAGAGAAATTCCAGGTATTCCCGCCTTTAGGCAAGGATGTCTGCGTACGTACAATTTCCAGAGGAAGGCGTTCTTCACTTTTGACAAGAATAGCATTATGCTGTGAAGGCAGCTCTACGTTTTGGAGAAATTTAAATAATTCTGCGCTGCTTAAATATTTCGTATTGGTGTTAGAAATTTCGGAACTGGATTTTACTCCAATATAATCTACTATACTACTGGGTTCTTTTTTTTGGCAAACTAAAATAGCAGGCAGAACAGAGGCTTTGAAAAGCTTTGTATCAAATAAATCTATTAATTGTTTAATATATATATTGTCTGTCAGATATTTTCGGATTCCAGCACCATAATTTGTAGTAAGGTATTTGTTGCTGGTGATCAGGCAGAAGGTGCCGTTATCTTTTAACAATTTGCTGGCGGCTTCTATAAAACATACGTAAATGTCAAATCTTCCGGTTGCACTTATGTAATGCTTTTTGATATCATCTCTGTATGCTGGAGGAAGATTTTGCAGGCGTATATAAGGAGGATTTCCTACGATATAATCGGCATGCTGGTTTGTTTTTAAAAAATCCTCACAATATACAGGAGCTTTTTTAATAACATCAAGAACTTCTGATATATTGTGAATTATTTTTTCTATAATCAATTTCACTACGAATACTATTTTTGTAATATATACATTTAAGGGCTTTGTATCAAATGCCTGTATGGATTTTTGGATAAGCAATTTATCCAGAATGAATGCATTTCCCCATGGCTTTGCTTCACTGATATATCTTTTCAAAATTTGGGCTGTAAAGGTTCCAGTTCCGCAGGCTGGGTCTATAATGGTACGATTTATGATGTCTGAACCGGAATATCCAATAATATCCAGCATATAAGCAATGATTTCATCTGGCGTTCTCTCACTGCCGGATTTTTTTCGACAGTTTAAATCTACTCCATTTACTAATAATCCGAAGAGAATTTCTTCCAGCTCATTCTCTGTACTTTGAGGGAATTGCATTGTGCTTTGAGGAAAATCGGCATATTTTGGGCAGATATTTTCTATATCTTCCAATGAATACGAAATATGATTCCTGTTCATGATTTCTATAAGTACAGAGACCGCTGTATATAGGGTAGCTATGGAATAATTCAGCATTTTATCAGACGTACATAATTCTGCCTGTGCTTTGCCAAATATTTTGTCGACAAATTGAACCTCCTCATCAGAAATATTAGAGCAATATAGAAATTTAAAATATTTTTTATAAGTGTTAAAGTGCCTGTTTATGTAAAAATAAGATTCCTCCAGGATATTTATACTTTCCATAGCTGCCGCCACCTCCTTATTGTTAATCGGAAATTTGCGATACCCACAGGGTATGACGTCCGCTTTGCAGCTCTCTTATAACTGCATATCTTATCGTTTATCAATGATACAGTTGTTTTGGTATGTCTATATTTGTTTTCTATGTATATATTATAACACTTATTATACATAGAATCAAGAAATGGCAATCATCCCAAGATTAAGAACGTGAGTTTTCCTACCCTAACCTGGACAAGCCAGAACCGAAATTTTTCCATTTTGCACAGGATTTTACTGGTCAAGCGCATATGCGCAATCCGCTTCGCTGCTTGCTCATAACCAAATAACTGCTTCGCAGTCTATCAGGAAGGGCTTGCATCCCTCCTGATACAAGCAAGTCCCCATCCACTGCTTATTGCTTTTCGCAGCTGAAGCAGTGGACTTACTTGATTTGGTTAAATGCCTGAAAGGGGTATAAACAGCAGCTGAAAAATTTCCGTGCCAGAGACACGAAAATCTTAAGGCGGGCAGCATGAGATGCACTAGAAGGCAGCATTTTTGTTCATGGTAAAGCAGGCTGCCATGGACATATCAAACAGTAACAATTATAACAATAAAATTCATTTGTTCTTTAGAATATTGTTGATTTTTTACAAATTTGTGCTTATACTAGATATTATAAGATGAAACGGAGATGGACTGAAAATATTATAGAAGATAAATATGTCCGCCTTTTTAATTTTTAAATCGCACAGCTTTAGATGCGCGGTTTAAGAACAAACAACTTTTAACCCGCACAGAAAATGAGGTGAATTCTATGTTAAAGAACTGGAATCCTGAAGAAATTCCGTCCAAAGAGGAAGTGAAGGAACGTCTTGACAAAGCGCGTGCCAGACTGTATGAGCTGCAGATGAAGATTAAGGAGCATAAGGTTCCTGTACTTGTACTTTTTGAAGGCTGGGGAGCCTCTGGCAAGGGAAGCACGATTGGCAAGGTTATCAAGAACATTGACCCCAGATTTTTTAAGGTTGCAACCATGTCTGCACCTACAGAAGAGGAGCTTCGCAGACCGTTTTTGTACCGCTACATGAAGCAGATTCCTGAAGCAGGCAAATTCACATTCCTGGATTCCGGCTGGATGGAGCAGACAGTAAAGGACTGCCTGGAAGGAGTGCTGGACGAGGATCATTATGCAGAGAGAATCGACAGCATCAAGCGCTTTGAGCGTCAGCTCACAGACAACGGATATCTGGTATTGAAATTTTTCATGCATATTGAGAAAAAGGAACAGACAGCGCGTATTGAGCGCCTTCTGGAGGATGAGGACGCCAGGTGGCGTGTCAGCGCCTTTGATAAATGGCAGAATGAGCATTATAAAAAGTGCCGCGCAATATTTAACAAATATCTCTCAGACACCAATATGTCCACAGCTCCGTGGTATATTATAAATGCAAAGGACAGAAAATGGGCTGAGCTGCAGGTTTTGGAGCTGATGGTAAGCGGAATTGAGGTTGCCATGCAGAACAGCGCACATTCTGTTCCTCTTCTTCAGAATGTATTCCCGCTTGTGAAAATGCCGAAGCTTGAAGAAATTCAGCTGGAAGGAAAGGTTCTGGAGGATGCAGAGTATAAGGCAGAGCTGAAGGCTCTTCAGAAGAAGCTCGGAGAGCTGCACAATCGCCTTTATAGAAAGCGTGTTCCTGTTATCATTACCTATGAGGGATGGGATGCAGCCGGAAAAGGCGGCAATATCAAGAGAATCACAGAGGCTTTGGACCCAAGAGGCTTTGAGGTTCATCCGATTGCAAGTCCGGAACCTCACGAGAAGGCTCGTCATTATCTGTGGCGTTTCTGGACCAGACTTCCAAAGGACGGACATATCGCTATCTTTGACCGTACCTGGTATGGACGAGTAATGGTAGAGCGCCTGGAGGGCTTCTGCAGTGAGAATGACTGGAGAAGGGCCTATAATGAGATGAATGAATTTGAGAAGGAGCTTTCTGACTGGGGAGCTGTGATTATCAAGTTCTGGGTGCAGATTGACAAGGATACCCAGCTCGCCCGTTTTACAGACCGTCAGAACAATCCGGAGAAGCGCTGGAAAATCACAGACGAGGATTGGAGAAACCGTGAGAAATGGGACTTGTATGAGGGCGCTGTCAATGAAATGCTTCAGAAGACCAGCACAGCCTATGCTCCCTGGTACATCCTGGAATCTGTAGACAAGAAATACGCCAGAATCAAGGCTCTGAAGATTGTGATAAAGGAGCTGGAGAAGGCGCTGAATTAATTCCTTCTGCTTGTCTGCATAATTGTATAAGAAAGAAGGCTTAGAGAGAAATCCTTTACAAAGAGGGTTTCTCTCTTTTGGCTTCTATACCATAATCCAGGAACACGCTCTGGTGAAATCGGAACCTTGGGCTTGATTTTTTTTCTATATTCGGAAGGATTTAAATGGAACTATAGAAGCAGCCTGCTCAATTGGGGAAAATCAATAACTTTCAGATGATAAAGTAGTAAAAATTTGAATTGAAACTTGTATAAAAATCTATTATAATAACAGAGTAAAAACAAACGGACATGATTCACCCTTTGGTCGAATCACTGTCATGAATAAAAGTCAGCTGCTCTGCACTTCGTGCTTCCACAGCTGCTGCCATATGACAATGCTGTCAACGAAATCAGGAGTTGACAGCATTTTACGCTTATCGTGATAAGAAAGGATTCTTCCGGGAAAATACTTCCGGCAGGCAGCAAAAGAGGCGTGTGATTAGCAGGTAACAATAAATGCGGCTGCTCTCAAATGCAGTATGCTGCGAATAATGAAATACAGGAGGTTTATGCAAATGAAATTGTACAGCAGCGGTGTCTATCTTCTAAATGGAACAGACATTGTAGAGGAGGCAAAGGCCTCTCTCCCCGTATCTAAGGAAGAGGCGGCAAAAAATACGATTGCCTATGGCATTCTGGAAGCTCACAATACTTCCGGAAACATGGAGAAGCTTCAGATTAAATTTGACAAGCTGACTTCCCATGATATTACTTTTGTGGGAATCATCCAGACAGCCCGCGCTTCCGGGCTTGAGAAGTTCCCGATTCCCTATGTGCTTACCAACTGCCACAACTCTCTGTGCGCGGTAGGAGGAACCATCAATGAGGATGACCATATGTTTGGACTCACTTGCGCCAAGAAGTATGGCGGTGTGTATGTGCCTCCTCATCAGGCGGTAATCCACCAGTTTGCCCGCGAAATGCTCGCCGGAGGCGGCAAGATGATTCTCGGCTCAGACAGCCATACCCGTTATGGAGCGCTTGGAACCATGGCCATGGGCGAGGGAGGCGGAGAGCTGGTAAAGCAGCTCCTTTCTCAGACCTATGATATCAATATGCCGGGAGTAGTGGCTATCTATCTGAAGGGAAGCCCAAGACCAGGCGTAGGTCCGCAGGACGTGGCTCTTGCCATTATCGGAGAGGTGTTTGCAAACGGCTATGTGAAGAACAAGGTTATGGAATTTGTAGGCCCCGGTGTGGCAGGACTGAGCGCTGATTTCCGTATTGGTGTGGATGTTATGACAACAGAGACCACCTGTCTGTCCTCTATCTGGAAAACCGATGATACTATTGAGGAGTTCTACGCTGTTCATGGAAGACCAGAGGACTACAAGGAATTAAATCCAGGAGCAGTTGCCTACTATGACGGCTGCGTGGAAATTGACCTTGGCGAAATCAAGCCGATGATTGCTATGCCGTTCCATCCGAGCAATACCTATACGATTGACGAGGTGAAGGCAAATTTGGGCGATATTCTAGCTGATGTGGAGAAGAGAGCGCAGGTAAGCCTGGGAGGAAAGGTTCCGTATTCTCTGAAGGAGAAGGTAGTTGACGGAAAGCTGTATGTGGATCAGGGAATCATCGCAGGCTGTGCAGGAGGCGGATTTGAGAATATCTGTGCTGCTGCAGACATTCTGAGAGGAAAGAACATTGGCTGCGATGCCTTTACCTTAAGCGTATATCCGGCAAGTACGCCGATTTATATGGAACTGGCAAAGAATGGTGTTCTGGCTGAGCTTCTGGGAGCGGGCGCTGTGGTAAAGACCGCATTCTGCGGACCGTGCTTTGGCGCAGGAGATACTCCTGCAAATAATGCCTTCAGCATCCGCCACACAACCAGAAACTTCCCGAACAGAGAGGGCTCTAAGGTACAGAATGGACAGATTTCCTCTGTGGCTCTTATGGACGCCCGTTCCATTGCAGCGACAGCAGCGAACAAGGGCTTTTTGACCTCAGCAGAGGAATACACAGGAGAGTACACAGGACAGAAGTATTTCTTTGACAAGAGCATCTATGAGAACCGCGTGTTTGACAGCCACGGCATTGCCGAGCCTGAGACAAAGATTCAGTTTGGCCCGAACATCAAGGACTGGCCTCAGATGCCGGCGCTGGCTGAAAATCTGGTGTTAAAGGTAGTGTCTGAAATTCATGACCCGGTAACAACCACAGATGAGCTGATTCCTTCTGGCGAGACCTCTTCTTACCGCTCGAACCCTCTGGGCCTTGCAGAGTTCACTCTGTCCAGAAAGGATCCTGCTTATGTGGGACGTGCAAAGGAGATTCAGAAGGCAGAAAATGCGATTCTGAATGAGACATGTCCATTGGAAGCAGTTCCTGAGCTGAAGCCTGTGATGGATGTGATTCATCAGACCTATCCTTCTGTTGGAAAGGGAAATCTGGGCGTTGGAAGCACCATCTTTGCTGTGAAGCCAGGAGACGGTTCTGCGCGTGAACAGGCGGCCTCCTGTCAGAAGGTACTTGGCGGCTGGGCAAACATTGCCAATGAATATGCGACCAAGCGCTATCGCTCTAATCTGATTAACTGGGGTATGCTGCCCTTCCTGATTCCGGCAGGAGAGCTTCCTTTTGCAAACGGCGATTACCTCTTCTTCCCTGAGATTAAGAAAGCAGTGCAGGAGAAGACTGAACAGATTACCGGATATGTGGTAAAGGACGGCGCTCTCAAGCCCTTCACAGTAACTCTTGGCGAGATGACTGACGATGAGAGGGAGATCATCCTCAAGGGCTGCCTTATCAACTATAACAGGAAATAAGAAAATCCTGCTCTGGATCAAAGAAGAGTGTGCTGGAAAAACTGCGGCAACGAACAAACATGGAAATTCCCGGAAAATGGGACGGTGATTTAACGTATCAAGTAAGTAGCGAAGCGGACATCGTACCCTGTGGGTATTGCGAATATCCGCTTGACGAAAACATTGAAGCAAAAGACGGTTTAGCCTGACGGCTACGCCGCCTTTTGTTATTTCTGAACTGCAAGCATTGCAGATTTCCGCTTAACAAAAAATAATAAGAACAATATTAATTGTCTAAAAATACATGAAAATACAAACAAAATACCAGTTTTAAACAAATAATACGCTATAAATAACAATTTATTTTTAAAAAATTAAAAAATAGTATTGACAAATTGGACATGATTTGATATTATAAACACATCAAAACAAAAGCAACAAAAAATAAAAAGAAAGGAGAATCGGTCCATTGAAAACATAACTTTCTACCATTCAATAAGAAAGCGGAAGCTTCAGCAGTTCCTGCAAGAAAGACCAGATGCACAGATAAGTGAAAAGAGAGATTTATATTCATATAAGGTGAAATAAAGAAGAACCGCATGACTGGTAATTATAGTAGCTGACGTTCTTATTGAAATATTTCCGCAAGCCTGATACAAAGATTTTTGGATCTGTGTGAAGAAACAGATTTCAGAAAGATTATAACTACAGGTTTTAGAAGAAACCGAGAGAAGATGTTTTCTTATTTCTTCCATGATGAATCTGCAAGATAGTTTGACAGCTATATCAGAACCATTAGGATATAGGGGGAAGCTTTGCATCAGAAGAATATCCGGGAGGATATTACAGAGAAGAAGGAATAGAAGGAACTTAAGAGAAATGGTTTTTGATTTCAAGGGATGAAATTAAGGATTGTTAGAAAGGTATATCCATATTTCTTCTAAATATAAAGCCAGAATTATAAATCGTGAATTATAATTCAAAAAGCTATAGAACTTTCTAAATAAATCGAATGATGAAAATCGTATCGTTTATGAGCAGGAAATAAAGAGATATTTTATATATAGAAACAACAGATGAAAATTGAATAGAGTGAACGCGAAAAATCATACTTATCAAATTATTTGATAAGATGCTAATACCCACACATAGAGCAGAATTCAAGGATTACTGGAAAGAAAGAGACTTCCAGAAGAAAATGAAAAGAAGAATTCTGAGTGGAAAAAACGAAAGGAAAGAAAAAATTGAATAATGAAGAATTTTAAGACGGTCATCGTTTTCAAGGAAGAAAATGATGGCCGTCTTTTTTGGTGCGCGATAAGCCTGACAAACGGCTGCCATGTTTGCGACGCGAAGCTAGTTCTTTAGGGCATGAGCAGACATTTGATGGGCAACGGAAAGCAGATACAAATCTATCTCCGATATCGATTAAAGCATGAGTAAATTTCCTGTACTCTTGGAAGCGCATAGCCGCAGGCCCCATAGGAGGGACCGCACACAGCGGTAAGACCCTTTGTCTCAATCTCTTTTTGCAGGAAATCTACAACCTGCACAAGGCTTCTCTTTCCATCTGAGAAGTGTTCCACAGCATAGCGGAGCATGGAAGCAAGAGCAGCAGTCTGCTCTGTGTCAATAAGCTGCTCGACATACCGCAGGTCAATGGTATCATGGCCAAGGGCAAATTCATCCCTGCCCCGTACCTTTGCTTTCAGATCCTTTCTTGAGTCCTCAGCTCTATTGCTCCTTCTGCTTTCAGACTTTTTTGCGGAAATCGTGAACAGCCGTTTTCCCTGGGGCATGTGAAAGGCAGGAGCATTTCCGGCTGGAAGAGGATAATCCCTGCACAGCTTCTTTACAGAGGCAGTGATATCTCTGGTTGCATAGCAGTCCATCTGAAGAATAGTATCCGCGATATGGAAGAAGGCTCCAGAGCTTCCTGCCACCAGAATCGTGGAAATGCCAGCTCTCTGATACAGCTCCCTTGCCCGCTCCACAAATGGAGTGATCGGTTCCTTGTCCCTGGAAATGACCCTCTGCATGAAAGAATCTCTGACCATAAAGTTTGTGGCTGAGGTATCCTCGTCCATGAGAAACACCCTGCTTCCAGCCTCGATTCCTTCTATAATGCCTGCTGCCTGAGAGGTGCTTCCGCTCGCATCCTCTGTGGAAAAGCAGGAGGTATTTCTGTGATCAGGCAAATCGTTGATAAACAGGGAAATATCCACATCCTTTACAAATCTTCCGTCCTCTGAGCGGAGCTTTAAGGCAGTATCGTCTGTGATAACATATTCTCTTCCGTCCCCTGCAATATGATTATATACGCCAAGCTGCAAAGCAGAGAGGAGCGTGGATTTTCCATGATAGCCGCCTCCTGCAATCAGAGTGATTCCTCTGGGAATTCCCATACCAGTGACGCGCCCCTTGTGCGGAAGCTCCATGCAGATACGCAGGGATTCTGGGGAGGAGAAGGGGATACAGCTCTTCATGGGCTTTTGGGAGACGCCGCTCTGTCTGGGGAGAATCGCTCCGTCAGCCACGAAGGAAACCAGACCTCTTCTGGAGAGTTCCTCGCGGATGAATTGCTGATCCTCTGCAAGATAAACAGCGGCTCTTACCTGAGAAGGATTCAGGCTTTTAAAGAGAAGAGAACCCCTCACACATTCCGGGAGGAACTGGAAGAGAATTTTCTCAAGCTCCGGCGCGTTGATGGTACGGCCATTTGCCGGAAAGCCTATGGTAAAGCGCACAACAATATCCTTTGGGGTAATCTCGCAGGCAGTTCTTGAGAGAATCTCCTGTCCGCAGCGGCTGACAGAGATAAGACCGCTTTTTCCAGACCCCTTGGCCTGAAAGCTGAAGTGTTCTATCTGTCTGTCAAACTGGCGAATCAGATAGTCGGCAAGTGCTGTGCAGGTGAGGGGATTTTTGCGGTATTCTGTGGGAAATGCTGCCTTTTCATGAGACACGCGCACGCTCACATGAGAGGGAGATGCAAAGGGGTCTCCCTGCACGTGGTCAATGGAGAGAAGGTAATCTGGAAAACGGTACTGACCCTGCAGAGATTTGTATGCAGGGTAGCTTTTTCGGTGTATAGAGGTTAATAGGGTACGCAAATCCTGTGCTTGTTTCATAAAAATCATCCTTTCATTTATGTATGCATGAAAATGCTCTGCTTCTTAATATATATAACACCAGGGTCAGAAGGTAAAAAATACCTTTTGACCCCAATATTTTGATATTGTGGTAATAAGACATGTTCTGCGCCTTGGCAAAGCCGAAATCAACGCAGGAAACGCCATAAAGAAGGCATTCGTGACGTTTCCCATATAGATAATGCACCTCCTGAAAAAGCTGCCATACATTATAATAAATGATTTTTTATGAGGAGTACAGGATTATTTATGTATTATGACCATTTTTTTCCTTTCTATACAGAATACTCAAATCCAATGATTTACAGCGGAGAGCAGATGCAGGAGAAGGAATTTGAGCTTATGAAATCCTATTACCCCATGACCTCCAGAAGAATTCAGGAAAAGGTAGAGGAAGAGTGCGACAGAATGGATTATGAGGGAAGCCGCATGTATGATGAATATCCTGACAAATTTATGCTTCATCATATCTGTGAAAAAATCCGCCGCGAGGTAGAACCGCAGATGCAGGCGCAGGCAGTGCCAGGGGGATTTCTGGATGAGCTGATTGAGGTGCTTTTATATCAGGAGATGACCAGAAGGAGATGCAGAAGGAGAAGATGCAGAAGATTTTACTAGAATCAGGTAAGGCTTCCTCTTGCAGGGGAAGCCGCAAAGCCTTACGGCTCCTGCTTATGGCGCGTATAAACAGTAATGCAGGAAGTCCTTACGAAAAAACCATATTTTTCAAAAAATAGGATATGTACAACCTCTTGAAAAAACTTTATAATAGAAACATGATGAATGAATATACTCTGAGAAATTTTTTAGAAGAACATATAAATGAAAATCTTTTACAAATGATTCTGAGCGGGAACAAATCCGGCGGCGAACCTTCCAGAGTGAAGATTCGTCCTGTTCTTTTGAAGGACAGGCTGCTTTATCAGGCGTCCCAGACAATGGGAGCCAAGGTTCTGCATACAAATTATGAGAGGGGACAGGTAATTACATATATTGAGGATATGATGCAGAAGTATTTCCGGCAGCTTCAGTCACAGGGAATGGATATGGATGGTTCCGTTCTGGTGAGCAAGAGGGGAAAAATGACCTTTAAGAGCAGAAAGCACTCCATTCTGGAACAGGCCAGAGAGCTTTCACATAACCGTACCAAAAAATACATTCTCAAAGAGGGTACTCCGGTTCCCTTTCTCATAGACCTTGGAGTCATGACAAAGGAGGGACGCATTGTATCCAGACGTTATGATAAATTTCGGCAGATTAACCGTTTTCTGGAATTTATCGAGGATATTCTTCCAAAGCTTCCAAGAGACAGGGAAGTGACTATCCTGGATTTCGGATGCGGCAAATCCTATCTCACCTTTGCCATGTATTATTATCTCAAGCTCCTGAAGGGCTATGACGTCAATATCATTGGCCTTGACCTGAAGACAGACGTTATAGAGCGCTGCAATGCTCTGGCGAGGAGTTATGGCTATGAAAAGCTCCGCTTTTATCAGGGAGACATTGCACAGTATGAGGGAGTCAGAGAGGTAGATATGGTAGTTACTCTCCATGCATGTGATACTGCCACAGATTATGCGCTGAACAAGGCGGTTCGCTGGGGCGCACAGGTGATTCTCTCGGTTCCCTGCTGCCAGCATGAGGTGAATGCCCAGATTTCAAGCGATTTGCTCTCGCCGGTATTTTCCTATGGAATCCTTCAGGAGAGAATGGCTGCTTTGATAACAGACGGAATTCGGGCAAAGCTTCTGGAAAGGCATGGATATGAGACGCAGATTCTGGAATTCATTGACATGGAGCATACGCCCAAGAATCTTTTGATACGGGCTGTGAGGACCGAAAAAAGGACAGAGAATCCTGAACTTGACAGGATGATGGAGGAGCTTCATATAAAGCCTTCCTTAAAGAGGCTTCTGGAAGAGGAGAGTGATGCTGTTTGAAGAAGCTTTTGATGAGAATCGGCATACTTTTTCTGGTTTTTGTGGCAGGAGGAGCAGCAACGATTTTTTTTATGAACCAGGAAATCACAGATAATAAAGGAGATATGGACTATACAACGCTTCCTGAGGTTCTGCTTGAGGTGGATGGAGTTATGGTAAACCGCATGTGCGGCTATAAGCAGAAAATGCAGGTGGATTTTACCAGAGAGGGTCTTACGCCTCTTGATACGAGCAAAACCCTGAATTTTGTGATAAATCCTCATGAGGCGGAGGTGAAGAGCCTTTCCTATGAGGTTCGCACTTCAGATGGAAGCAGAGTTTTGGAAAATAAAAAGCTCAAGCAGCTTGAAGAGCGCGAGGGCTATCTGTATGCATCCACAGCCCTGGAAAGTTCTATGCTCATGAACCAGGAATATTCGCTTGAAATTTCTCTGGAAACAGCAGCAGGCACTCTTTATTATTACAACCGCGTGATTCAGCGTTCGGGCGGCGCCGCAGGGGAATACGTAAAATTTGCCAAGACCTTCAGTCAGAACAGTATGGACAATGAGAGAGCGGATGATATTTATGATTATATTGAAAGCGAAAGTACAAGCACAAATATAAACTATGCAAATATTGACATTCATTCCTCCTGGACAGCAATAACCTGGAGCAAGCTTCAGCCAAAGATAGTAGAGGCAGCGATACCGACCATCAGGGAAATCAATGAGACCACAGGAAGCGTGACGCTGGAATACCTGATGTCCCTGGAAAACGAGGAGGGGCAGACAGAGGAATACTATGTGACAGAGTTTTACCGAATGCGATATTCTCAGGCAGAGATGGAGCTTTTAGACTTTAACAGGAGCGTTCAGCAGGTGTTTGACGGCAGTATTCCGGTTGTAACTACAGAAGGACTCCTTCTGGGAATCCGTGATCGTGATGTAACCTATCTGACGAATGAGGACGGGACAATCGCCGCTTTTGTACAGCTGGGAGATTTGTGGACATATGCACCGGACTCGGATAAGCTTGTGAGAATTTTTACCTTCAGACAGGAGGAAAACAGCGATTTTCGAGATATTCGGCCAGACCATGATATAAAAATCATACGTGTGAGTCAGAGCGGAGATGTGGATTTTGTTTTATATGGATATATGAACAGAGGACCTCATGAGGGCTACTCTGGAATCAGTGTGTGTCATTATGACAGTGAGCAAAAGGTTGTGGAGGAGAAGGTTTTTCTTCCGTGTACAGAATCCTTTGAATTCTTGAAGGAGGACATCAATAAATTATCTTATGTGAATCATTCGGATGCGCTTTTTCTCCTTTCAGGGGGAAATCTGTATGAGGTAGACATTGAGCAAAGAACCTATCATGTTCTGGAAGAGGGAATCACCCAGGGAGAGTTTTTTGTGTCAGAGAGCAATGCTCATGCTGCGTGGATGGCAAAAGGAGAGGATGAAGCCGGACAGATGAAGGAGATTGATTTTGACACAGGAGAGATACGGCTTATGGCCCCTGAAGAAGGGCAGAAAATAGAAATTCTGGGATTTTTTAATGAAGATGTTATCTATGGAATGGCTCTGAAGGAAAATATTTTCCGGGATGCAAGAGGAAATGAAAAAACAGCTCTCAGCATTATCCAGATTCAGGACTTTGAGGGAAATATTAAGAAGACCTACCAGTCAGAATATCTGATAACAGACGTCACAGTGGGAAGCACTTTGCTGGAAATACAGCTCGGTCAGAGAGAGGGAGAGAGCTTCCAGAATGTGAAGACAGATAATATCATGAACGGGAAGAAAACTGCCACAGATCAGATTAGCCTTGAATTTACGTATGACGACCGCAGAGAAACGTTGGTATGCATGGCTTTTGAGGAAAGCATAGATGATGAAAAGCCTCTGGTGGTAAAAGCGAAGATTCGTCTCACAGATACAGTGGAAATTCTTCTGGAGACCACGGTTCCGGAGGAAGAGGCGTATTATGTATATGCTCTCGGAGGCTTGAAGGGAATTTTTGACAATCCGGCAGACGCTATTATTCAGGCTGACCAGGAAGCCGGCGTGGTTCTAAACCGCAGGCAGCAGTATGTCTGGGAGAGAGGAAACCGCAGAGATTCTATACAGCTTACGCTGGAGAATATACCTCAGGTCTTTCTTGACGCGCCTCTGGATACGAAAGTGATACAGGAGGCTCTGGGAGAGACAGGAAAGGCTCTTGACCTTACAGGCTGCAGCCTTGACAGTATTTTGTATCAGGTCAGCGCACAGAGGCCTGTGGTTGTAAAGACAGGAGAAAACGAGACAAAGCTGATTGTGGGATATGACGCCTATAATACCTGGCTGTATACGCCCGCCACAGGGGAAACACAGGCGTTCGCCATGGACGAGAGCGAAGAGCTTTTTGAAAAATATGGAAATGTATTTGTCACCTATATGGAAATTTTGGAATAGGTGAGAAATCATGATAAACAAAGAAAGGAATCAGGGAGCAATCTCCTTGAAAGGGTGAAACAAAATGCTTAACAGAGGAATCAAAAAACTGGTTCAGTATGGCATAGAATCAGGAATTCTGCCTGCCTGCGAGAAAAACTATGCCATTAATCTGCTTCTGGATGTTTTTCATGAGGATGAATATGCAGAGCCAGAGGAAGCGTTTTCAAATGTGGATTTGGAGGAAACGCTGCAGGAGCTTCTTTTGGAGGCTGTAAACAGGGGGCTGATTGAGGACAGCATTGTATATAAGGACTTGTTTGACACAAGACTCATGAATTGCCTGATGCCTCGCCCTGCTCAGGTTCAGAAGGAATTCTGGGACAGATACGCAAAATCCCCTGAGGAGGCTACCGATTATTTCTACAAGCTCAGTCAGGACAGCGACTATATCCGCCGCTACCGTGTGAAAAAAGACCGTAAGTGGAAGGTGGACAGCCCATATGGAGAGATTGACATTACCATCAATCTGTCCAAGCCTGAGAAGGACCCAAAGGCAATCGCAGCGGCAAAGCTTGCAAAGGCCAGCAGTTATCCGAAATGTCTGCTTTGTATGGAAAATGAGGGTTATGCAGGACGCGCCAATCATCCGGCCAGAGAAAATCACAGAATCATTCCGATAACCATCAATGATACTCCGTGGGGCTTTCAGTATTCTCCGTATGTGTATTACAATGAACACTGCATTGTGTTCAACAGCCAGCATACGCCCATGAAGATTGAGAGAAACGCTTTTATCAAGCTGTTTGACTTTGTGAAGTTGTTTCCGCATTATTTCCTGGGCTCCAATGCAGACCTTCCGATTGTAGGAGGCTCCATCCTCAGTCATGACCATTTCCAGGGAGGTCATTATACCTTTGCCATGGCAAAGGCTCCGATTGAAAAGCATGTGACCATTCCCGGCTATGAGGACGTGGAAGCAGGAATTGTAAAATGGCCGCTTTCTGTTCTGCGTATCCGCCATAAGGATGAGAAGAGACTGATTGATCTGGCAACGCATGTGCTTGAGGTATGGAGAGGGTACACAGACGAGGCTGCCTTTGTCTTTGCAGAGACAGACGGAGAGCCGCATAATACTATTACTCCGATTGCAAGAAAGACAGGCGATGTCTATGAGCTGGATCTGACTCTGAGAAACAATATCACAACAGAAGAGCATCCGCTGGGCGTATATCATCCGCATGCACAGTATCATCATATTAAGAAGGAGAACATTGGGCTTATCGAGGTAATGGGGCTGGCTGTGCTTCCGGCACGTCTGAAGAATGAGCTGGAGCTTCTGAAACAGTATATTCTGGAGGGCAAGGATATTGCTTCCAATGAGAGCATTGAAAAGCATGCTGCCTGGGCAGCACAGTTCCTTCCAAAATATGACTCCATCACAGAAGAGAATGTGGAGGAAATCCTTCAGAAGGAAGTTGGAAATGTGTTTGTCAAGGTTCTGGAGTGCGCGGGAGTGTTCAAGTGTACAGAAGAAGGAAGAGACGCATTTATGAGGTTTATTGATAAGCTGTAAAGCAAAAAAACAGTATAAAAAAACGGTGGGGAAATCCCACCGTTTTTTTAATAATAAAAGACTGACGTATTATTCAGGCAGTGTGGATTTTGTGCTATTATTTCTTACAATTAAGCAAGCAAAGGATGAAATATCCGGTATATAATAAAGGCACCGTGTATTGATTTGGGGTAAAATATTAATAACAGCAGGGAGAGAATCGTTATGGCAAAGTGGCTTGATGATGCGGTTTTTTACGAGATATATCCACAATCCTTTCAGGATAATAATGGAGACGGAATCGGTGATTTTCAGGGAATTATAAAGCGATTGGATTATATTCAGAACCTTGGATGCAATGCAATCTGGATGAATCCCTGCTTTGAATCTCCGTTTTATGATGCAGGATACGATGTGACAGATTTCTATAAGGCGGCTCCAAGGTATGGAACCAATGAAGACCTGAGAACATTGTTTCAGGAGGTTCATAAGAGGGGAATGCATATCCTTCTGGATCTTGTAGCAGGACATACCTCTGTTTTGTGCAAGTGGTTTACAGAATCCTGCAGGCCTGAGAAAAATGAATACTCAGACCGTTATGTATGGACGCATAAGATATGGGAGGGAGATAATTCCACTCCTGGCATTAACGGCTGGCTCAGAGGAATTTCAGACAGAGAGGGTGCAGTGGCAGTCAATTGCTTTTCCACGCAGCCGGCGCTGAATTATGGCTTTGGGGAAGTGACAGAAGAATGGCAGTTTGCGGCAGATTCTCCCCAGGCAGAGGAGGGCAGAGAGCTTTTGCAGGATATCATGTCCTTTTGGATGGATATGGGGTGCGACGGCTTTCGGGTAGATATGGCGGCAAGCCTTGTGAAAGCAGATCCTGATAAATACTGGACAAAACTTTTGTGGCAAAAAATCAGAAAATTTCTGGATGAAAAATATCCAGAGGCAGTACTGATTTCAGAGTGGGGAAATCCTAAGGAGGCTTTGGAAGCTGGCTTTCATATGGATTTTCTTCTGCACAATGGCCCAACGCATTATATGGATTTGTTCCGTACAGAGCCTTATTTTTCCAAAAAAGGAACAGGAGATATCAGTGAGTTTGTAAAGATTTATATGGAAACTCATGAAAAGATGCAGGGACGGGGCTTTAGCTGCATTCCATCCGGAAATCATGATATGAAACGTATGCGCCATACCCTGGATGAGGAGGAGATGAAGCTTGCCTTTGCGTTCCTTCTGACAATGCCGGGATGTCCGTATATTTATTATGGCGATGAGATTGGCATGCGCTACATAGAGGATATGGTATCAAAAGAGGGAGGCTATGACCGCACCGGCTCACGTACGCCGATGCAGTGGGACGGCACGACAAACGCCGGATTTTCCTCAGCTCCAAAAGAAGAGCTGTACCTTCCCCTTGATATGGCAGAGAACCGACCTACAGTGGAGGCACAGCTTGCAAAGCCAGATTCTCTGCTGAATATGGTCAAGGAGCTTATTGCTCTGCGCCATACCTGTTCTGCACTCCAGAGCAGGGGAGATATACGCTTCCTTTATGCAGAAAAGAAGGAATACCCGTTTGTATATGAACGTATCTCTCCCGGACAGCGCGTGACAGTGATTCTTAACCCGGCGGATTGGAACGCCTTCTGTGCTTTGGAGGAAGCTCCAGGAGAGGTCATGATGTCCTGCCATGGAACAGCACAGTGGGAAAAAGGCGTGCTTACTGTTCCTCCCTGCAGCTTTACTATATGCAGGAAATAATATAGCAGGGGCAGCTGCTGTCAGAGTACAGAGTCAGGTTTATCTTCTGTAGTTTCTGTCTGGTTCAGATTTTTCCGGTAATCAGAGGGAGTACATCCCTGGAATTCTTTAAAACGCCGGATAAAATAACTGAAATTTTCATAGCCTGACTCAAATGCAACCTCCATGACAGGCAGGTCAGTGGTCTGCAGCAGGATGCTGGCCTGCTCAATACGATAGCAGTTCAGGTACTGCACAAAGTTGATATGAAGGTTAGAGGAAAAGTAGTTGGAAAAATATTTGGGAGTCATGTGCATAACAGCGGCAGCCTGATTCAGAGAAATATTTTCCTTATAATGTTCTGCTATATACTGAAGAACCTTCTTTAGGCGCAGAGCAGTCTGGGAATGCCCTCTGGAAAACTGCCGGACTCCTGGAATGAACTGGTCATGCTGTTCGAGAATCGCCAGGAGGCGGTAAAGCTCTGCTTTAATTATAAGCTGGTAAGCTGCAGGGCGGCTTATGCTCAGGCAGCGCAGTTCATTTAGCTCACGGCAGACGTCTGCATAGCAGGGAGCCTGCGGGGAGAGCTGGGGCGGAAAGAATCGCTCCCTGCACAGCGGTTCTATCAATGTGTTCTGGACATAGTCATTCTCCTGAAAATTCAGCATAGAGAGAGAAAAAACAAAAGAATAGAGGGAATTATCTACTTTTGTTCCATTGATTTGGTGAAGCTGCTCTGAGTTAAAAAAGAAGATGTCTCCAGTCTGTCCGGTTCGGGAGATACCGTCTGTAACAATCCGAAGAGGTCCTTTTTCCACAAATACAATTTCTATATTTGTGTGCCAGTGGCAGGGAACAAAAATTTTTACAGACGGGTCTTTGCGGGAGTGGAAATACTGGAATGGAAATAAGGGAGAACCATGAACGCATTTTTCTTCTAAATCACTTTTCATAAATAAAATCCTCCTTCTCTTATAACAAGTATAGAGCTGAAAGCGGCGTCTGTAAAGAAAATAACGCTTTAATTCCGAGCTTTGAGGTGCGAAATATCAGGGCAGCGCTGGTCTGCATGATAAGCTCTGCAATTCCAGAGGCTATAGGAAGAACGGCCGGTTGCATTGACAGCTCTGAAAGCATCCCCTCTTGCTGAGTAGGTTTTACGGTTGTCATACTTTTAGTATGAGCAGGTATTAAAGTATCCTCTCACGAGGCAGATTTTTTGCAGCTAAGGGGAAAACACTTGTGAATTTAGCCATGAGGGGTGCAGTAAAAGGGACAGATGCTTATATATATTCGACTGATAAACCGTAAGTCGTACAGAGGAATAAGGCTTCTCTGTATGACTTACGGTTGACATATTTACGAAAAAAATGTTATATTATAGAAAAGAAATATCAGAAGGTATATCAGGAGAGGGTGGAACAAATGGCTACTTTAAAAGATGTTGCCCGCGAATCTGGTCTTACGGTTGGAACCGTCTCCCGAGTGTTGAATAACAGGGGGTATATTAGCGAGCAGACGCGGGAGAGAGTTTATGAGGTAATGAAGGAACTCAATTACCAGCCAAATGAAATGGCACGTTCGCTTTCAAAACAGAAAAGCAATACAATAGGTGTGATTGTTCCTCATATTGTGCATCCATATTTTGCAAAGCTGCTAAGCAATCTGGAACTGGCTGCCTATCAATATAAGTATAAGCTTCTTCTTTTTAATTCTAAGGGAAAGGAGGATAAAGAGGAGGAGTATATAGAAATGTGCAAGAGCAACCGTGTGGCAGGAATTATTCTGTGCAGCGGTTCTTTTCACACAGAGAAATTTAAAAACCTGGATTTTCCCCTGGTAACAATAGAACGTTTTCTGAATGAGGGAATAGCGGGAATTGAGTGTGATAATTATAATGGGGGGATTTTGGCGGCACAACATCTGATTGACCGGGGGTGCAGGCATCTTCTGCACATAGGCGGAGTCAGCGAGCAGCCAATGCCTGCAGACGACAGACGGCAAGGCTTTGAGGAGGTGTGTACCAGAAGGGGTATCGAGTATATTGTGGTAGATACTGGAAGAGTTTTTTATGATGATATGGACTATTATTCTGTGATTTATGGAGCCTTGAAGAAATATCCGCGCACAGATGGGATTTTTGCCAGCTCTGATTTGATTGCAGCTCAGACGCTTCAGGTGTGCAGGGCAGAAAAAAGGGAGGTTCCCAGGGACATTAAGATTGTGGGCTTTGACGACGTGAATGTTGCCTCGCTTATGGTTCCTGGAATCACTACGATTCGCCAGCCTGTAAGGGAGATGGCAGACGCTGCTGTGGCAGCGGTCGCTCATGCGGCGGCAGGACGGATGGTTCCTGCGAAAAGTGTGTTCCCTGTAAGCCTGGTCCAGAGAGAAACTACATAGGAAAAGAGTCTCTTCTGTATGAAAACATGAAGGACGAGATAAAAAAAGACTGTTCTGAACAGTCTTTTTTTATACGAAATAATTTAATTTACGCAGGTATGTGAGAAATAAGGCTTAAAGGTGGAGTATTCAGGTCAACTACCCATCACCTAAAGGTAATAGGCTTGTAACTGCCCAGTCGTAGTAACGGATTACTCCTCCGACTTTTAACCCCGATAGGCATTGCTACCCAAAGTGGCGCTACATCAT
>JAUNOP010000029.1 GCA_030537135.1 Eubacteriales bacterium | reverse complement strand
ATTTTTATACTATAGGGAATTTTCTAAAAAAAAAGAATGCACAGCAAGTGCATTCTGCTATGCATTCTTTTCTTAGATTTTCCCCATCCAACGAATGTCTCTGGAAGATGAACCGACTCTGAGCATATCTCCTTCCCTGCAGTCCTCTGCCAGAATCCGAATGGTTTTGGTCTGTCCGGGAAGCAGAAAGACCTTATCAAAGCCCTTTAGCTCCTGTACAGGCTCCTTTTTTCCCAGATTCGGAGGTGCAAGGTAGAGCTGTACGGTCTCTGCCCCCTCATATCTGCCTGTGTTTGCAATGCAGCACTGCACAAAGGTTTTTCCATCCTCCTGTACAATTCTGCACTTCTCATAACAAAATTCCGTATAAGACAGACCGTGTCCAAAGCAGAACTGCGGTTCCACCCGGAAGGTATCATTATAACGGTACCCCACAAACACGCCCTCCTTATAGGAAACTCTCTCCTCTCCTGAAAATTCCCCAATACAGTGCGCCGAACAGTCTGTATGAGTTTTATAAAAGGTTTCCGGAAGCTTTCCAGAGGGATTTATCTTGCCAAACAGCACCTCTGCCAGCGCACGTCCTCCCTCCATGCCAGCATAATAGCTCCATACCACTGCACGAGCGTCTGAAATCCAGGCATTCATCTCCACAGGACTGCCTCCTGTCAAGACAACAATCATATCTGGTTTGACAGCAAGAAGTTCCTTAATCAAAAGATCCTGCTCATAAGGAAGCTTCATGTCCGGGCGATCGTTTCCCTCACAATCCTGCGCGTGATTCAAACCTCCGATGAAGATAACCGTCTCATACTGCGCGGCAAGAGAAAGCGCTTCTCTGCGAAGCTCTCTGCGTTTTTGTGCAAGGGCAGCCGTCTCCTGTGCGCTTCCTACTCTTCCGCCTCCATTTTCCAAGCTAGTCTCCTGCCAGTTCACATCATCAGACGCTTCTTCCTCGTCCCGGCAGTACCCCCGTGCATAAACTACCTGCGCATTTCCTCCCAAAAGCATCTTTATTCCCATAAGAGGGGAAATTTCATACAGCGCTTTAATCTCCGCGCTTCCGCTGCCATTAGAATGAAGCATATCTGCATTATCGCCAATAACCAGAACTCTTTTTGTCTTTTCTACAGAAAGCGGAAGGCAGTGATGCTCATTTTTCAGAAGCACAATGGATTCTCTGGCAATCTCCAGAACCTTTTGTCTGTGTTCTGGAGTATTGTACTCTCCTGTCTTTCTCTGACCGTCCATCATATGAAGGCGCATCATAAGCATAAGGATTCTTGTCACCTTCTCGTCAACAACAGCTTCTGAGATTTCTCCCTTTTCAATCTTTTCCCTGAGCGGGTCTGCCATAAAGTAAGAATCAAAATCATAGGTCACAGACATCTCAATATCCAGTTGGGAATTCGCTGCAAGATACGTGTCATGAACTGCTCCCCAGTCAGAAATCACGACGCCGTCATACCCCCATTCCCTGCGCAGAAGCTGGTTCAGAAGGTAATCACTCTGACAGCAATGCTCTCCACGCAGCTTATTATACGCGCCCATGACAGTAAGGGAGTCTCCCTTTGTAAGCACCTCATAAAAGGCAGGCAGGTAAATGGTTCTAAGAGCCGTCTCATCAATCTCTACATCCACCCACAATCGTTCTGTTTCCTGATTATTGGCTGCAAAATGCTTGACGCAGGCAGCTACATCCCAGAGCTGCACGCCCTGTACAAACGGGACAGCAAGCTCCTTTGTAAGATAGGGATCCTCACTGAAATATTCAAAATTTCGGCCGCAGAGAGGGCTTCTCTTGATATTGATTCCAGGAGCCAGAATAACATCCTTTCCCCGTCCTCTGGCTTCTTCTCCCAGAACGCTTCCCATATCATAGGCAAGCCTGCGGTTCCAGGCAGCAGCAAGAGCGCTGTTGCACGGAAGGTAGGTAACAAAATCATCAGAATTTCCAACCGTCTTCCAGCTTGCAGGATAGAATTCCTGTCTGACCCCCATAGGGCCGTCCGACATTTTGAGAGGAGGAATTCCAAGCCGCTCTACTCCCTTTGTCTGAAAGAGCTGCGCTCCATGTATCATGCCGATTTTCTCTTCAAGCGTCAATTTGGCTGTAAGAGCTGCTGCCTTCTCTTTATACTGATTCTTATTCATAAAAACCTCCGTCAGAAATCCCCCGTGAGGAAGGCAATACTTTTCTTTGCGTTCTCTGTCACAGCATAAGTATGGCGCCTTCTCCCCTGGGACGCCTTTTTATTTTCTGCAAATAAGCTGTGAAAGACCAGAAGGAACGAGAAGAAGGGTATCCTCTCCCTCATATTGCATCTCTGCCCCCTCTGCTACCGATAAATGACAGTTTACAAAACGAACCGTGCAGGAAGCTTCTCCGTTTATATGGATTCTTATCTGATTCTCTTCTAAAGTAAGCTCTGCATCCAGAACCCTTCTCTGGTTCTGGTACACAGCCAGAGCGCCTTTGTCTTTCAGCTCATACACCTTCAGCTCCAGCCTGTCTGCATAGGGCTCTGACGCGTTTTCTGCGCCTTTCTGTACAGGAAGGATGGTATTTTCACGCACCCACAGAGGAATTGACAGATAATCGTGCTTTTCCTCTCTCCAGCAGCCTCCCCTGGCCTTCTCGCCGGTCAGATAATTGGTCCAGTTTCCCTCTGGCAGATAATATACGCCCATTCCCTCGTCATTAAAAATCGGAGACACCAGCAGGCTGTCGCCTAGCATGTATTGCTTATCCAGGTACTGACAGTTCCTGTCCTTTTCAAACTCAAGAGCCATGCTGCGCAGCATGGGAACTCCTGTCTCTGAGGTATACACAGCGCTGCTGTACAGATAAGGAAGAAGCTCTATCTTCAGCCTGGTAAAGAAACGAACCACATCCACAGCTTCCTGGTCATAAACCCACGGCACACGGTAGGAGGTGCTTCCATGAAGCCTGCTATGTGTGGATAAGAGACCAAAGGCTGCCCAGCGCTTATACACATCCGGCGTGGACTGGCTCTCAAAGCCTCCGATATCATGGCTCCAAAAGCCAAAGCCGCTGCTTGTCAGAGAGAGGCCGCCGCGCAGGCTTTCTTCCATGGATTCATAGTCAGACCAGCAGTCTCCGCCCCAGTGTACCGGAAACTTCTGTCCGCCTGCTGTGGCAGAACGCGCAAAAAGTACTGCCTCCTCTTTTCTTCTCTTCTTTTCCAGAACCTCATAAACTGCCTTGTTATACAGATATGTATAAAAATTATGCATTTTTCTTGCATCAGCTCCATTATAATAGACAGCATCGGTTGGAATCCTCTCACCAAAATCGGTTTTAAAGCAGTCTACTCCCATGTCTAGAAGCCTCTCCAGCTTTTCCTGATACCATCTCACTGCTTCTGGATTGGTGAAATCCACAATGGCAAGACCTGGCTGCCACATATCCCACTGCCATACATCGCCGTTTGGGCGTTTCAGGAAATATCCCTTTTCTGCTCCCTCGTCAAACAAGGCGGATTCCTGGCCTATATAGGAGTTAATCCAGACGCATACCTTAATTCCCTTATCATGGATTCTCTGAAGCATTCCCTCTGGGTCAGGGAATACCCTCTCATCCCAGATAAAGTCTGTCCAATGAAATTCTCTCATCCAACAACAGTCAAAATGGAAAACACTGAGCGGAATTCCCCGATCCAGCATTCCATCAATAAAGCTCATAACCGTTTTCTCATCATAATCTGTTGTAAAAGAAGTAGAAAGCCACAGACCAAAGGTCCACTGCGGCAAAAGGGACGGCTTTCCGGTGAGGTCTGTATAACGCATCAGAACCTCTTTCATAGAAGGTCCATTGATAAAAAAGTAATCCAGGCATTCTCCCTCCACACTAAAGGCAGTCTTTGTCACCTGCTCTGTGGCAACCTCAAATTCCACCTTATCTGTATGATTCACAAACACGCCGTATCCGCGGTTGGAAAGATAAAACGGAATGTTTTTGTAGGACTGCTCTGTGTTCGTTCCCCCGTCCTCATTCCAGATAACAACAGACTGACCGTTCTTCACAAACGGAGTAAAGCGCTCGCCAAGTCCATAAATCAGTTCTCCCACAGACAGATTCAGCTGCTGACACATATAGGCAGGCTGTCCCTTCTCATAGGCAGCTCCCTTCCAGTCGGCCCTTATATACTGAAGATCACGGCTCATGCTTCTTGTCAGAAGCTTTCCGTCATTCTCATAACGCATAAAGCCATTTTTCTTGTCAATCACCAATGACAGATGACCGTTTCTCACAGTAAGAAGATTCTCCTGCTCTGTCACGTCTATGTTCTGCTCTTTGGATAAATCCAGCTCAAAAGAGGGGTCTTTTTTTCTTACTCCCTTATAATGCCAGGTCTGTACCCGAATCACCTCGGGCATAGGACACGTAATGCGAAGCGTAAGATTTGTACAGGCAAGCGTATCTCCCTTCTTCTCAATCCTGCTGGTGGGTGCGCACAAAACAAGTTCCTTTTCGTGTATCCTTGTTTCATAAATCTGCTTCGGCGAAAAGCAGGCATATCCTTCTCTTAATAACCAACACCCATTATGGAATTTCATAAATAATATCCTCCTGTTTTCTGTTTGTCGAGTTTATTTTAACAGATGCCTGCTTTAAAAAAAACCTTAGTTTTTAGCTATAAATTACTTCAAAAATCACAGAGAAGTCTGATGATATTCTTTTTTATATTCCTTTGGGCTCATTCCCACATACTTTTTGAACTTCAGGTAAAAATAGTCAATATTACTATAGCCCACCCTCTCTGAAATCTGATATACCTTCAAATCTGTCTCTGAAAGAAGCCTTTTGGCATTGGTAATGCGTATGGTATCCAGAATATTGTTAAAGCTGTCCCCGATTTCTCTTCTGAAAATCTTGCCCAGATAATTGCTGTTATAATTAAACAGCCTGGAAAAGGTCTCCAGCTTCAGATCCTTGTCATAATTCTTTTCCATATAATAATACATTCGCTTAATCACAGTCTCTGAGCCCTGCATCCCCACCTGCTTGCAGAAATCCTGAAGAATCCGGCAATACAGGTCAAGAAGAGCGTCAAGACCGTCTGTGCGGTTGAGCTGTTCCATAAGCCCGGAGATATCCGGGCTTTCTCCTGTGTATTTCTTTTCCGCCCAGTTTTTAATCTGCATCAGATTATACAGAACCTGAATCTTGATATCCAGCTCCTTCATCATATCGCGGATGCAGTATTGCCGAAAAATCTTTACGCACTCTCTTATTCCATCCATATCTCCCACTTCAATCAGCATACAGAAATAGTCCACAGATGGATTCTCAGCCGCATACTGTTGATTTTCAATAGTATCTATGGTCAGAACACTGCATCCGCTGAACAGGAATTCATGCTCCAAAAGGAACTGTGCAAACTCATAGGAATGAGCAAGGTCATGCCAGACGCTCACATTATGTCCCACAGCAATGGTAAGTCCCTTTCCATAGGTTCTCTGAATTCTTTCATTCTGCTTTTCCAGATGCTTTGCCCAGGTCTTATAGTCTGTTCCCCTGTTCACAACTGCCACACAATTATCAATCAATACCTTGTCATGATAAAACACTTCGTTTCCCAGAAGATCTCTGGCCTTTTCCATAAACAAGCTGTTGTCATTTCCAGGAGCCAAATCCTTGTCATAGAGCATGGCAATGCACAGAATCGGAGCGGAAAAGTCCATTTTATACAGGGAAATCTTCTCCTCCAGGCTTTCTCTGTCTTCCAGCTTGAGAAGAATCTTTCTAAGAAGCTCTTCTCTGGCAATTATTTCATTATTGCTGTGAAAGACAAGCTCTCCCCTTTTTTTGTCCAGCTCTTTTTTAAGAGAACGGATAATGCCGAGCAGTTCATCCTCGTCAATGGGCTTTAGAAGATATTCTCTTACTCCGTAGGAGATGGCGCTTCTTGCAAACTCAAACTCTGAGTAGCCTGTGAGAATAATAAAATGCCCTTCAAATTTATTTTCCCTTGCTGCGCGGATAAGCTCCAGGCCACTGAGCCCAGGCATTTTGATATCCACCAGAACAACGTCTGGCTGCGTGTGAAGAAGCTTTTCCAGACCATCACGTCCGTCTCTTCCCTCCTCGCAGATATAAAAATCCTCTGCATTCCAGTCAATCAAGTCGCGAAGTCCCATTCGCACAATTTCCTCATCGTCAATAACCATTACCTTGTACAACTTCTATCCCTCTTTCTTTTTCATTCTCTTCCTTTGGAAGTACAATCTCCACCTTGGTACCCTTCTGCCATTCGCTGTTGATTTTCACCCCATAAGCCTCTCCATACCTCAGACGCACCCTCTGATGTACATTTCCGATTCCAATATGCGTTCCGTCCTGGTTTCTTCGATTCATGTCTCTCTGGATTTTCTGAAGCGTTTCCTCTGTCATTCCCATACCGTCATCCTCAATCACAATGCAAATCCGCTTATCTGTCTGTGTGATATTGATGAAAATATGGCCGATTCCCTCCTTGATTTCCAATCCATGAATAATAGAATTTTCCACAATCGGCTGGAGAAGAAGGGGCAAGATTTTGTGTTCCTCAAGCTCCGGATCCACATGAATTTCATACTGGATGCGGTCTCCAAAGCGGTACTGCTGAATTCTGAGGTAGCAGGCAACCAGCTCTGCCTCTGTACAGATAGATACATCCTGACTTCCTGCCTGAATATTTTTTCTGAGGATTTTGGCCAGCATCTTCACCAGCTCCTCAATCTCATACTGCTTGTTCATTCTGGCCTTCATACGGATGACCTCCAACGTGTTGTAAAGGAAGTGCGGGTTAATCTGGCTTGCCAGCATTTTAAACTCTGCTTCCTTTTGCTCTCGCTTCAGACGCTCTGCGTGGAGCTTTTCCTGATAAATTTCAGATAAAAGCTTCTGGATTTCAAAAATCATAGTTCCCAGATAATCGTACAGCTCACTGATTTCATCATTTCCACCCAGCTTCTTCTCAAGCTGAAAGTTTCCCTCTGCTGCTTTTCTCATTTCCTTATGAAAGCGGGCGACCCGCTCACTGAAGGACCAGGAAAAGGCGGCAATCATAAAGCAGGAGAGGCCTATACTGAGGAGAAAAAGGTACACGCTCTTCTGATTTTGTCTGTTCGCCTCCTGCAAAATCTTCTGAAGAGAGCGCATACTGACAATCTGCAGAGAATCCTGCGATTCATCCGGAGAAATTCCCACACTTGTCAGGATGTACTTTTTTCCGTCCACAGAAACCATATCCTGATAGGTATCAAAATCTTCCTCTGGAAGAAATTTCGTGATGTTATCCAAATCTATATCGCTCTTTATCCGCTCAGAAATAATCTGGTCTTTGTCCAGAGCAACAAAGGTATCGTACTCTCTGCTCCTTAAAATATCATTGATTCGTTCTTTCTGGATGTGAAGAACCAGTACGCCCACATTTTTTCCGCGCTTTGTCTTCAAAAGTCTGGTGAGGGCAAAACCTTCATCAGCATTCATACTGGAGGGTACGTTCTGCCAAAGAGCGCCGCCTCCCTTATTAAGCACATTCTGATACCATTTCTGCTCCCGAATGGCATCATTCACCTTGACAAACTGTGAGTTTCCCCGAATGGTCTCATTTTCCAGATAAACAGTGAACCTGGAAATCAGCTGATTGTAATACTGTCCATAATCCACAAAAGCAGTATAAGCCTTGTAGTCGTCAACCATCTCCTGATAATCCTCATACTGCTCAAAGGCGATTTTCTCCAGTTCCTCATCAAAGAAAAAATATTTTGAAACCATATTCACAGTGGTAAGAATTTCTTCGAGCTGCCTTCTGGCCATCTCAAGCTCTGTCACCTCTACTGTCTTTGTCTGCTCTACCAGGATATTTCTGGTACCTTGTATAAGATACCCCCCGATTAGAATGGCAGGCAGAACTCCTCCGCAAAAGTAGAGAATCAGCATTCGATATCTGAGCTTTGTTCCAAGAATTTTATCTAAAAACGGTTCTAATTTTGTAATCAGCTTTTTCATACCCTTGAATCCTTGTCTTAATTTTTTATAATATTTCAGCCAGAAAACCCGTGAGCTTCTGCCTCTGGCAGTATTATTATATCAGATAAGGAAAGCTCTCGTCACCTGATTTTTAACGTATCGGGAAAATCCCCCTTTCACGGCTATTCCTCCAGAATCAGCACGCCCTTCTTGGAAATAGATACTTCCTCTCCCTTTTCAAAAATCTGTCCTGTAAGAAGCTCTCTTCTCCTGCATGGAAGGGAAAAGGTCTTTTCCTCATCCCCATGATTTAAGACAAACCAAAGGCTCTTCCCATCCTTTCTTCTCTCTGTTACCTCTATGTTTTCCGAAACCTCCAAAACCGGCCATACGCCCACTCTGCTGAGACATTCCTTTAAAAATTTCTTTAAAAAACCTTCCTCTGTCTGTGTTCCTATGTAATAGGCCTCTCCTGTTCCAAACGCATTTCTGGTAATTGCAGGATACCCGGCATAGAAATCCTCTTCATACTCTGTAAGCGCCTCTGCTCCCTCCAAATGCACAATATCGCAGAGAAGCCCTGCCTGATAGGAAGTTCCCTGATACGTAAAACGATTGTACACACCCCCTGGCAGGGCGTCGCTCTCCTCTACCCAGATTCCAAGAATATCTCTCAGTTTTCCGGGATAACCCCCTGTGACAACCAGGTCATGTTCATCCACAAAGCCGCTGAAAAAGGTGGTAAGGAAAATTCCTCCTTTTTTTACATAAGCCCTGATTTTTTCATCAAAGCTTCCCTTTGTCATATACAAAAGCGGCGCAAGCACCATTTTGTAGGAGCTTAAGCTATCTTCCATTCCAATGATATCCACACTGTAATTTTGTTCACAAAGCGCTCTGTAGTACAAAAAGACCTCCTGCATATAGTTCAAGTCCCGGCTTGGGCCGGCAGAATACTCGACTGCCCACCAGTTATCCCAGTCTGCGAGAATCGCGATTTTGGCGCACGTCACAGCTCCAAGCGTAGCGCTTCCAAGCTTTTTCAGCTCCTTCCCAAGCTCCTGAATCTCCCGGAAAACACGTGTGTTCTCATGACCAGCATGGTCAATGACTGCGCCATGGTATTTCTCACAGGCTCCTATGCTTCTGCGCATCTGAAAAAACATCACAGCATCGGCTCCATGCGCTATCGCCTGATAGCTCCACAGGCGCATCACGCCAGGGCGTTTCAGGGCATTGTAGGACAGCCAGTTTGTGACGCTCGGTGTCTGTTCCATAAGGACAAAGGGCAAGCCTCCCTTTAGCCCTCTCATCAGGTCATGGTTCATGGCCATCTTTGAGTAGGGGTCTTCGTTTGCGGGATAATTATCCCAGGAAATAAAATCCATGGACGCAGCCCATTTCTGATAATCCAGATGCTTATAAAAACCCATAAGGTTTGTCGTGATTTTTGCATTGGGAATCACAGAGCGGATGGCCTCTGCCTCGCTTTCAAAGTTTTTTTGCATGCTCTCTGACTGAAAACGCTTATAATCCAGGGAAATACCCTGAAAGGTTGTCCGGTTTTCCTCAAAATGCTCGCTCAGAAGATTGGGAACCACGATTTCCTCCCAATCATAAAAGGTATGTCCCCAAAACGCTGTATCCCATGCCTGATTGAGTTCTTCAAGAGTATGGTATTTTTCTCTCAGCCATACCCGAAAGGCTTTCTCACAGTTTTCACACCAGCAGCCGCCTCCATATTCATTGTTTACATGCCATGCAACAATGCTGCTGCAGTCCTTATACCTCTCTGCCAGACGTCTGGCAAGCATAGCAGAATAATGTTGATAGGTGGGACTATTGGAGCAGGAATTGTGTCGGCCTCCGAATTTTCTTCTCATTCCATTAAATTCTGTGCGCAGAACATCTGGGTGACGCCGCGCCATCCAGGCAGGGTGCGCTGCTGTAGAGGTCGCCATGCACACCTTCATTCCATTTCTTGTCACCATATCCAAAATTTTGTCCAGTTTTTCAAAGCAGTAGGTGTTCTCATCCGGCTGAAGCAGAGCCCAGGAAAATACATTCAAGGTAACAATATCAATGCCTGCCAGAGCAAGGAGCCGCATATCCTCCTCCCAGATTTCCTCTGGCCATTGCTCTGGATTATAATCTCCTCCATACAGAACCTTTGTAATTCTCGAATCTCCAATCATTTTTGTCCTCCTCATAAGGTGTATTTCTGCCACTATTCATGGACAACTACTTTGCAGGGTGTTTTCTTGCTGCAGGCAGAAAAATCCTATTTTCAACTTTATATTTTACAGAATTCATCCATTGAAAAATACTGAAAAAATCTGAGGATTTTCGCCCGAAAAATCGTAGTTGGTCTAAATGTCTGCTCGCGCCCTGAAGAACTAGCAAAAATAAAAGGCTTTCCTTATCTGGGGGAAAGCCCTTTATTCTTCTCATGCAAGTGAAATTTTACACGGTAACAGTCAATCTAAAGCTCCTTGGAAATGTCGCCGCTGGCTGCGTTGAGCGCAGCTGCCTACAGGGAAATATTCCCATGCTTTTTTATAATCGGATGATTTACTGTCTTATTCTTTAGAAATGTCAGATCCCGTATCATTCTCTTTCCTGGCAACAAAGTCATACTCTTTTCATAAATGCTTGTCCATTGCCAGAATAAAAGCTCATCACCCCCAAATGCCCTGCCAGAAGCAAAAGGCTGTCAAAAAAAGCCTTCCTAAAGAACCCCTGTCTCTAGTTCTTCAGGAAAGCCTTTTGCCATTCTGTCTCATGGATACAAATCCATTCCATTGCCAATATTCGCATAAAAGCAGCGGTAAAGCTCTTACTCCATCTCTAATATGCAGCTGTTTTTTCCTTCCATGTCTGCTGTTATCTGAACCTTTATCGCTCCGTCTCCAGTTCTGCGCACATATCCGATCAGCCTGCCCGCACAGGTCTGTCTTCTGCTCTCATAGTATGGCGTACAGTCTGAAAGATTTCCACTTTCCAGGCCAGCCAATTCTCCTGCGCCGGAAACCTGCAGCTCTATCATCCTGTCGTCTGAAGCTGCCAGACTGCCTGCTCTGTCACAGAGCCTGATTTCGATCTGATACAAATATCCCGGCTTTTCTCTGTTTGTCCGGGCAGCTTCTCTTTTTGTCTCATTTTCTTGCCACAGGCTGCAGATAACGCATTCCGCCTTTTCTACAGTCCGAAGTGTATCTGTAAGGCACGGGCTTTCGTTATCATCGTAAGCCGTTGCCTCAAGGCAGCCTGCCTCATAAGGCACCTGGAAAAGATAAACGCCCTCTGCTGTATATTCTTTTGCTCTGCCCAATTCCCTGCCGTTAAGGGACAAGGCCACCTGCGGCAGATTCGAATAGCATTCGACTGTGACAAGCTCCCCCTCTTCATAGTTCCATGAATCAATCAATACTCCCTTAGCATTCCTGGACGCTATATGAAGCATAGGCTTTTGCGACCAAAATGACTTTCTTCTATAATATTCTGGTTTTGCAAACCCTGCGCAGGTGATAATTCCGGCCCCTGAGCCACGAACCGGCCATCCCTTTGCTTCTCCCAGATAATCAATGCCTGTCCAGAGAAACTGTCCGCTGATATAGGAATTGTTTTTCACAGCAAGCCATGCAGCATAGCTGTGGCCATTTTCACTTCCAAGCAGCGGCTTGTTCGGAAAACGTTTATGGTCTGTCTCATACAGATGTTCTTTGTAATTATAGCCCACTACGTCCAATGGCTCAAAAAACCCAAGATAAGAAGACAGCTCTGGAAAAGCGGCTGCCAAGGTAACCGGTCTTGATGTGTCTGACCTGCGGACAATTTCTGCAAGATGAGTCGCCAGAACGGGCAGACGTTCTGCATTTGGCCGATCCGGGTTATATTTCCGTTCCTCTGCTGGTTTATCTGCGTCATTATTTCCTGTCATGGTCTGAAACCTTGGATGACAATATGGATCATTGGGGTAATCAATTTCATTTCCTATGCTCCATAAAATCACAGAGGGATGATTCCTGTCACGCCTTACCATGGCCCTCAGATCTGCTTCATGCCACTGGGGAAAGTCTTCAAAATATCCCTGATGCTTCGGCGGATACACATTATGCCCTGTAGACCACTTATTCTTTGCGTTTTCCCATTCATCAAATGCTTCATCCATTACCAAAAAGCCCATTTCATCACACAGCTCATATAGCTCCGGCATGTGAGGATTATGGCTGCATCTGATGGCATTGCAGCCGCAGCCTTTTAATTGTTCCAGACGTCTCTCCCATATCTCCGGCCGCACAGCAGCTCCAAGGCAGCCTGCGTCATGATGTACACAGACGCCTTTGATTTTCATTTCCTCGCCGTTCAGGAAAAAGCCGTTGTCAGGATCAAATTGGAGGGTACGTATTCCCACCTGCTCCTGCCATACCAAATAAGGAGAATTCCCATCCAATGCATAATACACCTTCAATGTATACAAATACGGATTTTCAGGAGACCATAGCTTTGGGTCAGTAAGCGTATCTGTCACAGAGGTCTTTTTGCTTTCTCCTGCTTTCACATGCATTTCTATCTTCTTTCCTGCTATGCGCTTCTGATCTTTATCAAGAAGAACCGTCTCCACAGCCAGCTTCGCATCATGACCTGTCGTATTTGCTGCTTCATGCTCTACCATAATTTCCGCCTGCTTCTTGTCCGCCTGTATGGTCTTCAAGAAAACGCCATATTCCACAGGATGTACTGGTTCCTCTATCACCAGCTGCACCTTGCGGGTAATGCCGCTTCCTGTAAACCAGCGAGAATCTGCTAAATCCGTGTGTGTAACCTTTACGCTGATTTCATTCTCCTCTTGCCCGTAATTTAAAAAAGGGGTGAGATCGTATGAAAAGGAAATATATCCATTAGGGCGTTTTCCCAGGTAATAGCTGTTGCACCAGACCTGGCTGTTTTTGTAGACACCATCAAAAACAATACGAATAGATTTTCCCCTATACTCCTCTGGAATGGAAAAATGCAGCCTGTACCAGCCAATTCCTCCGCAAAGATAACCGGTTCCGCTGGAATATTCCTTTGAAAACGGCTGTTTTACGGACCAGTCATGAGGAAGGTAAACGCATTCCCAGCTTCTGTCGTCAAATCCCTTGAACCATGCCTCTTCACATTCACCAAAATGAAACTTCCAATTCATACACAGATCTTTTATCACTGTATCCATATGATACCTCCTTTTGACTCCAACATCATATGTATAAGGTATCAACAAAGTCCTTCTTTTGGTATGGAGTTCTTTTTCTATTTTGGTAATATTTTTGATGTTTTAACGTATCAAGCAAGTAGCGACGCGGACATCGTACCCTGTGGGCATTACGAATTTCCGCTTGATCAACATATCCCCATGTTCTCACAAAAGTCGCTAATTTACAAGTTTTCCCTCTCTCCTCCATTCTATTTTTCCTTTAAATCACTATAATAAAATCCATACTTCCGATTGGAAAGGAGAGATTTCAATGCAATTTTTTACTTATGACCCATCCCTTGGAAAAGTGGAAACACCCCAGGGAACTATGACCCTCACAAAGGTTTTTCTTCCCTTTTTCCTGGAAATGTTCCTTATGAATTTCATGGGAACTGTCAATACCTTTATGCTGTCCTATTTTTCTGATACTGCAGTGGCTGCTGTGGGAGCTGCGAGCCAGTTTTCCGGCATGATCCAGACCTTTTATACTGTTATCGGAACCGGAGCCTCCATTGTGATCAGTCACTATCTGGGAGCAGGCAAAAAGGAGCAGACCTCTGATGCTGTTTTGTGTTCCCTGGTGCTTGGAGGGTTTTTGAGCCTTTTTGTAAGCCTTTTGATTTCCAGTCTGGCGCTTCCGTGTATGCGTCTTATGAATATTGAGGGAGAAATTCTGGAAAATGCAGTAGATTATTTTTCTATCTGTATGCGCTTTTCCTTCCTGGGCGCGCTTTTTTCCATTATTTCTTCTGTGTTTAAAAGCTATGGCTTTCCAAGAATTTCTGTTGGGGTGTCCCTTGGCATGAATGTCCTCAATGCGCTGCTGAATTATCTGGTCATCTTCCAGCCGGTTTCTTTTCCCTTAAAGGGCGTCTCCGGAATCGCCTGGTGCAACAATTTCAGCCGCGCTGCTGCCCTGGCATGCATGGTCCTTCTGCTGCTTCGCCTGCCTCTGGGGCTGAACTTTGCTCACATAACATGGAAAAGCTTTTCCAAAATCAAAGCCATTCTTGGTGTAGGCATTCCAGGAGGAATCAGTAGCATGTCCTACAATATTTCCCAGACAGTTACCACCTCCATCATCGCACTTGTGGGAATGTCCGCCATATCCACCAAAATCTATGTATCAAACCTGGTGTTTTATGTGTATGTGCTTGGCATGTCTCTGGGGCTTTCCACTGCCCTGCTCATTGGATGGCTGTGCGGCGCAGGGAAATACGAACAGGCCTATCGGCTGAATCTGCAGAATCTGAAGGTGACGCTTCTTCTGAATGCCTCCTTGTCTATCCTGCTGTTTCTATTGGGACGGCCGCTGCTTTCCCTATTTACCAGGGATCCCATCATCCTGAAGGCAGGAACAACTCTGCTGTTTTTTGATATTTTCGTAGAAATCTTCCGGGGCTTTAATCATATTGAAGAAAATTCCCTCCGGGGCGCCGGCGACGTGGTGTTCCCCATGGTGGTGTCTATCTGCTCCTGCTGGGTGATGAGCGTACTGTTCTCCTATATCCTGGGAGTTCGGCTTGGGCTGGGACTTACCGGGTGCTGGATCGCCTTTGCCATGGATGAAGCGTTCCGAGGAATCAACTATTTCTTCCGCTGGAAATCCAAAAAATGGATAAAAAAGACGCTCACCTAGGCAGCTGTGAATGAGGGTTTCCTTCTGCCTTTGCCTCGGTTCTGGCATAGTCTGCCGGGGAGATGCCGGTTTGTTTTTTAAAAACCTTGCTAAAATAGCTCTCATCCGTAAAACCCACACAATCGCTTACCTCCACAATCCGCATGGAGGTCGTGGTGAGAAGCTCCTTGGCCTTGGCAATGCGGATGTCCCGGAGGTACTGAAAGACAGGCTTTCCTATGTTCTTGCGGAACAGGCGGTTTAGATAGTCAAAATTCATATCGAATTTTTCCGCCAGAGAATCCCCGCTCACCGGCTCCCGGTAGCACTCATGGAGAAAGCTCTGTACCTCCAGCACCTTTTTATACCCCCTGGCAGTGGTCATTTTGCTCTCCTGGAGCTGTAAGGATAAGCAGCTTCGTGACAGCTCTATCAAAAAGGACAAAAACTGAATACCGCTTAAGGCTTTATAGTATTCCATATGATCAAAATTCGCCGTCACCACAGAGAGAAGCTGCCTGGTCAGGGACGCCAGCAAAGTCTCGTCCTGTATATGGCAATACTTGGGGATGATGAGACCCTGGCTGATTTTGCTCTGCTCCTCGCAGGAATCGCTTCTCAGAGCATCCCTGCGGATCTCCATCATCTGTTCGTGCATTGCGCTCTCCCCGTCCTCTGCCAGACGAAGAGCCTCGTGGTGGAAATGAATATAGTAATATTCGCAGTAGGTGATAAGCTTCCCCTCATGATAGCTCTCCGGATTCAGGAGAATAAAATCTCCTGGTCTTAAATGGTAGGTGATTCCCTCCTCCATAAGATACAGCTCTCCCTTTTCCACCAGATAGGCAATATATTCATGAGGCACCCGCTTCTTATGCGCGCAGGGAGGCTTCAAAATAAAATAATCCGCCAGCCGAACCTTTGGCAGGATACGGCTGTCCATCACAAAATACATCCGTCTCTCTCCTTTCCGGGCTTATCGCGATCGGATAGGGGAAGCCAGTTCCCCTATCCGGCGTGATCCCACGGGCAGCTCACAGCAAAGCTCCTCGCTGTCCGTTGCCCGTCAAATGTCCGCTCGTGTACGCACGGCGGCCGTTTGACGGGCTTATCGCGTAAAAAACAGAGGCATGGTTTTGCCCACGCCTCTGTCTGAAAAACACAATCTCTTATTCTGCCTTGGAAGCTACATATGCGTCCATGTCTGCCTGAATAGATGCCTTCACGTCCTCATAGCCTGCTGCAATGAGTTTTTCTCTCATTTCGTCGATAGCAGCGTGCGGGTCGTCAAATTTACCCCAGTAAAGCTGCGGCAGGTACTCTGCAAGCACGTTTGCCATAGCTGCCTGCTCTGCCTCAATAGAGGTCTTGTCAACGATCAGGTCCTCATATGGATATTCAAATGCAAAGCTGTCGTAATTTGCGATCATGTCGTCGGTTCCTTCCCAGTTGAAGGAGTTTTCAAGCTCAAGGTCATCGTTACGTCCGCACCAGAAGTTTGCGCCAAGTGCGTCTGTACTGGAATCATAGCCTTCCGGATAATCCAGCTTGCCGTCCTCTGTAACAATGTAGTCGGTTCCTTCAATACCATAGTTGATCAGACGATAGCATTCCTCATCATTGCGGAGCAGATCGTAAACCATGAGCGCTCTTTCCGGATGCTCGGACCATGCGCTGATGGCTGCTGCACCATGGGTTTTGAGCGGTTTGGAAACATTGTTGTTGTCCTCGCCCCAGTAATACATCTTTACATCAGAACCTGGCTGCTTAATATCCATGTTCGGTTTTACCTGGCTGTAGTAGGTCTGGCTATGATGCTGGTCTGAACCAGAGGTTCCTGCATAAAATGCCTCACGTGTGTCTCCGTCATAGTTGAGTACGTCCTCTCTCCACACGCCCTCATCGTTCCACTTCTTCATCAGATCTGCTGCATCATAGAGTGCGTCGCTTTCCATATACGGAGAAGTAACGGTGTACGGATCATCCACAGACTCGCCGAACCAGAAGGTATAGTTACCTACATAAACATTGGTAAACTCAATGTTATCTGTGTTGGATACCAGATATCCATGGCATGGAGCGCCGCTGTTCTTTGTAGCGTCAAAAGGAATCACACCTTCCTTGTTGTCCAGAATGTAGCTGAAATAGGTATCCAGATCCTCAAAGGATTTCACATCACCATTTTCCAGCCCTGCTTCTGCTGCCCAGTCTCCGCGGTAGAAAAGGCCATGGTTTACATACTGTGTATAATGATCCTCTGGAATAAAATAAATTTCATCATCCAGCTTGCAGATATCCCAGTCTCCTGCTTCATCTACCTGTGCCCAGGTCTTTGGCGCATAGGTCTGGAGCATATCCTCAGATAAAGGAAGGAAGGCGCCCTTCTGCGCATTTTCCCAGCCGAACAGCCAGTCCGTTGCAGTGGTAATAATATCCATGCTGCTGTCGCCGCTAAGGAGCTGTACATTGTACTGTGTCTGCCAGTCTGTCCACTCAATGTAGGTAAGCTCCAGCTCTGCGTTTACCTTTTCTGTGAGAACCTCGTTCAGCTTCTCCAGCATGGCTTCCAGCCTGCCGTTGGTCGGCTTGTTTCCGAGAACCAGCATGTTGATAACCTCATGCTTTGAAGTGTCGATTCCTTCAAATGCATCTGCATTTTCTTCTGCCATAGCAGGGAGTACCATACCTACGCTCATGGCTGCGCACAAGGTCATGGTAAGCATGCGTCTTGTAAAATTCTTTCTTTTCATTGTAGCCTCCTTAAAATATAATTTTTATATATGAATACCATTTCATGGTATTTACATATCCTATGTATCAGCCCTTTACCGCACCGACGGTAATACCGCTGATAAAGTACTTCTGCACAAATGGATACAGGAAAATGATGGGGCCGGTAGCCACAACTGCCGTAGCCATTTTTAAGGTATTGGATGGAAGATCCGTATAGGTAACGTTTGCTCCTGCCAGAGAGCCCTTCAGGGCGTTGGCCTCATTGATGATTCCGTACAGATAATACTGCAGCGGTTTATAATCCACTCTGGAGCCTAAGTACAGGGACGACTGATACCATTCATTCCAGTAGCCAAGTGCCAGAAACAGTCCCACAGTGGCAAGTGCCGGCTTTAACATGGGGAGAATCAGAGAGGTAAAAATCTTAAAGTCTCCCGCACCGTCGAGCTTGCCGGATTCTGTAATCTCATAGGGTACAGACTTGGCAAAGTTCTTCATCAGAATAATCAGCCATGGACTCATAAGAAGCTGAAGGAACACTGCCAGGTAGCTGCCGCGCAGATTCAGATATCTGGAAATCCAGATAAAAGTGGGCGCCATACCAGCAGAAAACAGGGTTGTAAAGTAAATGAAAAAGGAAATAGCGTTTCGGAACGGGAAGTCCTTTCTCTGAAGCGCATAGCCTGTCATGGAAATAATAAATAACCCAACCGCTGTTCCGCATATGGTCATAATCACTGTAACTGCGTAGGAACCAAGAATCATCTTCGGATAACGGAATACCCATGCATAGGCAGATAAGGTAAAGCCCTTTGGAAGGAGTCCAAAGCCCTCCTGCACAATGGTTGCCTCTGTACTGAAGGATGCTGAAATAATCAGGATAAACGGAAGCAGGCACACCAGGGAAAACAGGGTAATCACTGTATAAGACACACCCTTTACCGCTTTTGTACTGGCTGTTTTCTTAATTTTTGTTTTTTGATTTGCCATCTCGTACCTCCTAGAATAATGCGTAATCCGGGTCGATTCGTTTTACAAGCCAGTTGCTGAACATTACCAGTACAAAGCCAAAGACTGACTGATACAGACCCACTGCAGAAGATGTGGCGAAGTTGTTCTGTGACATCATGGCGCGGTATACGAATGTCTCAATAATGTTTGTAGTGGAATATAACTGTGAGTTATTTCCTACCAGGTTCCAGAATAATCCAAAGTTGCCCTTCATAATGCCGCCAAGAGCGAACAGCAGCAAAATGATGAAGGTCGGTTTCAGACTGGGGAGAATGATATACCGGATTCTCTGCCAGCTTGTGGCTCCGTCTACCTCTGCTGCCTCAATCATGCCGGCGTCGATTCCGCAGATTGCTGCAAAGTAAACCACAGAGCCATAGCCTGTCTGCTGCCAGAGGTTGCACAAAATAATAATGAATGGCCAGATTCCTGCCTGACTGTAAATCTTAATGGGATTTCCTCCGCAGGAACGAATCAGCGTATTCAGGGCGCCGGTATCATAGTTCAGAATATTGAAGGCAATCGCGCCGATCAGAACCACGGAAATGAAATACGGCAGAAACATTAATGTCTGGGAAACCTTCTTGAACCACTTGTTTCCAATTTCGTTCAGCATGATTGCCAGGGTAATCTGCAGTATATTGCCGATCAAGATAAATGCCAGGTTATACAGAACCGTATTTCTGGTCAAGTTCCACAGCTCTCCGGAACGAAACAGAAATTCAAAGTTCTTCATTCCTACAAAGGGACTTCCAAAGATGCCATCCCGGAAGTTATAGTTCGTAAAGGCCATATACACGCCAGGCAGCGGACAGTAGTTAAATACCACAAAGAAAATAATTGCCGGCAGGCACATCAGAAGCAGCACCCTGCTGTCCTTCACCTTACTCAGAAAGGGTTTTTTCGGTGCTTTCATTACAGCAGCACCTGATTTGCTTTTTTTCACTTTACATTTCCTCCTCCTTTTTCTCTTTCCTGAAAGCCGCATAAAAATGTTTCTAAAACACAAGAAACTCTTCTATATGCGCTTTTCTCTTTTCAAGCACATTATAAAAGAGTTTCCTCAATTCTCATATGAAATTATTTTTGTGTTTTGGTAATATCTTTGATTTTTTCTGCATTTTGTATGATTTTCACAAATTTTTACGGTATTTACTGGGCGAAATGCCTACAACCTTCTTGAACACTTTGGTAAAATAAAAATAATCGTTATACCCGGACTGCTCTGCCACCATATCAATGGAAAGCCGAAAATCCGCCAGCAACTCCTTTGCCTTTTGTATCCGCTTGGCTGTAATATACTCTGAGAAGGATAGACCCAGCTCATCCTTTAAAAGAGAGCTGACATAGCCCACGCTGAACCCGTATTTTTCCGCAAGAGCCACCAGAGTGATATTCTCTGTATAATGTTCTTTAATCTCGTTGACCATCTGCTTGACCACTGTCGGGCTTATCATCTCCTGTTCCTTTTGCTCCTTCTGATCCGTTTTATCTGCCTCGATGCCCCCCCTACTTAGCTTTTTCATAAGGCGCAGGAGGATATTGTTCAATATCTCCTGCTCCACAGGCTTTAGAATATAATCAAAGGCCTCCATCTGAAGCGCCCGCCTTGCATATTCAAATTCTGCGTAGCCGCTGACAAAAATCACCTCTACCTGCAGTCCTCTCTCCTTTATCCTTTCCAGAAGCTCTAGTCCGTCCAGTCCGGGCATCCGAATATCCGAAAATAGTACATCTGGTCTTTTCTTTTCCAGTTCCTCCAGAGTGGTCACACCGTTGGTAGCCTCTCCGACAATCTGAAAAGGAAGCCCTGACTTCTCTATCAACTTTTTCAGCCCAAATAATACCCACATTTCATCATCTGCCAAAAATACCCGATACATCTTTTTCCCTCTTTCCTGTAAAATTTCTTCCCATATACCTATTCCGAAATATGGTCAGGAATCACGATTCGTATCTGGGTTCCCTCCCCCTCCCGGCTTTGTATCTCAAATATCACATCATCTCCATAGAACAGGTGGAGCCTCTGGTAAATATTGGCAATGCCTATTCCCTCCTCCTTTTTGCTGCTGCTTAAGGTATGCATGATATGCTCCAGCTTTTCCGGAGGGATTCCGCAGCCGTCGTCCTCTATGCGTATTTCCAGATACTTCTCCTTATAGGAACGAACGCTCACCAAAACCTCTCCGCCTTCCATGGTTTGTTCCAATCCGTGAAATACCGCATTTTCCACCAAAGGCTGAAGCAGCAGCTTAATCACCTTTTTTTCCTGGCATCCAGGCTCCACTTCTATCTGTATGTCAATCTTATCCATAAAACGATAACCGATAATTTTTCCATATTCCCGGATATAGTTCACCTCCTGGGAAATGGACACAATATTTTCCCCTTTGGTGGCAAACCGGAATATCCTGGAAAGGGCCATTGTAATTTCCGCGATATCCTCGGCGTCATAATACAGAGCCATGGCCCGGATACACTCAAAGGTATTATAGAGGAAATGCGGATTAATCTGGTTGCGGTAGGCCAGAACCTGCATCTGCTTCTTGGCAATTTCCGCCTCAAAGGCCTTTTTCTGGGAAATCTGCTGTTCCCGATTGGCCTCGTCGATTTTATCCAGCATGTGGTTCATGCTGCGGATAACGGTTCCTATCTCATCCTCCCGTCTGCTTTCCAGGCGGCAGGAGGAATCCTCTGTCAGCATTTTTATAAACTGCTCAAGCTGCCGGATAGGACGTATGAGATACACATAGCAAAACAGCACCAGACAGCCCATAAGAACGGCAGCAATCACGAAAATATACTGCATCATCCATTTCACTCCCCTGGACTCCCGATAGAGATCCCATACGGGAATACGGCTTACAATCTGCCAGTCTCCTATGCCGCATTTTTGCACCTGTACATGGAATTCCTCCGGGTCATTGAGCATATCCTCTGTAATCTCTTCCAGCTTTTCCAGACTATCGGAGGCAATCACCCTCTGATTTCCATCTATCAGATACATCTGTGAATACTCGGTTGCCTGGGTATCCCCAAGAAGCTCCATATATCCGTCTATTTTCATTTGAAAAACTGCCATGCCAAGCAATACCCCATATTGTGGATTATCCAAATCATAAATTGGAAACTGAATAAGATAATAGACTTCCTCCCCTTCTGGCTGAATCAGATTACCAAAGGTCATCTGATTTGGAATCTCCTCCAGGGTCTCCTCGAGTCGGGCAGTCAGTACGGTTTCTTTTTTCATACCAACAATCTGGCGCAGGTTTTCATCAAACAGATAAATGCCGTCAATATTTTCCTCCAATTCCATGGCGCTTAAAAACACAGAAAACAAATCATCCCTGGTAAGGATGCGTTCCTTTACGTTTGCCTTTACATAATTGTAAGCTGTAGGAGAATACATCACCATGGACGCAATGTTCTGGAAGGTCTTATAGAACTCTTCTACCTTGCTGTTTATCTGCTGAAGAAGCTTCTCATTCATCTGCAGCGTATTTTCCTTTAAGAGTTGTTTTTCGTACTGATTTATCACCCAGAAGCATCCTGTGAGAAATGCCAGTACCAGAAGTGTGATCGCGATAAATCGTCCGAACAGGCTGGCTTTTAATTTCCTCCTTTTCATACTCACCACCTCTAATTAATCTTTTTCAGATAGATTCCCATTTCCCTCTGATTTTCCTGAAAGATGCGGTTTTTTTCCTCGTCAATTTCCGCAATGCCGTGTGCGCAAAAGGCCTTTTGCATTGCTTCATACTCTTGCTCAAACTCTATTTCTGATTCTGCTAATATCACCCTGCTTATCCAGGCTTCCTTAAGGCTCGTTAGCTCCTCATCCATTTTCAACAGCTCCGGGTTATCGGAAAGCAGGCTGCTATAAAGTGCCAGAGGAGCTGAATTATAAATGACCGTATGCTTATCCTTTCCAAAGGCGTTCTTTATGGCGTCGTCCTGTGCCTGACGGCTGCTCTCCTCTGGGGGTGCCAAAATGCTTCTTATCCAGCTTGTATTCTCAAACATCCAAAAGACAGCCAGATTGGTTTCGCTGTAATTGGATTTCAGATCTGCCTGCTCCTGGTTCTGAATAATCCGGCCATCCTCTCCCACAGAATAATGCTCTCCCTCGGTTCCAAAATACCAATCCAGCATTCCCTCCTCGCTCGTCATATAATCCAGGAACCTTGCCAGTTCCTTTGGGTTTTCGCAGTCCTTTGAAATAAATGTCTGCATCCAGCCGATTCCTCCCTGGAGATTTTTGGCAAGAACAGGAGTTTTTCCCTGGGAGGAGAGAATCGCTCCAGAGGATACCCATTCGGTGGCGTCCAGATCCGTATTGGCAACGTTTCCAATAAAGCAGAGTACATTGCCTGATGCGATTTTCTGTTTCACCGTATCATTGGTATAATTTAGCTGCTCTGGCTGCAGATACCCATTCCTGCAGGCTTTATTCAGAAAATACAACGCGTGCTTGCTCTCAGGCGAGAGTAGGATATCCCTGTAATTTCCGTCCTTGTCAATGTATTCCGCTCCAAAGGTATACTGCAGATACTTGACTGTTGGATCCCAATAGCCAGAGCCATCCACCAGAAGAGGGATGATTTCCCCTCCGTTTATCCAAACATCCGAATTGCGCGCCCTGTTCCAGGCGTCCAGCACCTGTTCCTCTGTGGACAGGGCGTCCACAGAAATCCCAAGCCGCTCCAATAGATTTCGGTTCCACATGATTCCATTATTGTCGTTATAATTCACCAAATCCCAATAATAGGAGTCACAGGGCTTCCAGATTTTCCTCGCATCTACAGAATTCATATGGGATGGATAGGCGTACCAGGCTCCATCCCTCTTGATGAGAGCCTCCTTGATATCTTCCGGAAATGCGCTCAGCAAATGAGAATCCGGACAGTAGGTTTCCAGGAATTCATCCAGCTTCCATACCTTTCCTGATGATGTAATCTGGCCTATCAGTGTGGAATTCACAACCGTGACCAGATCCGGCAGCTCATCGTTTAAGAGCATCAGGCTAAGCTGCTTGTCCGCATTCTGGAGAGGAACTGTACTCTTTAAGGCCACGCCGGTCTGCCTTGTAATCTCTCCTGTAATGGTCCCGCTCTCTGTACTCCATGCACCGGGATGCCACCAGTCTACATCGCAGTACAGCTCTGCCCAGGTAATCTCCTCCCTGGCTGTCATTTTCTTTGTCTCTGCCTCACTTTTGGCACAGCCCACAAGCGTCAATACACACAGCGCCGAAATAGAGGCTGTGATTTTTCTATACTTTCTCATGTGTTTCACTCCAATAAAAATCCAGTTCTTGTCAAGGGACTTCCTTGATACGGTAACATCATTTCTTCAAAAATTATAGCATTCCATCATGATTCCCGCAAGATTTCTATTGATTTGCATATACCAAGGCCTGTGTCTGCCAAGGCTTAGTTTCAAAGAAGCAATTTATTTTAACATCTATTTTATCAGCTTACCTTCCTTCAAAACATGTATTCTTTTTCTAATTTTGGTATTATTTTTGGTTTGGAGCAGAAATCACTCATCCGTCCCGCAGCAAAATCTATGCCGCGCTGTTTAGCTGTTCTCTGTCTCTGGTATCTGCAGGCCAATTTTTGTAATAAATCGGTTATCCTCTGCCTTCATGACCAGTATGCCCTGGTATTTTTCTGCAATCATATGCATGCTTTTGAGGCCGATTCCCTCCTGCCCCTGGCGCTTTTTTGAGGGAAAATGTCTCCAGTCTACATACATCTTCCTATTTATTTGTGATAATTTCTTAAATTTTCTCCATATTACAGAAAATATATTTAATATTTTCACATTATATGTCAATTCTTCTTCAATTAAAAAAGTCCTTGTAAACGTTATTTTATTGTTATTTACCACATTCTGTGCTATAGTACAGTATTGAACCAGAATGTTTTCTATTCACAGCTCTGTACTGTGAATGATAATCATAAAAATCTGGTTGCACACCTGTACAGATTCGCACAGGTGCAGAATGGAGGAAATATGGTAGATATATGGAAAACCACGATTCCGGAATTAGCAGGCGAAGAGACTCGAAACGTATATGTGTATCTTCCGGAATCCTATTATGAGGACGAGCAGAGACGCTATCCGGTTCTGTATATGTTCGACGGACACAACGTATTTTTTGATTCCCATGCTACCTTTGGAAAATGTTGGGGAATGAAGGAGTATATGGACGCTTCCAGGACGCAGATGATTATTGCAGCAGTAGAATGCAGTCACAGTCCTGACAATGGAAGACTCAGAGAATATTCTCCCTTTACCTTCAGAGATCCAGGGCTTGGAACTATCACTGGACTGGGAGGGCTTACCATGAACTGGATGACAGGGGAATTTAAACGCCAAATCGACAGCCGCTATCGCACTCTGCCTGACAGAGAGCATACATTGATTGCAGGAAGCTCTATGGGAGGGTTGATGAGCCTGTATGCAGCCATGGAATATAATTCTATATTCTCCAGAGCTGCCGCCCTGTCTCCCTCTGTGTGGGTGGCTCCCAACCTGCTCGCCCGTCTGATTCAAAATGCAGACATCAGACCTGACACTGTGATTTACATGGACTATGGCTCAAAGGAACTGAGGCAGCGTGAGGGAATGGATCAGAAATATGCAAAAATTGTCACTCAGCTCATAAAAAAACGGGTACATTTGACCAGCCGCATCATTCCCGGAGGAACCCACTGCGAGGCAAGCTGGGAGAGGCAGATTCCCTTTTTCATGAATACGCTTTTGTATTGCTCCTAAGGAGCGTGTGTTTATCATAAAGTATATTTTGCAAAGGAGATATTCTTATGGAGGTTCAGTATTATAAGCGCTACAGCCCTTCTCTTGGCAAAGACATGGAATACAAGGTCTACGGACATGCAGGCCGTCCGGTTTTGTTTATCCCCTGTCAGGATGGACGATTTTTTGACTTTGAGAACTATCATATGACAGACGTATGGGCTCCCTGGCTGGATTCTGGGCAAGTGATGGTGTTTTCCATTGACACCATAGACAAAGAAACCTGGTCTGACGCTCATGGAGACGCCAGACGGCGCATCTGCCGTTACGAGCAATGGATACGCTACATAACCGATGAGATGGTTCCATTTATGAGAGAAATGGTAAACGGCCGCAATGGCTGGAGCGGCTATCCGGGAGTCATGGTCTTTGGGTGCAGCCTTGGAGCCACTCATGCTGCCAACCTTTTCTTCAGAAGACCGGATTTGTTTGACGGCCTTCTGGCGCTCAGCGGCATTTACACTGCAGAATATGGGTTTGGCTCCTATATGGACGATTTGGTTTATGCAAATTCTCCCATACATTATCTCTCCAATATGCCCGAAGACCATCCCTATATTGAGCTGTATAACCTGAAGAAGTCTGTCATCTGCACAGGTCAGGGACCCTGGGAGCTTCCGCAGTCCACCAGAGAGCTTCAGGAAATTCTCAAGCAGAAGCAGATTCACACATGGGTGGATTTCTGGGGCTTTGACTGCTCTCATGACTGGCCATGGTGGTATAAACAGGCTGCATACTTTGTTCCCTATCTTCTGGGTGAATCTTAAAACAACGGAGGTAATTTTCAATGAAAAACTTTATTTTTATTTCGCCTAATTTTCCAGCAAATTACTGGCAGTTCTGCCGTGAACTCAAGAAAAACGGCTTAAATGTGCTGGGTATCGGAGATCAGCCCTATGATGAGCTGAGCGACAACCTCAAAAACAGTCTGAACGAATATTACAAGGTAAGCAGCCTGGAAAACAATGATGAGGTTTACCGTGCAGTTGCCTTTTTTATCTTTAAGCACGGGCGAATCGACTGGCTGGAATCCAACAATGAATACTGGCTGGAGCGCGACGCCAAGCTGAGAACCGATTTTAATATCACGAGCGGCTTCCAGGTGACAGATATCCCACGTATTAAATACAAGTCAAAGATGAAAGAATTTTATAAAAAGGCAGGCATTCCGGTTGCCAGATATCACATGGTAGACACAATCGAAAACTGCCTGGAGTTTGCCCGAACAGTCGGCTATCCGGTAGTTGCAAAGCCTGACAATGGCGTGGGAGCGTCCCACACCTTCAAGATTGCCAATGACGAGGAAATGAACCGCTTCTTCTCCTTTAAATGGCCAGACACCCAGTACATTATGGAAGAATTTATCAATGGCGAGGTTAATTCCTATGACGCTATCATTGATTCTAACGGAGAGCCTATGTTTGAGACCGGAAATGTCTCCCCCGTTTCTATCATGGATATCGTAAATAATGAGGATAATTCCATTTTCTATATTCTCAAGCACCTTCCAGAGGATACCAGAAGGGCTGGACGCGCTACCCTGAAGAGCTTTGGAGTCAGGAGCCGCTTTGTACATTTTGAATTCTTCCGCCTTTTAAAGGACCAGGAAGGACTTGGTAAAAAGGGAGACCTGGTTGCTCTGGAGGTAAACATGCGTCCAAGCGGCGGCGTTACTCCGGACATGATTGATTTTGCCCACAGCACAGACGTATATAAAATCTGGGCAGACATGATTGCCTTTGACCGCTCCACCATGCCGGTAGGAGGTTCTGCTTACTGTGCCTTTGCAGGCCGCAGAGACGGCAAGGATTTTGTTATGAGCCATGATGACATTGTGAACAAATACGGCGCGCAGATTAAAATGTCCGAGCGTGTTCCAGACGTTCTCTCCGGGGCTATGGGAAATCAAATGTATGTGGCAACCTTTAGCTCCCACAAGGAGCTTGACGACTTCTATAAGGAAATTTTGAAATGCTATGAATAAAAGAGACCTTCTCTTCGGAAACTAAGTGTAAAACTTTTGTTTGTTAATTGCAGAACAATTTTCCAAAAGAGGCTTTGAATTTCAGAAGAAAATTTTTATCAATCGTGCGCTGGCAGACTTTACAGCAAAGCCTGCCCCCCCACGATTGGTTTTTGGAAAATTTTTGGTTATTTTTGAGGATTTTTATGTCATTTTTATTGTTTATCTAGTATATTTCTACAAAATATGATATAATTTCTATAGACTTGCAAAAGATAAAGACAGCGCTGCGAGTCTCGGCGCAAAGTGCATATGATAAAAAAGATTGGACTGTAGTAACATTGCCAAGGCCTTTCTATCATATTATCTAAGAAACAAGAATGAAGGAGGAAACATAATGAAAAAAGCAAAGCTATTATCTTCAAAAAAATTAACAGCTATTTTTACTGCTTCGGTCTTGACTGTTACTGCCTGCGCAGCCACTGTACCGGCAGCACAGTCCTATCAGGACGCAGAGAAAAAGGCGCTCTCTTCCCTGATTGAGCAAATCTCTGAAGCATATCAGGCTTCTCTGGACGGCTATGATATAAACAGCCTCCAGGGAATGACCGCAAACGTGGCTCTGCGCGTGGACGATGCAGGCCGTTCTCTTCTTGGGCTTTCGGTTCCTGTGGATATGTCCTGGCTGAGTGATGTGAACATTCTTTATAATATGTCTGTTGCCGACGGATTGGAGGGGATCGACGGAGGTCTGTATTTAAACGGCACAGAGCTGTGTACCTTCCAGATGTATGTAGATATGCAGAATCAGATGGCATATTATTGTATTCCTGAGCTTTCCCCGTCTTATCTGAAGGCAAGCCTTGCTCCCTCTGTGACCTATGAGCCGGCAGATGAGGACACTGCCGGGGACGCCGCTGAAATGCAGGAGCTTATGGAAATCAATGAATTCTATCTGAATCTCTATGATAAGATTATGGCGGATCCTGCGTCCGCTCTTCCGGAGGCCTCTGTTATAAGCAATCTTCTGGATACCTATGGAAATAAAATCATTGACAGCACAATCGAGGGCGCTTCCGGAGAGGAGGAGCTGTCTGTAGAAGGAATCAGCCAGAGCTGCATGACCTATGAAGGGCAGATTGGCGAAAAAGAAGGCACAGCTATAATGCAGGATATACTCTCCACTGCCAGGGAGGATGCAAGCCTTAAGACTCTGATTGAGACCTGGACTCCTGCTGCTGTTGACGGTGAAAATCCCTATGAGGAATTCCAGAAAGCCATAGACGAGGCACTTTCAGAGTTTACAGACACTGCCGAAGAATCTGACGACGCCTACCTTGTATCAAAGATCTGGGTTGGGGAGGATGATACTATTGTGGGACGAGAGCTCTCCATGTACGAAGGACTGGAAAGCTCTACTCCTCTCTTTACCTGGAAGGCTCCCTCTTCTGACGACAAGCAGGGTCTTTTCCTGGAAATCAATGACGGAGAGGACGTCATCTCCTTCTCAGGAAGCAGCGAGATGACAGATGGAAAGGCAAACGGCACCTATCATGTTTCTGTCAACTCCCAGGCAGCCGCTGACATTGTTATGACAGATTATGACCCGGCAGCCCTGGAAGAGGGCTATCTAAGCGGAACCTATACCATCACGCCGTCTCCGGACATGGCTTCTGTCACCACAGAGGACGGCCAGACCATGCAGAATCCTCTTGTTAATTTTGGACTGATTATCCATGGAGAGGGAGATTCCTCCTCAAAGACAAACCTTCTGGAGCTTACAGTAACAATCGCCAATGCTCCTATTGGCGCTCTGCAGATTAATACTGGCTATGGAGACAAGATTGAGATTCCGGATCTGTCCTCTCTTTCCCCTGTTTATGATATGAACAGCGAAGAAGATATGACAGCTTACAGCGCCCAAATAGATACCTCTTCTATTATAGACAAGTGCATAGAAGCCGGCGTTCCCGAAGAGCTGGCCAATGAGTTTGAAATCTCGATTGAACCGTCTTCTGAGGATGAATCAGATGGCGTCAGCTTTGACGATGAGACAGATGCAGCAGCTTAGCTTTGTTCCATCCGTTTGATTGCATTTGTTTCACTGTGGGTGAATTTGGTATTCACCATCATACAGAAAAGAAGGACTGCCTCTGGCAGTCCTTCTTTTCTGTATGTACCGCAGCTTCCTGTGCAGCCTGCAAAACATCCTCTGTAAAAAACAGAGGGTTATCTCTTTCTCACAATATTGAAAAATGAATTCCATAGAAAAAATAAAAGCAGTGTGCGATAGGTATTCTCATTGATGTCAAACAGCATTGCCACAACCCCTGAGCGCTGAAAATAAACACTCAGCGCAAGATAAAGTCCAATTGCCAGAAAAGCCAGGAAGGCAAAAGCATCCAGCCTCTTCCTCTTCGCTCCAACAGCCAGAACCAGATTTTCCAGGTTCACAATCAGGGCAAAAATTGCCGGAACCGTCCAATAGAAAACCATCATTCCCTTTGAGTTCGCATTATAATAGTTCCCCTCAAAGAGCCGTCTCAGAGGCAGATAGGCTGCAAAAAACACAAGAGTCAGGAGAAGCCGGATGATACTGGGTGCATATTTCTTCATGTCATGCCTCCTACTTTCCAAGTAATTCCCGAAGCTCTCCAATCAGCTCCAGGTCTGTCTCCTGTATCTTAAAATTAGCAGCCATATCCTTGTCTCCAGGCTTTTTTACCGTAATTTCAATAATTGTTCCCTCTTCCATCCCTCTTGCATAGACAGCTTTGCAGAACGCGGGAAATTTCGGATGATTCTGCACAAACCTCTTCTTCGCCTCTGCCAGCTTTATAAGTGACGCCGGATTTAACATAAATTTCTCTTCCTTTCTCAATCGTAGCGTATGTATCCAGTATAACACCTCAAAAATTGATTTACAAGAAAAGGATTTTCACAATTCTTCGTCATATTTCTGTATCAAACGCTTCAGCTCCTGTATCAGTTCCTGATTGTTTTCCTCCTCAAGACTGGAGCAAAGCATGGCGACAAGCATGGCATTGGCATTCTCATATCCCAGCTCTCTGGCCAGATAAGCCTGCCTGCTGACAGTAGGACGATAGGCACGAGCCAGAACCGTCTTTGTCTGCACAATCTTGGAGGTGTAAAGGAATTTTTCCTTCAGAAGCCTTGGAATCAAAACATTGATTGTGTTTCTGTTCAGAGCCTGATTCTGCATACAGATGTCAGAACGGCTGAGCGGCTTATCTGTACTCCAGAACATGTTCATGATTTCAAGCTCCTTTAGGGAAAGCTTTTTCAGGGAATTTACATCAATCGGTTCTTTTGGTCTCATAGTGGGTTATCCTTTCTTATTTCATCGCGAGATTGCCCCTGTACGTTTTTATCTTACCATAGGCACAATGCTTTAGCAAGCAAAGAGTTCGTTACTGTTCACTTCGTTCTCAGTAACAAGAGTTCTCCTCTATTTCTTTGTCAGCTCCTGAACATGTGTATAATCATGAAAGGCAAGCCCATAGACGTCTTTTGTGAAATTTTCCCTGTAATTCTCAACAACTGCCTGAATTCCCAGATGATAATATGTATTTTTTTCTTTGATTTCCTCTCCGTCAGCTTTCTTCAGCTCATATGCAATCACAATCTGTTTTCCGTATTTCTTACACAAGGCAATTTCCAAAGCCGCAAACTCTGCCTCTGAGCCCTGGTAATAATCAAGCAGGCAAATTCCAGTCTTTACAGAAGCGATCAGCTGCTCCAGCTGTGTCTCCAGACCAACCTCATCATACCAGCGCGGCAATGTAATCCATAGTTCATTGTCCGCCTCCTGGCTCAAAAGCTTTACCTGCTGGATGTACTGTTCTAAGTATTCTTCCTTCTTTTCCTCCCAGTCGTCTCTGATATATGGCTCACAGTCAAGCATGATTCCCTGGAAATTAGCGCCTCGCTCAACCGCTTCCAACAGATAATCTGTGTCTGCCCAGCTCTCCCCTACGAGATAGTAGAGGCAATATCCCTCAAGGGCTTGCTGCACATCCGCCGGATTTTCCTCTGGACGGACGTACTGGTATATGACGCTGATATTATTGCTCTTGAGCGCAGTGACATCTGTAATGGTTTCCCATGAAAAAACTGCTCTTTTTTCACTGCATCCACAAAAGCAAAGAGAAGACAGCAGAGCAATCTGCAGCATTCTTTTTTTCAATATTTTTATTATCTCCCTTCTATACCGCTTTTCTGCTCCTTGATACGTTTATTTTTTCGGTGCTTAATTTGATACATAATATAATAGATCAAGCCTCCAACAGTACCGCCCAAAGTATTATAAAACAGATCCGATAATTGCCAGGTACCTAAACAAAGGAGCAACTGAAGCATTTCAATCGTAAAAGAAAACAGAACTGTAATCTTGGCAGAAATCAAAAGCGTTCTTTTTAGACGAATCGTTTTGCCCAATAATCTATTCTTATAGGTCCAAAACAATATTACAATAAACGGTATAAATAATATAAAATTTTCTATTGGCTCTGTAGTTAATCTCCCATCTTGCTTAAATAATCCCCAGTTTCCAAATACATCTGATAATGGATTGGCCCACATACTGCGATTCAACAGAGTCCGAAACAAAATCATGACTGTGTAAAATACAAGCAAAAACATCCTACGGAAGGATTTATCAGTTTTAAACCAAAGTATCCATTGCTCTGCTGCTGCTTTGACTCCTGGGTAGGACTTATATACAAACATAAAGAGAACCGAAAGAATAACCGCAAACCAAAATGGCTCATAAAGAGCAATCAATATATCTGATATGATAGATTTTATGATTTCTGTCAAATGCACATATCCGTCCTTTCAAAATTAATACTAAGCCGTGAAGCAGCCCGCCGAGTCGCTTTCCAGGCTGTGGGCATACACAGGCAGGACCGTGACTTGGCGGGCAGGGTTGTCGTTATTGTTGTTATGCGGACTTGCCTACAAGAATCTCCCTTATTCTTCCTTCAGACAAATCACTAAATTTCCCTTGGACTTTTTTTATGATCTCTTCCAAGTCTTTCAGGCCGAAGTCCTGACAAGCCTCCGCATACAGTCTCACGTTCTGCTCAATCATCCTATCTTCAATCATCTTACACAAAGCTGCTCGACCTCCTTCCGTCTCCTTGAAATGGTGAACTTTATCGGCTAAAACTGAATAATACATATCGGCGGCATTCGTACATCTAAAGTCATGCATCAGCCTCCCGATTGGCTCATTATCGTTTTTATACTGTCCGTTCACATAAACCACATGGGAACCGTCCCCAAACTTTTCCTTAAGCTCCCGAACAACTCTATCTATGTGGTAAAGCGGCAGTCCAGCACCATAAAAGTCACTCTCAGTAATAAAAATCACATAGCTGTCCGGCAGATCTGGATAATCTTTTCCTTTAGGAAGAACCTTCATATCAATCAGGCTACTGTTATATCTGGCTCTTCGAGGGCTAGCCCCTTTATCTTTCCGCTGTATTTCCACATCAAACGGTCTGCCCATTGAATCCTCAGCAAAGATGTCAAACCTTACTGAATGGCCTTCCAGATTTTTAAACTCTCGTTGTGCTACAACCTGTTTTACCTTCAAATCATCCCTGTCAAGAATGATATTAAGAAGCAATTCGGTCGCTTCAGTATTCCCATCAAAAACCACGCTCATGAAATCATCATCCAACAATCGGAATCTTGCTATGTCTTCCAACGTCTGCTGATGATCTTGATTATATCTTTGTGTCAAATATTCGCCCATTGGAAATCGCCTCCAATCCACAACAAGGTACTCTCCCCCTATTATATTTTTAGTTTACCATAGCCCCGTGCGTATATCAAGCAGTCAATTCTAAACTTTCTGAAAACCTTCACAGGTGCGATGTATCTGCGTCAATTGACCTGTGGAATAGCAGAAGGGATGAGCATTCCTCTCACGATTTTTCACATTATTTAACGGATTTTCCACAGCCGCTCTGCCGCCCTCTCTTTGACTCCATTATAGCGCACCTGTCAATCCCCCTGTGGGAGACTAAACGCAGGAAGTTTCAGCTAACCGCGACATATAAAAATACCCCCTGTGGCTCAGATATCCAGCTTCATACTGTGTGTATCTGATCCACAGGGGGCATCTACATTTCTACTATTAATTACCTTGCCACAGATGGTGTTCCAGAAAGCCATCCTTTGACCGTTTCCAGATTGACCTTTACGGCTTTTGCTATCTTTTCTGCTGGAAGACCCATGTCGGCAAGCTCAAAGGCGGTTTCCCGCTTTGCTTTCATCTCGCCTACTTCTATTCCTTCGGCAATTCCTTCTGTCCGACCTCGTTTCGCTCCTTCACTATAAATCTGGTCCATTTCACGACACATACTATCAGCTCCTTCCTGAGTCTCCTTCAATTCATATACCCGTTTTGCCAGAATTTCACTGTGGATATCTGCGGCGGATTTACAATGGAAATCATGCATCAACCGTCCAAGTTCTGAATCCTCCTGCTTACTGGAATTTACATATATGATGTAAGATTCGTCCTGAAAACTTTCATTAACCTCTTGAATCCTTCTTCCAATATGGTAGATTGGGAGATCATATCCGAGGACATCATCCCGTGTAATAAATATAATATGTGTTTCCGGCAATTCATCGAAATCCTGTCCAGAATTTAAGGTGTTCATATCCAGCAGACCGCTATGGTATCTGGCGCGTTTCGGAGATGCGCCTTCACTATCCTGTTGGATTTCCACATCGAACTGTCGGCCATCTGCGTCACGTACTACGCAATCAAGAATAGCTGAACGCCCCTGAAGGTTCTTATAATCCTTCTGAAGAACCTGATCCAGAACCTTCAAATTCTTACATTCCATAATAACTTACAGAACATATTCTGTGCATTCGCGGTTTTTAAACACGTTGCGCATGAACACATCGCTCATAATCGTGAGATTTTTCAAAATACCTTTATATTTTTCATAGCGGGCTTCCAATCCGCTGTCCATTACTTCCTGATCCATGTCGGCGACCGCCTCCATTCTGTTTTTCTTTTAGCGCTATTTCAACTAGTTCTATCTTACCATCAAAACTGTCTAATTGCAAGATTGCAGAAATTGTTTTTACAGAAAATTTGGAAGCGGGAATGTCCTTCTCATAGTCCCAACACAAAGCAGCTATAGCCCGACAGTTCCATCGCAAGCCTTAACTTCCTTTCAATATAACTTTTCCTCCCGCACACAAGCAACAATGAGGATTTTACGAGACATCCTCCACTCATACGATCCAAAGTACCGGAAAAAGGAAACTGCTGCCAATAGCTGTGCCGATCAGATTTAGCCCCACATCAAACCATGAGAAATGCCGCCCTTGTATCCACGGCTTTGTGGTCTCATCCACATAACTCCACACAGCCGCTATTATCATCCATTTAAGTGATGCACCTCCGAAATCCAATGTCAGACCCAACAGAAACGTAAACACAGCGAACACAACAATGTGCGCCGCCCGTCGCAGCTTTCCGTTCAAGTCATTAATATCTGTGTCAAGGAAGCGAAGATGCTCCGCCAGATCCCGGCTTGCCCTGCTTGTGTGTTCCCCGTCCTGATGGGAAAGGTATGTCATGAAGAAAAACCAAAGAATTGTCAGTATCAAGCATACATAAAATGCCAATGTGTTTTACCTCCCGTCAAATGCAATGCCTCCTTGTGCTAATGAGAATAATATTTCATTCCTGCACTAATTATTCTTGCACTGATAGGAACTATCTTACCACAGAATTATGTACATAGCCACTATCTGATTATCACACAGGTCGGGTTCCGAGGTAACAACGTTTGCCCAGTTTCCGACTGCTTTAAAGGCAACATTCCAAAATAGCTATGCAACCCGCAAGCTGCTACCACACAATGCTCATGTCTATCTGCTTCCTCATTCTCCAAATGTAAGCTGCTTTTATGCACAGTACCTTCCTCATTATACCTTTCAATTCCCGCGCCACTTTGACCGGAACTCCGTAGGGCTCACACCCTCCACCTTTTTAAACAGCCTGCTCAGATAGTTGGGTTCCATGCCTAACTCAATCGCCAGACATTCCACCGTTTTATCCATAAAGCGGAGCTGCTGTTTGACGTAGGTCACCCGTACCTGGTTCAGATAGGCATTGATCGTCACGCCGTAGCGTTCCTTGAAGCAGGAGAGCAGGTAATACTTGTTGATATAAAACTTGGAAGCCAGATCGTCCAGCATGATTTTCTCAGTAAAATTAATATCCAAGTATTCTTTCACCTGCTGGATATCCACGGGTGAAGGTGTACCTTTCGATACCTTTTCTCCGCACCATGCGTCCTCCATGAGCAGAATCAAAAGCGATGACAACTTCTCATGTATCCGCATATCACGGACATAATCGTCCGATTTAGCAATCTGATAAAGCTCGGTTAAGATAGTTCGGTAATAGTGAAGCTGCTCGGTTTGGAATACCGGCCTGCCGCCGCGTTCCTGATACTTTCGATAGATGGCGTTCATGTTGGGACCGTAGAAGTGGCACCATTGGAGAGACCACAATTTCTTGCAGGAATTCACACCCGCACTGTCGCTTTGACCATCACCGGTTCGATTGTTATTACCGGTGCTGTGGCTATACGCCTTCTGGCAGGCAATGAAGACTACATCGCCGACTTTCAACGTATACTGCTTCCCTTCATTGGACCAGTTCTCCTTCCCCATCCTCGACCATAAAGCAAAGGTAAGATTGAAGTTTCTCACGCTTGCTGGTGTGCGGTTTTATCGCCGTCAGAGAACCGACCTCCTGAAGATGAAGCAGCGAAGAACGAGCAAAGGAGGACGGGGTGTATAGGATACGCGAGGATTGGACGGAAGGTGAAGATGTAAAGAGATTAGATTGCATATTGTGTTTTCACCTTCCTTTCCTATAAGCATTCACCTGTGTTTAACCTTGTATCCTGCAAAGTAAATCAGCCCACCGATTGCACCGCCCAATGTGTTACAGAAGAGATCTGATAGCTGCCAGGTTCCAAGTCTGAGAAATAGCTGGAGCATTTCTATTGCAAAGGAAAACAGGAATGTTATCTTCGTACTATTCCATAGTACAGACCCTATTGTCATCCTTACTAAATCTCTATCCTTAGCTGCCCACAGTAGAAATATCGTAAACGGAATAAACAATGCCAGATTCTCGATACACTCTGTCGTGAGTTCTCCCTTTGTGTTATAAAGTCCCCATACACCTATGACATTACTCACTGGATTCGACCACATGTTGCGGTTCAGTAATGTCCGGAACAAGATCATCACAGTATAGAATACCAGGAAGAAGGTACGGCGAAATTTAGAATCAGACTTAAACCATGAAATCCAGTCTTTCGCTGCGTGCTTTATTGAAGGGTAAGCCTTGTATACGAACATAAACAGCACAGACAGGATGACTGAAAACCAGAAAGGCTGGTAAAGGGCAGTAAGAACGTTGGTGATTATTGTTGAAATTATTTGCATTGCTCTCGCCCTCCCTCAGCCTGTCCGAAAACTTGATTTTTAGGCATAAATTTAGCCCCTTTCTTTCATTCTGTG
>JAUNOP010000077.1 GCA_030537135.1 Eubacteriales bacterium | reverse complement strand
GCCGACTTATGAGGAGCCAACCTATCAGGAGCCAGTATATGAAGAACCGACTTATCAGGAACCGACAGCAGGCGGTGATGATGGCTGCCTAAATGGCGGAGTATTTTATGAATAATCAGTAAATGCAAAGAAATATGGCATGAGTTTAATCAGAAAGTATCCGGAAGGATGAGTGCAGCAGGATACGCTCCAGGCTGAGAAAGGGTATCTTCCGGATACTTTCTCGGCTTATGTCATATTCTTTTGTTGTTTTTTGGGGAGATTACAAGATGTCTTTAGTTTCAAATGCGTTTCTGTTGTTTACAGCGGCAGCGCTTATTGTTTATTATGCAGTGCCAGGGAAGCTTCAATGGTTGGTGCTGCTGTTTTTCAGCTATGGGTATTATGTGGCAGGAGGCTGGAAATATCTGATATTTATTCTGTTTTCCACTGCTGTCACCTATCTGGTGGGAAGGAAAATTGCACAACTGCACACAGGCGGCAATCAAAAAGCTGCAAAAAAGGTTTTGATTCTGGGACTCTTGCTGAATTTTGGAATGCTGGGCATTGTCAAATACACAAATTTTGCTGTAGAGAATATAAATGCTCTTTTCCATCTGAATCTCAGGGGAATGAGTCTTCTGCTTCCCCTTGGAATTTCCTTCTATACCTTCCAGTCTTCAGGTTATTTGCTGGATGTTTACTGGAAGAGATGTCAGGCAGAGAGCAATCCGTTCAAATATGCCTTGTTTGTATCGTTTTTTCCGCAGATTCTGCAGGGACCTATCGGACGTTTCGGACGCTTGGCAGATCAGCTTTATGCGCCGCATGCTTTTGAGGGAAAGCGGATTGTGCGGGGAATGGAGAGAATCCTGTGGGGATTTTTCAAGAAAATGCTTCTTGCAGACTGGGCGGCCGTGTTTGTGGATGTTATTTTTGCAAATCCAGAAGAGTACAGCGGGCTTGCTATCTTTGGTATGCTGCTCTACACTCTCCAGCTTTATGCAGATTTTTCCGGGGGAATGGATGTGGTTATTGGAATTGCTTCCATGTTCGGTATTACCCTGGATGAAAACTTCCGACAGCCCTTTTTTGCTGTGTCTATCACCGATTTCTGGCATAGATGGCATATCACGCTCGGTACCTGGATGAAGGACTATGTGTTTTACCCTATTTCCCTGTCAAAATGGATGGGAAGGATAGGAAAGTGGGGAAAAAAGGTTTTTGGCAGGAAGGTGGGAAGAACGATTCCCATGTGCATTGCCAATATCCTGGTCTTCTTTATTGTGGGCGTATGGCATGGAGCTGCATGGAAGTTTATTGTATATGGTCTTTATAATGGAATTATCATTGCATTCAGCAGCTTGATGGGAGATCAGTACAAAAAATGGAAGAAGGCTCTGCACATCACAGGCAGGGAGAGCTGGTACCATGTACTGTGCATACTGAGAACCTTCCTTCTGGTAAATATCAGTATGTTTTTTGACAGAGCCGATACAGTGGGACAGGCATTTGCCATGATGGGATATTCTGTCACAAGATTTGCCCCTTCGCAGCTTCTTACTATAGGAGCAGGAAGAGACGGAACCGCTTTTACGCCTTATGCTCTGCTTATTTTGGCTGTTGGTTGTGTGATTGTGTTTGTGGTGAGTGTACTCAAGGAGAGAGGCATGCAGATGCGGGAGACGATTGCCGCCCTTCCTCTTCCTGTAACGGTTTTAATTTATTTGGGGCTGCTGCTGTCCATTGGATTTTTCGGGTCCACAGCCGCAGCGAGAGGATTTATTTATGCGCAGTTTTAAGAAAATAGTGAAGCCGGCCGTGATTGCGGCTGTGTTTCTTGTGGCTCTTCTCGTTTTGGATTTTGCTCTGTACCCCTGTACCTTTATGAGAAACGATATCCATGCTGTCACTACGAGAGAGTATGAGGATATTATCCTGGGAACCTCCCATGGAAAGATCAACATTGACCCAGAGACTCTTGGCTCTGTCACAGAGCGAAGCGCTCACAACCTCTGTGTGGGCGGGGAGTATCCGATAGATTCTTATTATATGACCAAGCTGATTCTGGAAAAACAGAACCCCTCCAGAATTATCTATGAGATTGACCCAGGCTACATTGTGACAGAGAAGGAGGAGGGAAATAATTATCTTTTGTTTTATCATGAATTTCCTCTTTCCTTAAGCAAGCTTGAGTATTTTGCGGCTTCTATGCTGAAGACTAATTTCCGTACCCTGCTTTTCCCATGGTATGAGTACTCGCTCAGCTATGAAATCCCCAGAATCGGAGAGACCATTTCTCAGAAATGGAATCAGAGCTATGAGGCTGATAACTTCAAAACCAGTACCCAGGAATATCATGACAATGGATTTGTGGAGCGCTATCCTGTGGACGCCTCCTCCTTTGTAAAGTCGCAGCCAAAGCTTTATTATGAGGGCGCTGTTCAGGAAGAAAATATGGAATATCTGAGAAAGCTTATTGCCCTCTGCAAGGAGAAAAACATTGAATTTGTGGCTGTCACAACGCCCATGCCAAGAGAGACGCTGGCAGATTATGAAGCAAACTACAGGGCAGCATGGACCTATTTTGGCAACTTCTTTATTGAGCAGGATGTTCCGTATCTGAACTTTAACAACCAGTATTATGACACCTTTTCTCATGAGCTGTCCTGCTATACAGATTATGACGGTCATATGAACGGGGACAGCGCCAGAGAGTATTCGGTTGTACTTGGAAAGCTTCTGAACCAGGTACACGAAGCAGTGAAAGGAGAAGAAAAATGATAAGATTAGTAACTGATTATTTGGACGCGTCTGCGCAGAAATTTCCAGACAAAACTGCCTTTGCAGATGAGAACAGAGAGATAAGCTTTAAGGAAACAAAGGAAGAAGCACAGAGAATCGCCACTGTCCTGATTAAAAGAGGCTTTTTCAAAAAGCCGGTGGCCGTGTTTATGGATAAGCGGGTAGAGTGCATTCCTGTGTTTATGGGCATTGCCTACAGCGGCAATTTCTACACGGTTGTGGATGTACATATGCCTGTGGCAAGAATCGAAAAAATCATGGACACTCTGAATCCGGCGGTCATTATTACAGACAAAAAGCATGAGGCCGCGACAGCTGCCTTTGCAGGAGAGAGCGAGGTGCTTCTGTATGAAGAGCTGGCAGAGCAGAAGGCTGACAAAGAAGAGCTGAGGCAGACAAGGGAACGAATTATAGACACGGATGTACTCTATGTACTCTTTACCTCAGGTTCAACCGGAAATCCAAAGGGGGTGATTATCTCTCATAAGGCGGTAATTGCTTATGTGGAGTGGGGAGCAGAAGCTTTTTCCCTGAATAAGGACACAATCTTTGGAAACCAGACGCCGTTTTATTTTGTGATGTCAGGCTTTGATATTTATCAGACACTGCGAAACGGCTGCACCACTTATGTGATTCCCAGGAGGCTTTTTTCCTTTCCAGTGCCGCTGCTCTCCTTTATCAGAGAACACAGAATCAATACTCTGTACTGGGTGCCTTCTGTATTGTGTCTTATTGCAAATTTTAAGGCGCTGCCAGAGGTTCACCTGGATGATTTGAAATATGTGATATTTGGCGGCGAGGTGATGCCGTCCAAGCAGCTCAATATGTGGAGGCGGGAATACCCTGACGTAAAGTTTGTAAATGGCTATGGACCAACAGAGCTTACAGACGTATGCACTTATTATGTGGTGGATCGGGAGATAGATGACAGGGAGTCTCTGCCCATTGGGATTCCGTGCAACCATATGGATATTCTGGTTCTGGATGAGAACGGTCAGGCTGTGCCTTATGGCGAGATTGGTGAGCTTTGCGGAAGAGGCCCCTCTGTTGCCTATGGATATTATAATAATCCAGAGAAGACCAGAGAGGCCTTTGTGCAGAACCCTCTTAATCCCAATTATCCGGAGACTATCTACCGCACAGGCGATCTGGTACGGTATAATGAACGCGGCGAGCTGATTTATATTTCGCGCAAGGATTTTCAGATTAAACACATGGGAAATCGAATTGAGCTTGGGGAAATCGAGACAGCGGTCTCTGCTCTTGAGGGAATCGACATGAATTGCTGCCTGTATGATACAAGGCGCTCAAAAATTGTTCTTTTCTATGTGGGAAGTCTGGAAGAGAAAGAAGTAAGGGAAAGGTTAAAGATGGCCGTACCCGAATATATGGTTCCGAACAGAATCAAAAAAATGAAGCAGCTGCCCATGAATCTGAATGGAAAGATTGACCGGGCAAAGCTCAAGGAAATGCTCTGATAACAGGGCTTTTGCAGGCCGACAGCTCCTCCTGGGCAGCAGTCGGAGAGACACTGGGACAATAGATTGAGAAAAGGAGACCGAATGTTTGAAATTATCATTGCTGTATTCCTGGGCGCATGGCTTGTGACTGCCAGTGTTTTGGCATATTTACAGCTAAAAAAGGACTTTAAGCCCACTCTTGATGAGGAGGCAGAAGAGAAATGAATATTTATTTTATAGGCATGTGCATATCCATGGCAGTGTACCTTGTCATTGGTATGGTTATAAGCACCAAGATTAAGGATGCAGATGATTTTTATGTGGCAGGAAGAAAGGCACCGGTACTTCTGATAGCAGGCTCCATGATTGCTTCTTATACCAGCACAGGCATGTTCATGGGAGATGCTGCTCAGTGCTATGACGGGGCATTTTCCAGTATTATCCTGTTTGCCGGGATGCAGTCGGCAGGCTATATTATTGGGGCTGTGTTTTTTGGACGCTATTTAAGACGGGGAAAGGTACTTACAATTCCTGAATACTTTGGAAAGCGGTTTTGCTCAAAAAAGATGAGGATGCTTGCTGCCATAACTGCGATTATTACAATGACAGTTTATTTGCTGTCTGTAATCCAGGGCATAGGAACTCTGATGAATGTGGTGACAGGCGTTAATTACAATATCTGCATTGTACTCGCGCTTGCTGTATTCACCTTTATCTCCGTGACCTCTGGCTCAAGAGGAGTATTGATTACCGACACGCTCATGGCCAGTGTATTTACAGTTTCCCTTTTGATTGGAGCTGTGATGATTTCAAAGAATGCCGGAGGATGGTTCCATGCAGTCAGAGACATTGCTGCTAATGAAAGTACAAGACAGATCCTTTCCTGGGGAGGAAAACCAGGAGCCTTGTATCAGACCGGACTTGAAAATGTGATCTGGGGTCTGAATTATGGAGTAGTATGGATGTCTGTGTGCATGGTAGGACCGTGGCAGTCAAGCCGTTATCTGATGGCAAGAGACGAAAATGTAGTGGTACGTTCCTCCTTTTTTGCGGCGCTTGGAGTGTTTGTACTGGAATTTGTATCAGGAATTGCAGCTGTTATGGTGAATGTTGTCAATTATGATATGGAGGATTCCTCAAAGGTTCTGATATGGGCGGCAATGAACATGATGCCAAAGCTTTTGGGAGTGATTTTGCTGACTGGTGTGCTGGCAGCCGGTATTTCCTCTGCGACTACCTTCTTGTCTCTGATTGGAGCCTCTGTGGCAAATGATATTATCGGAAGCACCCAGAGGGAGTCCATTTTTGCCGGACGTGCGGCAATGGTTGTTGCCAGTGCGATAGTGCTTTGTGTTGCTGTGTTTAATCCCCCGGCTATTTTCTGGATTATGCTCCTGGGCGGTGCGATTGTCTCAAGCTCCTGGATGCCCGTGGCTCTTGCTAGTATTTTCAGCAAACGGCTCACTAAGACAGGAGCCTTCTGCGGTATGCTGTTCGGCTTTCTGGGCTGCTTTTTGCTGAGGCTGTATACGAGCCTGTCTGGGGCTGTGCTGCCTGTGTATTTGGACCCAAGCATTGTCGGAATTATCTGCAATATTTTAGCTATGATACTGGGTACAGCTCTGACACAGGTTACAGACGAGGAGAAAGAGGCAAGAGCAGCGCTGTTTGTAATGCCAGAGACAGAGAAAAATGCAGCAGAAATGAGAAAAACCCTGAAATATACCAGGCTTTCTGTTCTGGTAGGAATTTCCTTTACAGCTATGATGCTTGCTCTCTGGGTGATACCGTATTTGAGCGGACTCAAATAAGCCGGCGCGTATCTGGCGGACATGCGCTTGGCGCAGTGGAACAAAGGAGCGTGCTGCTGTGAACAGTAATGCAGTGACATTTTGCAATAATTGTGAAGTGCTTTTGATTGAATTACTGCGCGTCGCATTCTCGTTACTTCAGTGATGAGTTAGACGCGCAATTTTTCAAGAAAAATACAGAACAACTGTTTACTTATATATATACATATGGTATTATATCTATATGGAAAAAGATATATTTAATATAAATAAAAACGAGCTTTCCTATGGCAGGGGATATGTCTATTCCTTACAGTACCATCTTGTCTGGTGTACAAAATACAGGAAGAAGGTCTTAAAAGACGGGATTGACGTAGAGTGTAAAGGGATGCTGCAGGATCTTGCAGAAGAATATAAATTTCAGATTATGGCAATGGAGGTCATGCCGGATTATATCCATCTGCTTGTGGACTGTAAACCGCAGTTTTATATCTCGGACATGATCAAGATCATGAAAGGAAATCTTGCGCGTCAGATGTTTCTTGCGCACCCGGAGTTAAAAAAGGAGCTGTGGGGCGGACATTTGTGGAATCCGTCTTACTGTGCCATAACCGTCAGCGATGGGAGCCGGGCCCAGGTACTTGCCTATATCGAGGGGCAGAAAGAAAAGAAAAAATCTGACAGAAAATGAATTTACTTACCGGTAGGAGGAAAAGATGCCGTCCTACCTCAGAAGGTCTGCGATCCGGCATACGCTGGGGAGCGTGTCCTCATACGAAACACGGATGGACTTATGAGAAAAGGCAGGCGGAAAAGCCGGTAAGCCCGGACTTGTATAGGAAAACCATGCCATGCCGGTTTTTTACCGCGACGTGATGTACAGGGAAGGCGCAGAAGGGAAGGAGGAAGCATACCTGAAGCTGTATGACGGTCATGACTGGAAATGGTTCCGCGTACGGTTAAACCATAGTCTCTGCATCTTCCAGACTGGAAAAAGATACAACTGCGACCTGTCGGCATCCTATAACACTGGAGCAAGATATTTTATCAGGGAACTTATAAAACCCCTTCCGGCAACGGAACGGTCTTTGCTGGAGGCAAAAGTCCCTTCGGTAAAGCGTAGAACCTCATGCATTTATGCGGATCTAAGAGAACTCCATTTACAAATGGAAGCCTTAAAAACAGCATAAATGCAGGCAGATATACAGCGGACTACCCGTAATGTGGGAACCTGTCATATGAGGCATGGAAAAACGCATAACTGCGCCATCCTAAGTTAGGGGCGTATCCGCCGATACTTAGTCTGACGCCTAAAGCGTCTGGAAGCACGTGACTTCCGTCATGTGAGGATAGAGTTTTTAATTCACACATGTGCGAGTGCAAGGCGTGAAGCAATCGGCTTCCGTTTATGGCGGTGATTCGGCCAAAGGACGAATCAGGTTTGTTTATTATGAAAAGAAATAAGGAGAAAAAGATATGGATGAGTTACTTGAAATTCTGGAAGATATTCAGCCAGATGTAGACTATGAGGTTTGTGAGACTTTGATTGATGATGGAATTTTGGATTCCTTTGCTATTTTGTCAATTGTGAGCGAGCTGCAGGACGCCTTTGACATTTCCATCACGCCAGCAGATATTGTTCCTGAGAACTTTAATTCTGCACAGGCTCTGTGGGAGATGGTCTGCAGATTAAAGGGTTAAGCGCTGCCCATGACAAAAAAGCAGGTTTTAAAGAAATACTTTGGATATGATTCCTTTCGGGAAGGACAGGAGCTTCTGGTTGACGGAATTCTTAACAGAAGAGATGTGCTGGGAATCATGCCGACAGGAGCCGGGAAGTCCCTGTGCTATCAGATCCCGGCTCTTCTTCTTCCGGGAATCACACTTGTTGTTTCACCGCTGATTTCCCTGATGAAGGATCAGGTAACAACTCTGAATCAGGCGGGAATTCATGCCGCCTATCTGAACAGCTCCCTCACTCCCGGACAATACCAGCTTGCCATGCGCAACGTGAGAGAGGGAAAATACAAAATCATCTATGTGGCTCCGGAGAGGCTTCTCACAAAGGCCTTTCTGGAGACTGTACAGCAGCTGGAAATCTCCATGGTCAGCGTGGACGAGGCTCACTGCATTTCACAGTGGGGGCAGGATTTCCGCCCAAGCTATCTTAAAATCCGAGATTTTATCGATTTTCTTCCAGAGAGGCCGGTTGTTGCCGCCTTTACAGCCACAGCTACAAAGGAAGTGAAGGAGGATATTCTTGCCCTTCTTGATCTTGAAGAGCCGGTACAGCTTACCACAGGCTTTGACAGGAAAAATCTTACCTTTGCTGTGGAGCAGACTTCTTCAAAGTGGAAGGCTGCTCTGAGAGTGGTGCGCAGCCATAAGGACGAGTGCGGAATCATCTATTGCCTTACAAGAAAGACAGTGGAGGAGGTCTGCGAGGAACTCATAAAAAACGGATTTTCTGCGACCAGATATCATGCCGGTCTGAGTGATGAAGAGAGGCGGCGCAATCAGGATGAATTCCTGTATGACAGAAAGCTTATTATGGTGGCAACCAATGCCTTTGGCATGGGAATTGACAAGTCCAATGTACGCTATGTTCTTCATTATAATATGCCCAAGAACATTGAGAGCTATTATCAGGAGGCAGGACGAGCCGGACGCGACGGTCTTCCGGCAGAGTGTATTCTCCTGTATTCTGGACAGGATGTTGTGACAAACCAGTACTTTATAGACCGCATGGAGGCGCCTGAAGGGGCGGACGAGGAGACGGCCGGGATAATTCGGGAGAGAGAAGAGGAACGCCTGAAAAAAATGACCTATTACTGCTTTACCAATGAGTGCCTCAGAGACTACATACTTCGGTATTTCGGAGAATATGGCTCCAATTATTGCGGGAACTGCTCGAATTGTCTGGCTCATTTTGAGGACAAGGATGTGACAGACATTGCCCTGGCTCTGGTGGGCTGCGTAAAGGAGAGCAGCTGGGCGTATGGGGCAGTCACGATTGCAGACATGGTTCATGGAAGCAAAAATGCAAAAATTAAAAGGGCAAGGCTGGATAAAAATCCTTATTATGGAAAGTGCAGCAAAGCGTCGATTCATGAAATACGGCAGGTGCTTAACTATCTGGTTCTTCAGGGCTATCTGGAGGCAGCTCGTGAAGAATATCCGGTGATGCGCCTTACTAAGCTTTCACAGACGATTCTGGAAGGTCAGAGAATCTTTATGAAGGTTGCAAAAGAAAGACAAAAAACAGAAACCAAGACCCAAAATGCTTCCGGGCAGTATGATGTGGACAGGGGATTATTTGAAAAGCTGCGTGCTCTGCGCTTTACCATTGCCAGACAGGAGAAGGTTCCCCCATATATTGTGTTTTCTGACAAAACTCTTGCACAGATGTGCCTCATTATGCCAAAGAACAAGAGCGAAATGCTCAAGGTATCTGGCGTAGGAGAGATGAAATATGAAAAATATGGGGAGAGATTCTTGGCGGCCATTAATGAACAAGGCTGAGAAAAAAACGGACAGGAAAACGCATACAAAGAGGCGCCTTCCTGTCCGCTCTATGTGCGCCCGGCGGGCGCACGTTCTAAAGGGTGAAAGTCCCTGACCCGCCC
>JAUNOP010000028.1 GCA_030537135.1 Eubacteriales bacterium | reverse complement strand
GAGGGGTATGCCTTGTAAGGGGCATACCTACTCGACGGCGATGGGTAGTTCACAAATTATTGGGAAGTATATATTGATACTGAAAATGAAATATACGAGGTGATGTGATGGAAAAAAAATACGATGTCGGTATTTTGGGTGTATGGAGTGGCTGTAACTATGGAAGTATTGCTACTTATTATGCCTTGAATCAGATAATATCGTCTATGGGCAAATCTGTTCTGATGATTGACAAGCCTATATTGTCAGAAAAGGATGTAGAAAGAGAAGAAACGCATTCCAGAAGATTTGGACGAGAGCATTATCATATCAGTGAGCAGTACAGGCTGCAGGAACTCTCCAAATTGAATGCTATATGCGATGCTTTTGTGATTGGTTCAGACCAGGTATGGAATTATGGCATCAGCAAAAATTTTGGAAAAGCCTTTTATTTAGATTTTGCAGAGGATAATAAGAAGAAAGTTGCATATGCGGTTTCTTTTGGACATGGAGTTGATTTTGCACCTCCGGAACAGAGAGAGATCATTTCAAATTATATGAGCAGATTTGACGGCATTTCTGTCAGAGAGGCTGATGGAGTCAGATTGTGCAGAGACGAATATGGAATTGCCGCGCAACAGGTGTTGGATCCTGTATTTGTGGCAGAACCCAAGATTTTTGAAGAACTGGCACAGCAGTCTAAGCATCGCGAAGAAGAACCATATATTGCTGCTTATATTTTGGATCCTACACCTGAGAAGAGAGAAGCCTTGCTGCATCTTTCTCAGAAGATGGGAGGAATTAAAATCATCAATATGCTGGACGGACTTCCCTGGCTTTTTGCAAAAAATAAAGCGCTGATGGATTTGCCGAACTGTGTGGAAAACCTTCAGGTAGAGGATTGGCTGTATTTTATTAAAAATGCTAGATTTGTTGTGACAGATTCCTGCCATGGCGCAAGCTTTGCTATTATTTTTAAGAGAAATTTTATTGCAATTACAAACAAGAGAAGAGGATATTCCAGATTTAAATCGCTGTCAGACTTGTTTGGCTTTGGTTCTCATTTGGTCACAGATCCGAAACGTATTTTACAGGATGAAACACTTCTTGAACCGATTGACTATCAATATATAGACGCTGTAATGAAGGAAGAACGCAGACGTTGCTATAAATGGCTGAAAAATGTTTTGAATGCTCCAAAAAAATCAGAGGAAGAGCTTAGAAAGCAAAATGATGCAAGGAATGTTCAGCAGGATGCTGGCTTTAGAGAGCCTATTGATTACAGGCACATCTGGAACACAGTAAAGGAAGAACCCAAGCGGTGGCTGAAAAACACACTGAGTATTCCAAGAAGGTTTGAAAAGGAACAAAAGAAGCAGGATATAACACAGGAAGGCCTAGCTGATTTTGCAAGATGCAGAATGCTGGTTACTCTGCTTAGAGATTATGGAATTAAAAATATTGTCCTTTCTACAGGGCTGAGAAATTTGAGTCTTGCACGGCTGTTTGAAGCAAACGATTGCTTTAAGGTATATTCAGTTGTTGATGAGCGCAGTGCCGGCTTTTATGCTCTGGGAATCTCACTGAAGACACAGGAGCCGGTGGTTCTGTGCTGTACATCAGGAACTGCTGCCGCCAATTATCTGCCGGCAGTTGCAGAGGCTTTTTACCAGCAGATACCGCTCATTGTAATTACTACAGATACCTATTCTTATTTTTCAGGACAGAATGATAATCAGGCAATACCTGAGATGAATAAATATCAGAAGGTATGTAAAAAGAGCGTCACTCTGCCTATGAACGCAGATGCAGCAGGGGAGAGAGAGACACATCGGGCAATTTGCGATGCCATTCTGGAGACTGCGCACCATGGCAAAGGCCCTGTTCATATTAATGTTCCAATTGCGTCCATAGATTCGGCAGAGCCTGAGCTTTCAGCACTGGAGCTTGGAAAGCCCTTGAGGAGAATTGAAAGAATTACACTGGCTGCTTCTGATAAGGCTTGGAATAGCAGAGCAAAACGGCTGTCTATTATGAAAAGAATCCTGTTGGTTTATGGCCAAGAACGTCCTGTCGGGGCAGAGGAACAGAGAGTTATCGATGCATTCTGCGAGAAGTATCATTGTGTGGTGCTAACAGATCACTTATCCAATTTCAGAAATAATTTTTCCGTTATACCATACTTTGTACTTCGGGGGATTAGCCAGGAAAGATTTGATCGTGACTTTGCGCCTGATATTGTTATTACAATAGGAGGAAGGCGTATACAGAATGACCCGTCTCTTACCAGGCTTTGTTCACAGAAGCCGCCTCTTGCACATTGGAGAGTTGCAGAGGATGGACTGGTTATAGACACCTATGGAAAGCTCAGTAGAGTATTCGAGTGTTCTGCAAAGCAGTTTTTTGAGCGCTTTGTGAAGGCACCTGTGGAATGCGAGAATGGCAGCGCATATGTGAAAACGTGGAAAAGAGCTGAAAAAAGATATGCTGTACAGCAGACCAATAAATATTCTCAGTTGTACGTGGTAGAAAAGACGGTAAAAAGTCTGCCGGACAATTCGTGCCTGCATTACGGAATTGCAAACACCAGCGTATTTGCAAGCCGCTTTTTGATAAATCCTACAGTGGAAGTATTCTGCAATATGGGAACAAATGGAAGCGATGGAGCTGCCTCAACCTTTATGGGATATGCAGCGGCAAGCGACAGACTGAGCTTTTTAATCATCAGCGATATGAGTTTTTTCTGTGATATGAATGCTGTATGGGATAAGGCTTTAAAGGGAAATATGCGTATTATCATGTGTAATAACAGGAAAGCCGGGAGTGGAACAGCAATCAGAGAATGGGTAAAGACTCTGGGCTTTACGTATTTGACAGCTTCCAACAAAGAGGAATTTGATCAGAATATAAGACGGTTTGTTTCATTTGAAAATGTACCGATGTTTTTTGAGGTTTTTGCGAAATTTTAACGTATCAAGCAAGTCCCTCGCTTCAATTTCGCAGAGAAATAAGCGGGGGACTTGCTTGTCTCAGAAGGGGTGTAAGTCCCTTCTGAGAAGCTGCTTTTTATAATATTTCAGTCAGAAAATCCATGAGATTTAGGTAGTGGGATAAATGGCATTACCTTCAGGAGATGGGGCTTATTTGCGGAAAGGAATCTTTCCATCCTCAAGCAGACTTTGGGATTTTCTGCGTATTTTCTGAATAATTTTTACAGGCAGGTTTCTTTTATAATAGCTGTCTTCTGGCACATGCTTGTCCTGCACGGAAAACGGAGAAGTAATTTCTGCATCAAAAACCTGATATTCAGTCGTGACTTTCGGCGAAAAGACAGCATTATGAATCCACTTGAGTGAGCGTTCCTTTTCCTTTTTCAGAATACGGTTGATTTCTGTATAGTCTATAGAATCCAGCAAACCTTCCTTTGTTTTAATATCTGTCGGATTTTTCAGAAGATGATTCTCAAGATGAATCAGCTTTAGGAATGAGTGGAAACGGGTCATTCCTCTTCTAAGATTTCCAGCTATAACAAATGGTTTTTGATATAGCACAGAGAAATTCATTCCCTGACAGGAGTCCGTGAAAATATAGCTGCTGTTCTTTACGTGATTTATCCACTCAGGGAAGGAAATATTTTCAGGAATACTGCCCCAGTTTTCTTCCATACCGGGCGCATAGCTTTCGCCAAAAACAGTGATAACCTTTTTTCCGGTTTTTTTCCTAATATATTCCAGCGCCTGTTCCTTTTCAGGAGTAGGATCCAGGATATAGCTGAAGATATAAGGCTCTGATTCCGGAATAGAAAGCTTTCGGGTCAGAGAATCGTAGATCTGCCGACCTGCCAGAAAAACAGGATCCAGTATGCGTTCGGCCTGTACTCCAAAAATGGATTTGCACAATCCTACGGCAGAATCCTCGCGAACAGAGACAGCGTCAAATTGCTTCAGGAACATTCTGTCTATAATTTGATCCAATTCTCCTCTGAAGTCAACACTGTGTCCAAATGAGGAAGCAATGGAGATCTTCTTTTTTTCATTTCGCGCAAAATCCAGCATAAAGCTTCTTCCAGCGCTTTTTCCTACGCCATAATTCCATACCTGGTTGGAGCCGACAACGAAAATATCACATATCTGGTTGAGCATGTGCATATTTTCTAGGGAATAGGAAGAACTTACATGAAGGTGTTTCTCTGCAAAAATTCTGGAAGGTCTTTCTGCCTGAAGTTGCTTTTCCTCTTTTTGGATTCCTGGTTTTTCTATCATAAGAACAGAGAGTCCCATTTTTTCTAAAACCTTTGCCAGACCATAGTAGGTGGCAATGCTGCCGTAGCCGGTTCCATACCAGATTCCCAGAATGCCGACATCGTAGCGCCTGTGCATACAGTAAGTAACGGCTTTGTTCATTGTAGTGTAGGAGAGCATTTCAAAGAAACGCTCTCTTTCAGGATGAGCATGTCCTTGGCTGCGAAAACGGTTTCTGAGAGCGGCCTTGAAAGGAGTTTGCTCCAGCAGTTTACATTTGGGCGCTATCAGCTTGAGAAAATCTCTGGCTTTTTCATTGTTCACCAACAGCACGGAGGTCCCAAGGGGGCTGGTAAGCTCTGGTTTATAGAAGCGCAGGCCCCAGAAATCTCCCATGGTAAAATCTCCGATTCTGGGAAGCTCTGCATAGACGCAATTTTCGCAGGTCTGTCTAAGGCACAGGGAATGAAAAAGACCCTGCTCCAGAACATCGAAGTCCTTGTGCCCTACATATTTTTTGCCGTTTTTCAGCGTAACCTCGCAGGTTACGCCATTGTAACCGTAAGCCTTTGGACGGAACAGGAATTTTTCTACGTTTTCTTTCCCGAAATTTTCTTCCAGATACCTTTCAAATACCAATTGAGAGGTAGGGCCATGACATACTAAATCTACGGTGAGCAGATTTTCAGGATTGCTTCCTATATAGTTTTTTAGTCCTGCAACCTGACAGGGAGTTCCAGTAAACAATACTTTTTTTCCTTTGTTCAAATATTTTTTGATTTCAGGGAATACCTGTCTCAAATCGCTTTGAACGTACTTGGAACCTCTAAGGGGCTGCAGAGCTTGCTTATTGTCTACAATTGTATGGTATACTTTGAATTGTTTATCCATCACTACACCACACACAACCCCACCCTGTTCTAAAATGGCTTCTGCTAGAAGTACGAAGGCTCCTCCAGAAGCACTGCCAGATTTTCGCACGGAATCAGGTGCTTGGAGGGCATAACACTCTGGCTTTGAAGTGTTATCTGTCTTTTTTCCTTGAATAGACGGACATACCCTTGTGCATTTGCCGCATTCTATACATAAATCGTTATTTACTACTGGATACCCAAAGCCTTCCTTGTCCTGTTTCATGTCTATAGCCTTCACAGGACAGGTGTGCTGGCAGGCACTGCATCCATAACATTCCCTTTTTCCCAAATGTTCGATGCTTTTTTTCATATTTTCTATCATTCCTTTCGCTTCGTTTAAAGCACAAATAAGTTGTGAAGAAATGCTGTGTTTTTGTGCTCTTTTATATTCTTAAGGATTTTGCAAAAAATAATTTTCTTTGTAGTCAGGATATAGGCGCCAGGGTTCTAAACCTGCTGACAACAGCTGCCTCGCAAAGTAATTGCGAGTTTATATATCCTTTTTCTTAAAGAAAAGGTGATATTATTTGACAAAATTAATAATTTAATTATATCATTAAACAAGGACTTGTAAATAGACAATTTGTTTTACGAAAAAATGGAAAACACAGTGCAACCAAATCAAGTAAGTCCCCTGCTTGGGCTGCGAAAAGCAATAAGCAGTTATTTGGTTATGAGCAAGCAGCGAAGCGGATTGCGAATTTTCGCTTGCCCCGATGAAAATAAGACAAACCTGCTTTTCAAATGGAATGAACAGTAATAGAGGCAAAGGTCTCACAGAATGGCTCCTTTTCACAAAATATATCAGATAAAATAACGGAAAGGGCTAAGGATTGCAAAAGCATAAATCACAGGAGCAGATAAACAATACAAAAAGACAATCGGCTCTGACACGGAGGTGAGAAAATGGCGAAGGACAGACAGAAGCTGTATTACATGGAAGAGACGCTGAATCTTCTGGCAAAGAAGAATGCAGAGAAAATATTTAAGAAAAATCAGGAATCAGATGATAAATATCAGAGGATAAGCCAAATGATTGCAGACTTTGAGCCAGAGAAAAGCTTTTTCCAGGTATTGGAGGGATGGCTTTTTGAGAAAAGATTTGTGAAAAAAAGCGGCAAGCTTGACTATGCGGGATTTTATGAGTATGCAAGAATTTCAAAAACCACATGGTCGCATCTAAGAATATGGTCTGAGGATCATACCGGAAATCAGCCGGGCAAGGAGACTCTCCTGAAAATCGTGATTGGACTGAAGCTGACGCCAGAGGAATCGAACGAGCTTATGGCAAAAGCATCCAATAGCTTGAATTATTATGATTTTCGTGACAGAGTGATTGTGGCATGCATGCGCAATAATATTTATGCCCCAGAGGATATATATGAGATTCTGGAATATTTTTCAAAAACAGAAAATGGAAAGGGACGCAGGTTTCAGAACATATACAGATGCGATTCCTGAAATGTCTCACAAAATGCTTCCTTTTGCGGAAGTTCGTGAAGTAAAATGGTTGCAGAAAACAAAGAGACAAGCCTGGAAAGGAGATTTTTATGAGAACATTCAATGATAAGGAAATGAAGGAAATCAAGAGTCTGGTAGAAGAAATAAATGCAGAAGGAATACAGACTGAGCAGGGCAGTCCAGAGGAGAAGCGCTCTGCCCGCGACAGAATGATTTTTGCATATGTCACACATCTGCCAGACAAGGAAGAGAGTCAGGGCGAGATGATGGTGGAGCGTATTTATATGGGAATCGACAGCTTTTATGAAGCACTGGCTCAGGCAGAGGAGAACCCGGAGACCTGGGTAGAAGAAAGTCTGACCAGGACAGTGGCAGGCAAAACCACGGCAGAGGCCTGCGAAGCTTTCTATGATATGGCAAGGGAATATGCGCAGGCAATTAAGGAAATCATTCCTGAGTATGATGTGGAAGAGTTTATGCAAAGGCTGGAGCGCATCTACGTACCTGGGCAGGCGGCAGACGAGAGCTGTGAGGAAGAACTGAAAAAGGCCTTGAAGGAACTGATACTTCACAACAGTGCATTAATGCAGAAGCTCACACAGAGTATGATTGAGTATGCTTCAGAGAGCATGGGAGACACACAAGGAGCAGAATATGAATATGAGGAAGATAAAGAACGGGATTTGCTTGCAGTGACGACAATGGCGGCATATATTGCGGCAAAGGAAGGAAAGCTGGACGAGGTTCCGTCAGAGGTTACTCTGGACGAACTCACAATCATGGTTTGCGCAATGTATGAAAGCAGCAAGACAGTGCAGGCAGCAGAAGAGGGCAGCATTGCATGGAAGATTGCTAGGTTTACTCTGGAAGTGATTGGAATTGTGGCAATGACAAGGCTGGTCATTGTTGCGGCAGAGATCGGCTTTAAGGTGATTGCCATTGTGTTCGGCAGTGTGATGACGTCGATTCTTTCCGTTATTATGGTCATGAGTCTTGGCTATTGGGTAATCAAATACGGCTTTAAGTTCTCAGATACACTTGCCGACGGCTTTATGGACAATGTTGTGAGAGACACGGCAGATGCATTTGGAGAGTTTGTTTCCTTCAGCTTTGAGCTTCTGAAATCTGGAATAGATAAAATAAGAGAATTCTTTGCATGGGCAAGAGAAAAGGCTTTGGAATATGCAGAGCGCATAAGAACAAGGATAAATGCAAGGGTACAGAGAAAATGTCAGGCAGAGGAATGCATGGAAGAGGAGAACACAGACAAAGAGACAAAAGCTGCGAACGAAGAAGATAGAGAAGAAGAGCTGACTCTGGAAGTCGAAGAGGAGGCAGAGGAAGCTCTGGCAGCCGAGGAGGATAGAGAAGAAGAGCCGAATCTGGCAGCCGAAGAAGATAGAGAAGAAGAGCTGACCCTGGAAGTCGAAGAGGAGGCAGAGGAAGCTCTGGCAGCCGAAGAGGATACAGAAGAAATGGCTCTGGAGGCAGAGGAGAATACAGGAAAAGAAACAGAAGAGAACGAAGAAGCAGAAGAGAATATGGAACTGTATGCAGAGAGAGACTATGTGACAGAGTAAAAGAGCAGGGGCAGATGATGATTAGAGAACCGTGGAAGCTGGGAGGAAAGCCTGTAAATAACAGGAAGGATGTGAAAAAATATGTAACAGACAGGAAGTTCCTGGATTTTACAGAATTTCATAAGCAATGGGACAGGATGCTTGCCTTTATTGAGCAGGAAACAAAGGAAGCGGGCGTTAGCCTGCTTCCTCCTATGCTCAAGTGCAGGAATGACTATTTGGATTATATTTTGAAGGAAAAGAGAAATCCTGAGGATATGGGAAATCTGGAACCCAATATGTTCTCAGACAAAAATGCAAGTGGCTTTAAGCCGACAGAGGAAAAGATCTTTGGATTCCTCAATGCAAAAATCAGAAAATACGAACAAACACCTGCCATAATATCAGAAAAAAATCCCGAATACCCTTACTGGATTTGTGCCAAAAACAAAAGAAGCATTTTCAGAGAAGTGGAAAAGTCCCGGATTCAGGAGAATAGAAAGCAGTGGCTTTTTTATATGCTGACCGCTCTTTATTGCCGGTTCGAGCTTCTGTATGAAGAATATCCTGTGGAATTTCAGAGACTGGAGCTGTTTTTGAATGGTATGGAGGGAGAAAGAAGATTTTCGCAGCATATGATAAACCGCCTGACAGGAGAAGAGAGTGAAATTGAACTCCTTCCTCTGGAAAATTCCATGCCATATCTTTTGCTGACAGATAATGGACAGGAACTTTATAAGAAGGCGCCTATTCGGCTGAAACGGCTGTATAGGAGAGACGGAAGCACAGCAGAGCCTGTAACTGTCTGCTTTTGTACGGACAGGCAGGAAAAAGAGACAGAAGTGAAAAGAATCGTGCTAAAGGAAGGCGAATTCTGTGATATACTGGTAACAAGGGGAGGAACCGTTTTGCGGGTTCTCCCTTATATGAGTTTTAACAGGGAGGATATTATTTTGCGGCCTGGAAAGGGAGACTTGCGCCTTCTGCTCTTTCACAGAGATCAAAATCCTCACAGAGGAGACAAGCCTGTCAGGGAATGGTCAGAGGAACAGTGCAGGGGGATTACGAGCTTTGCCGCTGACGGCAAGGGGGGCTTCTTGGCAGTACAGGATGGAAAAATTCTGTTGGAATATGTGATGGAGGACATGATTTACTTTGACAATGTGCTTAATCATGAGAAGGACAGAAAAACAGAAGTAGTAGAGACCTGGATAGAGGACGGATACTATTTCTTCTTAAAAAGGGACGGGGGAATTATAAGCAATTCTCCTCTGGCTTTCAAGTCGTTATACACAAGGCAAGACACAGCGATTGCCTTATCGGAAGGGGGATTTTAATTGGCGCAGGATTTTAGCGAGAGAAAAAGTCTGGCAAAGGATATCGGAAATCTTCTGGGCTTAGACAAGGGACAGGCTTCTTTATTAGACAGGCAAAAGGGAGGAGGTCTTTCAAGGCAGCAATTTGAAAGCGATATGCAGCATGCCATGAGTATGTTTCGCGAATATGCGAGGCAGACCCAGGGAAAGCCCAGCCAGCTCATGAAGCGTCTAATAGAAAATGACAGGAAAATGGGAGACGCTCAGAAGAGAAAAAAAAGACTGGAGCTGGAGAACCAGCTTGAGCGCTGTATGAAGCTCTACAATACGTATCTTGGATATGAACCGGGAAAAAACGATTTTTACAGAAAGGTATTTTGCGATGAGGGCGGCGTGATAGACTGTATGAAGCGATATCACAGGCTAGTAGAGAATGAGCTTGTCTTTGCGCAGAGTCTCTCTTCCATGAAATATATTTTATGGGGAAGCAATCTGCAGTATCTCAGCTATGCGCTGAAGCAGCTTGAGAGAGCAGACGAAAGAAAAGAGACCATGTTTGACAGTATTGCAGAATATCGAAAGTATTTAAAGGCAAGTGCAGTACGGCTGGAACCATCCAGATTAGAGGAGATTTTAAATACCTGTAATAAAAACATAAAAGCAGAGGAAAAAAAGCGGAAAAACCGAAAAAAATATGAGGCTGTGAGGAAAAGGCTCGAAAGTGATGAAATGAAGGTATATTTCAAACAATTAAAATTAGAGGATTCGGAATTAGAGACTGCAGAAGAAGAGTGCGCAATGAGGACATATCTCAAAATTGCCCAGAAGGTAGATAGCATATTTCATGAAATATTAATAGAACTCGAATATGAGAGCTAAGATCAGCCATATGATTATGAGCAGGCAGCAAAGCGGACGTTGCATCCTGTGGGTAGTGCGAATTTCCGCTTGATCAGATTTTCGCCCGTATCTGCGGAGATACTGACCAGATACGAATAGAAAAAAACAGCACAAATAAGCTTTGGAGGAGGGCCGAAGGAAGATGAGCTTGTGGAATGGATTTGATATTTCAGAATTCAGGGACAAAGACACCTGGAAGCTTTTAGAGGATGTTGTGATTCTGGCTTTGGATTTTGGCCATGGACAGTGTTCTATATGCAATGTAGATAAGGGAGGCGTGGGAAGCCAGAACAAGGATTTGGTATTTGACAATGAAAATCTGATTATTCCTACGGCAATCCGATATGAGGGCGACAGTATTACGATTGGAAGGCAGGCAGCAGGAAAAGAGGGGTGTATTTATTATTTTAAGGACAGCCCCCAATATTTTGATGACAATGTATGCGGAAGAACCAAAAAGAAGCTCATGCAGGATTTTCTGGCAGAGCTGATTAAGGTCGTGATGGAAAACAATAAAGGATACTTTACGGGCACAGAAGAAAAGCTGCTTTTGCTTGTCGGCTGCCCATCCTCAGAGGAGGAATGGCTGTCTCATAAGAGGGAGTATGCAGATATGATTCAGGAGGCAGCAGAAAAGTATATTCCAGAGACCAGGGTAGTCATACTTCCAGAATCCAGAGCGGCTTTTATTAATGTTGCACAGAAACGAAGCCTGTACATGAACAGAGGAATTCTGGTGCTGGACTTTGGCTCTTCCACAGCAGATGCGACCTGGATGCAGACAGGAAAGGAGCCGATTGAGAAGAGCTGGCGGCTTGGAGCTTCAGAAATTGAAAGGATGATGCTGGAAAAGGTTCTGAAGGACGCAGGTTATGACCTGTCTTATTTGTCCCTGGAACAGAAGCTTTATTATAAGTGGACGTTCCGCAGAATAAAGGAGCTGTTTTACAATCACGAGATGATTGATACCAGCGTGATACAGATTTATGATACAGACAGTATGGGAAATGTTCTGGAAACAGCAAATCAAAAGACAGGAAAGAAGATAAAGAAGCTTAAGGAAAATATCAGCGTCCACATTGACGAAGAGTTTATGGAAAGAGTTGTCGGCAGTATTACAGGCAGTGTTTGTGGGGAAAATGCAGAAAAATTCGCGCTGAGAAGCAGCGGAGACGTAGACTGCTGGGCAGGACATTGCCAGAAATTTGTCCGGGAAATCATACAGGAAATGAAGAGTGCAAAATGCGCCTGCCAGGCAGTCATTCTGACAGGCGGCGCCAGCAAGATGGGATTTATCAGGGAGATTTGTCAGAGGGAGCTTGATAAGGCTTATGGCTATGGCGCGGTTTCAGTGGAACGCTCGGATGAACCGTCCCTTAGCGTATCGCGCGGCTTGGCCATGGCAGCTGTTAATGATATGAATGCAGAGGCTGTGAGGGAAAGTCTGAAAAAAGCCCTGCGCCCCAGAATAGAACAGGAGCTTGGAAGGTTTTCTGATGCAGCGGCAGAAAAAATTGCAGAAATTTATTATAGGGAAGCAATGAAGATTATGAACCAATGGGTATCTTCAGAGAAGACACCCCAGGGAAAGCGAAATACAGCATATCTAAAGGCACAAATCAGACTTGCATATCAGGAGAGAGTGCAGGCTTCTGTAATAGAGCGGCTTCTGACAGAAAGCTACAGGGAGACAATGGGAAAATGCAGGGAAAGCATTCAGGAGGAGGTAAATAAAAAACTGGAGAAAATATACTGCAATCGTCTTGACAAGGATTCCTATCAATTGGATGAGACAGCGTGGCAGGCGTTGATTGCCAGGTGCAGGCCCCAAAAGCTTTGCAGTTCTACCATGCCGGATCTCTTTAATTTAAATGCTCTTGAGATGGTGCTGGCGATTGCTGTTCTTGTTCCGCTCATGCTCCTTGACCGTGTTTTTAATAAAAATTTGTCAGACTATGTTTCAGATTATATTAATGAGAGAGAGCTTTCGGACAGAAAGAGGAAAAAAATGCAGAAAAAAGCACAGGAAGGATATCTGGAAAAGCTCAGGGCAAACATTCGTCCGGAAATACAAAAAAGCATGGAAGCTGCAAGACAGACAGGAGAGCTTCCTCTGGAGGAGCTTATTGCCGGAGCGCTGGAAGAGGCCTTTGACAGAATCGCTTTCTATGGCTGAAATCCTGGACAAAGAAAAATCAGAGAGGTGCGTATATGGAAACGTCAGATATGCTCAAAAATGTGGGAATTTTATTGGCAGTTGCCGTTGTTGTAGGTTGTATGGTATACTACATAAAGAAAGCAAGAGGCTCCAAACGCTTCAGAGACAAACAGGCAGCGCTCCCCAAAAATCGGGCGGGCAGTATAAGAGGAAAGGAAGAGGCAGACGCGCATTATGAGCTTGTCCTGCAGGAATGCATAGACAGCCAGAACGAATATCTGTCCCTGGAGCCTGAAAGAAATGAAGCATACAGGAAGGCTTTTGCAGGAGAGGGCGGCGTTTTGGAATGCATGAGCCATTATGAGAGGGCTGTGGGAGAAGAACTGGGAGCAGCGGCAGGCTCTGTAGAGGATATGAGGAAGCTGTTGGTTGGAGGAAGCCTTAGCTTTCTGTATTCTGCTCTCAGGAAGCTGCCAGATCCACAGACACAAGAAAAAGAAAGCTGGGGAAAACAGGAATATCTGGAATATCTCAGAAAAAATCATATCAATATAGAAGCAGAGCCTGATTTATATAAGAGGGCAGGGAGGATGGAACAGATTTTGAGCAGCCTTGGCAGGAACACCCGCGCAGAGCGAAGAAAAAAAGAAAAACGGGAAACCTATGAGAAGATAGAGGGCGAGCTTCGGACAGGGCATGCAGCAGAACTTATGAGAACTCTGACCAATCCGACTCCTGGATGTACACCGCAGGAATATGAACATCTGGGACAGGAGCTTGGAAGAACATTTATGGAAATGAGAGAGAGATATTTGAATCAGTGAGACACAGGAGGAGACAAAAAGCTTTTTGACTCTTCCTTAGACAGAAGGAGAAGCGAGGATGGAACAGAAGCATCTGACTGTGCTGGAACAGCTTAGCAGAGACTGCCGCAATGCATACTTTGCCGGGATTCCGATTATTTATGTGAGGACCTATGAGACAGAGCTGATGCATCAGCTCGTCAGTCTGGATGAGATTGTTCAGCGAAGAATGAGAAGCAAAAGCGGAGGGCTGGTAGATTACGATGACAGTCAGACCAAGGCCCTTCCGTGGAATTATTCAGAGGGTCTTGAGAATCGAAGTCTTCCGGGAAAGAATTCTTTAAGTCCGGACGAGACAAATCCTCTGGAATTTTTAAAATGGGACTGCAGCCATCTGACGCTTGCACGCGGTGAAGAGCTTGACATCAGAGACTTACGGCTTTCGCAGAACCAGAAGAATCTGGAGAGGCTGGAAAGCTATGTGAGAGCCTATGCAGCGGCTCCTGAGGGCAGCATTCTCAGGCGAAGCGCTGTGATTTTGTATTCAGAGAAGAATTATATTCCCGAATTCCTGCAGCAATACACCGAATATATTGATGTAAAGCTTCCCAGAGAAGAGGAAATCCGCTCTATCATTGAGGAGGAGTTTCAGGAAAGTCCCTTGCTGCAGTCTCTTCTGATCGATGATTCTCTTTTTACAGATTTTTGCGGCTTGAACAGAACCGAGGTCTATCGTATGGTTCGCCGTATCAAGTTCATGGATGACAGTGAGCTTGCAAGCGGCAATGCTGTCAAGAAAAAACTCTTTCAGGTAAAGGAGCAGGTGATAAAGAGAAATGAGATCCTGGAGCTTCTGGACACAGAGAATGTCCGAACCCAAATCGGCGGTCTTAGGGGACTCAAGGAATATGTGGAAGAGATTGATTTTGCCATGAAAGAGGAGCGATGGAGAAGAGAGACCTTTGGAACAGAGATTCCAAAGGGAATCCTCCTCTGCGGCATTCCCGGCTGTGGAAAGTCTCTTGCAGCAAGGTTTGCGGCAAAAAAATTAAGACTGCCCCTGCTAAAGCTCGACGTGGGAATGCTGATGGGAAAATACCAGGGAGAATCTGAACACAACATGCAGAAGGCGCTGGAAATAGCAGAGGCAATGGCTCCTTGCATTTTGTTTATTGATGAACTGGATAAGGCCTTCAGCGGCTCAAAAAACGGAAATGAAAATGATTCAGGGTCTTTTAAAAGGATGTTCTCACGGCTTCTGGGGTGGATGCAGGACAAGACAAAGCCGTGCTTTATTTTTGCCACTGCAAATGACCTGACAGGGCTTCCTTCAGAGTTTTTCAGGAGTGGGCGTTTTGACAGGCTCTATGCCATGTACCTGCCGACAGAAGAGGAATGTATAGAAATTCTGAGAGTAAGGCTTGAAGAAAAGGAAAAAAACGCAAAAAAGAGAAAGCAGCTCTTTTTGCAGGACTGGCATAAAAACACAAGGGATTTAAGAGAGCTGGTCGAGCTTTTTGCAGGAACAGACACACAGGGACAGACAAGAATCGTGACTGGAGCAGACATAGAAAAGCTGGTTAATGAAGCGCTGGCAGCGATAGCCACAGACAGAGGAAGAAACAGCAGGGAGTCTGTTACAAAATGGGAGATGAAGGAAAAGATCGAGGAAATCCTCAAGAAAACCAATGTGTATGGCGATGGAAAGGAAAATCGTATTCAGATAGCCAAGACCTATATTCAGCTTTTGAATCTGGGCTTTGTGTCAACAACAGGACAGGCCATATATAGCGGCTATGATTATGACAGGGACAGCAAAAAGACTGTTCTGCACAAAGGAAAAATTGAAAACATGGGAAACTATGACACAGCCGTGGAGCGGCTCCTTACGCCTCTTATGGAATCCATGATTCCGGAATTTGAGGAGGAAATGTTCCGGGCTTATCTCAGAAGAAGCAGATAGAAAAGAAGAGAAGACGGCGTGGACGTACGGAAGGAGACAAATGCTGGTATCACAAACAATACATGAAATCCGAAATGAATATAGAGAATATTTGAAGGAGCAGCATCCCGAATGGGCGGAAAACACGGTAAAAACGCATGTATCCGATGCCTTTTACATCTGGAATAATACCCTGGTCGGCTGCTTCTGGGACTGCCTTGTGTCGGACGCGGCCATGCAGGAAGCAAAAAAGGAAATCTACGATTATCTGAAAAATGATGTGATGTCTGATAAGGCCGAACAGAGAACCGAAGGGTATTATGCGGATCTCTGTATGCTCAAGAAATATATAGATGAGAAATACGGCAGTATCAGGGCGCGCGTTGGAATGGAACTGGATGCAGACGAGATTTTATATAGCTTCAGCAAAAGGGTCTATGAGGGGGAGATGGATATTCAGGAGGCGGTAAAGCAGCTCTCTGAACGGATCTCATATTTCAGCGCCACCTCCCTGAAGATAACCATTATGCTCTTTGCCTGTATGGTGGACGGCAGGGACTATAAGAGGAGAGTAAATACCAGCATTACCCTGTATTTTATCCGCAAAATCGGAGAGGATTTTGGAGAGAGGGCATACACAAACGCCCTTCAGGCTGTAAGAAATAATGTTCTTTACTATTATCAAAAAACAGGAAACAAATCCAACAGCATTCTCCGGGGCTGCCGAAAGCTTCTGGAGCAGAGTCCGGCAGAGGTGAGCTTTGGTGACGATATTTTTGATGGAATCATTCCAGAGCAGACAACAGACGATGCGCTTGCAGAGAGCAGGGATATTGTTCATTATTGGCTCTATTCCGCAGGAGACAATTCTGCAAATTGGGAAAAGGATTATGCAGAGGGAATTATGGCGATTGGCTGGGACGAGATGGGCGACCTGTCGCAGTATAATACAAAGGATGAGATACGAAATCGGCTGCAGGAAATCAGAGGCACAGATTCTTCCTTCAAAAATCAGGTGCATGCTGTATGGCAGTTTGTAAATGATATGAAAATAGGAGATATTGTCATTGTCAAGCAGGGAATGAGCAAGGTGATTGGAAAGGGGACTGTGAGCAGTGATTATATCTATGAGGAGGGCAGAAGCACCTATAGGAATGTGCGTCAGGTAAACTGGACAGACAAAGGAGAATGGGAGCATCCAGGGCAGGCTGCCATGAAAACACTCACAGATATCACAGGCTACACAGAATATGTGAAAAAGCTTCTGTCTTTGTTTCTGGAGACAGCCCCGGACAGGGAGGAGCCGGAATATGCCTATGATCCCTACTCAAAGGAGGAGTTCCTTGAGGACGTGTATCTTAGCGAGGAACAGTATGATATTTTATGCAGGCTTCTTTTAACAAAGAAAAATATTATTCTTCAGGGAGTGCCTGGAGTTGGAAAAACCTTTGCAGCCAAGCGCCTTGCCTTTTCCATTATGGGAGAAAAGGACACAAACCGCGTGAAGATGGTGCAGTTCCACCAGAGCTACAGCTATGAGGACTTTATTATGGGCTTCAGGCCAAAGGAAAACGGCTTTGAACTGAAAAACGGTGTTTTTTATGAGTTCTGCAAGCAGGCAGAGGAAGACGACCGTCCATATTTTTTTCTTATTGACGAGATAAACAGGGGAAATCTTAGTAAGATTTTCGGCGAAGTCTTTATGCTCATTGAAAATGACAAGAGAGGCGTAGAACTTCAGCTTCTGTACAAGGATGAGCAGTTTGCTATTCCTAATAATGTTTATATTATTGGGATGATGAACACAGCGGACAGAAGTCTGGCTATGCTGGACTATGCCCTGCGTCGCAGATTTGCCTTCTATGAATTTGTTCCTGCCTTTCAGTCCGCTGGTTTTCGGGCGTATCGCGCAAAAGCAGGCAACAAAAAATTTGATAGGCTGATTCAGACAGTGGAAAAGCTCAATGAAGCCATTTCAGCAGACGAATCTCTGAGAGAGGGCTTTCAAATCGGACATAGCTATTTCTGCACAAAAACAACTATTAATGAAGAGTGGATGCAGTCAGTGGTGGAATTTGAGCTGATTCCTCTTCTAAAGGAATATTGGTTTGACGAGCCTGTCAAGGTAAGGGATTGGAGTGAAAACCTGCGGTGTGCAATTCGATGATTAAGATAAAAAACATTTATTATATGCTGGCATATGCGTTTCAGGTATTACGTGAACAGACATACCAGAGTCTCTCCTGCGAGAAATTTGAAAATACAGGCGAGCTTTTGGCTGCTATTCTTGCAAAAGGACTAGACATGCAGGTAAAGCGCGGGCTGGGAAGAGACTATGTACAGAGAACAGAGCTTTTGAGCGTTCCTCGCGGAAAAATCAATATTTCAGAATCCATTAAGACGCAGAGCCTTCGCAAAAAGCAGCTCGTATGTATTTTTGACGAGTTTTCGGTTGATTTTTACCTGAACCAGATTATCAAGACAACCGGAAGAGTGCTGCTTTCCTCTCGTATATCCTCCAAAAGAAAACGGGATCTTAGAAAATCCATGGTATTCCTTGAAGGGGTGGATACCCTGGATATTCATAGAATTAACTGGAGAATTGTATATAACCGCGGCAACCAGACCTATCAGATGCTGATTTTTGTCTGCCGTCTGGTATTGAAAGGGCTGCTTCAGAAGCAGGAGGATGGAGCCGAGAGGCTTATGGAGTTTCTGGATGAGCAGGAGATGAGCCGGCTGTATGAGAAGTTTATATTGGGGTATTATAGAAAAGAGTTTCCCTTCATAAAGGCAGAGCCGTCTCAGATTGCCTGGAAGCTGGACAACGGAGCAGGGGATTTGCTGCCTGTGATGCAGAGCGATGTTATGCTCTCAAGAGGAAGCGATATATTGATTATAGATGCAAAGTATTATTCTCATACCACACAGACGCGATTTGGAGTGCATAAGCTTCATTCAGACAATCTGTATCAGATATTTGCCTATGTCAAGAACAAAGAGGCAGAGCTGGCAGGAAAGCCTCACAAAGTTGCCGGCCTTTTGCTGTATGCAAGAACAGAGGAGGCGCTTTTGCCGGATAATACCTATTCTATGAGCGGCAACCAGATCAGTGCCAAAACTTTGAATTTGAATGCAGATTTTTCCCAGATAAAAAGACAGCTGAACCAGATAGCAGAGCTGTACTTTGATGCAGCAGGAAAGTCCCTCGCTTCAATTTCGTAGAGAAATAAGTGTTGGTGGGGGCTTGCTTGTTTCAGAAAATGTAAGCGAACAGTAACATGCTTTTTGTTTTTTCTGCTGATTTTTGTGCGTGGGGCATTGCATATTTAGATAAAAGTGTTATAAAATGATGGGGGAAATATTTGGAGAAAGCAATTGTGAGGTGATACAGATGAAGATTTCAACAAAGGGTCGCTACGCATTACGAATCATGGTGGACTTGGCATTGAATGACTGTGGAGAATATATAAGACTCAAGGAAATATCGCAGAGGCAGGAAATTACAATCAAGTATCTCGAACAGATTATGCCTCTTCTGACAAAGGCCGGCTATGTGAGAAGCTACAGAGGGAATAATGGGGGCTATATGCTTGCCAGGAACCCAAAGGAGTATACAATGGGAGATATTCTGCGAACGGCTGAGGGAAGTCTTGCACCCATTGCGTGTATTGAGGATCATCCGAACCGCTGTACCAGGAGCCAGGAATGCCTTACACTTCCTTTCTGGGAGGGGATGTGGAGAGTAATCAATGAATATGCGGACAGCGTGACATTGGCAGATATTATTAAAAATCATAAATAAGAATCAGGAAGGCTGTCAGAAATTTATTGAATTTTGCCAGACTTTGTAATAGAATAGAAGAATGTTAGTAACTGTTTGGCAGGCAGCGGTATCCTCACCGCAAAGCACAGCGCAGGTCTTTTAACGTATCAAGGAAGTCCCCTACTTCAATTTCGCAGAGAAATAAGCGGTGGGTGGGGAACTTCTGGACTTTTGCCTGTATTTCATTTGTGAGAAAGCTGAACAGGTATGAACGTTAATGAAATTGAGAGGAAAGAGATATGATAAAAGAAGAAGCAATCAAGCATTTGCAGACAGACGAACACATTTTTGCCGCCTTTTCCAGATTCACGCAGCTCCCGTACGTTACTTGTGACGAGGAGAGCTTTAATGACCAGGTCTGGATTTTCTCTACAGAAGAAGAGGTGAAGGCCTTTGGAAAGAAATGTCTGGAGGATAAGACCCTTCTTGTGGGAGTTCAGGTGGTGAAAAAGCAGTATCCAAGATTCTATGGAACGCTTCATGCAATCGGTGTGAACAGCGTTGTCTATACCAGAGAAGGTGAGACCTTGGAAATTGAGCTGACAGATATAGCCAGACAGGCGGATCTGTCTAAAATTCCGGAAAATCAGAGACCGCTTCTTAACCCGACCCTTCAGCTCTCTGGCATTTATTTTATGCAGGAGCTTAGAAGACCTGTGAAGCCTGAGGAGAGAAGAAATATCCGCGAGCTGGAGGAGGAGCTTCTTGCAAATATGAAAAAATCCTTTTATCTGATGGCGCTGGATTCCATTGAGGATGAGCAGGGGCAGAAAAAGGTGCAGGTGCCTTATCTGAAAAATAAGGATGGAAAGATCTTTCAGCCGATTTTCACAGACGCCATGGAGCTTGATAAATTCATTAAGGGGAAGAAAATGCGGATTCTGAAGGTTCCCTTCCAGGATTTAAAGAAGCTGATGATTCCCAATGCGGAAGGCTATGTCATCAATCCGCTTGGATTTAATCTTGCCCTCAGCAAGGTTCAGGTTGACAAAATTAAAGGATGATGATTAGAAAGCCATGGGACTGATTGAGTTATTTATACTGGCTGTAGGTTTGTCCATGGACGCGTTTGCTGTGTCTATCTGCAAGGGCTTATCCATGGCAAAGATGAAATGGAAAAACGCTCTTTTGGCGGGTTTGTATTTTGGAGGCTTTCAGGCGGGAATGCCGCTCCTTGGATATTTGCTTGGAAGTCAGTTTGAGAAGGCGATTTCCAGCATAGACCACTGGATTGCTTTTATTCTTCTCGGCTTTATCGGGCTGAATATGATTAAGGAGTCCAGAGAAGAGGACTCAGAGGCTCTGGATGATTCCTTTGATGTGAAAACCATGCTTCTTCTGGCAGTGGCTACCAGTATTGATGCACTTGCAGTTGGTGTTACCTTTGCTTTTTTGCGTGTACAGATTGTTCCTGCTGTTACCTTTATCGGAGTAACTACCTTTATATTCTCGGCAGTGGGAATTAAGATAGGAAATGTATTTGGAAGCAGGTACAGAGCGCGCGCGGAGCTGGCAGGAGGATTGATTCTTGTCTGTCTTGGAACAAAAATTCTTCTGGAGCATCTTGGAATTTTGAGTATCTGACAGGGCTTTGCCAAACACACAGAGAAAATGGATATGACTGTGAAGGCATCAGATGAAAGAAAAATGGAAAACGGTTGGCTGGAATCGTTTTCCTTTTTCTTTTTTTACTTGGAAAACAAGAGCAGATGTGCTAATATATATATAACAGCTGCAAAACAGAAAAAGCAGTTATTATTCATGGAGGCTGCTTTGGGGGACGCTTTCCTGTCTCTGACGCAAAAATCCAGAGACAGGCAGTGCGAAACGTGCAGAATGCCGCTTCTGTGAAAAGTAACAAAAAGGATGCTGCACACAGCAGTATGATCATACAAAAGATTTGGAGGCGATTGGGTGTATCTTGACATTGACTTTAACAGTGATGAGGCTATTTATATGCAGCTTTCCAATCAGATTATTCTGGAGATTGCCATGGCTCGTCTTCAGGAAGGGGACTCGCTTCCTTCTGTGCGTCAGATGGCAGATCTTATTGGAATCAATATGCATACAGTGAATAAGGCTTATACAGTTCTTCGGCAGGATGGATTTGTGACAATAGACCGGAGAAGGGGGGCGATTATTTCTATAGATGCAGACAAGCGTCGCGCTCTTGAGGAAATGAGGGAAAACCTGGCTGTGATTCTGGCCAGAGGGTTATGCAGGAACATCTCCAGAGAAGAAGTTCATGAGCTGGTGGACGCTGTTTTTGACGACTATGAAAAAAAATGAGGAGGACAGGATGCAGGATATATTTACCAGACAGGCACAGAATGCTCTGATGCTGGCGAAGAAGGCCGCGCAGTATTGTAGAAATAATTATATAGGGACAGAACATATTTTGATGGGACTTCTGAAGGAGAAGGAAGGAACAGCAGGAAGAATTTTGGCAGAGTTTGGGGTGGATGAGAAGAAGCTTCTGGAATTGACAGATAAGCTGGTGACGCCGGACGCTAAGGTGCTTTTGGATGAAGCGCCGCAGTATACCCCCAGAGCGCAGCGGATTCTGGAGGCAGCCTGCAGGGAGGCAGAGAGCTTTCAGGCACAGGGGGCAGGAACAGAGCATCTGCTTCTTGCCATCCTGAAGGAGACAGATTGTGTGGCTACTAGACTTTTGTACACAATGGGAGTGCAGATTTCCAAGATGTTTTCTGCGCTTGTGCAGGCCATGGGAGAAAGCGCACGCTTTAGTCCGGAGGATCTGGCAAGCGGAAGAGCGCTCAAAGCCAGCGCAGCAGTGAATACGCCGACCCTGGATCAGTACAGCCGAAATCTTACAGAGATGGCGGCAAAGGGGGAGCTGGACCCTGTGATAGGCAGGGAAAAGGAAATTTCCAGGCTTATCCAGATTTTGAGCAGAAGAACAAAGAACAATCCCTGCCTTGTGGGGGAACCTGGCGTTGGCAAGACTGCTATTGTGGAGGGACTGGCACAGAGAATTGCAATGGGAATGGTTCCTGATACAGTAAAAAACAAGACGATTGCTGTTCTTGATCTGTCGAGTATGGTTGCAGGAAGCAAGTACAGAGGAGAGTTTGAGGAGCGCATCAAAAACCTGGTGAATGAAGTGAGAGAACACAGAGGGATTCTTCTGTTTGTGGACGAGCTGCACACCATCATCGGTGCAGGCGGCGCAGAGGGAGCCCTGGATGCCTCCAATATTTTAAAGCCCTCTCTGTCAAGAGGAGAGATTCAGCTGATTGGAGCAACCACTCTGGAGGAATACAGAAAATATATTGAAAAGGATGCTGCCCTTGAGAGAAGATTTCAGCCGATAACTGTGGAGGAACCCACAGAGGAGGAGACTGTAGAGATTCTTCAGGGACTTCGCTCACACTATGAGCGCCATCATGGAGTGAGCATTACAGACGGAGCGCTCAAGGCTGCGGCAGCGATGTCCAGGCGCTACATCAGCGACCGTTTTCTGCCTGATAAGGCTCTGGATGTGATTGACGAGGCCGCGTCAAAGGTTCAGCTTCTGGGATATGAAAGTCCTGAGGATGTTCTGGAGCTGGAGCAGCAGGTGCAGGAAATCCTTGTGCAGAAGGAGAGCGCCTTGAAGGGGGCAGATCTTGAAATGGCAAAGCAGCTTCAGCGAGAACAGGAGAGCCTGGAGGCTGAGATAGAGAAAAAGAAGGATAAGGCGCATAAGAGCGCCAAAAGAAAGAAAAGAGTTGTGGATGAGGACACAGTGGCAGAGATTGTATCTCAGTGGACAAAGATTCCGGTAAAGAGGCTTGCAGAAGCTGAATCCAGAAGGCTTGCAAGACTGGAGAAGGTTCTTCAGAAGCGTGTTATCGGCCAGGAGGAGGCCGTCAGGGCTGTTGCCCAGGCTGTGAAGAGAGGAAGAGTAGGACTTAAGGATCCCAACAGACCGATTGGCTCCTTTTTATTCCTGGGGCCTACAGGCGTGGGTAAAACAGAGCTTTCCAAGGCTCTCGCAGAGGCAGTGTTTGGCACAGAGCAGGCCATGATTCGAGTCGATATGTCCGAGTACATGGAAAAGCACAGTGTCTCCAAGCTGATTGGCTCTCCTCCGGGATATGTGGGCTATGATGAGGGAGGACAGCTCAGCGAAAAGGTCAGAAGAAATCCGTACAGTGTCCTGCTCTTTGACGAAATCGAAAAGGCGCATCCAGACGTATTCAATATTCTGCTTCAGGTTCTGGATGATGGACATATCACAGACGCTCATGGCAGAAAGGTGGATTTTAAACAGACGATTATTATTATGACCTCCAATGCTGGCGCTCAGTCCATTATAGAGCCAAAGCGTCTGGGTTTTTCAGCTTCTGAGGACGAAAAAAAGGACTACGAGAGGATGAAGAGCAGTGTTATGGAGGAAATCCGCCGCATGTTCCGTCCGGAATTTTTGAACCGAATCGATGAGATTATGGTTTTCAGAATTCTGAACAAGGAAGATATTCGGAGCATTGTGGATCTTCTTCTCAAAAATCTGGAAAAGCGCTGCCTTGAGCAGATGAATATTACTCTGAAAATCACGGGCCCTGTGAGAAACTATATTGCAGAGACGGGCTATGACAGCAAATATGGAGCCAGACCTCTCCGCCGCACGATTCAGACCAAAATTGAAGATGCCATGGCAAACGAAATTCTGGAGGGAAGAATCAAGTCCGGCGATCAGGTGCAGGTCAGGTTCTCCAAAAAGCAGATTATTTTTACAACAGAGGAGAACTAAGAAATAAAACTTTATTTCTGTCAGAGGATAGGTTAGTTTTTGCAAGCGGCATTTCTGTGCATCGCGAAGCGTGTTGCTGTGAAAGCAGTGAACAGTAACTCTGCCATGAAGAGGAAAATATGAATTTGTAAAAGATACTGGTAATTGAAGACAAATTATTATATAATAAGCAAAAGTGTCCTGCATGAATCTGCATTCATGCAGCAAAAGCGCATAATTTATAACGGAGGATAAGAAAAATGTCAGCAGTGAAAGAACTTTTGAGAACAGAAGTTGACGGAACCATCAGCTTTGGTGATTATGAGCTGGGAAAGAAATCCAAGCTTTCTGACTATGAGCATCAGGGAGATATGTACAAGGTGAAGACCTTTTCTGAGATTACCAAGCTTGAGAAAAATGGAACCTTTGTCTATGAATCTGTTCCAGGAACCGCTGTTTTCAATATGCTTCAGGATGGAGACCAGATGAGCTTTTCAGTGGAAGGACCTGAAGACGCACAGATTACTGTAGAGATGGAGGGCGATACTGAGTATGAGATCTTCCTGAACGGAGCGACAGCAGGCAGGATGAAGACCAATCTGGGAGGCAAGCTTTCCTTTAGCGCAGAGCTGGGAGAGACTGCTGTGCAGGTGCGCATCGAAAAGGTGAATTAGTTAGCCGCACCTGTGCGGAAATTTGGCGAAGGCTGCGGGGGCTTTGATTTGAGTGGAACAAGGAGAACACAGAGCATCTTCAGAGGCTATCTCTGAAGATGCCCTGTTTCTTTTTGTACAAAAGCAACAGGCAGGCGAGTGCCATGAAAGGAGAAAGAAAGATGGCAAAAGCGTCAAAAAACATTTTTTTCTGCCAGAACTGCGGCTATGAATCAAGCAAATGGATGGGACAGTGTCCAGGCTGCAGGGAATGGAATACCTTTGTGGAGGAGCCGCTTCCACAAAAAACAGCGGCAAGAGCAGGAAAGCCTCAGAGACAGAAGGACATGGCTGTTCCTGTTACGATACGGGAAATTGATTTGAAAGAGGATACCAGAAAGACCAGCAGAATGGAGGAGCTTGACAGGGTGCTGGGAGGAGGAATTGTGCAGGGTTCTCTGGTGCTGGTGGGAGGAGATCCGGGAATTGGAAAATCCACGCTACTTCTTCAGGTCTGCCGCAACCTGGCCGGGGACGGGGTGGAGGTTCTGTATATTTCCGGTGAGGAATCTCTGCGCCAGATTAAGTTGCGCGCTCTCAGAATCGGGAGCTTTGAGGACACTCTTTCCCTTTTGTGTGAGACAAATCTGGAAAATATCCGTGAAATCATTGAAAGAAGGAAACCTTCTGTGGTTGTTATTGATTCCATACAGACTATGTTTCATGAAGAAATTTCTTCTGCCCCAGGAAGCGTATCCCAGGTGCGCGAATCCACAAATGTGCTGATGCAGCTGGCAAAGGGACTTGGAGTCACGATTTTCATTGTGGGGCATGTCACAAAAGAAGGAAACGTGGCAGGTCCCAGGGTTCTGGAACACATGGTAGACACAGTATTATATTTTGAAGGAGACAGACATGCCTCTTATCGAATCCTCCGGGCAGTCAAGAATCGCTTTGGTTCCACAAATGAAATAGGTGTTTTTGAAATGCAGGAGAGCGGACTTCAGGAGGTGAAAAATCCATCAGAATTCATGCTGAACGGAAGACCTGAGAATGCTTCAGGATCGGTTGTTACATGCTCCATGGAAGGAACCCGGCCGATTTTGGTAGAGCTTCAGGCTCTGGTATGCCAGAGCAGCTTTGGAATTCCCAGGAGAACCTCTGTGGGAACTGATTTTAACAGAGTCAACCTTCTTATGGCTGTTCTTGAAAAAAAAGCTGGCGTTCATCTGGCACAGTCAGACGCATATGTGAACATTGCAGGAGGACTTCGGATGACAGAGCCTGCCATAGACTTAGGCATAGCTCTTGCTGTTGTGTCCAGCTATCGTGATATTGTGATTCCGGATACAGTGATGGCGTTCGGAGAAATTGGCCTCAGCGGTGAGGTTCGGGCAGTCAGTATGCCCGGCCAGAGAGTGCTGGAAGCCAGAAAGCTTGGATTTGATACAGTGATTCTTCCAGAAGTGTGCAGACAGGCGGTCAAGGAGCTTTCAGGAATCCGTCTGATTTATGTGGGAAGTGTCCGGGAAGCCATAAAGGCAATAAGCGAAATAAAAAAGTGATTATACAGTCTATATTTTTATCCATCCGCACAGCAAAAGCTGCCTGCCATGCCGCGCGGATGGATTTTAACGTATCAAGCAAGCAGCGAAGCGGATTGTGAATTTCCACTTGATGTTTTCTCATTCTAATCGGTTCAGTTCTTGATAAGTAAATTCGCCTAAAAATGAAACAGAAAAATAGTCTATATTTACCAATTTTATGAAATCTGTATAAATTGTGGTTGTCAAATCATTAGAAGTATGATAAGATACGAATATGAAAACGTTACCGATAACATTACCGATAACGTTAACAACAAAACAATCTGATGAGCAGATTGAAAATAAAAAGGAGGAAACGAAATGAAAACAAAAAAGATTGTAGCAGTAACAGCCATGGCAGCTCTGGCAACAGGTGTACTCGGAAGCTATAATTTAGTCTCAGCAGATGAAAAGGGGAGTGTTTACTATCTGAATTACAAACCAGAGGTAGATGCGCAGTGGCAGGAATTAGCTGCATCCTATACAGAGCAGACTGGCGTTGAGGTAACAGTCGTTACAGCAGCTTCCGGCACATATGAGCAGACGCTGACATCTGAGATCGCGAAATCCGAAGCACCTACACTTTTTCAGGTAGAGAATGAGTCCTGGCTGGACAACTGGGGACAGTATTGTGCTGATTTGTCAGGCAGCTTTATTGCAGAGCATTCCACAGCTGATACACTTTCTATGGAGGGCGTTGAGGTGGTGGCAGTGCCGTTTGCTACAGAGAGCTATGGAATTATTTACAATGTAGACCTTCTGGAAGAGTACTGTGAGATGGACGACGCGGTTATCTCCAGTCCGTCAGACATCAACAATTTTGAGGTACTCAAGGCGGTTGCAGATGACATTCAGGCAAGAAAGGACGAACTCGGCGTTGAGGGCGCTTTCTCTTCCGCAGGACTTGATGGTTCCTCCAACTGGAGATTTACAACACATCTTGCAAATATGCCTATTTACTGGGAACTCACAGAAAAGGGAGTGACAAGTGCAACTTCCCTTGATGGAACCTATGTTGAGAACTACAAGAACCTGATTGACCTTTATTTCACAGATTCTACCTGTGATTCTGCTCTGCTCAGCGGCAAGACCGGTGACGATTCTCTGGCAGAGTTCTGTGATGAGATGGCAGTATTCTATCAGAATGGTACATGGGCATGGACAGAGGACGGAGACATTGCTGCACTCAATATTGCCTTCCTGCCGCTGTACACAGGCGTAGAAGGAGAAGAGAATATCGGCGTGTGTACAGGAACAGGCAACTACTGGTGCGTGAACAAGAACTCCTCTGAAGAGGATATTCAGGCAACTCTTGATTTCCTTGAGTGGGTAGTTTCCTCTGACGAGGGCAAGGACACACTGGCTAACAAGATGGCATTCAACGTACCGTTTGATACCTTTGAGGATTATGAGCTTGCAAATCCGCTGTTTACAAGTGCAAATGAGTATGAGGCAGCTGGTAAGACAGCCGTTTCCTGGATTGGTACACAAAGCCTTCCAACCGAGAACTGGAAATCTGCCCTTGGTTCTGCTCTGATTGAATATTCTCAGGGAACAGCAGACTGGTCTGTTGTTAAAAAGGTATTTACAGAAGACTTTGCTACTGAGTGGGAAAACAGATAAAAACCAGTCTGTATCAGAGGGGGTAAAATACCTTTTGACCCCAACATCATAATTATGGCATGATAAAAGAAAAGAATAGCCATAAGCTGGCTATTCTTTTCTAAATCTAAACGGAAAAGATTCTCTCTTTGGTTGAATCAGCACCATAAATGAAAGGAAAAAAGGTCCTATGGAAAAAGCGTTAAAAAAATATTTTCCGGTGTTTGTTTTACCTACGGCCGCAGCATTTATTATCGGCTTTATTGTTCCATTTGTGATGGCACTGTATTTAAGCTTCTGCTCATTTACAACAGTCAATGATGCAAAATTTGTAGGAATACATAATTATATTGAAGTATTTAAAGACAAGGTGTTCCTTCACTCAGTAGGATTTTCAGCGATATTTACAGTTGTTACGGTCATTTTAATTAATGTGCTGGCCTTTACGGTTGCCATGTGTCTGACTCAGAAAATTAAAGGCACAAACCTTTTCAGAACTGTATTTTTTATGCCGAACCTGATCGGCGGTATTGTGCTTGGTTATGTATGGCAGCTTTTGTTCAACGGTATACTTGCGTATTTTAACCGTACTCTGACCTATAGCTCTGCTTACGGCTTTTGGGGTCTTGTTATTCTTCTTAGCTGGCAGCAGATTGGCTATATGATGATTCTTTATATTGCAGGACTTCAAAATATTTCCGGCGATATGCTGGAGGCAGCACAGGTAGACGGCGCTACAGGCGCGCAGCGTCTCTTCCACATTATTATTCCATCTGTCAGACCAACGATTGTAATCTGTACGTTTATGTCTCTGACAAATGGTTTTAAGCTCTTTGATCAGAACCTTGCTTTGACTGCCGGCGAGCCGTCGCATGGAACAGAAATGGTCGCTCTGAATATCTATAATACCTTCTATGGCAGTACTGCTGCATATAGAGGCGTTGGTCAGGCAAAGGCAGTAATCTTTGCAATCGCACTGGCAATCGTAGGTATGATTCAGATGAGACTGACAGCAGGAAAGGAGGACTGATTATGAAGAACAAGAAAACCTATAAGTCAATTTTGACGGTTGTATTCAGCATTATTTCGCTGATATATGTTTTTCCGATTGTGCTTGTTATAATCAATTCGTTCAAGAAAAAGACGAGCATCAATTTAAGGCCATTTGCCCTGCCAGATGAAAAATCCTTCGTAGGCTTTGAAAATTATATTAAAGGCATTGAAAAGGTTGAATTTTTCAAATATTTCGGATATAGTTTATTTATTACAATTGCATCTGTACTTGTTATTTTGCTTTTGTGTTCCATGTGCGGATGGTATGTGACGCGTGTAAAAAATATATTTACCAATTCATTAAAGTCAGCCGCCATTTTCTCTATGGTAGTGCCGTTTCAGCTGATTATGTTTACGTTGGCAAAGACAGCAGATACGCTTCATTTAAATAATCCGGTAGGTATTGTTATTGTATACCTGGGCTTTGGCGCAGGTATGGCCATATTTATGTTTTCTAATTTTGCGAAGAGTATGCCAATTGAAATTGAAGAGGCTGCCAATATTGACGGATGCAATCCGCTGCAGATGTACTTTAAGGTAATTCTGCCGATTATGAAGCCAACCTTTGTATCTGTAGGTATCCTGGAAATCATGTGGATTTGGAACGATTATCTTCTGCCGTATCTTGTGTTGGATATTAAGAAATATAAAACAATTCCGATTGTTATCCAGTATCTGAAGGGCGGATTCGGCTCTGTTGATATGGGTGCAATCATGGCATGTATTGTGCTGGCAATTGTTCCTGTCATTATTATTTATATCATTGGCCAGAAATACATCATTGAAGGTGTTGCAGCAGGCGCAGTTAAGGGCTGACAGACCGTGTGCGCATGTGCGCAGCTTATCAGGTATTGGATAAGCTGCGCCGGACATCAGAGGCTCTGGTGATGCAAAATAGCTGCAGATAGCGATAATAAATAAGGAAGGAGGAAAAGTGATGAAAAGACAATGCGGTATGCTGCTTCCAATTGCGAGCCTGCCTTCTAAATATGGAATCGGTACATTTTCTAAAGAAGCGTATGATTTTATTGATATGCTTCATGAAACCGGTCAGAGTCTGTGGCAGGTGCTTCCGATTGGTCCAACAGGGTATGGAGATTCGCCGTATCAGTCATTTTCAACTTTTGCAGGCAATCCGTATTTTATTGATTTGGAAAAAATAATTCAGGAGGGCTTGCTGACAAAAGAGGAATGCGACAGCTGTGATTGGGGCAGCGGTTCTGAAGTGATTGAGTATGACAAAATTTACAATTCTCGCTTTAAGATTCTGAAAAAGGCATATAAGCGTTACTCGGTTGAAAATGACAGAGAGTTTCAGAGCTTTTTTGAAAAAAACAGCTTTTGGCTTAAGGATTATGCGCTGTTTATGGCTATAAAAGACAGCAAAGGCGGTCTGTGCTGGTCAGAGTGGGAAGAGGATATTCGCATGAGACATGCAGAGGCTGTTTCCAGGTATGAGGAGGAGCTGGCAGAAGAAATTGAATTTTATGTTTTTTTGCAGTATCTCTTTCAGAAGCAATGGAGAGAGCTGCGGGCATATGCCAATGAAAAAAATATCAAAATTATCGGAGATATCCCTATTTATGTATCCTTTGACAGTGTAGATGTATGGGCCAATCCAAAACTATTTCAGCTAGATGAGAGAAATATGCTGGTAGCTGTCTCAGGCTGTCCTCCGGACGCCTTTGCAGCAGACGGACAGCTCTGGGGAAATCCTCTGTATGACTGGGAATACCACAAAAACACAGGCTATCGCTGGTGGATTGACAGAATGAAGGCTCTGTACGAACTGTTTGACATTGTGCGTATTGATCATTTTCGAGGCTTTGACGAATATTATTCGATTCCTTATGGCGATGCAACGGCTGCAGGCGGACACTGGGAAAAAGGAATCGGCGCTGATTTATTCAGGAGCATTAAAAGGGAACTGGGGGAAGCAGAGATTATTGCAGAGGATTTGGGCTATGTTACAGATTCTGTGAAAAAGCTGCTCGAGGATACAGGCTATCCTGGAATGAAAATTCTGCAGTTTGCTTTTGATTCAAGGGAAGAAGGGTGCTACATGCCGTATAAATATCCTTCCAATTGTGTTGTCTATACAGGGACGCATGATAATGATACAATCGCAGGCTGGTATAAAAGCATTAGCGCCGAGGATAAAGCGGTAGCAAAGATGTATTTGAATAATGTGTATACGCCTGAGGAACAGATACATTGGGATTATATCTGCTGCGCCCTGGCAACGGTTGCGGACATCTGCATTATCCCAGTACAGGACTACCTTGGGCTGGGAAGCGAAGCCCGAATTAATATCCCTTCTGTGCCGTCAGGGAACTGGAAGTGGCGAATGAAAAGGGATGCGTTTGCCCCTGAAATCAGGAAAAAAATTCGTTCTCTGGCTGAAGTGTATGGAAGATATTGACTTTTGAAAAAAAAAGAATATAATAATTTTAGTGCTGTGCTTCATCGTATCGAAGCACAGCACTATTTGCTGTATATTCTGTTACCAGAGCCAAAAGAGGTCGAATTGAGAATGAAGAAGGGATAATAGGTATGGGGGCTTTGACAATCAAGGACATTGCAAAAATATGCGGGGTGAGCGTTACGACTGTCTCAAGAGCGCTGAACAATTATCCTGGCATTAACCAGGATACAAAAGAACGGATTATGGAGGTTGTTCGCGAGAAGCAGTTCATACCAAATAACAGTGCGAGAAATCTGAAAAAGCTGGAGAATCATTCCATAGCTGTCTTAGTCAAGGGCATAGGCAATCCGTTTTTTCAGCCCATGATGGGAACGCTGGAAAAAATAGTACATAAGCGTAAGTATACGTTTATACTGCAGGGAGTAAATGAAAATGAGGATGAGATTGAGGTGGCGTCCGAACTGGTTTTGGAGAAGAAACCAAAGGGAATTGTTTTCCTTGGAGGCTATTTTAAGCATACAGAAGCCAAACTGAAACAGCTTGGTCTTCCCTGTGTGATATGTACAGTGGGCGGCAGTATTGACGAGAAGAGCAGCAGCATCTGCTCCTGTGTGCATGTGGACGATATCAAGGAAAGCTATAGAATAGTTGATTATTTGTGTAAGTCAGGACATAAGCGTATTGCAACCTTTGTTGCTACAAGAGGGGATAAAAGTATCAGCGCGCAGCGTCTGGAGGGCTACAGGAAGGCACTCTCAGACAATGGACTGCCAGTTTGTGATGAATTGATACGCTATACTGAAACAGGCGAGAATGCATATACAATGGAACGCGGCTACCAGGATATGAAGGAGCTGCTAAAAGAAAACATAGATTTTACTGCTATCTATGCAATTTCAGACGCAATTGCAATAGGTATCTGCAGGGCTCTTAAGGAAGAGGGAAAAAAAGTGCCAGAGGATTACTCTGTTGTCGGATTTGACGGACTTGAGATGGCGTCCTATTATATTCCAACCATTACCACAGTAAAACAGCCAGTTCAGGAAATGGCAAAGGCAGCGGCGGAAATTTTGTTTGATGAGATAGAAAATAATTGCGGAGTACAGCACAGGATTTTTGAAGGCGAAATTCTGATTAGAGAGTCTTCATGTGCAGTGTCAAAATAATATTTATTACTATTCAAGGGCAGCTGCTTTGCGAGGCGCTTGCGTATTTCTGACATGAAAATCCCGAAATGAGCGGCGCGAAGGGGGTTGCTGTGAACGCAGGTCAACAGTAATTAATATTTCATTAGATTTGCTTTGCATTTTCTCTCTGTAGTGGTAAAATACATACAGAAAAGGATGTGAAATTACGAACAATGGATGAGAAATTAACTGTAAATGATGAAACAACAAAGCAAGAAGATATAAAAAGTGCATTGTATTCAGAAGCCTGGGAGCAAGAGACAGAAAAAAAAGAACGAGATTTTCTTCCCCCATATTTTCTGCAAAATTATTTATATAGCGGAAACCAGGAAATTTTAAGTCAGGCAGAAGAATTTGTAGATATGGATCAGTGGAAATCCTGGAACAGGATGATCATGATAGAGACAGATAAGAATTTTTTTGACTCAGGGGAGAGATTTTTCTTAGAGGCTCTCTCAGATACTATACATAGGAAATTCTATTATCTTAATATAGGAGCCACGCAGTCTCTTCTGTTTTTTTCAGACGTTTATTGTGACTATTTTTTGGTTGCCAGACAGATTTACCAATTCTTGAAGCAGAAATATATCGGAGGCTTTTATGTGGGAGTGAGTCGGCATTTTGAGAAAATGCAGGAGATGCCGACTGTTCTGGAGGAGCTGGAGAAGCTTCTTGAGGGGAAATTTTATAATTCTCAGAAAAATGTGTTCTCAGAGGATGAGGAGGAGCAATACCGCCGCCCAACAGAAAGTCAGGATTCCCAGATTATGCAGAAAATCTCCGAGGATATCCGAAGAAAGGATCCAGAGCAGCTCAGAGAGCATTTCCGTATTCTGGCAGATAAATACAGAGAGAAAAACAAACATTCTGCCATGTATGTTAAATTTGTGTTTTCCAGTGTTATTCAGGAGCTGTGCCAGGATCAGCAGTTTGCAGAAGAGCGGAAGCTTGAGAGGGAGGTAGAAAAGCTTTATCGCTGCAGCAATATGGATGAGGTTCTGGCGCTGACAGAAGGCAGTATTGCACAGTTTGAAGAACTTCTGGAATACTCCATGAAGGAATTGAGGAGCAAAATTCCTGCTGTAAAGAGTTATGTTTACGAGCATTATGGAGAAAATCTGGGCATAGATATGCTTGCCGACAGATTTGATTTATCCCCTGGTTATCTGAGCTATCTTTTTAAAAAAGAAACCGGAATCAGTCTAAAAAGATTTATCCGGGTATTTCGCATGGAAAAGGCTGGAGAATTGCTCTGCACTACAGATAAGAATATAGTTCAGATAAGTAAGGCTGTCGGTTTTTCCAATGTGTCCTATTTTTATCGCAGCTTTTGGAGATATTATGGCTGCAGCCCGGAATCGTATCGAAAGATAACAGATAAAAAATAAATACAAAGAAAAGGGAGGCTGCTATGGGAGAAGTGGATTTGAGCAGATTTCACTCAGCACACCAGCATGATTATGAGACAGCGCTGGCAGAAATAAAAAAAGGCAGGAAGACGAGCTGCTGGATGTGGTATATTTTTCCTCAGATTGCAGGACTTGGAAGAAGCTCTGTAGCGCAGTATTATTCGATCGCAGACGCCAAAGAGGCGGCCGCTTATCTGCATGACCCTGTGCTTGGAGGACATCTGATGGAGATTTCCAGGGCGCTGCTTGAGCTGGAATCAAACGATGCCTTAGCGGTTCTGGGGGCGCCGGACAATCTGAAGCTTAGATCTTCTATGACGCTGTTTGCACAGATTGCGCCTGAAAACAAGGTGTTCCAGGCTGTTCTGGACAAATATTTTGGCGGGAAGCCGGACGAACGTACCCTGGCAGTACTAAAAAACAGAAAAAAATAAAGCCTTGAAAATCACAAAATCAGCACCTCCCTGAGACGAAAAAACCTTTGGAGGTGCTGATTTTTGTGCGGCCGCTAATCTGTCCGCTTATTTTCAGTGCAAATGGAAACGCTTTGCTTCTCGCTCGAATCATCTCCATAAATGGAAGTCAGGTGCTTTGTACCTGCGATACTTTTGCATCTGAGCAAATGCTCCATCTCACAGATTTCCTGGTTCTGCGAAACAATAATTTGCCGCAGAATAGGCTTGAGCTGCGGGCAGATACAATACTTGAGCGTAAGAGCAGAGAACTCTACTGCCCCTCTGTGGTGAGGAATCATCTCACGCATAAAATTGTTGTCAATGTTAGTATCTGCACAGGCGTTTCGCATAGAGCAGAACATCCGGCGGAAAATGTCCTTTACCTGGTTTTGATAAGCGCACAGGGCTGGCCGACAGTTCGTGAATTCTCTGCATTTGCAGAGAATTGCCAGCATGTCTTGAATAGAGCGGGTCTGCTCTGTGACAATAGTCAAAGCGATATCTCTAAGGACAGCATTCGGGCTAAAGCATAGAAGATTCCGGGACATTTCAATAGCGCCCTCATGGTGAGGAATCATCTGTGTAATGAAATTGTGGGAAACGCTTTCGTTTAATTCGGCACAGGTCATGTTGTGAATCATATTGTCCAGAATCTGATGGAAATGGCGCAGATAGAGCTGTGCGTCGTCTGTAAGAGGGCAGTTCTTGTTCATAGCAGTTCCTCTCTCAAACAAAATATAGAACTTACTTTGGGATTTATTTTCAGGGATTTACTTTCAGTATATGACGTCAGGAGGAAAAAGGACAGAAAAAAGTCCTGTAAATGAAGGAGACCAGCACCTTGCGGCAGGTGCTGGCGTATGAAAAAGAAAATTTGTAAAAAGGTTATTTGCCTTCTACAAACCATACTATACCATAGAAATATGATGAAAGTGTGATAAAAATTTTAAAAATGTATGAATTATAAAAAAAATAAGCATAATTTGAGATTTTTTTCGGGAAAATCTTTTAATTGCTTTTTTTGTTCACTTCGCTTATACTTGTACTGATGATTAGGCGCTTAACGATGAAATCTTGCGCAAAATGGTAAAATTTTGGTTCTGGCTTATCCAGATTAGGAAACTAAGCGAGAATTCTCGGTAATTCAGTTGTCGGGAAATAAAAAATTGAGGAGGGAATAGAATGGAGAACGAGACTGGTTCTAAAAATTTTATTGAAAACATTATTGAAAAAGATTTGGCAGAAGGTGTTTATGATACTGTTCATACCCGCTTTCCGCCGGAACCTAACGGCTATCTTCATATCGGACATGCCAAATCTATCCTTTTGAATTATGGGCTGGCCAAGAAATATCATGGAAAATTCAATATGCGTTTTGACGACACAAATCCCACAAAGGAGAAGACAGAATTTGTGGAATCCATTAAGGAGGATATTCTCTGGCTTGGCGCAGACTGGGAGGATAGGCTGTTTTTTGCCTCTGATTATTTTCCTCAGATGTATGAGGCGGCTGTAAAACTTATCAAAAAGGGCAAGGCCTATGTGTGCGATTTATCGGCTGAGGAGATGCGCGAATATAGGGGAACTCTGACAGAACCAGGAAAGGAGAGCCCCTACAGAAACAGAAGCGTAGAGGAGAACCTGGAGCTTTTCCAGAATATGAAGGATGGAAAATATCAAAAGGGAGAGAAGGTTCTCCGGGCAAAAATCGATATGGCTTCTCCGAATATGAACATGAGAGACCCTGTGCTGTATCGTGTGGATTATGTGGAGCATCATAATACAGGAAATCAGTGGTGCATTTATCCGATGTATGATTTTGCTCACCCCATAGAAGATGCGATTGAGGGAATCACGCACTCTATCTGTACTCTGGAATTTGAGGATCACAGACCGCTCTATGACTGGGTAGTGCGCGAGCTGGAGTACCCGCATCCGCCAAAGCAGATTGAGTTTGCAAAGCTGTATCTCACAAATGTAGTTACAGGAAAGAGATACATTAAGAGCCTTGTGGAAGAGGGAATTGTGGACGGCTGGGATGACCCGCGTCTGGTATCTATTGCCGCTCTGAGAAGAAGAGGCTTTACGCCGGAATCCATCCAGAGATTTGTGGAGTTGTGCGGAGTGTCAAAGGCGGACAGCTCGGCAGAATATGCGGCTCTGGAATATTGTATTCGGGACGACCTGAAGCTTAAGCGCCCCCGTATGATGGCTGTCTTAGATCCGCTGAAGCTTGTGATTGACAATTATCCCCAGGGACAGAGGGAAGAGCTGGAAGCGCCCAATAATATGGAAAATGAAGCCCTTGGAAGCAGAAGGATTCCTTTTGGAAGAGAGTTGTATATCGAGAGGGAAGACTTTATGCCGGTTCCGATTAAGAAATATAAAAGACTGTACCCAGGCAATGAGGTACGTCTTATGAATGCTTATTTTGTGACCTGTACAGGCTATGAAACAGATGAACAGGGAAACGTAACCCTTGTACATTGCACCTATGACCCGGCAACAAAGGGAGGAAATGCTCCGGATGGAAGAAAGGTAAAGGGAACCATTCACTGGGTATCAGCAGAGGACGCCCGTCCGGTAAAGGTACGCCTTTATGAGAATATTGTGGACGAGGAAAAAGGGGTATATGATAAGGAAACAGGAAAGGTTAATGTGAATCCCAATTCTCTCAAAGAGGTGACCGCTTATGTGGAGCCTGCATTGATGGAGGCAAAGGGATACGACAGCTATCAGTTTGTAAGAAACGGCTTTTTCTGTGCAGACATTCATGATTCCAGAGAGGGTCAGCCGGTATTTAACAGAATTGTGTCTCTGAAAAGCTCCTTTAAGCTTCCGGTAAAATAAAAAAACAAGGCAGCTTTTTGGTGAACAGTATCTGTATGACAGATACAAAGAAAGATAAACAAAGCCGCAGATATTGCATCAGGTAAGCATATCAAGATGCAGAATCTGCGGCCTTTATATAATCTGAAAAGCTTCCGAATTATTGTGCTTCCGGAGCTTCGGCTTCTTTTTTTTCTGTGTCTTCACATTCCGGACAGGAGGCTTCTTCGTTGTCTTTGGAGGGTTCTTCTTCCGTTTTTACAGACTCTTTTTCGGTCTCGGCGGG
>JAUNOP010000004.1 GCA_030537135.1 Eubacteriales bacterium | reverse complement strand
AGTGTCCTTTTCTTCATGTCCTTTTCCTCCTTAAAGAAAATGTCGGCTGCCGATTGTAAAATAATCAGCAGCAAATGCAGGATAGCATGTATGCCGCGCTTCCTCTCTCCGAGCTTTCCCCAGAGATAAGGAAAATACGCACGCACTATCCTCTGATGGATTTATGTAAATACTTCATCAGCAGCATCCCGTACAGAGAGACATGAGAGCAGGATTAAAAAATCCCCTTCATAATAAAATCCCTTTACCGTGAGGCAAAAGGATACTGGAAAAAGGGAGTACAGATACTCCTTGTAAATTCAGTACAACCAATTACTCGTGGTCTGAAGCTCATGCTCCTGTACCCACAGCAGGCAGGTTTCCTGGCTTATAAATCATCACACAGAGCAGCCTTCCCGATTTCTCAGTGGCCTTATACAGAATACTGCGCTCTATGCTCCTTAAATACAGTGACGAGATCGTACAGGATTCACACCTGTTTCCCTTTTAACAGATACAGCTCTGCAAAAGCAAAATAAAGAGCTGTATCTGCACCTGTTGCGTTCTATATTCTTTTTTATTTCTTCTTGTTTTAATCTACGCTCATTATCATAGCACAAGCCATTTTAAATTGCAATACTCTTCTTGCCGTTTCATAAATTAATAGTCATCTCCAATCAGGGAAAACAGATATTCCAAAGGCAGGACATGAATTTCCTCAAAGGCCTCCTTCTGAAAGGCCGGATCCAGAGGAAAGGCCGCCTCCTCTGCCAGCGTTTCCACTGTTATAGCCGGCGTTCTTCTGACTTCTGCATAGTACTGCACAGAATTTCCTCCGTCCTCCTGATGCAGCATCTCCTCATCCTTTCTTGCCAGACGATATCTGGAAAGTCTCTGAAGATGCCGGGCCATGCAGTAGCTTCTCTGATTATACAGGGGCGACATGGCGTGGCGATAATAATAAATCACCTTTCCTCTGGAATGAAAGTCCAGATAGCCCACGCTCTCCTTTTCCTGCATAATCCGAATCAGGGCTCTTGTCTCATTCTCACTGGCAGGCTCCTCCATCATCCATTTTCTGCGGTAAGAGCTGCAGGGAAAATTTCTGTTAATATCCACGCCCCTGGCATTGCCCTTCCAGGTCTCATAGGGAAGCTGCTTCATGCGCAGCATCTGCCGGTAAATGGGATTTTGAATCACCCCATATCCCTTTCCTGCAATCTCATAGCCGTCTGGATTCACAAGCGGTATCATGCACAGAGCTACATTGTCGAGAAGCGCTCTGACTTCATAAAAATCCTGAATCTTCCAGTTTCTTTCATAGGCCTTGCAGTATTCCTCTGACATTTTCATCAGAAGAACCGGATTCACTCTCTCCCTTCCATGAATTCCGGCAGTACAAAAAAGCACCTCTTCTCCTTTTCCAATCTGGAGCATGGGGATTTTCCGCCCATCATGACTCATCCCAAGCAGGCGAAATTCTGTAAAGGAACCATACCTCTCTCCAAGCTCATACAGACAGTTATAAATCTGTTCATATCCATAGCTTTTATCCAACGCAATCATCAAAAATCCTCCCTCTTCCTTCTCGGCCTTTTTTATTTGTCTCTTCTTGTCAGCCAGAGTGTATTTTTATTATGTAGAAACTACAAAGTCAGGCCAATGTCCATAGCGTTCCTGATAATAGCATATGAAAAGGAACAGGCTGTTAGACCTGTTCCTTAAAAAAATCTCTGTGAATTATTCCTCTTCTCTCTTTTTCTTGCGAACTATTGTGTATCCGCCTGCTGCAAGAGAAGCAGCCAGAAGCGAGATCAGATAAGCAATCGGCGTCTCATCCCCTGTGGAAACCGAATCTTTCTGCTGTGCGGTTCCGTCATTATCAGAGGTCTGGCTCGGCGCTACGGTCACAATCGTGCCATCGTCAAGTATCTCATAGCCCACGCCATTTTCTGTGTAATAGCTTCCTGGTATACGAGTCGGCTCTACATTGACATTGGCCGTAATTGTAAAGTATTTTACCAGCTTTGCATACTGGTTGGTTTCTACCCACTGCACTCCGTCAAACTCCTGAATCATAAATACAATGGTCAAAGGATAGCTTCCCGGAGTGATGTTCGTGGTCTTTGCAGTCTGTCCATAGAAGGCTCCATTGCTGCTCTGACGGAAGGTTCCCTGCACATTGCCCTGGCTGTCTCTCCAGGAGAGAACCTGCTCCACAGTCTGCTCAGAGGTGTGAGCCTTCCAGCGGTATGGATAATAACGAATGTCTCCTGTGTTCGGATCCGTATTGTCCATGCCGGCTCCGTATACACCAAAGGTTACCTTCTCGCCCTGCACATAGGAATCCGCCATACCCACAATTGTGGAGGCATTTACGCCCGGATCTGTTGGAGTCACAAGCGGAGCCTGCGTTACCGTCGGCGTCAGCGTTGGCGTTACCGTTGCAGCTGGATCGAGGGTAGGCGTTATCGTTGCTGTTACAGATGGATCAACGGTAGGCGTCGGCGTTGCCGTTGCAGACGGGTCTGTCGTAGGTGTGGGCGTTTCTGTCCAGTCGTCATATTTTACCTTGTAGCCTGTAGAATATCTTGTAGAATCCTCTATTGGCTCAGGCAGCCTGATGAATACATTGAAGCCCGAAATCTCCTTGGTAAAGCCGGAGACCGCTACTGTTCCGGTGAATTTGCCGTTCTCAACCTTTCCTACGGTCTGAGGCGTGGATTTCTTGCCGTCCGCGTATTCATACTGAATCACCACTTCATAGCCGTCTGCATTCAGAGTCTCCATGGAGAACTGAACGTTCTTCTCAGAGATCCTCTCTGCCTGAATCGTCTTGGAATAAATGTACGGCCATGCCATGGGGTCGCACTGAATCACATCACTGTAAATTTTCTTTGAGCTGTCCTGTGGGTCTGTCTGCTCCAGGTATACAAAGCATGTGATTGCAGAGGTCATCTTCTTTTCCTTGGAGTCATCCAGAATCACCTGGAAGCTATTGCCGGAAACCGTCTCATCTCCCTTTGTAAAGCTGGCCATAAATGCAGATATATCCTCTGGAATCTCCTCGCTGGCGTCCATATATTTGTAATAGTAGGAAGCTCCCTGTGCCGCCTGATTGGTCTGCATATTCAATTTCACATAGCGAAGGCTTGTACGAATCGGGCTGTTCTCCTGCTCTTCCAGATACAGCCTTCTGCTCGGCTGAATCTTAGCCATCTCGCTCGTATTGCCCTGCGCATCTGTGACATACACCCAGATATTCACATTCACTGCATCGAGTCCTGTAAAGGACTGCTCAATCAAATCATCTGTGATATCCAGCACATTTGCAGTGGGAAAAGCGTCTGCTGACGGAGGATTGCTCTCCGAATACTGCGTACTGTCTCCATCCTCAATCAGCCAGTGGAACTGACCGCCCGTGCATTCATAGGTTCTAAGAGCCACATCCACCTGATTATAGGCTACTCTGGAGACTCCTTCATTCTCCAGCCGCAGAGAAAGCCTTGCCTGCCCCAAGGACTGGCCGTTTTCCTGCGGAGCAATCAGCATATAATGCTGGTATTCATAGACCAGACTGGCATTTATGAAATTATCAATAACTGCCGAGGAGCCTTCTGAAGCTCTTGCAATCACACGTGTGGTCTTCTCATCATCCGCACGCACAGACACATAGGCTTCTCCTGTGAGCCCGTCTCCTGCCAGAAGGAGCATGCTCTGTCCTCCCAGGTAAATATTGCTTTCTGCTCCAGAACTGTCTTTATTATCCTTCACAACAATCTCTCCACTTATCGTCAAATCACCGGCAGTGTAGACTGCGCTTCCCAAAGCAGAGGTATTTCCGGTTATGTAAGCACTGTTCAGAGTCACCGCCCCTGCGGCGCTGTTATCAATCGCTCCGCCGTTTCCACTATTAGCTGCATTATTCACAAGCGCTGCCCCATTGATTGTCAGCACTGCATCCGCCTGCTCTGTCTTTATCAGAGCCGCTGTCTCCGAGGGCGCCTGCGCTGCATCTGCAAAGGCTCCGTCAAGGGTTATCTTCTTCTCTGTACTTTCCAGCGTCAGAGAGCCTGCTATGGAAAACAGACTGCCTCCAAAGCCTGCGCTTCTCTTAAAAATAGTTCCATTATCAGCTGTGCTTTTCAGTGTTACCTGAAGACCGGACGGGATGGAAATAGTCTCCCCAACCTCAATCTGCGCGGCTGTCAGGTCAATGGTCAGGGTCTTGTCCGCCTCATTCTCAGAGTCAAGAGCTGCCTGAAGACGCTCCTTCAGCTCCTGAACAGAGGCAGCCTCATTCCCGGCAGTCTCAACAGGAGTCACAGTGGCGCTTGCCTCTGGAGTCACGGAAGGCTGAAGGCTTTCTGTCTCTGCTGAAACCGGAATCTCTGTGACAGTCGGATTTTCCGTTGGAGCCGTAGTCTCTGCTGGAATTAGTGTTTCTGTAGCAATCGGGGTCTCTGTGACAGTCGGTACTTCTGTTAGCTGCGAATCCTGCGTATTGCCCGGCTGGATATCGTCCGATATGTCCGTGTTATCTGAAGCGCCTGTATTATCTGCCGCTCCGTCTGTATCGGAAGCAAAGCCATCTGAAGAACTGACATCCTCTGTACTCAGATCTATCTCTGCTGCAATTTCATCTGTCAGAGCCTGCACATCCTCCGCAGAAGCCGCCTGCGCGTCAAAATCCTGGGCAGCATAGACGCTCTCTGTATCCAGCCCCGTGGAATCTGCATAAATGCCTGTCGGAGAAATCCCTACCGTAAGCATTCCAGCTATTCCAAGAGCCAAAAGTTGTTTTCTTTTCATTCCTTATATCCTCCCTATTATGAGCATGAACTGCTCAGCAAGTGAACGATTCGGCAAGACAAATGGACAGTATTTTTCATTGTGCTGCCCGCAGCCTGCCATGCAGTCATAAGTATAGCCTGCAATCAAGTGTAACATATTCTTACGAAAAAATCAAAAAAAATACAAAAACAGCCTGAAAACATACAAAGCTTAATGTTACTGCCCACTGCACCCTTTGCAAAGCAGCTGCCCGTGAATAATAATACAGCCTATGCTGCTATAAATCCTCCAGCTTTCCCTTACGGCACAGAAGCCTCTCTTCTGTGAGTATTCTGGCAGGGGAGATGTCCGTAGGCTCAAAGGGAACCTTATCCATGATCTGAAATTCAAAGGCAAGGGCAATCGTGTTTATTTTGGGGTGCTTTTCCAGATAGCGGTCATAAAAGCCGCCTCCATAGCCCACTCTTCGGTTATCCTTATCAAAGGCAACTCCGGGCATAATCATCAGAGCCTCCTCCCACCCTGCCTCCTGCCCGCAGGTTGGCTCAGGAATGCCAAAATATCCGGGCTGCAGCACAGAAGGGTCTGTGATTTTATAAAATATCATATCCCTGCCCTCTACTCGCGGCACCGCCACCTCCTTGCCAAGAAGGAGCGCTCTGTGAATAATCTCTCCTGTCCTTACCTCATGATTATAATCCGCATAGGCCAGAATTCTCTGTGCCTTCAAAAACACAGGCAGGCTAAAGAGTCTCTCTGCAATCTGCTCGCTCATCCTGTTGATTTCTTCATCAGAATGTGCCTTTCTCGCTGCAAACATCGCCCTTCTAATGCGTTTCTTTTCTTCCATACTTTTCTCCAAGATTTGTGATTGTTCCATCCTTTTCCTGTATATCAATATTGTCGAGCTGACTTCTTAAATTCATGCGGATACAGGCAATATATTCTCTTCTAAGTCTCGCCTGCTCCATTTTTTCCTTCTCAGAAAGTCCTATTGTCTTTGACTTTCTGGCAAGCTCATTGATGCGGTGAATGGTTTTCTCGTCCATAGATTCTCCTTATAAAAGCTTATCAATATAATCAATCAAATAAAATTCCTCTTTTTCATTGGCAGTAAACAATGTTCCGCAGCATTCTCCCTGCATGATTTTATGAATAATATGGAAATCCCTTCCATTGGCAATCACCATATCCGCTCCTGCGGCTGTCGCGATCTCCGCTGCGTTCATTTTACTTGCCATTCCGCCTGTTCCCACACTGCTTCCAGTGCTTTCCTTTGCCATGTTCTTGAAATGTGCATCCAGGTTTTCTACTGTATCAATAAATTCAGCATTTGGATTCTTATTGGGATCATCGGTGAACAGACCGTCTATGTCTGACAGAAGAATCAGAAGATCAGCTCCAATCAGGGCAGCTACCACTGCAGAGAGGGTATCATTATCACCAAACTGGATTTCATATGTAGAAATAGAGTCATTTTCATTGACAATGGGAATTGCTCCCAGCTTAAGAAGCTCCTGAAAGGTGTTCTGTGTGTTCCTTCTGTTCAGATTATCTACCATCGTATTCTTGGTCATCAAAATCTGAGCTGCCGTCTGGTTGTATTCTGAGAACAGCTTCTGATAAATCATCATCAGTCTTGCCTGACCTACAGCCGCACAGGCCTGTTTTTTCTTCAGCTCTTCAGGCTTTCGTGAAAATCCCAGAGCAGCGCTGCCCACGGCAATCGCGCCTGAGGAAACGAGTACCACTTCCTTGCCCTGATTTCTAAGGTCGCTAAGCTCCCGTACCAGAATCTCCAGCTTCATCAGATTCAGTCTTCCTGACTGGGGATGGGTAAGGGAGGAAGAGCCGATTTTTATCACAATCCGCTGCTTGTCCTTTAATCTTTCTCGAAGATTCATGTGAATTACCTGCAGCAATTGGGCGTTCTCACCGCTTTGCTGCAATTACCCTTTCTTTTGTTCCCGGCATTTGTGCCGTCCTCCCTATCCTACACCATTTTCCCCATTATGTCCATGTTTTCATGAAGAATAATTTTCTAAAAAGCTGTAAAGCGCCTCCTTTGAAGGAAGATATTTTCCCTCGGCAATCTCCTTCTGAAGCTCTTTTGGAAGAGAGGAAAGCAAAATCTGCGTGGGCTCAAAAAGTGTGTTTTTATCCTCTCTGTATACCATAACTCTGCCGTTCAGCTCTCTGAGATAGTAGATTTCCATTGGAACGCCCTTTTCCTTTGTGTCCTGCCCGTTTTCTTCTTTCCCAGAGGAAGTCCCACCAAGAGCCATTGCCTCCAAAAGCTCCTGCTCCCTGTTATTTAGATTCTTTTCCAGTGTCTTCAGCCTTGCCTCAAGTGTCTGTATTCTCTGATAGCCACAGATTCCCAGAGTCAGGACAGCACACAAGCAAAAAATGCCGACGCCATAGAGTATTCTGCGCATGTTCATCGCCCCTTTTTCTCTATAGTGTCTGCATTTTCTGTTCCTTTATCCTGCATGTGGGAATAAATCCCCTGTTATTTACTGGTAAGTAACCTGGTCAACACGGTCGTTCAGAACGATCTCTACCCAGGTCTTCCCAGGATTCAGGCGAATCTCCTGGTTAGAGGAGTCAAAGTAATGCGTCACTCCCCACACAGAATCCTTTTCCCAGCGAATGTCGATTGCCTGACCTCTGGTAATGAATTTGCCCTGACCGCCTGAAATCGCGTCAATATTGAGATAACCGTTCTCATCATAATTGGTATACTGAGAATACTGGAGAATAATATTATCGCAGGTCAGCTGCTCTCCTGTCAGATCGTCAACCTGTGCCTGCCCATACTGGAAGCGCTTGTACTCTCCTGTAGAGGCATCATACGAAAACCACGGCTGGTTCAGAGGAAAGCAGTTCAAATGCACCTCATTGGCTGCAATTCCTCCCTGAGGAATGGTCTCCTGTCCATTCTCTGCAAAGAGATAATGTCCCTGATAATCCTCGGAATATCCCTGTCTGTAGCCCTCAGCCGCAATTCCTGCACTTAGTCCCTCTGCACTTGTATAGGCATTGTGCGGCGCCTGGCGATCTGTTGTTCTATAGTATACAGCAGACCCTACAGAGGACAATCCGTTCAGGTTGTCAACCAGTCCCTGATCCAGGTAATTGAGAGCATACACCGCCTGTCCGTAATGCGCATAAACAGCGTCAAATTCCTGGGAATAAAACAGATAATAATCCCGGCAGCTTCTCACTGAACCGATCTTGGTAAGGTCGTCATAGTCCTCAAAAATAGCCATAAGGCGCGTAATATTTCCCTCCACAGGAGCCTCATAAATGACGCCCGCCTTTGCAATTCCCGACTGCGGACAGCCTTCCTGAATGTTGCTGAGCATCACGGAAATCGGCCTTCTCCTTCCCTTGGAGGCTGCTATCTGCTCTCCTGTGAGATAGCTTGTCACCATCTCCTCCTGCGGCTGTACGGCTGTCTCCTGCTGCACGGGAATCATATCCAGCTGCTCTGCATATACCTCAGAAGCAAAATCAGCTCCAGCAAGCAATATGCCTGCAAGAAGCGCTGCGCCAAGGGCTGCTGCTCTTCTGTTTTTCATCGTCACTACCTCCTATCTTGTGATATGCAGGGCGTTAAGAGCCTCTGCCTGCTTTCTCTCCATCACCTCTGCCTCCTCTGGCGTCATATGGTCATACCCCAGAAGATGGAGCATGCTGTGAGCTATCAGAAAGGAAAACTCCCTCTCAATACTATGTCCGTATTCCTTTGCCTGCCCAAAAACCTTGTCAACAGAAATCATAATGTCTCCAAGCATCAGCTCGTCCGTATCCATATCAAAATAAGAATCATCCTCCACTGCCGAGAAGTCAGACGGCGTTTCAAAGGGAATCATAGGAAAGGAGAGAACATCTGTGGGCGCGTTGATATTGCGAAATTCCCTGTTCACCTGCTGGATCTCCTCGTTGTCTGTAATCACCAGGTTCACCTGCACATCATAGGGGCATTTCTCTGTGAATAGAATCTGCTCTGCCACGCGGTTGCAAAGTCCCACATAGTCAATTCCAAGCTCCCGCTGTGCCTCATAAGAAATCTGAAATGTCATCAATATCCTCCCCTTCTTCTTCCCCGAGCCTTTGGTCCTGGCTCTGGCTTTTGCTTCTTCTCATAGTTCTCATAAGCCTGTACAATCTGCTGCACCAGAGGATGGCGCACCACATCCTTGCTGGTAAGCTCGCAAAAGCCGATATCCTCTACCTTTCTCAAAACCTTGAGGGCCACATCCAGCCCTGACTGCGCTGAAGAGGGCAGATCCTTCTGCGAAGCGTCGCCTGTGATAATCACCTTTGAGCCAAAGCCGATTCTGGTGAGAAACATCTTCATCTGAGCAGGCGTAGTATTCTGCGCCTCATCGAGAATAATGAAAGCATTATCCAGGGTTCTTCCCCTCATATAAGCCAGAGGAGCCACCTCGATCAGCCCTCGCTCCATATTTCGCGCAAAGCTTTCTGCTCCCATAATCTGATAAAGGGCGTCATAGAGGGGCCGAAGATAAGGGTCTACCTTGCTCTGAAGATCTCCTGGAAGAAAGCCCAGCTTCTCCCCGGCTTCAATGGCCGGACGGGTGAGGATAATCCTGCTTACCTCCTCATTCCGAAAGGCCGTGACCGCCATGGCCATGGCAAGATAGGTCTTGCCGGTTCCGGCAGGCCCGGTCCCGAAAACAATCATCTTCCTGCGGATTTCATCCACATAGTTCTTCTGTCCCAATGTCTTGGGCTTAATCGGCCGCCCCTGAATCGTGTTGCAGATAAAATCTCTGTCAATCTCGGACAAAGCCTGCTCCTTCTCCTCCATGACCAGAGAAAGGGCATAGTTTACATTCTGTTTGTTGATTACATTTCCTCTCCTGGAGAGTTCCAAAAGCTGGCCAATAAGGCGCTTTGTCCTGCCTGCCGCTGCCTCTGTCCCCAGAATTTTCAATGTCCCGTCCCTGGAAATCAGGGTGACATTCAAGGTGCGTTCAATAAGCTTGGCGTATTCGTCAAACTGTCCAAATACATTGCTCTCATGCTCTGCCGGCATCTCGGCAGATAATTCAATGACTGGCTGATTCATCCAATATGGTCCTTTCCGCAGGAGCCGGCTCCATGGAAACAGGTACCTTCTCTCCTACATATTCCCGGATTATAATGGTACCCTGGCTTCTGCATATCCTTTCATCCGTTTCTATTGTAACATTATTCTGGTAAATTTGAACCCCTTTTTCTATTAATTTTCTGTGAAAGCTCTCCATTTTTTGTAATGCAAGCTGTTTTGCCTCTGACTTTGTATAAATTTCCTCTTTTTTCGTGTAAAAATGCTCCACTTTTTTCTGAATTGTAATTGGAAGCCGAAAATTTTCAGTAAGATAGAGGGGCCATTGCTCTACACAAAGATCCGATTCCCCCTGTTTTTTTTGTAAAAATCCGGTTTCTGCAAAACAACTTCCTGCCCAGACGCCAATGGAAGAGCGGCTTTCTCCTGTAAATTCCTTTTCCTCATGCACAAGTGGAAAGGAATCCTCATATGAAATGCTTCTCTCAAGCAGAATATCTGCCTGAGCCGTCACATATTCTGTGCGGATTACCTCCTGACTGTCGTTTTTTATGTCAATGCAGCCGCTCACAAGCAAGTCTCCCTTTTCACAGGCATCTCCTGGAAAGATCTGCGGAACGCCTCTTTTTGTAACGATTTCCACGATTTTTCCAGATACCGGAGCAATGAGGCTGCACGGCTCCTCTTCCTGTACAAGCTCCAGAATTTCCTTTTCCGGATTTTCCTGGATGGTAAGCATGAGCCGCGTTCCCACGATTTTGGCAGAAACCCAGGTCACATCCGGGAAATTTTGCCGCACAGCTGCCGCGATTTCGCTACAGCTTACCTTACGAATGGGAATTCCATGTGTGATCTTCTGGCTTTCCAGAAATTCCAGAATCACAGGCGTGCTGTTTTTGTGATTTCCCTCTATGTGAATATTCCAGATATGGCCGGACATTATGTATAAAAGAGCAGAGCCAAGAAAAATTCCCGCTAAAAAGGCCTTTCTTTTCTTATTTCTGTAAAAAAAGAAAGGCAGTCCTCGCTTTTCCCTGACACGAAAGCAGATGCGGCATTTTCTGCACAGGGGACGCAGCCGCAGAAAATCCGGCACATCCATTTTCATGAACAGTTTGTCTTCCCTCATCTCCAGGTCATAAATGTGGATTCCATGATAAGAACACATATTCAGGAAGCGCTCCGGCGAGGGATGACATGCCTCGACCAGAACATAGCCTTTTCTATAGTGAAGCAAGGATTCCTTCATAATTTTCTCCCTTATTTAGAATCATCATGAATTTCTCTTCACAGTCCAAATAGCTTTTCTGCCTCTGGTATATGCAGGACTATCGGTTACTCTTCCCTGCGTTCACAGCCGCATGCTCTGCACAATAGCCTCACAGAAACAGCAGTGCTCGAATAGCTTCTATGAATAGAAATGGATATGGCGAATCATACCGCAGATTTTCACCTCTCCTCCTTCATACCAGGGAATGGTAAGATGCTCCCCCTCCATACAGAGAACTCCGTTTTTTGTCTGAATTTCAATCATGGTTCCTGTAAATTTACGGATGGATTTATAGTTTTCCACCGTGATTTCTCTGGAACCCAGGATGGTAATCACAGGCTGGGAATAAGCCAGATCCCCGGGGATTTCCATGGTGCGTACCAGACTGTCTTTCCAATGGGATGCCTTTTTTTTCAAAGAACAGGTCCTCCGGAGCTTATTTTCTATTATATGGTTCCTCTCCTCATGATAGAACCGAATTTTTCATAGCCCTGCTCAGGAAATGAGTATCAGCGAAAACCAGAGAATCGTATTCGCTCCCAGCTGATATTCCATCTGCTCGCGCTCCACAAGCTCTGAAACTACCACTCCATAGCTTTCCAGACATGGATGCATCCTGTCTGGATGGCGGCAGGGAGCAGCAGGATAGGTGCATTTGGAGCAGATATCGCAGGATTCTGTAGACAGAATAAAGGTCCTTTTCCCCTGGCTTTTCAGAAAATCGCCAAGCGCGTTGGTAATCTCCTCGTGTCCTCTTCTTGTGGAGAGCAGCTCTTCCATATTCATAATATCAGAAACCTCTGCCACGCTTGAGAAGAGGATACCATAAGGATAGCTCTTAATCTTTTTCTCACAGTCCTCAAGACTTCCCACACCAGGAGGACATGCCCAGGTGCTTCCATATCTCTCGCATTCTCTCTCGCACACCTGGCGCACCCTTCGCTGGGTCTTCATTTCCTGTGTGTCAATTATCCGGTATTCAAAGACTGGATAGTCTGCTATAAATTCATCAAAGCCTTGTATTTTCATTGGTTTTCTCCCTTCCTCTGTGTAAAGTAGTATAGCGCTGTATTATGGGAATAGCAAGAATATTTTCGAGGAGTCCCAAAATCCTAAAACAAAAGAACGCTGCCCCATAGATGATTTCTCATGTACAGGGCAGCGCTTCTTATTATTCTACTTATTCTACTGTTACACTCTTTGCCAGATTTCTTGGTTTATCCACATCCAGGCCTCTTGCAACGCTCACATAATATCCCAAAAGCTGCAGAGGAATGACTGCCAGACTTCCAATGAAATGCTCGTCGGTCTTTGGAATATACACGGTAAAGTTGGCTGTATCCTCTATCTCATAATGTCCATAGCTGGTCAGTCCCATGAGATAAGCTCCGCGGCTCTTAACCTCCACCATGTTGCTGACCGTTTTCTCGTACAGCTCCGGCTGCGTCAGGATTCCAATCACCAAAGTTCCGTCCTCAATCAGGCTGATGGTGCCGTGCTTGAGCTCGCCCGCTGCATACGCCTCTGAATGAATATAACTGATTTCCTTCATCTTGAGGCTTCCCTCCAGGCTGATGGCATAGTCAATTCCGCGTCCAATAAAGAAAATATCGTGCGCATTTGCAAATTTTGCCGCAAACCACTGAATGCGCTCCTTGTCCTCCATGATTTTCACGATTTTGTCCGGAATTGTCTGAAGCTCTGCGAGCAGGGCTTCGCTTCGCTCTTCCCCGATCTCTCCCCGGACCTTTGCAAACTGAATTGCCAGAAGATAGCAGGCAATCAGCTGCGTACTATATGCCTTTGTCGTGGCAACCGATATTTCCGGACCTGCCATTGTGTAGAACACATTGTCCGCTTCTCTTGCAATAGAGCTTCCAACCACATTGACAATCGCCAGCGTCCGAATTCCCCTGCTCTTTGCCTCCCGCAGAGCGGCCAGACTGTCGGCGGTTTCTCCTGACTGGCTGATGACTATCACAAGCTCCCTCGTATCCAGAATAGGCCTCCTGTAGCGAAACTCAGAGGCAAGCTCCACGCGGACCGGAATCCTTGCCAGATCCTCCACAACATACTGTGCCGCCACTCCCACATGATAAGCAGAGCCGCAGGCTACAATATGAATCTGCGAAATATCCCGGATAATCTCGTCTGTCAGTCCCATAGCAGCCAAATCAATGACCCCGTCAGTGACAGCCGAATGAATCGTATCCCGGATTGCCTGCGGCTGCTCATGAATCTCTTTTATCATGAAATGCTCGAAGCCGCCTCTTTCCGCTGCCTGCGCGTCCCACTTGATTTCTGTCAGCTCCTTGGAAATTTCCTCTCCATCCAGGTTATAGAACTGAACCTCTCCTTTTTTGAGGCAGGCCATCTCCATATTTCCAATATAATACACGCTGTGCGTATATTTTAAAACAGCAGGCACGTCTGACGCCACATAGGTTTCCCCGTCCTCAATGCCGATAATCATCGGACTGTCCTTCCTGGCTACCCAGATTTCTCCTGGATATTCCTTGAACATCACTGCAAGTGCATAGGAGCCTCGAATACGAACCATGGTTTTTGCAATCGCATCAATCGGCCCCATATTATACTTTTTGTAATAATAATCAATAAGCTTCACAGCTGCCTCTGTGTCTGTCTCAGAATAAAAGCGATAGCCCTTTTTCAGAAGCTTTGCTTTGATTTCCTGGTAATTCTCAATGATTCCATTATGAACTGCTGTTACATTCCCGTCATCGCTGCAGTGCGGATGTGCATTTTTTTCAGACGGCTCCCCATGGGTTGCCCACCTGGTGTGTCCAATTCCGCATGTGCCGTGCAAAGCAGCTCCGCCATCCAGCTTTTCTGCCAATATTTTCAAGCGTCCCTTTGCCTTGACCAGCGTTACCTCTGCATCTCCGTCCCTTACCGCAAGACCTGCCGAATCATAACCTCTGTATTCCAGTTTAGAAAGACCATCCAGCAAAATAGGCGCTGCCTGATGTTCTCCGGTAAAACCAACTATTCCACACATAAATTTTCTTTTATCTCCTCCACAATTTTCATTTTTTCCTCTGCATGTCAGAACCCGCATCAGATTCTGGACCTTTTACCATGGTATCATATTATAAGAGCAACACTTGCTCTTATTCGCAGGCTTATCGTCTTTCATTATAAATCAAGAGCTTCTTCAAATCAAGTAATGGCACATTTATTCACAAAAAGTTTATATCCAGAAACTACTGTTCACGGGCCGCTATTCCATTGTGTACCTCCTTGTGTTCTTTGCATCTTCTGAAAAACGTGGCAGGGCTGATACACAGACATTCTGCTGCTTTTCGGATGCTGATTTCCCCTTTCTCCCAGAGACAGACATACTCCTCAAAGTCTTCAGGCACCTGCTTTTTGGGGCAGCCCAGCTTCACGCCCCTGGCTCTTGCAGCGGCAATGCCTTCTGCCTGACGCTGCTTGATAAAGGAGCGCTCTGTCTCAGCAACATAAGCCAGAATCTGCAGCACCAGGTCTGAGATAAATACCCCTGTAAGGTCTTCCCCACAGCTGCTGGTATTAAGAAGGGGCATATCAATCACCTCAATGTTTGCGCCTATTTCCTTTGTAATTTTCCTCCATTGCTCCAAAATTTCCCCGTAATTCCTTCCCAGACGGTCAATACTCTTGATTACCACTAAATCTCCCTTTTTCAGTCTGGAAAGCATTTTTATATAAGAAGGTCGTGAAAAATCCTGTCCGGACATGGCGTCCATGTAAATATTTTTTCTCAGAATTCCGTATTCCTCCATGGCAACAAGCTGTCTGTCCGGGTTCTGGTCTTTTGCAGACACCCGAATGTACCCTACTTTTTTCATAATCTGTCTCCTTCTGTGTTTATTCCTTGTTCCTGCCTTGTATCTTATATTCACAGCAGTACACTTCATGATATGATACCAGATTCCTAGAGCCTACATTGGTTTCTTTTTCTGGCAGAATCATAAGATTTTTGATACGGTCAAGCGGAAATTCGCAATACCCATAGGGTACGACGTCCGCTTCGCTACTTGCTTGATACGTTAAAATTTTTTACAGAACAGATCTGTTTTACTCCAGATCAGGAGACAATTCCTTATTTTTTATTGTTCGCGCAGGGTATCTTCTCTGCTTCGCAGCGTTTTCATGGCAGCCCTTTTCCGGTCTTACCGCGCAAAAAAGCAGAAAATCTCTGTCTTGAGATTCTCTGCTTTTTTATCACATAATTATCAATCTTAGCCGCAATCCGGGACCTTCATAATAGATTTCTAAGCTTCTGGCGTACTGACAATAGAGTAATAGGCTCTTGAAGTAATATGGTATACCAATACATAAAACACAGCAAACACCAGAAAGCTTATGACATTGACTCCAAGAAGGAGCTTCCAGTTGGTAAGGCTGAAAAGTACAAGGAGCTTATGAATCATCGGAAAGGCAAATGCCAGGTGTACGCCAGCTGTCAGCAATGGAAGAAAAAATACTGTCAGAATCTGTGAATTGATACTCCTCTTAATGTCTGCCTTTGTCATTCCCACCTTTTGCATAATTTCAAATCTGGACTGATCTTCATATCCCTCGCAGACCTGTTTATAGTACATAATCAGCACAGCTGCAAACACAAACACCACGCCAAGAAGAATTCCAAGGAAAAATAAGCCCCCATACAGGCCATAAAAACCAGCTCTTTCCCTTGCCACGCCCTCTACAGAAATATGATAGGCGCCATTTTCCTCTGCTTCAAGCTTCTCCTCCAGACGGCTTTGCATTTGTGTCTGCGCCTTGTCAGAGCCGTCCATATCAAAGGCATAATACCAGTGAAAACTAAGTCCGGTATTCTCTTCTGTATTTGCAAGCTCTGCAATCGGCGCTATGCTCTCCTCATAATCTGGCAGAAAGAGATACAGAGAAGGAATAATCTGCATAGCGTCCACCCCATTGTCTGCAAAATCCGCGACATGCTCCTTCACCTTCATGGAAGACAGATTTCCAATAGTAATCTCATTTCCCTTGAAATCTTTTTTGGTACTGTAGACAAGCACCTCTCCCTGCTCCAAAGTCTCCTGTTTTCCCATGATATGATTATAATCCTCCAGGGGAACCAGAAAAATCTGCCATATATCTGAATAGCTGTAATTCGACAGCTCGTCTAACACAATCTGTCCGTCCTCCTTTACATAAGCGCCCATAGCCGCGCTCTGATAGTCCAGAACATCCTCCACCTCAAGACCAGCTTCCTCTGCTTCCCCAAGAGCCAGACTCCGAATGCGCTCTGCCTCCTCAGAAGCAAGCACCCGCAAAGATTCCACATCCACATTCAGATTTCTGGGATAGCGTGTGCGCAGGCTGTCTTCTGTTCCAATATACAGGCAGGCTGTGGAAGAGAGCATCACCAAAACCATGGTAGAGAGGATACAGATGGAGGCAAGCCCAGCGCCGTTTCTCTTCATGCGGTATGCCATGGAGGAGACAGATACAAAATGATTTGTCTTGTAATAATAGCTTTTATTCTTCTGAAGGATTCTGCATAAAGTCACAGAGCCTGCGATAAAGAGCATGTACGTAGCTGCAATCACCATCGCAACAGCAATAAAAAACCATACCAGAGCCTCAATCGGATCCTCAATGCTCACTGCCAGATAGTAAGCGCCTCCCAAAAGTATGGCTCCGAGAAACGCCAGAAGCGCATTGGATCTGGGCGGCTTTTCTCCTGTCTGCTCACTGTGCAGAAGCTCGATTGGATTGGACAGATGGAGCTGACGAAGCGTATTGAGCAATATCAGCACAAAAATGATAGCAAACACAAGCACAGTGTCTCTAACAGCGCCAGGTTCCACATTCAGAGAAAAATTCGCCTCTGCTCTGAGAATGTTTATCATTCCAAGCTCTGCAAGCTTAGAAAAGGCGATTCCTGCAAAAAGCCCCAGAGCAAAGGAAAGGCCGGCTGTCATAAGACTCTCGCACACCAGAATAACCGCGAGATTTCTCTTCCCCATTCCAAGAATGTTATAAAGTCCGAACTCTTTTTTTCTCCTGCGTACCAGAAAGGAATTCGTATAAAACAGAAAAATCGCAGCAAAAAGCTTCATAACATTTGCTCCCATTTCGAGCATCCCCTGCACGGTTTCTCCTCCTGGCACCCCTGCCAGAATTGAGCTTTCTTCCAGAAAGCAGATAATATAATACATCATGATCATGCCCATGCATGTGAGCAAATACGGGGTATACAGCCGCCTGTTCTTACGGATCCCCATCCATGCCATTTTAGAATAAAAGCCTATTTTCATCTTCTGTCACCGCCTGTCGCAAGAATTGTCAATGTGTCGGAAATCTTCTGATACAGCTCCTCTCTGGTACTCCTTCCCCTGTAAATCTGGTGAAAGACCTCTCCATCCTTAATAAAAAGCACTCTTCCAGCATGGCTGGCCGCCTTCACAGAATGTGTTACCATGAGAATTGTCTGACCGCTCCTGTTGATTGCGCCAAACAGCTCCAAAAGCTCATCCGTTGACCTGGAATCCAGGGCTCCTGTCGGCTCGTCTGCAAGGATCAGCTTTGGATGTGTAACCAAGGCTCTTGCCACTGCTGCCCTCTGCTTCTGTCCGCCAGATACCTCATAAGGATATTTTTTCAAAAGCTCTGTGATTCCAAGCTGCTCGGCAATAGGCAGGAGTACCTGCTTCATTTCCGAATATTTCTTTCCGGCAAGCACCAGGGGCAGATAAATATTATCCTCCAGGGAAAAAGTATCCAGAAGGTTAAAATCCTGGAACACAAACCCCAGGTTGTCCCTTCGGAAATTGGCAATGGCCGCCTCCTTTATTTTGGACAGCTCTTGCCCATCCAGCTTTACACTGCCCCCTGTAGGCTTGTCAAGCGCTGCCAGAATATTAAGAAGTGTTGTTTTGCCGGAGCCAGATTCTCCCATAATCGCCACATATTCTCCCTGCTCCACAGAAAAGGATACATTCTTTAATGCTTCTACTTTATTTCCCCCAAACCGGGTGGTATAGGTCTTTTTCAATCCATTTACTTCCAAAATGCTCATTTCATTTCCTCCTGTTTTTGTTCTGAACCTATTGTAACAAAAAAGGGAAATGCAGCGCCATAGAATCGGCTTACATTTCCCTCTGTACTTCTTACAAAAATGTAAGAAGTGTTCTCATTCTACTTCCAGCTTTCTCTCCTCCAGGTCAACAAAAAGAGTAGTTCCTTTATCCAGAGACGATTCTGCTGATATAGCATGTCCAAGATTCTGGCAGATTCTCCTGCACAGATACAATCCTATACCGCTGGCTCTCTTGTCGCTTCGTCCATTGTAACCAGTATAGCCCTTTTCAAAAATTCTGGGCAGATCCTCAGGAGCAATTCCAATTCCTGTATCACGGATACACAGACACTTTGGCTCCTTAAGCTCAATGGTGATGCTTCCTGATTCCGTGTATTTCAGTGCATTGGAAAGAAGCTGCTCAAGCACAAAGGACAGCCATTTTTCATCTGTGAGAACCTTTACATTTATTGGCTCGTAAATCAGGCGGATTTTTCTTCGTATAAACTGACCTGCAAATTTCCGGACAGCCTGCTTCAGAATCGCATCCAGATCATATTCCCTGATAACATAATCCGTGGAACCAAAATCCAGGCGCAGATAGCAGAAAACCATATCTACATACTGCTCAATCCGAAACAAGTCCTCAGATACGTTTCTGGAAAGCTTTGAGTCCTCATTCTGAAGGTTCAGGCGCATAGAAGCTATGGGCGTCTTTATCTGATGCACCCACATCGTATAATAATCCATCATATCCGAATATCTGAGATTCATGCTGTTTTCCAGCTCCTTGTATTCTTCCTGCAAAAGGACAAGGAGCTGCTGATAATCCGCAGCCTCCACAGACACTGTACCTGGCAGCTTTTCCAAAGCCTCTGCCGAAAAAAAGGTCTGAAGATCAGCAAGCGTCCGATGATTTTGGAGCGCTCTTCTAAAATCAGAAATAAGAAACAAAAAGCCCAAAAGGCTGCACAGCAGCGCAGGATACAGAATTGCCCCCGGCGGCAGATGATAAAGTAGAAATGTACAGAGAAACACTGCACAAAACAGAAAAAATACAAAAATCCCTATTCTGCGCTGTCTGAAATATGCTTTAAAAAATTTCATTTTGCTCCCCCCTTATGGTCTTGTCCTGATAGTAAAGCCTTTATTCATCACAGCTTTCCCTTTGCCGTCTCTCTTTTGAGGAAAAGCTTGTCTCATTCTATCAGGTAGCCTACCCCGAATTTGGTAACGATAAAGTCTGAAAGTCCCACCTTGTTCAGCTTTTTTCTGAGACGGTTTACATTAACGGTCAAGGTATTCTCATCCACAAAGCTGTCTGTCTCCCACAGCTTTTCCATGAGCTTCTCCCTGCTCACCACCCTGCCCTTCTGCTGCATAAGGGCCAGCAGAATTCGGTATTCATTCTTTGTAAGTACGATCTTCTCTCCCTTGTAGGTCAAAGTATTGTCTCCTGTACTCAAAAGCGCGCCTCTGTGCTCCAGCACAGGAACAGAGGCAGCAAAATCATAAGTGCGGCGCAGCATGGCCTGCATTTTTGCCATAAGGACACTCTGGTCAAAGGGCTTTGCAATAAAGTCATCTGCGCCCATGTTCATTGCCATGATAATATTCATGTTATCTGAGGCAGAGGAAATAAAAATAATCGGCACTCTGGATACTCTTCGGATTTCGCTGCACCAGTGATAGCCATTAAAAAACGGCAATGCAATGTCCAGAAGGATCAGATGAGGGTCAAAGGCAGCAAAATCCATGAGAACACTGCGAAAATTTTGAACACTGCGAGCCTCAAGCCCCCACAGCTCTGCCTGCTCCTTTATTGCCTGCGCAATTCCCCTGTCATCCTCTACAATTAATATTCTGTACATGCCCATCCTCCTGTCTGCCTGGTGCTTTTCTATACGACTGCTTCTATTAAGTAAGACGCGGTCACCTAGCTGTATCCTCTTAACCCCTATTTCTTTTTTCTAAGTCAAGCGGATTGCGAATTTCCGCTTTGACTATCTCTGGACACTATTTATGTTGAAAAGGCTCATAAGCCTGTCCGTTTGAAGAAAGCTTACCATAAAGCTGGCAGACAGTCAAGAAAAGCGGCCGATATGGGATAGTCGCCCGTGAACAGTAACTGCTTACTACAATGGCGAAAATCGCTGCAGCCCAATACGTTGATGCATACAGCGATTTTTTCTTTTAGCAGCTGTCTTCTTAATATTCTTTTCAAACCAAACCCCTTATAATAAAAGAAATGCCGTTCTCTACAGATACTGCAAAGATTGTTTTGTATAAAATGCCGTAACATGCGAGAACAGCGCTTCCAAGCTGACAGTTTTACATTTTCTCTTAGAAAGGCGGTGACCGGTTTGATAGATTTTGGCCCACTCTGGAACACAATGAAAAAGAAAAAAATATCCCAATATCGGCTGCTCAAAAGCGGCATTGATAATAAAACTCTGGACACATTAAAAAAGAACAGAAATATTACCCTGCTCACACTGGAAAGACTGTGCGAGATTCTTGACTGTACGCCAAATGATGTCGTCCGATTTTTAAAATCATGCGATTATAGCCAATAAGGAAGCGTACATAAAAGGTTAGGATGGGTTATCACGTTCGCACAATCTGAGATTTTACAGGAGCAACCATAAAAATCCTCAAGAAAATCCCACAACTGTGGATTGCATATCCTTAATGCAGCACAGCTGTGGATTTTCTCTCAGACTCGGGAGTTTGACAGTTGAATAATAGAAAAATAACTTGCAGGCCGCATAAAACCTGCTTTTTTTGTGTCAAATTTTTAGTTTTTATATATAGCATTTTATGTTATTGTATGATATAATAAGGGAAAGGAGGGATCGTCTATGAATCTTCATATATCAAAATCCAAAAATGCAGAATCCTTTTATATCTGCAAATCTTTCGTAAAAGCAAATGGCACTACTTCTTCTATGATTGTCCGCAAGTTGGGAACTTTAGAACAACTTTTAGTTGAGCATGGGCCGACAAGGGATGATGTCCTTGCATGGGCAAAGAATGAAGTGAAAATAGAAACTGAAAAATATAAAAAGGAAAAAGAAACGAAAACGGTTTTGATCCCATTTCATGCAGACAGGCAGTTAGATTATGATAAGCAGGTTTTTTACAGGGGCGGATACCTTTTTCTTCAACCGATCTATTATCAGATGCAGATGAATAAAATCTGTCGGAAATTAAAACAAAAATATAAATTTAAATACGACATCAATGCGATCCTCTCTGACTTGATCTATGCAAGGATACTGGAGCCCTGCAGCAAACGTTCTTCCTATAAGGCTGCATCGGAATTTTTGGAGAAACCTTCCTATCAGTTGCATGATGTATACCGCGCATTAGATGTCCTCGGTTCTGAATGTGACATGATCCAGGCAGAAGTCTATAAAAATAGCTATTTTCTCGGGAAAAAGAATGACCAGATCCTTTATTATGACTGCACGAATTATTATTTCGAGATTGAACAGGAAGACGGCAGCAAAAAGTATGGGAAGGGAAAAGAACACAGGCCAAACCCGATTATCCAAATGGGGCTCTTCATGGACAGGGACGGGATCCCCCTTGCATTTTCTCTTTTCCCTGGAAACGCAAACGAGCAGACATCGCTGAAACCCCTGGAAAAGAAAGTCCTTGGGGATTTCGGATGCCAGAAATTTATTTATTGCAGCGATGCCGGGCTGGGTTCGGAAGCCATCCGGGAATACAACCATATGGGAGAACGGGCTTATATCGTAACCCAGTCGATTAAAAAGTTAAAGAAAGAAGAAAAAGAGTGGGCGCTAAGCCCGCAGGGATTTAGACGGGTCTCCGATGACAAGCCTGTCGATATCACAAAACTGCCGGAAGATGACAAAGGGCTTTATTACAAGGACGAACCGTATACCACCAAAAAATTGCACCAGCGCTTAATCATAACTTATTCCCCAAAGTATGCCCTGTATCAGAAATCCATCCGTGACAAACAGGTAGAGCGAGCACAAAAAATGCTGGATTCGGGGAAGACGAAAATGGACCGGAAGAGCCCGAATGCCTCTGCACGTTTTATTGGAAAGATGGCTGTTACAAAAGATAGGGAAGCTGCGGATATCAGGCAATATCTGGATGAGGATAAGGTTGCGGAAGAGACGCAGTATGATGGACTCTATGCAGTATGCACGGATCTTTTGGATGACGAGGTGGGTGATATTTTAAAAGTGAGTGAAAGCAGATGGCAGATCGAAGAATGCTTCCGGATCATGAAAACAGATTTTTCTGCAAGGCCGGTTTATTTACGGGATGAGAACCGGATCAAGGCACATTTCCTGATCTGTTTCCTTGCATTAGCCGTCTACCGCTACCTCGAAAAAAATCGGATTCAAAATATACCTGTGAAGAACTGCTGGACGCCCTAAAAGCAATGAATTTTGCCGGGATACAGGAGCAGGGATTCCTCCCACTGTACAGGCGGGAAAAAATCACGGATGACCTTCATGAGGCCTGCGGTTTCCGGACAGACTACCAATTCATAACCAAAAGTAAAATGAGAACGATCCAGAAAAAAAGTAAAGGGAAGGAATAAATTACTATAGTTCATAACAACGGCAAAAATCGCTGCTGCCCAGCAAATACAAGGGATACAGCGATTTTTTCTTTCGTCAACTGTCAAAGACGGGAATATAAAAAAACGCATCAGGGAAGTCCCCAGCTTCCATTTTGCAGAGAAAGAAACGATGGGTGAGGGCTTGCTTGTCTCAGAAGGGGATACCCCCTTCTGAGGCAAGCTGCCACAGCGCCTGTACAGCTATGAGCAAGCAGCAAAGCTGTGCGCGTCAAAATCCTTACTGAATGGAAAGTACTGTATAATCCTGGTCTTCCACAGCTTTCTTCAAAACATCGTCGGAAATCTGCGCATTGAGGCTTACAATCGCTGTACCTGCCTCATGGCTTACCTGTGCCTCGGCTACTTCTGGAAGAGCCTCCAGAACCTTCTTCACTCTTGCCTCGCAGTGTCCGCACATCATTCCTTCAATCTTCATTGTCTTTGTCATGGTTTTGTCCTCCTTTTTCTTCTTAACCTTGATTTTTTTATCTTTTCTTGCGTCATGCACAGAAAACAGATTCAGCCGCAGCGCATTGGTCACTACGCAGAAGCTCGACAGGCTCATGGCAGCAGCGCCGAACATGGGATTAAGCTTCCATCCCAGAAGAGGGATCCACACTCCTGCGGCAAGCGGGATGCCCACGGTATTATAGAAAAATGCCCAGAATAGGTTTTCATGAATATTTTTGAGGGTAGCTCGGCTAAGGCGGATAGCTGCCGGAACGTCGCTGAGCTTGCTCTTCATCAGGACAACATCTGCAGCGTCAATCGCAATATCCGTTCCCGCGCCTATGGCGATTCCAATGTCTGCTCTGGTGAGAGCCGGCGCATCGTTGATGCCGTCGCCGACCATGGCGACCTTTCCCTTTCGCTTCAGAGAGCGGATGACGCTCTCCTTTCCGTCCGGAAGCACACCGGCGATCACCTCGTCCACACCCGCCTGCTTTCCGACAGCCCTGGCTGTGCGCTCATTGTCTCCTGTGAGCATGACCACATGAATTCCCATGTTCTGCAGCTCCTTCACAGCTCTTGGGCTGTCCTCCTTCACCACATCTGCTACGGCAATGATTCCTATAAGCTTCCTGTCTCTTGCAAAGAACAGGGGGGTCTTGCCTTCCTCTGCAAGCTGCTCGGACTTTTGTCTCATCTCAGGGGAAATCTCTGCCTGAGCGCTGATAAACTTGAAATTTCCGCCATACAGCCACACATCCCCATATAAGCCGGACAGACCGTTTCCGGGAAGCGCACGAAAATCAGAAACCTCTTCTGCTTGTGTATTCTTCCCCTCTGCATAGGTCAAAATCGCCTTTGCAAGGGGATGCTCGCTCTTTCTCTCCAGCGCATAGGCAGCGCGAAGAAGGTATTCCTCTGTAACTCCAACAGCTGGAAGAAGGTCCGTTACCTTTGGCTCTCCGCTTGTGATGGTTCCGGTCTTGTCCAGGGCAACGATCTCTGTTTTTCCGGTTTCCTCCAGGGAAACAGCTGTTTTGAACATGATTCCGTTCTTGGCTCCCACGCCGCTTCCTACCATAATCGCCACAGGAGTCGCAAGCCCTAGGGCGCACGGGCAGCTGATAACCAGCACAGAGATTCCTCTTGCCAGGGCAAAGCCAAAGCTTTCTCCTGCCAGGAGCCATGCTACAATCGTAACAAGAGCAATGCTGATGACTGTGGGTACAAACACGCCGGAAACCTTGTCTGCAATCTTTGCAATCGGTGCCTTGGTTGCAGCCGCGTCGCTCACCATGCGGATAATCTGTGCAAGCGTTGTGTCCTCTCCCACTCTGGAGGCCTCGCATCTTAAGAAGCCAGACTGATTTGAGGTTGCCGCTGACACAAAGTCTCCTGGAGCTTTGTCCACTGGAATGCTCTCTCCTGTAAGCGCCGCCTCGTTCACAGCGCTACTGCCCTCCAGGACAATGCCGTCCACAGGAATATTCTCTCCAGGACGCACCACAAAAATATCTCCTTTTTTCACCTGTTCAATCAAAAGCTCTGTCTCTATACCATTTCGGATGACAGTGGCTGTCTTGGGAGCGAGCTTTAGAAGGCTTTTGAGCGCGTCTGTGGTCTTGCCCTTTGAGCGGGCCTCCAACATCTTTCCAACTGTAATCAGCGTCAGTATCATGGCAGCGGATTCAAAATAGAATTCATGCATATAGGCCATGACGCCTTCCATGTCTCCTCTCATCTGTGCGTCTGTCATGGCAAACAGAGCATAGGTGCTGTACACAAAGGCTGCTGCAGAGCCGAGCGCCACCAAAGTGTCCATGTTCGGCGCTCTGTGAATCAGTCCCTTGAAGCCGCTGATAAAAAACTTCTGGTTAATCACCATCACGATAATCGTGAGAAGAAGCTGCACCAGTCCCATTGCCACATGGTTCTCTGCCAGAAAGCCGGGAAGCGGCCAATTCCACATCATGTGTCCCATAGACACGTACATCAGGACTATCAGAAAGCCCAGGGAGGCGAAAAGCCTCTTCTTCAGAATGGGCGTCTCTCTGTCCTTAAGCGCATCCTCCTCCATGCCTGCATTCTGGGAGGCTGCTGACGAAGCATTCTTTGGAGAAGCGCCGTAGCCGGCCTCCTCCACTGCCCGGATGATATCTCCGGGCGCTGCCGTTCCTTCCACTCCCATGGAATTGGTCAAAAGGCTGACTGAGCAGGAGCTTACGCCAGGAACCTTGGAAACAGCCTTTTCCACACGGGCGCTGCAGGCTGCGCAGCTCATACCTGTCACATTATACTGTTCCATGTATCTTACCAATCCTTTCCTTATTAAAGCGGATATTCGCAGTCCGCTCTTCTGCTTATTCCTTGTTGTCTCTGGAGCTTCTGTCTGAAAATCCAGGACGTCTTCTATTTCATCAGCTTCTGCAAGGTGGCAACCAGCTCGTCCACTGTCTCCTCCTTACCCTCCCGGATATCTCTGGTCACGCAGGTCTTGATGTGGTTTGCCAGAAGCACCTTGTTAAAACTGTTGAGCGCTGCATTGACGGCGGCCACCTGCACCAGGATATCCGTACAATAAGCGTCTCTCTCCACCATTCCCCGGATGCCCCGAACCTGGCCCTCAATACGGTTCAGACGGTGAATCAGATCCCTGTACTCCTTTGCAGAGCGTTCCTTTGTCTTGTGACAGCATTCCTTTGTCTCTTCCATGTACCTCACCTCTCTTTTATCTGCATTATATACCCTACTGGGGTATATTGCAAGAGGAAATTTTAAAAAATTCCGCTTTGCTGCTTGATACGATCACGCGGAAATTCGCAATCCGCTTTCCTACTTGCTTGATACGTTAAAATGCAAAAGGATGGAAAGCTACCAGGAGCCTCCATCCCTTTGCATTTTGCTTTTAGGGGTTAGTTTTGTTCCAATGTAATATCTGTCACCTGAAAATCCAGAATTTCCACTGCTCGTTTCAGCTCCTGGTCGTCAATCATGCGCTCCATGGATACGACTGCTGTTTTTTTCCTCAGATTCACCTTAGCAGAGGCGCCGTCCAGCTTGTTTATCTGGCGCTCAACGCTGTTTTTGCAGTTTTCGCAGTGCATTCCCTCAATGTGCATGATTTTCCTTGCAATAATAGGTCCTGCAAGGATCTTCTCCTCTGGCGCAGGCTCTGAGCCTCCTCCACAGCACCCTCCCTCTCCCTTAAAGTGCTTTGCGCTTGAACGAAGAGCAAATAAAACAATGATAATCAAAATGGCTGCAATAATAATATTTCCCATATGACTTTCCCTTCCTTTCCCGGAGCTTTCATTCTGTATTATTCTACGTTTCTCTTTTTTCCTTTCTGCTGCATATCAGATGCCACAGGGCAAGGCAAGGGTGATACAGCAGCATACGAGGACCGGAAAAGCGCATGACAGTTCGGATACGCTCCCGCATCTCAGGCTTATAGCAATGTACCTTACAGTTGGCGCAAAAGGTCTTTTTTTCCATAAATGGACATTTTTCACTGCGCTTATGCGCATAATCCGAAAGCTCGCTGCAGGACGGACACAGACAGTCTGAGCGCGTATTATGATTTTTGCGGCAGTAGAGAGAAATCATCTCTTTTACCACCCTCTGCTCCTTCTCCCGCTTTTGTTGTATCTTCTGCTCCTGCGTTTTCATGCGTTCTCCTCCTTTGGCTCCTGAATCGTGCGGATTCCAAAGGTAAAATACAGCACATGGCAAATCCACACAACAGCCAGACAGATTCGCCCTGCCAGAACCTCTGACATCATCAAAAAGCCGACAGCCATCACAGCGGTCACGGTTCCCATAATGGTAAGCTTGCTTTTGAGAGTCATGGCTCTGCTCGATACAAAGGTCTCCAGGTGCTTTTTGTACAGGGAGGTTCCGAGGAACCAGCTGTGAAGACGTGCCGAGCTTTTGGCAAAGCAAAACACAGTAAGCATATACAGGGGAACCGTAGGCAGAATCGGCAGAACAATCCCCGCCGTCCCCAGTCCAAGACTTACAAATCCCAGAAAAATCCAAAATACCTTCATGTATTTCCTCCCTCCTTCATGTCTGTTTGTCAGGCAGGCACACTCCTGCTCTGTCAGCGCCTGCGCATAGTGGAAAGCAAGTCCCCACCCACCACTTATTTCTCTGCGAAATTGAAGTGGGGGACTTGCTTGATACGTTAAAAAGCAGGAGGTTAGATAGTTCTAACTTCCTGCTTTTATGATAACATTTTTCATTTGTTTTTCAATACATAAGATTTTTGCTGAGAAAGTTTCTCAAAATGCTGTTTGCATGAACAATGCAAAGCTGTTCACAGAGAGATGTTTTGCGAGGCGTCCTCGCGCCTTTGGAAGGGAAATTCCAAGACAGGCGGCGTGAAATTTTCACTTACATTTGTCCCAGCAGATTTACCATCTCAATAGCAGACAGGGCGCAGTCATAGCCCTTGTTTCCTGCCTTGCTTCCTGCCCTGGCAATGGCCTGCTCGATGTTTTCGGTCGTCAGCACACCGAAAAGAACTGGAATTCCTGTAGAGAGGCTCACCTGTGCAATTCCCTTGGAAACCTCATTGCATACATAATCATAGTGCGTGGTATCTCCCCGGATAACGGCTCCCACACAGATAATCGCGTCATATTTTCCAGAGGACGCCATCCTGGAGGCTGCAACGGGAATCTCAAATGCTCCTGGAACCCAGGCAGCTGTGATATTCTCCTCCTGCACTCCATGGCGCACCAGTCCGTCCACTGCTCCTCCCAGCAGCTTGTTCACAATAATCTCATTAAAACGGGAGGCTATGATTCCCACTCTCATGCCCTCCTTTGCCACCAGTTTTCCTTCTAATACCCGAATTTCCTTCATAATCCATTCTCCTTTTTCCTATTATAATGAGCAATACGGCAAATAGACTTTTATAAGTCTCCAGCGATTTTTTCAAAAATGTGTCCCATTTTTTCCTGCTTTGTTCTCATATATCGAATATCATGCTTCTGAGGGGGGATTTCAATGGGAATCCTCTCCTTGATGGTAAGACCAAAGCCATTGAGACCATAGATCTTATCTGGATTGTTGGTGAGAAGCCGAAGGGATTTTACACCCAGGTCAGCCAGAATCTGCGCGCCCACCCAGTATTCTCTGAGATCCGGGGCAAAGCCAAGCCTTATGTTGGCCTCCACAGTATCCAGTCCCTGCTCCTGAAGCTCATATGCCTTGAGCTTATTAATCAGACCAATGCCTCTTCCCTCCTGCTTCATATACAGGACAACGCCTCTTCCCTCCTGTTCAATCTGCTCCATGGCCTTCTGAAGCTGCTCTCCGCAGTCACATCTGTAGGAGCCGAAAACATCTCCTGTCAGGCACTCAGAATGAACCCTGCACAGCACATTCTCTCCGTCCCCAAGCTCTCCCTTTACCAAAGCAACGTGGTGTTCTCCTGTGATATCATTGACATAGCCATATATCTGAAAGCTTCCATGCTTTGTAGGCATCTGGGCGCAGGCCTCGCGCCTTACATGCTTTTCATGAAGGCGGCAGTAGTCCTGAAGCGAGCGGATAGTAATAAAGGTCAGGCCGTATTTCTCTGCAAGCTTCCATAAATTCGGTGTGCGCATCATAGTTCCATCCTCCTCCATGATCTCGCAGCACACGCCGCACTCGGTAAGGCCTGCCAGCCGCATCAGATCCACTGTTGCCTCTGTGTGGCCGTTTCGCACGAGGACGCCCCCTCTTCGCGCAATCAGAGGAAACACATGGCCAGGGCGGCGCAGATCCGAGGACTTTGTCTCTTCTTTTGCGCACTCCATCATGGTGTAGGCTCTCTCAGCAGCAGAGATTCCAGTCGTGGTATTTACATGGTCAACAGAGACTGTAAAGGCTGTGCTGTGATTATCTGTGTTTTCCGGCGTCATGGGAGGAAGACCGAGCCTGTGCGCAAGCTCTGCGCTCATTGGCGTACAGATAAGACCCCTGGCATGGCAGGCCATGAAATTAATGTTTTCCTGGGTGGCATACTGAGCGGCACAGATAAAATCGCCTTCGTTCTCTCTGTCCTCATCGTCTGTAACCAGAATAATTTTCCCTGCTCTTAAGTCTCTAAGAGCCTGTTCAATGGTATGATAGCTGTGATTCATAGCTTCTCTCCTTTGGCAACTATAAATATTTTTCTAAAAACTTCACTGTCATTTCTCCTGAGTTTTTCTTTTTTTCGGAAGAAACGAAGCCAGAGCCTAATAGCTTTTCCACGTATTTCCCTATTATGTCATTTTCCAGATTCACCAGATCTCCTGGTTTCTTTTTCAGAAGAGTGGTCTCCTCTCCTGTATGCGGAATAACGGATACCTGAAAGGAGGTAAAGGATACAGAAGCTACGGTAAGGCTGATTCCGTCAATGCACACAGAACCCTTTTCCACAATAAGACGTAAAATAGCTGGTTCTGCTTCTATGGATACCCACACTGCATTCTCCTCCTGCCTGTAGGAGACGATTCGTCCTGTGCCGTCAATATGGCCGGAAACCAGGTGTCCTCCGAACCTCCCGTCTGCTGCCATGGCGCGCTCCAGATTCACCTTTTCTCCTGGCCTTGCCGCTCCAAGGTTGCTCCTCCTTATGGTTTCAGCCATCACATCCGCCGTAAATCCCCCTGCATCCAGGGAGGTGACAGTAAGACAGATACCATTCACAGCAATGCTGTCTCCGATTTTTGTTCCATTTAAAACCTTTCTGGCTCCAATCGAAATACTCCCTGAGCTTCCTGCCAGGGCAAGTCTTCGGATTGTTCCAAGCTCTTCAATAATCCCTGTAAACATATATTTTTTCCTCTTTTTCCTGTGTCTGCGCATTCCTTTATAAAACATCGTATTCTATGCGCAGGTCCTCTCCTACCCTTTTCACGTCCTGAAGCCTTAGCTTCACGCACTCCTCTGGAAGCGAAACGCCAGCTCCTTCCACAGGAGTCCTGGCGTCTGCGCCGCCGAACAGCTTTGGCGCGACAAAGGCAATTACCCTGTGTACAATTCCGGCTCTGAGGGCGCTCTCATTCAGGGTTCCTCCTCCCTCAAGAAGTATGCTGTCTATTCCCTTTTCTCCCAGCTGCTTCATAAGGCTCTGAAGGTTCACCCTTTCCTCTGCATCCGGGCAAAAGAGAAGCTCTATTCCCAGTGAAGAGAGGCGTTCCTCCTTCGCAGGATCTCTCCTTGCAAAGGCGAGAATTGTCCGGTACTCCCCAGCGCTCTGGCAGATACGGCTGTGTTCGGGAATTCTAAGACTGCTGTCGCAGAGAATACGCACCGGGCTTTTGAGACCTTCCACTCTTGTGTTCAGCATAGGGTCGTCTGCCAGCACTGTGCCGATTCCTGCCATAATCCCCATGCAGCCATGCCGCAGGCGATGCACCTCCTCTCTGGCTAAATTTCCTGTGATCCATTTGGAGGCGCCTGTTCTGGTTGCAGTCTTTCCGTCTGCTGTCATGGCGTATTTCATAATAACATAGGGCGTTTTTGTGGTGATGTAATGGAAAAACACAGGATTCAGTCTGTCGCATTCCTCTTTCAGAAAGTCCTCTGTCACCTGAACCCCTGCTTTTCGCAAAATGGCAGATCCTTTTCCAGAGACCTTTGGGTTCGGGTCTCTGGAGCCGATGATGACCCTGGAGACGCCATGCTCCAGAATGGCCTCTGTACAAGGAGGCGTCTTCCCATAGTGACAGCAGGGCTCCAGCGTCACATAAAGTGTCGCTCCTTGTGCTGATTCTGTGAGGGAGGCAAAGGCATTTCTCTCTGCATGGAGCTGCCCATATGCCTTATGATAGCCTTCTCCTATAATTTTGTTGTCCTTTACAATCACAGCTCCGACCATTGGGTTCGGATTTACCCAGCCAAAGCCCTGCTTTGCCAACTCTATGGCTCGTCTCATATATTTTTCGTCTGTCATGCTCTCCTCCCCTCCAGGTGCGTGGGTGAAAATTTTTCCCTAAAACAAAAAAACCTGCAGACAGAACGCTGCAGGGCTTATCGTACAAAAAAAGCTCTGAAACGGAACACCATTTCAGAGCAAGCCTTTTGAAGTCTTTTGCAGAAGCGGTTTTTTTCGCGAAATCCCTGAACACAGGCACTGGGTGTTCACGTGGAGCCGCACGTCTCCTTCTGCATAGATATCTTCTCTCATCCAGACTGTACTGTCGGCTTCGGAATCTCACCGAATCATGCCATTTGGCTCGCGGGCTTTACCGCCGGTAGGGACTTGCACCCTGCCCTGAAGATTATAATATTGTGCAAAAGCGGCTTTCTTCGCTGCTTCTGCAGACATATTTATCATAGCAATGGATGGGTATGCTGTCAAGGGATTTGTAAATAAATCAAGCGGAAATTCGCATACCCGTTACTGTTCACTCCGTTCTCAGTAACGAGATTCGCAGTACCCATAGGGTACGATGTCCGCTTCGCCGCTTGCTCATAACCTGTGTAGCTGCTGCCGCAGTTTCTCATTTACCCCAAAAATCCTTTTATTTTTGTGAAAAGCAGCATTCCTGAATAGACGGCAAAGACAGCGCTTCCGATCGCAAGAAATGCTTTGTTTACCAATCCGTTCGCGCTGCACAGGCGAAGGCAAAGACCGCCGCGCAGGGGATAGAAGAGTCTCACCTTTCTTCTGTTGAGAATATCCAGCATTATATGTGAGAGCATGGCTATTGCAAACGGCGCGGCAAGCGGCGGATAGACCAGGTAAAGCACAATGCTAAGACTCGCAAGTCCAGCAAAGGAATGCATAAAGGAGCGATGCGGCTGATTTTTTCCAAAGGTACAGATACCGAGAAAAACAGCAAAGCCTACAACCAGTCGGAACAAATTGCTTTCCCTGTTAAAATTCCGCATGATTCCAAGATGCCATTGATATTCCAAGCAGCACACAGCTATCGCAATAAGCACAGAGAGAAATGTAATTTTGTTGAGCGTCTCACGGGAATCTGAAGTAGTCACATCAATATCGCTGATAACCGCGCCTATTGCGGCTGCTCCTGTACAAATCACCCATTCCCGAATCGTTGTAGGCTGCAGAACGCACAGCGCACATGCTGTTCCGCAAACCATATGTGTTTTTCCCATCATATCCAAGTGATGTCCTTTCTCTTATCTTTCCGTATCGTGAACACAATTCGTCAATCTTTTTTTATTATTATAAAGCACATACACATATTCTGCAAAGAGGAAAATTTCTAATTGCAGAAAAAAAGAATCCTTTTCAGAAAAGGATTCTTTTTTTCTGTTATGTAAATTCAGGCATATCAGTCGCTCTCATCCAGCCCTTTTTCCTGCATTTTCTGGATTTCCGGAAAAGCAGAAAGCATAGGCTTTATCTTCTCGCCTTTTATTTTGCGAGCCACATAGTTCTGTGTGATTTTGCACACAACCGGAGAGAGGGAGATAACGCCAATCAGGTTTGGAATCGCCATAAGGCCATTGAAGGTATCCGACAAATCCCAGGCCAAATCCAGGCTCATAGTCGCGCCGCACAGAATAAATACGATGAAAATCACACGATAAATAATGGTTGCACTGGAACCAAATAAGTATTCAAAGGCCTTTGTTCCATAATGGCTCCATCCAAGCACTGTAGAAAATGCAAACAACAAAATGGCAATCGCAATAAATGCCGGACCTGCGCTTCCAAATACTGTGGCAAAGGCCTCTCCAACCAGGGCAGAGCCCTCTGCGCTGCTGATAACAACGCCTGTGTCCAGGTCAACCAGACCAGAGGACAATACCGTAAAGGCAGTCAGGGTACATACAACAATCGTGTCGGCAAATACCTCGAAAATGCCCCACATTCCCTGACGCACAGGCTCCTTTACATTGGAGCTGGAATGTACCATAACAGAAGAACCAAGACCCGCCTCATTGGAGAATACGCCTCGTTTCATTCCCCAGGTCAGCGCAAGCTTAATTCCAGAGCCTACGATACCGCCGCCCACAGCCTTCATGGCAAATGCGCCCTTAAAAATAGCGGAAAATACATGGCCAAACTCTCCGATATTTGCAATACAGACCACCAAAGCGCCTACAATATAGATAATTGCCATAAATGGAACCAGCTTTTCTGTCACAGAGGCAATTCTCTTAATTCCGCCCAGGATAACAAGAGCAGCTACAATCATCAGAACAACTCCGGTGACAACAGGAGGGACATGGAAAGCAGCCTTCATGTTGCCGGCAATCGAGTTAATCTGGCTCATGTTGCCGATACCAAAGGAAGCCAGAAGACAGAAAACAGAGAAAAGCACTGCCAGAATCGCTCCTACCTGCTTCATTCCTGCCTTTGAGCCAAGGCCGTCTCTCAGATAATACATAGCGCCTCCACTCCACTCGCCCTTTGCATTTTTCCGGCGGTAGTAAATACCAAGGACATTCTCGGAATAGTTGGTCATCATGCCAAAAAAGGCAACAATCCACATCCAAAAGATGGCTCCAGGGCCTCCAAACAGAAGTGCAGAGGACACGCCCACAATGTTTCCAGTGCCAATTGTGGCAGCCAGGGCTGTACACAGGGACTGGAACTGGGAAATAGACTGATCCTCCTGGTCTGTGTGCTTTGTAATGTGCTTATCTGTAAAAATACTTCCAAGGGTATGTTTCATCCAGTAGCCAATGTGAGAAATCTGAAAAACCTTGGTAAGCACGGTCATCAAAATTCCGGTTCCTACCAGAAGAATCAGCATGGGGACGCCCCAGACAAAACCATTGATTTTGCCGTTAATGTTTGCAATCATATCAAGCATTGTTTTTTTCTCCTCTCATCGTTTCATTTTTTCCTCTGCATGGCAGGTCCTGCACCTGCCATAAAGATAGGTATGAAAATCAGCTTTCATACTCCGAATGTGCTCTCGCGCAGAGCCCAGGAAGTTTTACCGGTCTCATAAACAGAAGCTTCGAGGGAGAAGCCAAGAACGAAAAAAAGCAGGGAAATACCGGTTTGCAGACTCATAAGGCACATGAGGCCTTATTACAGCACAAACACAGCATTTCCATGCTCACTCCATTGCAAGCATTATGCTTTCTAACATTTTTTTGTAATAAGATATTTGGTAATCCTTCACTTTACTCGAATAAATTATCACAGTATTAAAGAAATGTCAAGTTTTTTCTTTATTTTGTTTTTATATTTTTTTTATTTTGTTACTGCTCACTGCGTTCACAGCAACACGCTTCGCGATGCACAGAAATGCCGCATTCTGCCGCATTTCGCGCCGATTATCTCGGGATTTTCATACCTTTGACACGAAAACACCTCGCGGAATAGTCGCCCATGAGCAGTAACTTTATTTTTACTTCACATATCTCTGTTTGCTGCATCTTCCTCGCACTGTCTGCGCACGATTTCATACACCTGTGAATAGGGAAGTCCGTTTTCACGGCTAAGCGCGGCAATGCTCTCATATTCTGGATAGTACCATTCTCCCGTATCCCCTGTACATACCTTTACCCTGGCCTGTCCCAGAGCGGTTGTAACTGTGCGCTCTTTTCTTTTGAGGACACTGCGCTCCAGCTTCATCTTTCGTATGCCAATGGTGGTTGTCTCCTGAAAGATAATCTTCTCCAGCTTTTCTACCGTATCTGCTGTGCAAATGACAGTGAGGATCCAGGCAGGGCGGTTTTTCTTCATAAAGCAGGGAATGTAATGCACATCCCTGGCTCCTGAAAGCATCAGCCTGTCCAGAACATAGCCCAGAGTCTCTCCTGTACAGTCGTCTATGTTTGTCTCCAGCTTATAAACCATATCCTCTTTCTCTTCGTTGTGTTCAATCAGCATGGCTCGGAGAATTCCGGGACATTCATATATGCGTTTTCCTGCCCCAATTCCAATGCGGCTGATGCAGAATCTCTCCGGAAGTGTGCCAGAGGTACGGACAGCCGCAGCAAAGGCCGCCCCTGTCGGCGTCACAAGCTCTCCTTCCATATTTAAAATACGCATAGGAAGCTGATATGCCTGAACAATATTGGAAACTGCCGGCACAGGAATCGGAAGAATTCCGTGCATGCAGCGAACAGTTCCTCTTCCCTCGCACAGGTAAGGCACAATTACATCCTCTATTCCAAGATTATCCATACACACGGCAGCAGATACAATATCCACAATTGAATCCACTGCTCCCACCTCATGAAAATGCACCTCCTCAGGAGAGCGTCCATGAGCCTTTCCCTCTGCCTGTGCAAGAATAGAGAAAATGCGAAGGGCAAGGCTTTTCGCCCCCTGCGTCAGGTCTCCTGCCTTAATAATCTCCCGGATCTCCTTCATTCCTCTGTGTACATGCACATGGTCATGGGTTCCTGTATGCTCATGGCAGTGTTCCTCTCCATGGATATGATGCGCGTCCTCTCCATGACTGTGATGTGCTTCCCCTTCATGGCTATGATGCGCTTCTTCATGACTGTGACCATGCAGATACTCCATGTCGTGGTCATGGTTCTCATGCTCTGCATCCAGAATCACACGAAAATCACAGGCGTCAATCCCGGATTTTGAAACTCTGCTGATTTCCACTCGATAGCCCTCCAGGGGAAGACTGTCCAGAGCATGCATAAGCTGCTCCCTGTCCGCTCCCAGGTCAATCAGAGCCGCTACTGTCATATCTCCGCTGATTCCAGAGCTGCATTCCAAATATAAGCTTTTCATCGGTTTCCTCCTTCTGCCAGACGGTTAATCTGTGTTGCCATATAGCCTGCGCCATACCCATTATCAATATTAACAACCGCAATTCCATTGGCACAGGAATTAATCATTGTAAGAAGTGCGGACAGACCATGAAAATTGGCTCCATATCCCACTGACGTTGGAACCGCAATTACCGGATTGCTCACCAGCCCTCCCAGTACGCTTGCCAGCGCCCCCTCCATTCCTGCTGCTGCAATCACGCAGTTGGCGCTCTGAATCTGGTCAATTCTGGAAAAGAGCCGATGCACGCCGCTCACTCCCACATCATAGATGCGCTCCACATGAGAGCCGAAAAACTCTGCTGTCTGGGCTGCCTCCTCTGCAACCGGAATGTCTGCGGTTCCGGCCGTGCATACTGCAATTTTTCCGATTCTCTTCTTGTCTGGCTTCTCTATCTTCAAAATTCTGGACAGGGGATTGTATTCTACCTGCGGAAAATATCTCTTTACCAGCTCATATTGCTGCTGGGAAGCCCGAGTTCCCAGAACCTCTCCCTCCATGCTGCAGATTCGCTCAAAAATGTGCAGCAGATGCTCGTCTGCTTTTCCGCTGCAGAAAATGACCTCTGAAAATCCGGTGCGATTCTTTCTGTCTGTATCAAGCTTTGCATAGCCCATTTCCTCAAAGGTGCCAGTATGCAATTTCTGTTTTGCTTCTTCTATTGACAAGGTACCCTTTTGTACCTGTTCCAGTATCTGCTCTACCTTCAATAATTGCGTCTCCTTCCGTTTAATAATCAATCGGATAGGGAAAACCAGTTCCCCTATCCGCGCGATACCGCGGACAACTCACAGCAAAGCTGTTTGCTGTCCGTTGCCCGTCAAATGTCTGCTCATGCCCTAAAGGACTAGCTTCGCGTCGCAAGCATGGCAACCACTTTCCGGGCTTATCGCATAAAAAGTACCGGGTTTCAAAAACCGGGTACTTTTTTATTTTATTATAACAATTTTTTTGACCAAATCAAGTAATTCCTGCTGCGAAAAGCAATAAGCAATAAGCAGTGGGGTACTGTTCACTCCGTTCTCAGTAACGGCAGAGACTTTTACAGCTCTCTTCAGTCCTCCCAGGGACGAATGCGGTAGGCAGCTCCCACGCTTTGGCAGATTGCCGCGCATTGCTGCTCCTGTTCCTTTGTAAGAGTTGTATCGACTGTTGTCAGAACCACATGGGGAACATAGCGCGTACATTTTCTGGCAAAATCCAGCATGGCAGCATAGGACTCTTTTCCGAACTTTGGGCGCACCAGCTTCAGATACTGCTCTGCATCCGGCGTGTTCAGGCTGATGGAAACCGTATCAACCAGTCCCTCAAGAAGAGGCGCAACCTCCTTCTGGTGAATCAGATCGCCAAGCCCATTCGTGTTAATCCTCACAGGCTTATGATAGGTTTTCTTTATAAAGCGCGCTGTCTCAAGCAGCACATCCAGAGCCTCCATAGGCTCTCCAAAGCCGCAGAAAACAACCTCCCTGTATTTACTCATGTCAAACCTTGCAAATTCTCCAAGAACCTCCTCAAGAGACGGCGTATGATCGAGCCACAAAGAATCTGAGTTCTCCATATGGTCTCTTGTCTGTCTCAGGCAGAAGGTACAGGCGCAGGGACATTTGTTTGTAAGATTCACATACAAATTGTCATGTACTTCATATAGAATTGTAACCATTTTTTCATCCTTTCTTCACTTATGCAGCTGCAGGCACTTTATCTTCTTACGCCACTGCGAGCGCTTCCTCTTCTTATGCGGCCGCGAGCAGAGTACGAAGCGTCTTCTCACTGCCCTCTTCCCCATCTGTCACTTCAGAGTTCCAAGCAGCTCCTCAAAGCACACCCCGTCTGTGAGCGGCAGATCCATTTCTATGGATCGAAGAATACATTTTTTTATAAATCTTGACGCCTTTCGCACAGAGGTCTGGAAATCCACTCCATTGACCGCGTCTGCTGCAATAATAGAGGAAAATACATCCCCGGTTCCTGAGCGCGAGGTTCCCACCTTATGTGTTCTCAGAAATTTCGGCTCTTTTCCCTTCTCATAGCACAGATTTGCAATAAACTCCCCCTGAGGAATCCCTGTAATCACGATTTTCTCAGGTCCCATTTCCAGAAGCGCAGCGGCAAGCCGGACAATATCTGCTTTATGCCATTTGTCCGCATGATAGGGCGTGTCTGTGAGGATACATGCCTCTGTCAGATTCGGCGTCAGAATGTCTGCATAGGCGGCGAGCTTTTTCATCTCCCCGCACATTTCTGCTGTATAGGTAGGATAAGGCTTTCCATAGTCTCCCATCACAGGGTCAATGACAATCACATTGTCCTCTGTTCCAAAATCCCCGAGAAATTTTACAACAATCTGAATCTGCTCCTTTGAGCCGAGAAATCCTGTACAGATTCCCGCAAATTTTAAATCCAGTTTCTTCCACTCGTCAATATAGGGCAGCATTCTGTCCGTGTAATCTTCAAAAAAGAAGCTCTCAAAGCCCGTATGATTGGAAAAGATAGAAGTTGGAATCGGACAGCACTGAATTTTCATTACAGAAATAATAGGAAGAGCCACTGCCAGTGAGCAGCGGCCAAAACCCGACATATCATTAATAACTGCAATCTTTTTCTGATGATTATGATCTGGCTTCATTTACAGAACCCTCTCCTTCAGAATTACCGGCACCTTTGCCTTCTCAAGAGCAAAGCCAAGCACATAAAAAATCGCCATTCCCAAAACTCCCTCCAGCGTCAGCCCGGGAATCTGCAGCGCTCCCGTGTAAATGCTTCCGTACAGTACAGAGCCGCCGATAAAATATCCTACAATCATAATCACAATTCCTGCGAGACTTCCCATAAAGGTTCTCACAGAGGACATTTTCATGGCTGTCCCTGTTCTGTTTGCCAGATAGCCGATTGCAAAGCCCATGATTCCCTTAATCAGCAGGGTGGGAAGAACCCACTGCGTGTATCCAGTGAGCAGGTCTGCCAGAGCAGAACCGATTCCTCCTGCCAGAAGTCCTGGTATCGGGCCAAACATCACGCCGGCAAGCAGAATGCAGGTGTTTCCCAGGTGCATGTAGCCCAGAGGAATAGGAATCTGAATCACCATGGTGGAAGCACACACAAGAGCAATCAAAAGCGCGTCAATTGTCATAAATTTTACCGTATTCTGTCTCATAAAGCAATCTCCTTTTGATTTTTTTATCACAGCACAGCTCTGCCAAAGGACAGCGCCTGTTTCCTGATATGCTGACATTTTATTCAAAAAGTGACTGCTTTTAAATAGCCAATTTTCATAATTATTTCCATGACAGTTATGAGCAAGTAGCGAAGCGGACTGCGAATTTCCGCTTGACCGTATCAAGCAAGTCTCTTTACAGAAACCTCCTCTTAATTTCCTCATACTTTTCTGAGGTGAGAAGCGCATCCTCTTTTCTTCCCTGAAAATGAATCACATAGGTCCAGCGCCCATAGGGTTCAATTTTCCGAATTCTGGAGAGATTTACAATATAAGATTTATGGCTTCTGAGAAATTGCTCTGGATCCAGCTTCTTCTCCAGATCTGCCATGCTTGCAGAGGTCACATAGCTGTCTGTATCTGTATAGATAACAGTCGCATTGTTTTCTCTCTGAATCAGGACAATCTCTGAAATATTTACAAAGCTGATGCTCTCTTTTCCTTTTACCAGAAGCTTGTCATGTCTGTATTCAGATTTTACAATCTTATCTCCGCTCTCCACAGAGTCCGTCTGCCCCAGAGACACAATTCGCTCCAGCGTCCGGTTCACCCGGTCTATAGAAAAGGGCTTGACAAGATAATCAAAGGCATACAGTTCAAAGGCCTCAGACATATATTCTGCATGTGCTGTGGCAAAAATAATCTTTACCTTCGGATCCATATCTGTGAGGATTTTGGCGCACTCTACTCCATTTTGCCCCTTGATTCCAATGTCCAGGAAAACGACCTCTGGTCTCTCTCTGCGAAAAGCAATCACAGCCTCTGCCAGCTCCTCGCATTCAGAAACCACCTCAAATTCCGAATGCTTCTCAATGATTCTCCTGAGAATGAGGCGGATTCCCGCCTCATCCTCAACAAGCATTACCTTAATTGCCATGCCTCACCCTCCGTGTGTCTGTGCTGCATTTCCATCCGTCTGCGCCTGTACTTTCTGCATGCAGGCTCTCCCAGAATCTCTGCCCATATAATCGCTTCCTGGAGATTGATAGATGATGCTTCTGAAGATACGCAGGCAGAGGGCTGTGTCTTACCTCCACTCGGGGGCTGCTCCTGTACTTCCTCCTCTTCCAGTGACTCAGAAGCCATTCTGTCGAGTTCCTCCCTTTGCTTTCTCAGCTCCTCCTCTGTGACCTCTTCTGCAATAACAGAATGTCTCTGTCTCCATTTAGAAAATGCCTGAGTCGGGCTATTACCGGCATTTCTCACACTCTTCATCATAAATGCCTGCGCCATAGTATTTAGATTGGCAGTCGTTCTCATCCATGACGTCATTCCATTGCCCATAGATTCCCTCCTTCCCAAGCGTCTTATCTTCTGGCTGCATGATATTCAGGAAAGCATTTCAGCTCTCATATGTATGCCTCCTGAGCATGTCTTCGCTTTATCAGTCCATGATTTTCTTTTCAGAGACTCCGCTCCTGATATTCTCCCTCATGGCTGTATCTGCCTTAAGATTCTGAAGCTCATAATAATCCATCACGCCCAGCTTGCCTTCCTTTAATGCATAAGCCATAGCCTTTGGTACCTCAGCCTCAGCTTCCACCACATATGCCCTCATTTCCTGTTCTCTTGCCACTGCCATGGCTCTTCTCTCTTCCGCCTTTGCCTGTGCAATGTTCTTATCAGCCTCTGCCTGAAGACTCTGGAGCTGCGCTCCGATATTTCTGCCAACGTCAATGTCTGCAATGTCAATAGAGAGAATCTCAAAGGCAGTTCCCGAATCCAGCCCCTTGGAGAGAACTCTCTTGGAGATATCGTCCGGGTTTTCCAGAACCTCCTTGTGGGAAAGAGCGGAACCAACGGTGGTTACGATTCCTTCACCGATTCTGGCGAGGATGGTCGCCTCTCCGGCGCCTCCTACCAGACGCTCAAGGTCTGCGCGGACAGTTACCCTGGCTTTTACCAGAAGCTCAATGCCATCCTTTGCCACAGCCGATACATTCGTTGTCTCAATTACCTTTGGATTTACGCTCATCTTCACAGCCTCCAGGACATTTCTTCCTGCCAGGTCAATTGCCGCCGCCTTCTCAAACTTCAGTTCAATTCCCGCACGCTCAGAGGCTATCAAAGCGTTCACCACATTATCTACATTTCCTCCTGCCAGATAATGAGCCTCAAGCTGGTTCACTCCCAAATCAAGTCCTGCTTTTCTGGCCTTAATCAGGGGCATTACAATCAACGACGGCTTCACTCTTCGGAGCTTCATACCAATCATGTTGAAAATGCTGATTTTCACATTGGCTGCCAAAGAGGAAACCCAAAGCCCCACCGGCACAAACACAAAAAACAAAACAACAAACAATCCAATAATGCCTAAAAGAACAATCCATACTGTTGATCCACCCATAAATCCTTCCTCCTTATTCTTCTATTTTCTTAACAATAAGCTTCGAGCCTTCTACTTTGATGATTTCAATCTGCGAATCCCTGGAGATATAATTTCCCTGTGAAATCACGTCAAAGTCCACTCCGTCAATCTGCGCAATTCCAGACGGCCTTAGATCTGTTCTTGCCGCTCCTCTTTTTCCGAGCAGATAATTCAAATCGCTGGAGCTTAAGTACCCTTCTGTCTTCTTCTGTTCTTCGTCAAGAATAATCGGCGATCTGAGCCTCCCCTTTGACAGCAGCCAGAGAATCAGCGCCATCAAAACACCCAGAACCGCCAGTACAATAACTGTGATAAAAACACCCTCCATCACAGAATCAGCCAGAAGGAAGATACCAGCTACCAGACAGATAATTCCGCTGACTCCCGGAACCGAAAAGCCCGGAAGTACCATTTCAATTCCTACCAGAATAAAGCCGGCAACCAATAGCAGAATTCCCAGAATTGTTAAAGTATCCATCGCCGTTTCCTCCTTTCCTTTTTTCTACATTTTATTCCATTTTCTGAAAAAAGGAAGGGGAAACCTGTTAATTATACATTTTTTGTGTTGAATTGTCAGATGGGCAGCCTGAATTATCCATAGGTTCTTCCCTCTCATCTGTCACGGCTTTCGCCATGCCGCCTTACTCTCAAGAGGAAGAGAGAATTGTTTTTTGAGCCTTTTAGGAATTGTAATAAAAAACGAGGTTTCACTTTCATTGCTTTCAAAGGAAATGGTTCCTCCTGTCTCCTTGAGAACAGAGGACACAATGGCAAGCCCCATTCCATGTCCCTCCTCCTTTTTGGTGGTAAAACCCTGGTTAAAGATAAGCTTTTGATGATGGTGCGGAATCTGAGGGCCATTGTTTCTTACGCAGAGCTTGTAAAAATTGCTTCCTTCCCGGATTTCCACTGTAATTCTTTTCTCCCCATCCAGAGAAGATACAGCTGTCATGGCATTGTCTATGAGATTTCCGAGAATCTTGCACAGCTCCCATGGTTCCATGAAAAGCTCAGAGAGCGTTGTCCCCACCTCCAGATAAAAGTCAATCTTCTGTTTCTCAGCCGCCGACATCTTTGCCTGAAGAAGGGCATTGACAGCAGGCTGCGCCGTGCGAAGAGCCCTGCTTAGCTTCATCATATCCTTAAATACAGGCTCCAGGTAATCCCTGGCCTCCTCATATTCCTCAAGCTCCAAAAGCCCATATACTATCTGAAGCTGGTTCAGATAATCATGTCTCTGCTCTCTGAGCTTTGTGTTTAAATCCTCCAGATTTTTCATGCTGTCCCTGTAACTCTGGTTTTGATATCTGGTAACTGAAAAGAGTCCTACAATTGTGAGAAGACTGCTAAACAGCAGAAGTCCCATCGTCAAACTCAGAACTGCGTCCGATGGTTCCAAAAGCTGTCTCCAAAGTCCAAATAGGATTCCCGCTCCCATAAAAAATTGCAGTCCATTGACTGCAAACAACATTTTTGCCAGCTTACGAATCGTCATAAAAATCCTTCTTTCCTGTATTTTCCTGCCTCTGTCAAGTATCTGTGAATGATTACATGCAGGCGCCCCTGGCTCACAGCTGCCATCCAGGGCTTTTCCAAGGCATACATCTGCCGTACAGCAGTAGATCATGGCAGTCTGCGTTCAGATACTGCCTGTTTGCCGTCTAATCTATAGTATAGTACCAAAATAGAAAGAAATGCAACACTCTTCAGAAAAAGAAGAACAGAAAAAATTAATGTTTAAAACAGCGCCTTGCAGAATAGCCGCTTGCCAGAACAGCAGGAAAAAAGCTGCAGAGATTTTCTCTCTACAGCTTTTTCTGTCATACAGGAAGCATTCTCTTTTCTCTGTCCGAGAACATCAGCACAAACACAAGCAGTAAAAATCCCGGACACAAAAGAATGGCTCTCTCCTGCATCCTCTGAACGCCAAGATTTCCAAGAATCGCTCCCAGCATAAAGCTTAGAATAATTCCATAGTACAGCAGTCCCCTTTTTACGGAATCCGTATTCTGGGTATGAAAATATTCACACATATATTGGGTTGCACTTCTCAGATTGCCGATACACATTGTAGTGGCAATGCCATTTCCATGAATTTTCCGAAAGCTCTCTACCTGAATTCCGCAGGCAAAGGAGGTAAGACCATTGGCCGCCAGACTCAGCCCCTCCGGGATAAAGCCTACCAGCACAAGAATGCCCGCTTCCAGAAGTACCGCCGCCTGTCTCCAGTGAAGCTGCCTGTTCCTCTGATAGAAAATTCTTATTCCGTCTGCCAGAGCAATGCCCGCTGTAAATGCCAGAACAGGAAGAAGATAGCGAAAAGCCAGGTTCCAGCTACGCTCAGACACATAGATGCCAAAAAGGAGCATATTTCCGGTCTGTGCATTCGCAAACACATGTTCTCTACAAAGATAGGAATATGCATCCATATAGCCCCCTGATGCGGCAAGAAGCATTCCGGTTACCATGGATTCGGATGTCTGTGCCGCGGTTTTTGTAAAAATCTTCATTTCCTGCCTCCGTTTTTTCACTGCCTTAGGGTCTATACATGCCGCTTTTACATTTACTGTCACTCTCATTTTGTTTACTAAAAACAGCATCAGAAAATTCCTTGTGTTTCTCAGGCGTTTATAGTATACTTCTTCCTGTGAAAGATGTAAAACATATATTTCGTATAGTTACCATATTATTTTGATATAATAGCAGGAGTACAGGATTCTATATTTCACAAGGAGGCTTCTTATGGTGGTTTGGGATTATTATCGGATTTTTTATTATGCTGCTCAATACAAAAGCTTTACCAGGGCAGCAGAAATTCTGGAAAACAGTCAGTCCAATATCACCCGATGCATGAATAATCTGGAGCATGAGCTTGGATGTCGTCTGTTTGTGCGCTCCAACCGCGGAATTCTTCTGACTCCTGAGGGAGAGAAACTCTATTCCTATGTATCCTCTGCCTGCGAGCTGCTTCTGGCAGGAGAAGAGGAACTTTCTCGTATGAAAAAGCTGGAAAGCGGCCTTATCACTATCGGAGCCAGCGAGACGGCTCTTCGCCTGCTGCTCCTTGACCGTATGGAGACCTTTCACGAAAGATATCCTCACATTCGTCTGAAGCTTTTGAATTATTCCACGCCGCAGGCAATTTCAGCCCTGGAAAAAGGTCTCGTAGATTTTGCCGTTGTCACTACGCCTCTCACTATTAAAAGGCCGCTTTGCAGGACTCCTCTTCTTTCCTTCCGTGAGATTTTAATCGGAGGAAGGAAGTACAGGGAATTTTCCTCTCAAATCCAAAGTCTTGAGAGCATTCAGGAGCTTCCCCTGATTTCCCTTGGAAAGGATACTGGAACCCGAAAGCTCTTCCTGGAATATTTTATGAGTCATGGTCTTTCCTTTCATCCGGATATGGAAGCTGCTTCTATGGATCAGATTCTTCCCATGGTCCGGCATAACCTAGGCATCGGTTTTTACCCGGAGGCTCTGGCTACACGGGCCATTGAGCAGGGAGAGGTTCTTCTGATTCAGCTAAAAGAACCCCTCCCTGTACGGGAAATCTGCCTGATTCAAAATCCTCTGAAGGTGCAGAGCGCAGCAGTAAAACAATTGACAGATATTTTGTGCTGCCAGTCTGTCAGGTAGAGGATTTTTTCTGCTTTATTGAAATATCTCCGGACTCACAGAAAACCTCAATATTCTTTTCTGAGCTTCCCTGTACAGAAAAGTTTTCTTCTGAACCGTCCGAGAGCAAACTTCCCGCCGCCGGCGCCTGTATAGAGCCATATTGTGTTCTGAGCTTCATGGAATATTCTGAAGGCTCATCAGAAAGCTCCAAATATACATTTCCATAGTTTGAGCTGATATTGAGGCTTTGTGCCGAAAGCTGCAAAAGCTTGAGATTTCCAGAGCTTAAGGAAAAGCTTCCGTCTGAAAAAACGCTCTCCTGTATATTGACCTCTCCGCTTTGGGCGGTCACAGCAAGGCTTGTACTGCTGCAGCTCTGTGCTTTCACATTCCCGGAATCTGCAGAAATCTCTGCTTCCTGAGCTTCCAGTTCTCCCAGGGTCACATTTCCATAGTTGCTGTCAATCTCCAGCCTTTGTGCCGAAGCCTTCTCTGCCTTGAGTTCTCCTGATTCAAGGCTTATGCTCAGCTCCTTCTCTGCTGAAAGCTGCTCGCAGGTCAAATTGCCGGAATTCAGAAAAAGCTCTGCACTGTCCACATTCGCTCTGGTCAATCGAAGATTTCCATAACCACTGTCAACTGTAAACATTTCTGCTGAAAGCTCCTCTCCTGTCAGATTTCCGAAGTCCATTTGTATATCCATGGCTTTGTTTGCCAGAAGACTTTCAAAGCTGACATTTCCCGATTTCAGGGAAAGCTTCACCTCCTCTGCCTGCATCTGCCCTGCCTCCAGATTTCCACAGGATAATTCTATATCCACATTGTCTGCTAAAAGCTTATCCAAAAAAGCATTGCCAGAGTCTCCATTTAGTTGCAGGGTATCCAAGTAGATATCCTCTGGCACATAGAGCTTTACATAGTATTCCTCTTCGTCTCTTCCCCATGTAAAATTCATAATATAAAATTCCAAATCCCCTGTTTGCTTAAAAGTCAGCTTCTTGTCTGCCACTGTATAGGAAGGCTCTGCATCTGTTCCCGAAAGACAATATTCTAAATAAAAGCCGTCTGACGGAAGAATATAGAAATTCCCACTGTGTATTTTGATATCAGCTGAGGAGAATTCCTCCAGTTCTGTCTTCTCAATTCTATAAGCTTCCTTATAAAACTCATCGGCCATACGAATTCCATCCTTTCCCACTGCAATCCCGGGCCAGCCTCCTGCCAGGATTCCTCCCCCAGTCAGAGCAATGCCAAGCCCAATGCACAGGAATGCCGCCGCATAGATTTTACCTGTTCTCTTCATTTCTTTTCTCCCTTCTGACCTTTTTTCCAATCCATCTCATGCCTCGCGCGCTTATCCTGACAGCCTCGCGTGTAAGATATATACTGCCCGGATAAATCAAAAGCCCGATTCCTGTAATAAGCAGGCTAAGTCCCATAGTCGCCGCTGCATTAGCCGGAGAACGAAACAGCATAAGCCCTGAGAAAATCGTGCAGATCCCTCCTGCAAGCACAACAGCTGCTGCTGACAGCACAAGGGCTGCAAGCACAATTACAACACTCCCCGCAAGAGCCGCCGCCGTAATCACACCTGAAAGAATCAGCAGCGCAGCTATTGGAACAACAAAAATCCCCAGAATTACTTTGCCCACAAGCAGGAAGCCATTCTGTCTTTTGGGAGGAATATCTCTCTTCTTGAGAGCCATCTCCTCCATAATCTGGTGCGCTGCCTCCTCTGGCGTACCCAGGTCAGCAATCGCCTGCCTCTCATTCTCAGGCCCAGCCTCCTCAAAATACTCTCTGAAATATTCCATGGCTGTATGATAATCCTCTTTTGGAAGCTTTCCGAGCTTTCTTCCCAGCTGTTTCATATAGGCTTCCCGGCTTAACGTTTCTTTCTGATTCATGGTTTCTTCCCTCCATTCACGATTTCTTCAATGGCTTCCTCAAATTCCTTCCATTCTCTCTGAAGCTCTCTCTGGTGCAAACGGCCGCTCTCTGTAATATGGTAGTATCGCCGGTTCCTTCCCTGATAGGGCTGATCATACACCTGAACCCAGCCATTTTCCTGAAGCCTTCTCAGCACCGGATACAAGGTAGAATCCTTGGCGTTTGACACCTTTTTGAGCAGTTGGCTAATCTGATATCCATAGGCGTCTCCCTTCTCTATCACAGAAAGAATCAGAAAATCAAGAAGCGGCGCATTTAATGTAAATATCATTCCCTTCCCTCCATATCTGTGTTTTTATTATATATACATGATTTTTATATATTATATAATATATAATATACTGTGTCAATACATATATCTATATGGGAGAAAAATAATTATTCTTCTCTGCGAAATTGAAGTGGGGGACTTGCTTGATACATTCAAGCGGATATTCGCAATACCCATAGGGCACGACGTCCGCTTCGCTACTTGGTACGTTAAATAAGCCGACAGCGATTTCTTATCATCTTGGGCTTTTTGTCTCCCAAACAATAGAAAAATCGCTGTCGGCCTTTTGCCTTTATTCTATAACGCAGGTTTTGTCTGCCTAAGACTGGAAGATGCTTATTCTTCCCTTAGACCCCTGCTTATTCTTCATAAATATTTACAATCTCCCCATCAAGAATTCGATTCATATTCTTCACTGCACAGAAGTTGCCGCACATGCTGCAGGTATCTTCCTTCTCAGGCTTTGCTTCTGCGCGATAGCGTCTCGCTTTCTCAGGATCAATGCTCAGGCGGAACATTTCTTCCCAGTCAAGCTTTTTTCTGGCCTCGCTCATCTTGTGATCCCACTCAATGGCTCCCTTAATTCCCTTGGCAATGTCTGCTGCATGAGCGGCAATGCGTGAGGCAATGATTCCTTCCTTTACATCCTCCAGATTCGGAAGTCTCAGATGCTCTGCCGGCGTCACATAGCACAGGAAGGATGCGCCGCTCGCAGCCGCAATGGCTCCTCCTATGGCTGCTGTGATATGGTCATAACCAGGCGCAATATCTGTCACAAGAGGTCCGAGAACATAAAAGGGCGCGCCCTGGCAAAGGGTCTGCTGGATTTTCATATTTGCCTGAATCTGATCCATAGGCATATGTCCAGGTCCTTCCACCATAACCTGCACATCCTTTTCCCATGCTCTCTTTGTGAGTTCTCCCAGAGTAATCAATTCCTCTATCTGAGAAATGTCAGAAGCATCCTTCTGGCAGCCAGGTCTGCAGGCGTCTCCAAGGCTCATGGTAATGTCATACTCCCGGCAGATATCCAGAATTTCATCATAATGCTCATAGAAGGGATTCTCCTGTCCTGTCATCTCCATCCACGCAAAAATAATGGAGCCTCCTCTTGAAACAATGTTTGTGAGGCGCTTGTTTCTCTTGAATCTTCCAGCGGTTTCCTTATTGATTCCGCAGTGAATGGTCATAAAATCCACTCCGTCTTCTGCATGCATTCTCACAATATCCAGCCATTCCTGAGAGGTAATCTCTCTAAGAGGTTTATGATAATAAACCACAGCATCATATATCGGAACCGTTCCGATTATCGCCGGACACTCCTTTGTAAGACGTCTGCGAAAGGTTCGGGTATCCCCATAGGAGCTTAAGTCCATGATAGACTCTGCTCCCATTTCCACTGCCTGATTTACCTTTTGGATTTCCATATCCATATCCTTCCAGTCTCTGGAAATCCCAAGATTTACATTGATTTTTGTCTTTAATTTACTGCCAATCGCGCATGGGCTGATAGATGTATGACGCTTATTGCACGGAATAATTGCCTGTCCCTTTGCCATCAGCTCCAACAGTTCACTGATATCCATATTCTCCTTTGCCGCTGCAATCTCCATCTCCGGAGTGACAATCCCTTTTCTGGCAGCGTCCATCTGTGTTGTATATTCCATAATACTTCCTCCTTGTAAGCAGGCCTGAGACGAAAAATGCACCCCTGGTGGGATGCACATAAATGAATTCTTGCTTCCTACGCCGGCATTATCCGTATCAGGTTCATGGGTCGAAATCCGTTCGTATTTCCTCTCAGCCGACGCGTCAGCTCCCCTTGCTGTTCTGTTTTTATGTTCTAATCATATACCAAAAGCGGCATATTGTCAAACACAAAAAAGCTTTCTCCTAACCTGAGAAGCTTGAAGCAAATGTTGCGATTTTGCGCAAGCTTTCATACTTCAGCGCCTAAAAGGAGAAAGCTTTTTTGTGCTGCTATTCCCCGCGTTCACAGCCGCCCAGAAGTAGCAGTCCTTTAGTTACTATTACCAGTCTTTTTTCTCTTCGTCGTTTTTCTCTTCGTTGTCTGTATTAACGTTTACAGTCAGATTCTTATCTTTGCCTCCGTTTCCCAGGGAAGCTCCTATAAAGCTTGCCAGCAGTGTCTTCACATCAATGCCCAGAGATTCGCCCAGACCATCAGAAATCTGCGTAATCGTGCTTAAAATATTTCCGGTAAGCTGTGCGCTGTCTCCTCCAAACATCTTAATAGAATCCACATTTGTATAAGCCTGTCCAGCTGCCTGCGCAATAGCCGGAAGCTGTTCAAAATATGTAGTCAGAGCCTGCAGCTGCATATCCATCTGTGCTGCTTCGCCGTATTGCTTCATAGCTTCTGCTTTCTTTAAAATACCTTCTGCCTCTGCAAGCGCCCTTGCCTGAATAGCCTCTGCTTCTGCCCGTCCTTTTGCAGCAATCGCTTCTGCCTCTGCCAGTCCGGCCGCCTTTATTGCCTCTGCCTCCTGCTCCTTTGCAAACTTCTCTGCCTCTGCCTTTGCCTTCTGCGCTTCTGCGCGCTGCATGGCTTCAAATTTTTCTGCCTCCGCCTGCTTCTGACGCTCATACAGCTCTGCTTCTGATTGCTTCTGTGTCTTGTAAAGATGGGCGTCTGCTTCCTGCTGTGCCGCATATTTGGCTGCCTCTGCCTTCTTTTTCACAGTAGCTTCCAGAGTTTTTTCTGTGATTGCCACCTCTCTCTCCTTCAGCTCAATTTCTTTTTCCTGACGAGCAAGATTAGCATTTGCTGTCGTAATCTCAATCGTTCTTCTCTGTTCCTCCTGCTGAATCTGATAGGCGGCGTCTGCTTCTGCTTTCTTGATATCAGAAGCCTTCTTCAATTCCGCCTTCTGAATATCCAGTTCATTCTGCTTCTTTGCAATTTCTGCATCTGCTGTAACCTGTGCTTCATTGGCAGCTCTGGAGGCTTCTGCTCTTGCCACTGCAATCTCGCGCTCTGCATTTGCCTTGGAAATCGCTGCGTCCTTACTAATTTGAACCGTATTTTCCAGACCCAGGTTATCAATCACGCCGTTTCTGTCTTTAAAATTCTGAATATTAAAAGTCGTAAGCTCAAGTCCCATATCGCGCAGGTTTGGAGAGACATTTTCAATTACCTTTTCTGCAAATGCCTTTTTATCGCCCTGAATCAGTTCTTTCAGAGTGGTCTGCGAAATGATTTCACGAATATTTCCTTCCAGTACTGGAGTGATAATGGCTCTGATCTGTTCTGGCTTGTAGCCGATAAATTTGGAAGCTGCAATCTTTAGCAAAGCAGGCTCCTGGGAAACCGAGACATTGGCTACTGCGTCCACCACAATATTGATAGCGTCCCTGGTAGGGATCTCATCTCTTGAAGTAAAATCCGATTGAATGTTCTCCAGTGACAGATAGTCCACACGCTGCAAAATCGGAATCACAACACAGCCCTTTCCAATCACAGTCTTACAGCCGCTTGGTCCTGTCACAATCATTGCCACATTGGGAGCCGCTTTCTTGTACAGCAGCTTTGACATCAGCAAGATCAGCGCAGCCACAAATACCAGAATACCCAACGTTGCTAATATAGGTACAAAAATAGATACCACAGGATTACTCATATCTTTCTCCTCTCATACTCAATAATATAGATTTTGTACACACCCTGTTTCATTACTTTTCTTGCCCAACTGCCTTTTTCAGGCCGGGTGGAATATCCTCTGCCATTTCTGCTCCTCCTTCCTCTTGATAACTTGATAAAAAAAAGACTTATTGCGATCCATGTCACAATAAGTCTCGCCATTTCCCTTGATACGGGTACACATCGCACCGTTTTGACGCTCTCAAAACCACCCTAACTTATTTGATTTCCTTAAGATGTTTGGCTACTCCCTTGTTGTATTGTTAAAAATATAACACACATTTTTGCATTTGTCAAGAACTCTTTTAATAAAGCATAGCAGTAATCCCCACCCACCGCTTATTTCTCTGCGAAATGGAAGTAGGGGATCTGCTTGATACGGTCAAGCGGAAATTCGCAATCCGCTTCGCTACTTGCCTGATACGTTAAAAAATTATCATTTTTTTATGGATTTCAAAAAAACCAGCGGATTTTTGTTGATTTTATTGCTTAATTATGTATAATATGATAAAGGAGGTTGATGCGTTCCACCTCTTTAAAACGATAGCCCTGTGCCTGCAGAACTATCGGTTTTTATTCCTAATGATGTCTGCATAAGCAGACATGTCCGTTTACTCAACAACCATATACTATTAAAGAAAAGAGGTTAAATGTAAGATGGCAGAAATCAATTTAAGTAAGTATGGCATTACCGGAACCACAGAGATCGTACACAATCCTTCTTACGAATTATTATTTGAAGAAGAGACAAGAACCGATCTGGAAGGCTTTGAAAAGGGACAGGTGAGTGAACTTGGTGCAGTTAATGTAATGACTGGTGTTTACACAGGCCGTTCACCTAAAGATAAGTTCATTGTAGTAGATGAGAATTCCAAAGACACTGTATGGTGGACTTCTGACGAATACAAGAACGATAACCATCCGGCTACACAGGAGACATGGGATGCTGTAAAGGAAATTGCATTAAAGGAGCTTTCTGATAAGAGACTTTTCGTAGTAGATGCATTCTGCGGCGCAAACAAAGACACTCGTATGGCTATCCGCTTTATCGTTGAGGTAGCATGGCAGGCTCACTTTGTTAAGAACATGTTCATTCAGCCTACTGATGAAGAGCTTGAGAATTTTGAGCCAGATTTCGTTGTTTACAATGCTTCCAAGGCAAAGGTAGAGAACTACAAGGAGCTGGGTCTGAACTCAGAGACAGCTGTTGTATTCAACATTACCAGCCGCGAGCAGGTTATCATCAATACATGGTACGGCGGAGAAATGAAGAAGGGTATGTTCTCCATGATGAACTACTATCTTCCATTAAAGGGCATCGCTTCCATGCACTGCTCCGCAAACACAGACATGAACGGCGAGAACACTGCAATCTTCTTCGGTCTTTCCGGTACAGGCAAGACAACTCTGTCAACCGATCCAAAGCGTCTCCTGATCGGTGATGACGAGCATGGCTGGGACGACAACGGCGTCTTCAACTTTGAGGGCGGCTGCTATGCCAAGGTTATTAACCTGGACAAAGAGTCTGAGCCAGACATTTACAATGCCATCAAACGCAACGCTCTTCTTGAGAACGTAACATTGGACGCTGAAGGCACAATCGACTTCAATGACAAGAGCGTAACCGAGAACACACGTGTATCCTATCCAATCAATCATATTGAGAAAATTGTTCGTCCGGTTTCTTCTGCACCAGCAGCTAAGAACGTAATCTTCCTGTCAGCAGATGCTTTCGGCGTACTTCCTCCAGTATCTATCCTGACTCCAGAGCAGACACAGTACTACTTCCTGTCAGGCTTTACTGCTAAGCTCGCTGGTACAGAGCGTGGTATCACAGAGCCTACACCTACCTTCTCCGCTTGTTTTGGTCAGGCCTTCCTTGAGCTTCATCCTACAAAGTATGCTGAGGAGCTGGTTAAGAAGATGGAGCAGAGCGGCGCCAAGGCATATCTGGTAAATACCGGCTGGAACGGCACAGGCAAGCGTATTTCCATCCGTGATACCCGTGGTATCATCGATGCAATCCTCAACGGCGATATTCTGAACGCACCTACAAAGAAGATTCCGTTCTTCAACTTTGAAGTTCCGACCGAGCTTCCAGGTGTGGACACCAATATTCTGGATCCTCGCAATACCTATGCAGATGCTTCTGAGTGGGAAGCTAAGGCTCAGGATCTGGCACAGAGATTCATCAAGAACTTCGCAAAATATGAAGGCAATGCAGCTGGAAAGGCTCTGGTTTCCGCTGGTCCTCAGAAATAAAAAGAGTTCTTCATTACACAGAGTAATGAACATTCAAAAGAAGCTGCAGCTTCGCAGAGGAATTGTCCTCTGCGAAGCTGCAGCTCTTCTTTTAGAGCCATTTATCTGGCATATTGAGTATTTCCTGACATAATCTCGGAAATTGCATCCATGATTTTGTCATGACATCCGCCGCAGCCAGTAGAACAATGCGTAAGTTTCTGAACCTCGTCAAAGGTCTCCAGCACATCGTCGAATTTGTGAGTCTGGTGCAGCGCATTCTCTACGTCACTGTAGGAAACCTGCTTACATTTGCAAATCATCTCGTCTGTATTCATCTTCATTCCTCCTGAGATATTTTTGAAGTATTTTGATTACTTCTGTCTCTGTATTTTAGCATAATTCCCACTCTATTTCCATATCTATCTGTATATCTGTACTATATTGTAAAATACCCTTCCAGCTCTTCTGCAATCTTTCTTTCCAGCATCTGTGCAGCCTCCCGGCTTTTGGCGCTGACAGAAATATAGGTTTTAAGCTTTGGCTCTGTACCAGAAGGCCGAACCACCACAGAGCAGTTATCCTCCAGCAAAAATTTCAGTACATCAGACTTTGGCAGTCCAAAAAGCCCCTTGGAATAATCCAGACATTCCACAGCCTTCTTCTCGCCAAAGCCACTGACGCCGTCCCGAAACTTCTTCATGATTTCCTGCATCTTAACAAACCCGGCTGAGCCTTCAAATTCATAGGAGTGCAGGGTATTCAGGCAGAAGCCATATGTCTCATATAATTCATTGAGCTTATCCAGCAGGCTGACTCCCTGGGATGCATAATAGGCAAACATCTCGCAAATCAGGAAGGCGCCGTCCACAGCGTCCTTGTCCCGTACATAAGAGCCAGACAGATAACCATAGCTTTCCTCAAATCCGAAAATATACGAGTCTTCCTCTCCTCTTGCCTCCAATATTCCAATCTGCTCGCCAATAAACTTAAATCCCGTCAGCACATTGATAGTCTTTACGCCATAATGGGAGGCAATCTGCTCGCCCATGTCCATGGTAACAATCGTCTTAACCATTACCGGATTTTTTGGCATGGTTCCATTGGCAATACGTCGAGAACAAATATAGTCCAAAAGCAGCATACCTGTTTCATTTCCTGACAAAAGAATATATTCCCCTTGTGCATTTTTCACCGCGATTCCAACCCGGTCGCAATCCGGGTCTGTTGCCAGCAGCAGATCCGCATGATTCTTCTTCGCATATTCCATTCCCAAGGCCATGGCTTCCTTGATTTCCGGGTTGGGATAAGGGCAGGTCGGGAAATTGCCGTCTGGCTGCTCCTGCTCCTTTACCACTGTAATATTGGTATATCCAGCTTCTTTCAGGGTACGTAAAACCGGCTTCAGACCAGTACCGTTCAAAGGAGAATAAACGATTGCGACATTCTTATCAATCTTCTTATCCCCTATACAGCTCTGCCCCTTCACTGCTTCTACAAAAGAGGTGTACACATCCTCTGTTATATATTCAATCGCTCCTGAGGCAAGTCCTTGTTCAAAGCTTTGCTTTTTCACATCTGCAAAAATATCCAGCTTTTCAATTTCTCCCAGAATCTGGGCAGCCATTTCTGTGGTAATCTGGCAGCCGTCAGAGCCATATACCTTATATCCATTATATTTACTCGGATTGTGAGAGGCTGTAACCATAATGCCTGCCGCACATTTCAGTTCTCTCACAGCAAAGGAAAGGCATGGCGTGGGCATCAGCTGGGTATAAATATATACCTTGATTCCATTCGCTGCAAACACGCCGGCAGCCACCCTTGCAAACAAATCGGACTTTATCCGAGAATCATAGCTGACAGCAATCTTCCTTTCTTCTTTTGCAAAGTGCCTGACCACATAGTCTGCCAAGCCCTGAGAAGCCTTTGCTACGGTATACACATTCATCCTGTTGGTTCCGGCGCCGATAACTCCCCGAAGGCCGCCTGTTCCAAATGCCAGATCCCGGTAAAAGGCGTCCTCGATTTTTTCTTCCTTTCCCTTGATACTCTTTAATTCCTCTGCAACATCCTCATCTTCCACAGCATTTTTCACCCATAGCTGATAGCTGTCCATTATCTTTTTTTCCATTATCATTCTCCTCCAGTAAAAACCCTCTATCCTCTCACATCCAGAAACTGCGCTTTTCCATGTATCCTAAGTTCCATAGAGTCTGCGGGTACAAACAGACAATCGCCTTTAAAAAAGTTCAGCATATCTCCTGTTTTCATAATAATTGTTCCGCAGCCTCTCACGCAGAGCAGCACACGGAAGGATGAGCTGTCAGCCCGATAACAAACCAGTTCTCTGCAGCGCTCTGTATTAACAAGCATTCGATACACTTCAAAGTATTTGCACCTGCACAAAAGCTCCCTGGCACAGCCCTTCTGATACCTAAGCACACGAAGGGGCTGCCTGGGCTGCTCACATTTTTTCAGCTTTGCAACCTCCAGAGCTTTTTCAACATGCAGCTCCCTCTTATTTCCGTTCTTATCTGTCCGATTATAATCATACAGCCGATAAGTAAGGTTTGAGCTTTCCTGAATCTCGGCAATCAGAGCGCCCGCGCCAATGGCATGAATGGTTCCTGCCTCTATGTAGAACAGATCGTCCTTCTTTATAGGTACTTTCTGCAGATATTTTTCTATTGTTCCCTTTTCAATGCTCCTGCGCAGCACCTCCCGGTCTACATCACGCTGCAGTCCATAAACAAGCTGCGCGTCATGAGAAGCATCCAGTACATACCACATCTCTGTCTTTCCCAGCTGTCCGTTTTCATATTTTCTCGCATAGTCGTCATCCGGATGCACCTGTACAGACAAATCGCTCCTGGCGTCAATCAGTTTAATCAAGATAGGCAGCTCCCCTTTTGTTCTGGGATGTGTTCCAAGAAGCTGCGGGTAATCTCTGAGTACCTGACTTAAGGTCTTTCCCTCCATCTCTCCGCTCGCAATGATGCTGGAGCCGTCTGGATGCGTAGAGCATTCCCAGGTTTCTGCTAAGGGGCTTAGGTCTATGCCCTTTGAAAAATCATCATTTAACCGATTTCCACCCCATAAGTAGTTCTTCCCTGCTGGTTTCAATAAAAAGGGCTTTTTCAGATTTCTATTCATTTTCAAGTGGGAACTTTTGTTTATCATGAACAGTAATCTCCTTGCCAAGCTGCACTTCAATCAATTTTAACTCTGTTTCCGCTATAATTGTATGGCGGCATCCGGCCTGCATTGTAATTACGTCTCCGGTTTTTACTCTTTGTTCCATTCCATCCACAATTGTGCGCCCTGTTCCCTGAATCACTGCCCAGATTTCATCTCTGTTCTTATGGCTGTGGTAGTTCATTTTATGTCCGGCGTTGAGCGTAACCTTAATTGTCAGGCTCTCTTCTTCTACATCAATGACCTTAAAGCTTCCCCAGGATTTTTCTGCAAACATAATCTGCTGATCGATTGCATCCACAAATGGCTTAATATAGCTGGATTGTTCCTTATCGGAAACCAGAATTCCCTCCGGGCTGGCTGAAATAACAACGTCCTGAAGACCCATTGCAAGAATTGGAACGTCCATTTCATTGATGATATGTACATTTTTGCAATGCTCATTCATGACAGCATCGCCAACGCTTTTTTCTTTCATAGCTTCCGTTAGGGTATTCCAGGTTCCTAAATCCTTCCACTGCCCAGCGAATCGCATAACCTGAATATTCTCTTCCTTTTCTACAACAGCATAATCAAAGCTGATTTTTGTCAGGGTTCCATATTTGTCAAATAAATCCTGATAATCTGCAAAATCAATCAATTCATGAGCCTTATTCAGAACATATTTCAGCTTATAGGCAAACACTCCGCCATTCCATAGGGCTCCCTGGTCAATATAGGCTTTTGCGGTCTGCGCATCTGGTTTTTCCTTAAAACAGGAAACCCTGCTTATATTATCTTCGCTTTCCGGTATAATATATCCATACTTTTCACTCGGATAAGTAGGCGCAATTCCCATCAGCACCAGATTGGCTTCTCCTTTGTCCGCCTGTTCTCCCAATTCCTTTAACGCCTGAAAATAATCTTCCTCCACATACGGATCCACCGGGCAGACCACAACAGCTTCCTCTGGATCAACGCCCTGAACATCTGTCAAATACGCACAAGCCAGAGCGATCGCTGGAAACGTGTCTCTGCGGCACGGCTCAACAGAAATGCCGACCTCTTCCCCAAGCTGATTATGTATGGCCGACACCTGTGCCTTGCTTGTGGCAATCGTGACCGTTGCATCTGCATCTGTTTTTCTAATCTGCCGGTACACACGCTGCACCATAGACTCATAGGTTCCATCTTCTGTCCTGAAAATCTTAATAAATTGTTTTGAACGAACATCATTGGACAATGGCCACAGACGTTTTCCAGAACCACCGGATAATAATATTATATTCATGTCTACAATCTCCCTGTTTTATAAAAAGAGCCGCAGCAGCCCAGGCCTGCAGCGACTCAAGTTTTGTTTTGGTGTTTTATCTTTCTGCACGCATTGGATTATTCAGAAAATCCTCATAGGACAGACGGATACCCTCTTCCAGTTCTGTCTTGTATGTCCAGCCAAGCTTAGTTGCCTTGCTTACATCCAGAAGCTTTCTTGGAGTTCCATTTGGCTTGCTCGTATCCCAGCGAATTTCGCCCTCATAGCCGATCACTTTGGCAGTCAGCTCTGTCAGCTCCTTAATGGTCAACTCCTTGCCTGTACCTGCGTTGACCGTCTCATTGCCGCTGTAGGTATTCATCAAAAATACGCAGAGATTTGCCAGATCATCCACATACAGAAACTCCCTTAACGGAGAACCGTCTCCCCAGCAGGTAACAAACGGAAGGTTTGCTTCCTTTGCTTCATGGAAGCGTCGGATCAACGCCGGAAGAACATGGCTGTGCGTTGGATGATAATTATCATTCGGACCATATAGATTTGTCGGCATCACAGAAATATAGTCTGTGCCATATTGTCTGTTCAAAAACTCGCAGTATTTCAGGCCGCTGATCTTTGCCAATGCGTATGCTTCGTTTGTCTTCTCCAGCTCAGATGTGAGCAGACAGCTCTCAGGCATCGGCTGCGGCGCCATCCTCGGATAAATACAGGAGGATCCCAGAAATTCCAGCTTCTTGCAGCCGTTTTTCCAGGCAGAATGAATCACATTCATCTCCAGAATCATATTATCATACATAAAATCAGCCAGAGCCTCCTGGTTAGCTACAATTCCCCCAACCTTAGCGGCAGCAAGAAACACATACTCTGGTTTTTCCTCTGCAAAGAATCTCTCCACCTCATCCTGGCGGCAAAGATCCAGTTCCTTATGTGTACGCGTAACAATATTCGTATAGCCCTGACGATTGAGTTCACGGACAATAGCAGAGCCTACCATTCCTCTGTGTCCGGCCACATATATTTTCGCATTTTTCTCCATCATGATTATTCGCCTCTTATCCTTCTTCTATTCTTCTGCTGCTTTCATTGCCTTCTCACGCTTTGCAAGCATTCTGTCATGCTCTGCCATAATTCTGACCAGCTCGGCATAGCTGGTTTTCTGAGGATTCCAGCCAAGAACAGTCCTTGCCTTTGTCGGGTCTCCCCACAGATTATCCACGTCTGTCGGGCGGAACCAGGCCGGATTTACACACACAAGCATTTTTCCTGTCTCTGCATCATATCCCTTTTCATCAAGACCCTCGCCTTCCCAGCGGACTGTGATGCCGTTTGCTGCGAATGCCTTTTCTGTAAAATCTCTTACTGTGTGCTGCTCGCCGGTAGCAATGACAAAATCCTCGGGAGTCTCATGCTGCAGAATCATCCACATACACTCCACATAATCCTTTGCATAGCCCCAGTCGCGAAGGCTGTCCATGTTTCCAAGCTCCAGGTGATCCTGCAGACCCTCTGCAATACGCCCTGCTGCCAGAGTTATTTTTCTGGTAACAAAGTTTTCGCCGCGGCGCTCTGATTCATGATTAAACAAAATACCGTTTACTGCAAACATTCCATAGGCTTCGCGGTATTCCTTTGTAATCCAGAAACCATACTGTTTTGCAACCGCATATGGGCTATATGGATGAAACGGCGTCGTCTCTCTCTGCGGAATCTCCTCTACCTTTCCAAACAGTTCAGAGGTAGAAGCCTGATATACCTTTGTCTTTTTGGTCAGTCCCAAGATGCGCACTGCCTCCAGGATTCTGAGAACCCCAATCGCGTCCACATCTCCGGAATACTCCGGCACGTCAAAGGATACCTGTACATGGCTCTGAGCCGCCAGATTATAGATTTCATCTGGTTGCACAATATTGATAATACGAATCAAAGAGCTGGAATCCGATAAGTCGCCATCATGCAGGGTAATTGCATTCCTTGCGATCAAATGATCAATACGGGCAGTATTGGAAATGGACGCCCGACGTGTGATTCCATGCACCTCATATCCCTTTTCCAACAAAAACTCAGCCAAATAGGAGCCGTCCTGACCGGTAATACCAGTAATTAATGCTACTTTACTCATAATAATCCTCTACTTTCCATTGTATTCATTCCTTGCAGTATCAATAAGATAATCATTCATACCTGTCCAATATGCTCACAGATGCAAATAAAAATCCACAAAAAATCACTTTGCGACAGGGCTACTATCTGCTGAGCAATTATAATAATCCTTCTTCTTTTATACTACATTGCTTATTTTAGCGTAATCTTCTGTATTTTTTAATTCCATATATTGAAGTTCTATTGCATAATATTGACTTTTAAATTATAATAGTGCATATAGCAAAGCGCATATTATCCCCTGTGGGTATTGCAAATTTCCGCTTGACTCTGATATCATGACCTAAGTATAGAATATAGATTTGAAAGGATGTAAAAAATGGAAAACGCATTATTTCACGGCGATTTAGTGGAAACACGCCGAATTCTCTATACTCCATCCAATTTTGCAAAGATAAGTTTGAACCACCTTCAGGAAACCGGCATTCTTCAGGCCCAAAAGCCGCACACCAGCAAGCGCAGTAATTTGTCCTCTTATCTTTTTTTTATTGTCCTCTCTGGCTCTGGAATCCTAGAATATGACAAAAGCACCTATTCCCTCTGCGCAGGGGATTGTGTTTTCATTGACTGCCACAAGGCTTACTCTCACCAGACCTCCGAGAATCTCTGGCGTCTGCAATGGGTGCATTTTTATGGCTCTGCCATGCCAATGATTTATGATAAATATACAGAACGCGGAGGGCAGCCTTGTTTTCATCCAGAAGGCTTGGAAGATTTTCAGGTTATTCTTAATAATATTTATGAGATAGCAAATTCCGGGGATTATATTCGGGATATGAAAATTAATGAATATTTGGGAAGTCTGCTTACCTTGATCATGGCAGAGAGCTGGCGTCCTGATTCTCAGTGCAGAAATTTTAAAAAGCAGAACCTGATGGAACTGCGAAATTTTCTGGATACACATCATACAGAAAAAATCACCCTGGACGATCTCTCAGAGCGATTTTATATCAACAAGTTTTATTTGACTCGCATTTTCAAAGAGCAGTTCGGAATAACCATCAGCAACTACCTTCTTCAAAGGAGAATCACCCACGCCAAACAGCTCCTTAGGTTTACCGATAAAACAGTAGAAGCTGTTGGCCTGGAGTGCGGCATAGGCGCTGTCCATTATTTTTCAAGAATGTTCAAGCGAGTAGAGGGCATCAGCCCAAGCGAATATCGGGAGATGTGGTGAATCCCAAAAGCTTCTTGTCGCTAATCTCTCTGGAAAATATCTCTTGTATATACTTTTCCTTTTACATCATCAAGATTTTTATCATATCGATTAGCGATGATTGCTTGAGTCATTGTCTTAAACTTTTCCAAGTCATTCACCACTACACTTCCGAAGAAGGTTTCTCCATCCTTCAGGGTTGGTTCATAAATCACAAGTGTTGCACCTTTCGCCTTGATGCGCTTCATAACACCCTGAATACTACTCTGACGGAAATTATCAGAATTACTTTTCATGGTCAAGCGGTAAACACCTATTATACAGCTCTTTTCTTCATCAGCCTTATAATCTCCATGATTGTAATAGTCATAATACCCCGCTAATTTCAGCACACGGTCAGCAATGAAATCTTTTCTTGTTCGGTTGCTCTCGACAATTGCCTCAATCAGATTCTCTGGCACATCTGCATAATTAGCCAGCAGCTGTTTCGTATCCTTTGGCAGGCAATAGCCTCCATAACCAAACGAGGGATTGTTGTAATGCATACCAATGCGAGGGTCAAGGCAGACGCCATCAATGATTTGCTTTGTATTCAGACCCTTGCTCTCCGCATAGGTATCCAATTCATTAAAGTATGCAACTCGCAACGCAAGATATGTATTCGCAAACAGTTTTACTGCTTCTGCTTCCGTGAATCCCATAAACAAAGTATCAATATCCTTCTTGATAGCCCCCTCCTGAAGTAAAGAGGCAAACTCATGCGCAGCCTCAACTAAACGCGCATTTTTCATGTCAGTACCTATAATTATACGGCTAGGAAACAAATTGTCGTATAATGCTCGGCTCTCACGTAAAAATTCAGGACTGAAAATAATATTTTCACTCTCAAATTTTCTTCTCACACTTGCTGTATAACCAACCGGAATCGTAGATTTGATAACCATAATAGCATTCGGGTTATAGTCCATGACCAGCTTAATCACAGCCTCCACAGCCGATGTATCAAAATGCTGCGTTACAGAGTCATAATTAGTGGGAGTGGCAATAACAACAAAATCCGCATTGCTATAGGCAAGTCTTGCGTCTAATGTAGCAATCAGATCCAGTTCCTTTTCAGCCAGATACTTTTCGATATACTCATCCTGAATTGGCGACTTATGATTATTAATCATTTCGGCCTTTTCTGGAATAATATCTACTGCATATACTTTGTGATGCTGCGCCAAAAGAACCCCTAAGGAAAGTCCTACGTAGCCAGTACCCGCAATTGCAATGGTATATTTCTTATTCATCCTCTATTCCTCATTTCACCCGTCAACACGGAATATACTTTTTCACAACACAATACCTTCTATCATACATACAGATCAGCTGCTCTAAGCGAAAACCTTCACCTCAAGGAATTCTTAGCTTTCTCTTTTTATGTGCTGCAAAACAATCACATAATATCAATTATGTAGTTATGTAGTAAAGTTGAGAGTCAAGCAGATATTCGCAATCCGCTTCGCTACTTACTTGATACGTTAAAAAACACATAGCTTCTCGAAAACGACTTCATTATATCAGAAAATATTTAGATTGACAAGAGAAAAACCATTTGAGTTTTCCATTTTTTGCAGGGGAGCAAGACAATGTTTCAGAGATCGGATAGGGGAGATTTTACCCTCCCCTTCCGCACCACGTAGCGTACCGCTCGGATTCTACGCCGGAGCCACTCATCCGCAAGCTTTACTCCACGGCGGCGAATGTTCTATCGTCTTTGCCATGTCCATGAGACCTCCCCGGGTACTCTCACGTTCTTTTCCACTTATGTCTGCCCCGTCTACTGCTGGCGTTCCGTGCAGTTATTGGACTTTCGTTTGTTCGGCAACTTCATCCGCGCTTCACAGCCTATCCGGACAACTTTTACAGACCAGTGGTTTGCCTCCGGCTTCCTTCAGACCCCACTTCACAATGACGCCCTTGCCCTTGGCTGCACCCTTCCCACTGCCGGGCGGGTCAGGGACTTTCACCCCTTAGAACGTGCGCCCGCCGGGCGCACCGAAAAAAAGCCCGCCAATGACGGCGGGCTTTATGAAAATCTTTCATTTTCTCCCAGCGGCTGGAAAGCATAAGCTCAAAGTTCCCTCCCTGTTATTGCTGCTGCAAATAGGTTCTGTCAATTTCAGCCTCAATTCCCGGAGCAGTCTCCACCTTCAGATCAATTTCCCTGCTGCAGCGTTTCATGGAAACCTTGATTTCACCGCTGGCACACTGGTAGATGCATTGCATCTGATTCATGGACTCTGGCAAATAAGGCTTAATCAGCACCCTTTTAAAACCTGCTTCTCTTATACGAATTCCGGCAATGCCGTTATAATACCACTCCGCAATATGTCCCATCATATCGTGGCAGTGACTGCGCGGATTTTCCTCCCAGTATTCACCGAGCGTAGTCTCTCCTGCTCTGACAAATGCATAATAGCCAGGGTGCGTCTCCCGAAGCACCAGCCTGCAAATCAAATCATTCATGCCATGCTGCGCCATTGCCTGAATAATATAGGGCAGACCTACCTCTCCTGACTGAAATGCGCCCGCATCTTCCACTGTTTTTCTCAGGCTTTTCACCACATCCGCTTCCACATCTTCCGGCACCATGCCCCAGAAAAGCGGCATTGCCTCAGACGCCTGCGTCATAAAGATTTCCTCTGGATGGCTCCATACACGATAGCACCAGCAGCCTCTTGTCTCATCGTAGACCAGGAGCTTTTCATTATAATGCTTTTTTACCTGTGCAGCATACTGTGCAATACTCTCAGCATCCTCTTTTTTTCCAAGAATCGCAGCAAACTCTGCAAGGATCCTGGCATCCGCATAAAGAAAAGCTGTCTCGACATTTTCACATGCAAATTCGCCGGCCGGATTGCCCCAATCACCAAGACCATGATTGATAAAGCCGTCTGCATTGACCTTTGTTTTTAAATAAGCAAGATACCTTTTTCCTGCCTCATAGTTTTCTTCAATAATCTCCCTGCTGCCATAAAACTGATAATGCCACCATGTTCCCAGGATAATGCTGCTGCCCCAGCCAATCACATCATAAAAGCTGCCCATGCCAGGTACTGGAAGCACATTCGGCATATAACAGGGCGCCTGTGAAGGAATCAGCCCTTCTCCAGGATAGAACTCTCCTCCCTTCCCATCGTGAAAATGCTCTTCTCCTGTATGCTGTGAGAGCCTCGTATCTGTCAGGAACTTCTCCCAGTGCCTGTCCACTCTTTTCATATACATAATTGCCGGAGCCATCAGATGGTTCTCCTCCTGCCATGCAAAGCGTTCAATTGTCGGACAGTCTGTGTGAACGCCGACCATGTTCGCTTCTACTGCCCTTTCAATCAGACTGTAAATCTGCATATACCGCTCGTCGTCGCAGACAAAGCTGCCTGCGTTCTCTCCGGCAGAAGAAATTGCCCTTAGTCTGACATTGCGAAGCCTTGCCGCACTGCAGCCCTCCACTGCAATATAGCGCCCTCCAAAATAGGTAAAGGTCATGGCAAAATGCTCCCATGTGTCATCGGAACCAATTACATAGGTCTCACACACATTAATGGGCATCCAGTTCTTTGCCATCTGATCCGCATCGCCGTATCTATCCAGCTTTTCCGCCGGATAGATATAGATAACATCGCCCCTTTTTCCAATCACCTCCAGCTCCAGCATTCCCGACGTATTCTGTGTAAAATCATATATTACCCTGTCATTTACTGTATGCAGATATTGTCCCTCGTAGGTTTGAATAACCTTTGTCGCTGGAATGGTCTGCTCGCAAAGAATCCCCCCTGGCACCTCCTCTTTCCTGACAAGCCTTGCATTTTCCCATGTCTCATCCTTGCATAATGTATCATTCCAGTGTTCCATTCTCCTTCTGCCGTCAACTGTCTCCGAGCCGAACACATTGCTGTGCAAGATCATATGAGGCGCCGTTTTCCAGCTTTCATCTGCACAGAGTACCTCTTCTCTTCCATCCTCCCACGTAAGCATAAGCCTTGCCGCAAGCATCAGCACCTGACCAAAGGGCTGATATTCGTTTGGATTAGGCGGCATAAAGGGAGGGAAATGAAAAACATATTTTCCGTTGTCGTCCATCAGAAACCAGCCGTTTCCCACCTCGGCTGCGAGGACATTTTCTCCGCACACCAGCATATCTGTGATGTCAAAGGTGAGATAATAAATAATTTTTCGGTAGTCCGTCCATGCCGGATCCAACACATGATCGCTGACCTTTTCTCCATTTACAAAAAACTGAAATTGTCCGAGACCGCAGACATTTATGACCGCTCTTTTTGGAAGGCTTTCCAATTTCCACGCTTTTCTGGCATAAAACGGTCTGTCTGTACCGTTTGTGATCCATTGTTTTATTTTCTCTTCGCTCATCTGAAGCTTCCTCCGTGGCATTTCTATTATAAGATATTGGACTCAAAAGATATTTTTTCCTTCTAATCTTCTAATACCGATTGCTTCTCACTTTCCTCTTGCAGGCAGGCTTTCATCGGGTTTTTAACCTTTTGGCTCTGATATCACTATAATGTATCATATCAGATGCAAAAGCTTTGTAAAAGATAAAATCAGGACATGATGGCAGGGTATTTTTGCGACATTTGAGTATACAGCATTTGCTTTATTTTGCCACAGCATATATAATTATTTTCAGGAAGATTAGGCGCTTAACAATGAAGTTTTGCGCCAAATGGCAAAATTGGGGTTCTGGCTTGTCCAGGTTAGGAGGAAGAATTCATGGAAGAGCTCTTAAAAATGAGAAAAATAGAACAGGATTATAAGAATTATTACATGGAATCCGGCCTGCGAACCGAGGAACAGGCCATAAGTATTACAGAGCTTCGCAAGATATTTGCAGAGGGCAGCGCAAGATACCGGCATCTATTTCGCGAGGATTTTTTTGGTTCTCTGATGGAGGACGCTTTTTTTCCAAAAAAGCAGGATATCTCCGTCATCCAGCATTTCAGATACATGCCCGCAACCTTTCATCAGCATGACTTTTTTGAGCTTGCCTGCGTATTGTCAGGAAGCTTTACAAATTTTATCGAAAACCAGAAAATAAGGCTGTATCCTGGCGATATTTTTATTCTCAGTCCTCACACCAGACATGCAGTATGCGCCTATCAGGACGATGCTGTTATGGTCAATATTCTCATTCGCTCCAGCACCTTTGAACAGCATTTTTTAAAAATTCTTCCTGACAATGGATTATTATATGATTTTTTTGTCCGAACACTTTATGATTCCCCAAACGCTCCGTACCTGCTTTTTAAAACTGGGAAGGATAGCGCGCTTTCCTCTTATATTCTTCAGATCATCCGGGAATTTCAGCGAAACAGGCGCTATAAAAGCACCATGCTTTCCTCTCTGCTTGCCATATTTTTTGTAACACTGCTGAGAAACCATGAGAAGGACGTCGTCGTTCCAAGCATCAAGCCAGCTGTCATGAGTGAAAATGTTATTTTCATTCTTCAATACATGCAAAAGCACTTTACCACGATTACACTGTCTCACCTGGCAGAATTTTTCAACTACAGCGACCGGCAGATGCAGCGTATTATTAAGACTGTAACCGGTTTGAGCTTCAGTGAGAACATCAAAAAAATGCGTATGAATTACGCGGCAGAGCTTCTTTCCAAAACAGACCTGACTGTACAGGAGATTGCAGAAATGTCAGGCTATTGCGATGTCAGGAGCTTTCGTCAACTCTTTAAGAGCTTTTATGGCAGAACACCGCAGCAATACCGGGAACAGGAAAAAAGCGCCCTTTAAGGGCTAGACCTATTTCAATAACAGGTTGCATAGTCCAAGCCCAGGTATTTCAGTAAGTTTAGTGAAATAATCCGGCAGATGACGAAACATCGAGACATATAGAAAACTGTCGCCTGCCTATCACCTAAAGGTAATGGGTAGGTGACAGTTTTCTTTCCATCCAATCCGATGTCCAATCGAATATAGCGAATGCCTTAATTCTCCTGCTCCAGCCTGTGCGCCTCTTTGTAAATCTCGCAGGCTCCTTTGTGAATACATTTTTCGTAAAGGCAATCCATAAATTCCAGCTTTCGGCTCCCCTGTGCAAGACTGTATTCACAGCAAACCGTATTGCCTGCATTTTTTGTTCTGCAAAATCCTGAAATAAATTCCTCTTCCATTTTTCCTCCAGTAAGGACAGTAAGGAAGGTCTCCAGACAGGCCAAAGACTCATGTTCCTCTGTCTTGTCAGATTTTGTGTATAAACAAGCCGCTTCTGAGCTTTGGCTCAAACCATGTGGATTTCGGCGGCATAACCTCTCCTGCGTCTGCAATGCTCATCAAATCCTCAATAGAGGTCGGATACATCACAAAGGCAGCGCCGCCTGTCGCATCTGCCATGGCAGCTAAGTCTCTTGCCTTTACATTGCCTCCCACAAAGGAAATCCTTTCATCTACCCTGGGATTCTCTATGCCAAGCACAGGGCAAAGCACCTTATCCTGAAGAAGCTCAACATCAAGCTGAAGAAGCACGTCCTTGCCCTCATACAAATCCGGCCATGCCTTCAGATGATACCATTGTCCATCCACGTACATGCCGATGCAGTGCTTTTCAATCGGAAGGCAGGGAAAGCCTCCGGGCATAATCATCAGTTCAAAATTAAATTTGACAGCGCCCAGAAATGCCTTTACACTTAAACCGTTCAAATCCCTGACCACCCGGTTATAGGGAAGAATCGTAAGCTCCTCCTCTGGAAATGCGACCCCAAGGAAATAGTCAGATTCCAGTCTGCTTGCCTCTTGGTTCTCCTTTCGTCTCTGAAGCCCTGTGCGCACTGCGGCAGCGGCGCGGTGATGTCCGTCCGCTATGTACATACTCGGAATTTCTCCAAAAGCATCTGCAAGCACCTGAATTACCTCCTGAGCATCCACGACCCACACCTTCTGACCGATTCCATATTCATCCACAAAATCATAGACCGGCACATGATTTTTCATCCAGTCAGAGGTTATAGCCTGTACCTCTTTTTTTTCTCTGTAGGTAAGGAAAATCGGCCCTGTCTGGGCGCTGCAGACCTCTACATGGCAAACTCTGTCCTGCTCCTTTTCTTTTCTGGTAAGCTCATGGCGTCTGATAATTCCGTTCAGATAATCATCAATAGAGCATACTCCCACAACTCCTGTCTGCGCCTTTCCCTTCCGAATCAGCTGGTAGATGTAAAAGCATTTCTCTGTGTCCTGCACCAAAATCCCTTCTCTTTCCAGCTTTTTCAGATTGGAAGCAGCCTTTGCATACACTTCCTGTGAATAAGAATCTATTGTGCCTTCCAGATCAATCTCTGCACAGTCCACATGAAGAAAGGAATGAGGCTCTCTGCGTCCGATTTCCTCTGCTTCCTTTCTGGTTACTACATCATAAGGCAAGGCTGCCACATGAGGCGCCTCCTCTGCTGTTGGGCGCAATGCCTGAAAAGGGTGAAAAATTGCCATATCCGTTTCCTCCGTTTATTCATTTATTTGTCTCAATACACGCTCAAGCGATCAAGCAGAATTTTGCAATCCGCTTCGCTGCTTGATACGTTAAAATTTCTTTATTTTTTTATAAGCTTCTGCAAAGCTGTCCTTTTGTTCAGTTTATCTTATCACACGTTTTTTCACAGCACAATCCCTGCTGCGCCATTCTTATGGTTTTCTGCTGCATAACTATACAAGTCAAGCGGAAATTCGCGATACCCACAGGACGCAATGTCTGCTTTGCTGTTTGATGCGTTAGAAAGCAAAGTTTCTTCTGATTTTCTTCCGTTCTGTCGAATATTAACAGAACTTCTGGATAGAAAACATTTGCCATCTGTCATTTTTCCTGTTAGGATAGAAAAAGGACATATCGCATCATTTTTTTCTAAAGGCATTTCCCGTTTCTTTTTCAGTCAGTAAATTATCAGACAATGCAGTAATCAGGGCTTCTCATTTCATTTCCTAAGAATACTTTTCCTCTTGCGGGGCATACTATACCTGTAAGAACCTTACTATTGCCGTCTGCTGTTTTATCTTTTATACAGCATATGCATGATAATGAGACTTTTACCCTTTAACATGGATTTTTCAAGGAGGTTTTGCCTATGTGGATTGCCATTCTCACTCTCATTGCTCTTATGATTACCTTTTTGGATTACTGTATTCTGCGTTTTTCCGGAGAGCAGGACAGAGAACTCTCTGACCAGATGCAAAAGGAGTTTCTGGAAAACTACAAAAAGCAGCACAAATAGGCGCTTCAGTCTTCCTTAAGCTCTGGAAGAACCGTTATCAGCATGGTCACAAAGCAGGCCATGCCTCCAAGAAGATTGGAAATTGGCTCTGCCCAGAATACACCGTCCACACCTAAATTTCCTATTCTTGGAAGAAGAAAGGTGAGGGGAACAACAATAAACGCCTTTCTGAGAAGAGAGAAAAAGGTTGCCTTTTTCGCCTTTCCAAGGGCCACAAATACCGATTGACCGGAAAACTGCAGAGCCATAAAGCAAAAGCCAAAAAAGTAGATATGAAGCGCAGGAATACTGGCCTCAATGAGCGCTGTCTCATCATTAAAGAGCCGAATAAATATTTCAGGAAACAGTCTCAGAATTCCCCAGGCTATCAAGGTGTAAGCCACGCACACAGAGGTTGAGAATTTAATTGCCTGCTTCACTCTTCCATAAGCCTTTTCTCCATAATTAAAGCTCATGACAGGGGAGGCGCCATTTGACAGTCCTGTGACAGGCATAGTGAAAATTTCCCGCACAGAATTCAGAATAGTCATTACTCCCACATACAAATCCCCTCCATACTGCTGAAGCGTACTATTGCAGGCCACCTGCACCAGACCATTAGTAAAGGCCATCATAAACCCAGAAAGTCCAAGAGAAGTAATCTGATGTACCCTTTTCCATTCTATCGCCATATCCTCTCTTTTTAATGTAAGTATAGCTTTTTTTCCAGTAAGAAACCGAAGCACCCACACTGCAGAACAGCCCTGAGAGATAATCGTTGCCAGAGCAGCCCCTCTTACTCCCATGTGAAGAATAAAAATAAGAACCGGATCCAAAAGAATATTCAGAACGGCCCCAATAAGAACTGTCAGCATTCCCATGTTTCCAAAGCCCTGACAGTTTACAAAGGAATTCATGCCAACAGAAATCATAACAAAAACTGTTCCCAACAGATAGATGCGGATGTAGCTGCTTGCATAGGGGAAGGTGATATCGCTGGCGCCAAAAGCATAGAGAACAGGCTCATAAAAAATCAGTCCCAATACAGTGAGAAAAATGCCTGTCAGCACTAGCATGGAAAAGGTGTTTCCCATAAGCTTTCCTGCTTCTTTATGGTTTCGCTTTCCCAGCTCCATGGCACACAGAGGACCTCCCCCATTTCCAAACAAGAGAGTAAAAGCAGATATCAGGGTGATAACAGGAAAACACAGACCAACTCCTGTCAGGGATAGCGTTCCTGTTTCCGGAATCCTTCCAAGATAAATTCTGTCAACAATATTGTACAGAAGATTCAGTATCTGAGCGATTGTCATGGGAATGGCAACCTCCAGAATATTTTTATACACACTTCCTTTTGAAAAATCTGTCTGATGAGCCTGCATAGGCTCCTCCTCCCTTCTATAGCAGGCAGGAGCCAGAAGATGGCTCCCTGCTCTGCTGTATTTTTATGCATATGGCATTAAGTCCGAACCAAAATTTTATCCACTTAGCGATTTATACAGGCTTTGTATCCAGGTCTATAAGCTCCCTCTCATTCTTTACCTGCACGCACAGGACATCCTCCCAGTTAGACAAAACCACCCTTTTTCCGCCAACATCTCCGCAAAGCTCCAAAAGCTGGGGAACATATTTTTTTGAAAAAATACATGGATTTCCCAGACGCGCTTTAAAGGATACACAGGCAATTCCTTTTTCTGAGCTTTGATAGGCACGCACCAGACTGCCGAGAGTCTGCGCCTGTATCCAGGGCTGATCGCAGACCAGAAAAAGGTAGCTGTCAAAATCTGGATTTTTCTGTAATCCTATGGAAATGGAGGAAGAAAGTCCTCTCTGAGGATGATGATTATACAGAACAGAAAAGCCGTAGCTTCTTGCCTTTGTCTCAATCTCCTGATACTGGGTGACAACCGTTACACAGGAGGAAATATCCCTCATGAGCTTCTGGAAATCGTAAACCTGGGAAAAGATTCTGTCTGCCATGCTGCTTCCCTGTATAGGGTATAAGAGCTTATTTTCGCCAAAACGGCGGCTGCTGCCAGCCGCCAATAGGATTGTGCATAGTTTCATACTCCCTTTCCTCCTTCTTTATCCAGCCAGTCTGCACTGTTTTCCCAAGCTACAGATTAGCTGCCTGTCAGTTAAGACTCTCTCTTTGCTTCAAAGGCAAAGCTTCAGATGCTTTTTGGTACCTCTCCATTTGCTTTTCTCTATGCAGACTTCATAGAAGCCGCCGTTGTCAACATGCCATTCATAAAAGCTTTTTGAAGGCTTTGCATAGGCTTCCATAATATTCATAATCGTCCCTCCATGGACAACCAGTGCAGCGCGCTCTGTTCCCTTCTGAATGCATTCCTCCACCACCTTATCGAAACCGCAGAGGGTTCTCTCCCGGAATTCCTCGCGGCTCTCTCCCCCTGGAAAAGGAGCCGTTCCATTGCTGTTAATCCACGCCTGATAATGTGGATTTTCGGATAATTCCTGATAATTTTTGTTTTCAAATTCTCCGAAATTACATTCTGAAAGCTCTGATATTTCTTGTATTTCCATTCCCGGAAACAATATCCTTGCGCTCTCCACACAGCGCCTTAAGGGACTTGCAAAGACCATTTCCGGGCAGGGCAGGGAGAGCGTTTTCAGCAGCTTTCTTCCTTCTTCGCATAGTGGTTCGTCTGTAATGCCAATGTATCTCTTTTTTAGGTTTCCCTGGGTCAGGGAATGACGAATCAGCCACAATTTAAGCATCCTTAATCACCGTTCCTATTCCGCAGATTACACGGGTCACGCGCGTACACGCAGAGGCGAGCCTCGTGCAGGTACGTCCCACTGCCTCACGGTAGCTTCTCTCAAAGGCGTCTATGGGAACCACTCCATAGCCTACCTCCTCAGAAATAAGCACAATCCCTGGATTTTTCTCAATCAGGGCCTGTGCCAGAGCCTCAGGATTTCTTCCCTCCTGAAGCTCTCTTCGGATCACCTTCTGAAAGCCATCCACTCCCTGGCACCTTATAAGCTCCTCCATAGTACAGCTCTCTCCTGAAATCCACATAATTTCCGGGTGCAGCTTCTCTGCCAGGGCGCGCTTTCCCTGGTAAGCGCCTCCGATAATCAGCTCCATAAGCTTCCTCCTCTCCATGCCGTCAAAAGGGCCAGAGCCAAGAGCATGACAAGCTCGCTGACCTCATTGCACCATCCGGCCAAATCTCCGTTGATTCCTCCAAAATAATGGTAAGACAAATGTCTGTAATACAGCAGCGTACCAATGAGCGCAGCTCCCACGCACACGCCTGCGCTCATATGAAATCCGATTGTCGCCGCAAGGCTCACAAGCGCCAGAAACACAGACCAGACCTGTATCACTCTTGTACCCGCTGCCCTTGAAAACGCGGCCACCGTTCCTGTTGGCCTTGCCTTATCCCACGTCACAACCGTATATGCAATACATGCCCTGTTCATGGTAAGGGCAAAAATAACAAGCACATAGGTTTTCGGCTCCAGCAAACTCACTGCCCCCATGTACAGGATAATGAACATGATTCCCCGAATAATCGCAAAGGCTCCTGCATGAGAATCCTTCAGGATTTCCAGTCTTCTGTCTCTCTCCTGCCAGGAGCTCATGGCATCAGAGACGTCCAGAAAGCCATCCAGATGAATCCCTCCGGTCACTATAAGAGGGAGGAGAGTCAATACCGCAACCCTGAAAAGCTGCCCCCTGGCAAGTCCCAGCCATGAAAGAGCAAGGGCGGCGGCATACAAAAGCAGCCCTGTCACCGTCCCCACAAAGGGAAAAAACAACATGGTATACTCCATGTTTTCCTCTGTCCACTCGCTCTCTGGCATAGGAATTTTGGAAAACATGGAAAATGCAATTTTAAAGCTCTCCCAATATTTCTTCATCTCTTCTCCCTCCCAGAGCCTCCAGGCGGCAGAGCCTCTCGCTGTCCTTCTTAAGCTTTACAGGAATTCCATATACCACCTCAACCGCCCGGTCTGCCCTCCTGGCAAGCTCCTGATTGATTTTCCCAAGATAGTTCTGATAACGCCGGGTATCTCCTTCATACAAAGCTGCCTCTGAAAAAATCTCGTTTGTCACAACAACAAGGGCAAACGCCTGCTCCTCCAGGCTCAAGACTCCTCTCAAAACAGCTTCCACTGTGTTCTCTCCTGCTCCGCCCTCCTGGAACATTTCATTTGCCGTGAGATTGGACAGGCATTCCAGAAGCACAACAGGTTTTTCTGTTTTCCTCCTGTTTCCAGGACAATGCTCTTCCTGAGCGCTGTAAGCCTGGATTGTTCCAGACAGTTTTACCCTGGCAAGCCCTGTATAGCATTCCAGAGTTTCAAATTTCTTGTGCGCCCGCATCCTGCGGTGCCTCTCAATTCTCTTATGGCTTTCCTCGTCAAACGGAAACATGGTCGCAACATAGACTCTTTGACGCTCTCCAAAGGCCATTACCTGCTCCTCTGCATAGGCGGATTTGCCGCTTCCGCTTCCTCCTGTCACTACAATCAGCATTATTTCAGCTCCTGATAACTCTCCATCTGCATGTCTCCAAAGGTACTCATAGTATTATAAACCATAGCCGCCATATCCAGAACAGGGAAAACGGCCGCTGCCCCGGTTCCTTCTCCCAGACACATATCTGCATGAAGGAGCGCCTTCTTTCCAAGAGCCTCCAGAATCAGGCGCGCTGCCGGCTCCTTTGACACATGAGAGGCAATGATATAATCAGCTGCAGCAGGACACAGACGAACCGCAAGAAGGGCTGCCACGCAGGAGATAAAACCGTCCATAACCACTGGAAGCTTAAGCGCTGCTCCCCCCAAGAAAACCCCCGCCATTCCTCCGATATCAAAACCGCCCACCTTTGAGAGAACATCCAGCGGATCCTCCTTGTCCGGTCTGTGAAGCTCTATGCTGTTTTTAATTGTCTGGATTTTCTTTTCCAGTCCCTGGCTGGTAAGCCCTGCGCCCCGTCCTGTCATGATTTCCGGAGCCTGCTCCAGAAATACCGACGCCATGGCGCTGCTCGTTGTCGTATTTCCGATCCCCATTTCGCCGGTTGCAAGCATACGGTAGCCCTGCGCGGCAAGCTCCTCTGCCATATGGATGCCCGCTTCTATGGAGCGCACTGCCTGCTCCCTGGTCATTGCCGGCTCCTTTGCAAAATTTCTGGTACCATAAGCCACCTTGAGATCTGTCCGTACCTTTGTGTCCACAGCCATTCCCACATCAACAGGAATCAGGTCAGCCCCGCAGTGCTGGCACATTTTACAGGCTGTGGAATTTCCCTCCAGAAATTCCTCTGCAACTACAGCTGTTATCTCCTGGCCGCACTGGGTCACTCCCTCTGCAACCACGCCGTTATCCGCGCACATAGCTACAAGGCCTTTTTTTCCTATATCCACTGCAGCGCTTCCTGTCATCCCGGCAATCCTGATCACGAGTTCCTCCAGCATTCCCAGGGAATGCAGAGGCTTTGCAATGCTGTTCCATCTCTCCTGCGCGCTTTTCATTGCCTCTTTATCCAGGGGAGTAATTTTTCCTATGGTTTCTTCTAATGTCATCTCTTTCTCCTCACTTTCTCGCTGATGTGAATACCAGAAATTTACTCAGCAGATAATTCACAATAATCACAATAAACTGAACAATAAACTTGCCAGCCATGTCTGGAAGAGTCATAACCTCGACCAGCACCCACACGCCAAATATCTCAATAACCATAGTGATTGCTCTGGCGCCGATGAATTTGCCAAAGGTCCCCAGATGTTCTGTTAATGAAGTGCATTTATGTTCAAATACAAAGAGAGCATTCACCACATAGGCAAACAAAATGGCAGTCACAATTGATAAAATATTTGCTACATGAAGACCCAGGCCCGCTTTTCGCCCAGCATAAAAGATTGCCATATTCACAAGGGTCGTGCAACCTCCAAAGAAAATATAACGCACCAGGGAGTTTGCATACAGCTTTTTCACCAGTTTCTTTATCATTTTTTCTCATTGTCCTTTCCGTCTCTGCTCTCTGACTCCCAAGAAGTCCTCTGTACTCCTGCAATTTTAGAAATCAGATACCTGGGTCTGTGCTTGACCTCCTCATAAATCCTTGCAATATAATAGCCTATAATTCCAAGACTCATCATAATAGCGCTTCCAATAAAAAGCAGGACTGTGAGAATCGTAGTATAGCCCTCCACCGCATGCCCGCTGAAATATTGAATCAGAGAATATAAAAGGAGAAGCAGGGACAGTACAAAGCAGGCTGCTCCTGCAAAGGAGACAAACTGAAGAGGCATAGTGGTAAAGGACACAATATTGGTAAATGCATACTTTGTCAAGGACCAGGGAGACCATTTGCTCTTCCCTGCCACTCTCTCCTGAACCTGAAAGGACACGGTTGTACTGCGAAAGCCCACCCAGGCAGATGCTGCCCGAAAAAACAGGCTTCTCTCCGGCATGGAGAGAATGGCGTCCACTGCCTTTCTGTCCAAGAGCTTAAAATCTGAGGTATTCTGCATATCCACTCCGGTCGCTTTTGTCATAATACGGTAAAAGAGACCTGCGCCGTGCCTGTGAAGGAGATTTTCCTGGCCCCGGCTGCTCTTAACTCCCTCTATCACCTCATACCCCTGCTGCCAGAGGCGGTACATATCCGGCAAAACCTCAGGCGGATGCTGCAGATCGCAGTCCATAACCGCTGCAGCGCTTCCTGTACTCTGAGCCAGCCCTGCATAAACAGCCGCCTCCTTGCCGAAATTTCGGGAAAAATGGACGCCAATTATATGCGCGTCTGTCTCACACAGCTTTTCTATCTCTATCCAGGTATTGTCCAAAGAGCCGTCGTCCACAAAAATCAACTCATAGGGAATACGCGCCCTCTCAAGAATTCTGCTGACAGTACAGGCTGTTTTTGAAAGAGCCTCCTCTTCATTATAAGCCGGCAGTATTACCGATAATCTGCTGATTAATCTCACCACACTTTCTATTCTATCTGACAACTCATTATAAAGCTTCTGTCTGACTTTGTCAAACTTCAGCTTTTTTGACAGTATGACTTTTTCTTTTGAAAAAACTTCCTGCTGCGAACTGTACGCTGCCCATCAAATGTCCGCTCGCGCCCGAAAGGACCAGCTTCGCGTCGCAAGCACGGCGGCCGTTTGACGGGCTTATCGCACCAAAAAGGGGAAGATTGCCAGATGCAGTCTTCCCCTTCTCTTATTTATTATTTATCTTTCATCTGAATTATTCAGCGCTGTGCAGAGCAATCAGCTTCTTCAGATAATCATATCTTGCAGCAGCCTCAGCCTGGTTCTTAGCGAACAGTCTTGCAGCCTTCTCAGGATTCTGACGCTTCAGGGAGTTGTAACGAACTTCACCGTTCAGGAACTCCTGATAATCAGTCATATCCGGTGCCTTGGAATCCAGAGTGAACTTGTTCTCAGCAGCAGGATTGTATCTGAAGTTGTGCCAGTATCCAACCTTAACAGCCAGCTCTTCCTCTGTCTGAGCCTTAGCCATGCCCTTCTTGATACCATGGTTGATACATGGAGCATAAGCGATAATCAGAGATGGTCCTGGATATGCCTCTGCCTCGGCAATAGCCTTAACAGTCTGGTTAAAGTCTGCGCCCATGGAAATCTGAGCTACATATACATAACCATAGGACATAGCGATGGAAGCCATATCTTTCTTCTTCACTTCCTTACCGCCTGCAGCGAACTGAGCGATTGCACCGGTAGGAGTGGACTTGGAGGACTGTCCGCCTGTATTAGAGTAAACCTCTGTATCAAATACCATAACGTTGATGTCACGTCCGCTTGCCAGTACATGGTCAACGCCGCCAAAGCCGATATCATAAGCCCATCCGTCACCACCGAAGATCCACTGGGATTTCTTAGCAAGGAAGTCCTTCTGAGCCAGAATCTCTTTTGCCTTGTCGCATCCGCATGCTTCCAGAGCTGCCACTAATTTCTCAGTAGCTGCGCCGTTGGTTGCGCCTACAGAGAACGTATCCAGCCATTCCTGACCTGCTGCCTTCACATCCTCGTTGGTTCCGTTTGCAACAACGTCCTCAACCTTTGCCTTCAGACCATCGCGGATTGCTCTCTGAGCAAGAAGCATACCATAACCAAACTCAGCGTTATCCTCGAACAGGGAGTTGCCCCATGCAGGGCCCTGACCCTTGGCATTTACTGTGTATGGTGTGGATGGTGAGGAGTTACCCCAGATAGAGGAGCATCCTGTTGCATTGGCAATGTACATTCTGTCTCCGAACAGCTGTGTGATCAGCTTAGCATAAGGAGTTTCACCGCATCCTGCGCAGGCTCCGGAGAACTCAAGCAGAGGCTGCTTGAACTGGCTTCCCTTAACAGTAGCTTCCTTAAACTTAGCAACAACATCTGTCTTCTCCGGCAGAGTTACGCCATAATCAAAATACTTCTGTGCATCCAGGTTCTGATCAAGACTCTTCATAACAAGGGCTTTTCCAGTCTTCTTGCCTGGGCATACGTTTGCACAGGAGCCGCATCCTGTACAGTCAAGAACAGATACGGTCATAGTAAACTTGTACTCTTTCATACCGGTCATTGGCAGAGTCTGGATTCCTTCCGGAGCTGCTGCTGCCTCTGCCTCAGAGAGAGCTACAGGACGAATAACTGCATGCGGGCATACAAATGCACAGCGGTTACACTGAATACAATTTGCAGGATCCCATACAGGAACATTTACTGCGATACCGCGCTTCTCATAAGCTGCTGCACCAGATGGTGTGGTACCGTCTACATAGTCCTTGAATGCAGATACTGGCAGGCTGTTTCCTTCCTGAGCATTTACCTTGGACTGAATATTGTTTACAAAGTCAACAACATCCGCTCTTCCGCTCTCAGCGTGAGCCATGAACAGACCCTCATCCTCGGCGTCCTTCCAGCTCTCCGGAACCTGAATCTCAACAACCTGCTTTGCGCCTGCGTCGATAGCTGCCCAGTTCTTCTGAACAACATCGTCGCCCTTACGTCCGTAGGTAGCCTTTGCAGCAGCCTTCATAAGCTCAATAGCCTGCTCCTCAGGAATGATACCTGTCAGCTTGAAGAATGCGGACTGCAGAATTGTGTTGATACGTGTTGGTCCCATGCCGGTCTCAATACCAATCTTCACACCGTCAATGGTGTAGAACTTGATGTTGTGGTTGGCGATGAATGCCTTCACCTGTCCTGGCAGATGCTTTTCAAGGCCTTCCATATCCCATGCGCAGTTCAGAAGGAAGGTACCGCCGTCTACCAGCTCCTGAACCATGTTGTACTTATTTACGTAGGATGGATTATGACATGCTACGAAGTCAGCCTTATGGATCAGATATGTAGATTTGATTGGCTTCTTACCAAAGCGCAGGTGAGACATGGTAACGCCGCCGGACTTCTTGGAGTCATAGTCAAAGTAAGCCTGAGCATACATGTCCGTGTTGTCGCCGATAATCTTGATGGAGTTCTTATTAGCGCCTACCGTACCGTCAGCTCCCAGACCCCAGAACTTGCAGTTTGTGGTTCCTTCTGGAGTTGTTACCAGAGGAGCGCCTGTCTCCAGAGACAGATTGGTAACATCATCAACAATACCGATGGTGAATTTCTCTTTTGTTGTGTTCTCATATACTGCAACGATCTGTGCAGGTGTGGTATCCTTTGAGCCTAAGCCGTAGCGTCCGGAGAATACCTTAACATTATTGAATTTGCTTCCCTTCAGGGCTGCAACAACATCCAGATACAGAGGCTCGCCAAGTGCGCCCGGCTCCTTGGTTCTGTCCATAACAGTAATCTGGGTTACAGTCTCAGGAATTACAGAAAGCAGAGCTTCTGCTGAGAATGGTCTGTACAGACGAACCTTTACAACGCCGACCTTCTTGCCTGCTGCTGTCAGATAGTCGATGGTCTCTTCAATGGTATCGTTCACAGAACCCATAGCAACGATTACATGGTCTGCATCTGCCGCGCCGTAATAGTTAAAGAGCTTGTAATCTGTACCGATTTTTGCATTTACCTTGTCCATGTATTCCTGTACGATTGCCGGAAGAGCATCGTAATATGGATTACATGCTTCTCTTGCCTGGAAGAAGATATCCGGGTTCTGAGCAGAACCTCTCTGGCATGGATGATTTGGATTCAGAGCATGATTTCTGAACTCTGCGATAGCGTCCATATCAGCCATATCCTTCAGATCCTCATAATCCCAGGTCTCGATTTTCTGGATTTCGTGAGAAGTACGGAATCCATCAAAGAAATTGATGAACGGAACCTTGCCCTTGATAGCTGCCAGATGAGCAACAGGAGTCAGGTCCATAACCTCCTGTACAGAAGATTCGCACAGCATTGCGCAGCCTGTCTGACGACATGCCATAACGTCGGAGTGGTCACCGAAAATGGAAAGTGCATGGGAAGCCAGCGCACGAGCGGAAACATTGATTACGCCCGGAAGCTGCTCACCAGCGATTTTGTAAAGATTTGGAATCATCAGAAGCAGACCCTGAGATGCAGTGTAGGTTGTGGTCAGAGCACCTGCTGCCAGAGAGCCGTGTACAGCGCCTGCTGCACCTGCTTCAGACTGCATTTCAGTTACCTGAACTTCCTGTCCAAAGATGTTCTTTCTTCCCTGGGTAGCCCACTCATCTGTAGCCTCAGCCATAACAGATGAAGGGGTGATGGGGTAAATAGCAGCTACGTCGGAATATGCATAAGAAGCATGAGCGGCTGCATGATTACCATCCATGGTTTTCATCTTTCTTGCCATAGTTTTTTTCCTCCTTAAAGGTCTCATAAAAAAGATTTTATTTCAGAACACTTTCGTGCCTAAAAGTCCATAACCTAGTATAGCATAATTTTATGTAAATGTCCAACCAGATTGACGTTTTTTTGTACAAAATTAAGCACAAAGCAGGACTTTCTGTCCTCTGGTGTTTGAAAGCCCTTGATTCTCTCCGGATTTTCTACTGCTCAAAAACCTGTTTCAGAGATTTTTCGGTCAGGCCCTGAATCAGAGATTTCTGGATTCTCTCAAGCTCTGCATGTACTTTGCAGATCTCGTTCCCCTCATTCCTGGTGCAGCGATATTCAGGAGCCATACAGTCAATAATAAAAACATCCGGGTCAATCGCCTGATAAACGATCAGAAGATTCAGTTCAGACACAGGGATTCTAAGCGTATAGCCTCCGTGTACGCCCCGGAATCCGCGTACAATTTTAGCCTTCTGAAGTTTTTTTAGAATCTTATAGGCAAACGGAGCGGTAATATTCTCTTTTTCGCAGATTTCTCCCACACTGAGCCGGTTCTCCTGATTCAGGGCGCGGATAACCCGGACTGCATAATCACATTCTCTGGTTATAAGCATGTTTCCCGCCTTTCTGACTTCTTCACCTTGAATTTTCAGACATATGTCTCTTTTGAGTATAAATTTTTTCGGCTTTTCTGTCAAGTTTTTGGTTAAAAAATTCTTACTCCACTCACCGCTTATTTCTCTGCGAAATTGCAGCAGGAGACTTGCTTGATACAATCAAGCGGAATTTCGCAATCCGCTTTGCTACTTGCTGGATACGTTAAAATTTCCCTTGCAAAATTCAGGATTTCAGGTACAATAAATTACGACTGCACACATTTGATAAACACACCCTGAATAGGAATACTAAGAAAATGAGGTACGAAAATGATTTCTGCTAACAATGTCACTTTACGTATTGGAAAAAAAGCACTTTTTGAAGATGTAAATATCAAATTTACCGAGGGCAACTGCTATGGCCTGATTGGCGCCAATGGAGCCGGAAAATCCACCTTTCTGAAAATCCTTTCCGGACAGCTTGACACAACCAAGGGCGATATCAGCATCACTCCCGGACAGCGTCTTTCCTTCCTGCAGCAGGACCATTTCAAATATGACGCTTATCCTGTGCTGGACACCGTAATTATGGGAAATGCACGTCTCTACGAGATTATGAAGGAAAAGGACGCCATTTATGCCAAGGAGGATTTTACAGACGAGGACGGAATCCGAGCCAGCGAGCTTGAAGGCGAATTCGCGGAGATGAACGGCTGGGAGGCAGAGTCTGACGCCGCGTCTCTTCTCAATGGACTCGGCATTGAGACGGAGCTGCACTATGCGCTCATGTCCACCCTGACAGGAAGCCAGAAGGTGAAGGTACTTCTTGCACAGGCGCTTTTTGGAAGCCCGGATATTCTGCTTCTGGACGAGCCGACCAACCACCTGGATCTGCCTGCTATTGAATGGCTGGAGGAATTCCTGATTAATTTCCCGAACACTGTCATTGTTGTGTCTCACGACCGTTACTTTCTTAATAAGGTATGTACGCACACTGCTGACATTGATTATGGAAAAATTCAGCTCTATGCCGGAAACTATGATTTCTGGTTTGAATCCAGCCAGCTTCTTATCAAGCAGATGAAAGAAGCCAATAAGAAAAAGGAAGAAAAAATCAAGGAACTGCAGGAATTTATCTCCCGGTTCAGCGCCAATGCCTCCAAGTCCAAACAGGCTACCTCCCGTAAGAGAGCCCTGGAAAAAATCCAACTTGACGAGATGCGCCCATCCAGCCGAAAGTATCCTTACATTGACTTCCGTCCAAACCGCGAAATCGGAAACGAGGTACTCATGGTTCAGAACCTTTCCAAGACCATTGACGGCGAGAAGATTCTCGACAATATTTCCTTTACCCTGAGAAGAGAAGACAAGGTTGCCTTTGTCGGAGCCAACGAGCAGGCCACTACTACCTTTTTCAAGATTCTTATGGGCGAGATGGAGCCTGACGAGGGAAACTACAAATGGGGCGTCACCACCAGCCGCTCCTATTTTCCAAAGGACAGCGCAAGGGAGTTTGACAATGACCTGACTATTGCCGACTGGCTGACCCAGTATTCTGAGATTAAGGACGCCACCTATGTGCGCGGCTTTCTGGGACGTATGCTCTTTGCAGGCGAGGACGGCGTAAAGCGTGTCCGCGTACTCTCAGGAGGTGAGAAGGTTCGCTGCCTTCTGTCCAAAATGATGATTTCCGGAGCCAATATCCTGCTTCTGGACGAGCCGACCAACCATCTGGACATGGAAGCCATTACAGCCCTGAACAATGGCTTGATTAAGTTTCCGGGCGTAATTCTCTTCACCTCCCATGACCATCAGTTTGTGCAGACCACAGCTAACCGCATCATGGAAATCCTGCCTGGAGGTAAGCTCATAGACAAGATTACCACCTATGACGAGTATCTTGCCAGCGATGAGATGGCTAAGAAGCGCCACGTATATAAGCTCTCCGAGTCTGAACAGGAAGATAACTAAGCAGACAAATTTGCTTCTGAAAGAAAGGCAGCGCCAGCTTCCCCTAATGGGAAAGCTGGCGCTGCCTAGTTACCGGCAAAAACGGCCTTTTCAGTACTTGGAACCAAATCCCTTACTCCTTTGCCTGTGCCTCAATTCTCTCAGCCAGGTCGTTCAGATACACCCACCTGTCCATCTTTTCCTCTAGCTCTCTTTCTGCTTCTTCTTTTTTTGCAGTCAGCTCATTGAGCTTTCCGGAATTTGTGGCGTTTTTCAACATTTGGGCATCCAGGTCTTCTATTTTTTCCTCAAGAGCAGCAATCTCGTCGTCGATCGTCTCATATTCCTTCTGCTCCTTGAACGTAAATTTGAGCTTTACCGGGCGATTGCTCTTCCAGTTCTTTCCTGAGGTACCCTTTTTCTCTGCCCCTGTCTTTGGAGAAGTGCTTTCCTGGCTCTGCCTTCTTTTCTTTGCCTCCAGGTAGTCTGTATAACCGCCCTCATACTGCACAAGCCTTCCGTTCTCCCCAAATTCAAAAATCCGATCCGCCACATTATCCAGAAAATATCTATCATGAGAAACCATGATGATAATTCCTGAAAAGGAGTTCAGATAGTCCTCCAAAATAGTCAACGTCGGAATATCCAGGTCATTGCTGCACTCGTCAAGAATCAGAAGATTCGGAGCCTCCTGAAGAACGGACAAAAGATACAGCCTCTTCTTCTCTCCTCCTGAAAGCTTTCCAATGGGCGCATACTGCATATCCGGGGTAAAGAGAAAGCGCTCCAGCATCTGCGAGGCGCTGATTCTTCCTTCCCTGGTCGGAATATATTCTGCAATATCCTTTACATAATCAATCACCCTCTGGTTCGGATTCATGAAGGGAACCTCCTGGGCAAAATAAGCCATCTTTATGGTCTCGCCCACCTCTATTCTTCCCTCATCAGGCAGAAGCAGGCCTGCCATGAGCTTTAGAAGCGTTGATTTTCCGCAGCCGTTTTGTCCAATAATGCCGAGCCTCTGATTTTTGAGTACAATATAGGTAAAATCATCAATGAGCTTTCGCCCTCCCAGAGACTTGCTCACATGATGCAGCTCCAGGGTTTTCTTACCCATACGGGTCTCTATGGAATCCAACTCCACATTCTGGTCTCTTACAGGAGCAGTCCCGTTTTTCAGTGCCTCCAGGCGCTCCAATCTTGCTCTTTGCTTTGTGCTTCTTGCCCTGCAGCCTCTCTTTGCCCACTCCAGCTCCATGCGCAGAACACTCTGCCTCTTTCTCTCTGAAGCAAGCTCCATTTCCTCTCTCTGGGCCTTCAGCTCCAGAAAGCCCGAATAATTCGCTTCATAGCTGTAGAGCTTTCCATGACTGATTTCCAGAATCTTATTTGTAACCTTGTCAAGGAAATATCTGTCATGTGTCACCATAATGACAATCCCCTTATAACGGTTGAGATAATCCTCCAGCCACATAAGCATCTCATTGTCCAGATGGTTGGTCGGCTCATCCAGAAGAAACACATCTGAGGGAATCAGCAAGGTTCTTGCCAGGGCCACCTTCTTTTTCTGTCCTCCTGAAAGATGGGAGATTTTCTCATCATAGTCTGTGATTCCGAGCTTATTCAATATGGTCTTTGCCTCGCTCTCCCTCTCCCATTCGCCAAAAGCGCCCCCTGCTGCATAGGATAAAACAGTGGCATCTGCCGGGAACTCGGGGTTCTGCGAAAGCCACGCTATCTTCAGATTATTCTGGCGTACCACCTGCCCCTCATCTGCCTCCTCATCCCCTGCAAGGATGCGAAGAAGCGTAGTCTTGCCAGTTCCATTGATACCCACAATTCCAATCCTGTCCCCCTCATGAATTCCAAAGGACACATCGTCAAAAATCCTTTTGTCGCCGTAGAGCTTGCTCACATGCTCTATATTCAATACATTCATTTTCATCTACCTCTGTATCAGATTTCTTCTGGCAGCCGCCCTTTTTGTTACTGTTCACAGCAACACGCTTCGCGATGCACAGAAATGCCGCATTCTGCCACATTCCGCGAGCAGTTACGCCTTTTTTACTCTACTCCCTGCTTTTTGCAGATATCGGCAAGGCAGCACCTCTCACAATGTGGATGTGTACGCGCAGTACAGACTTCCCTGCCATGATACACCAGACGATGGCAGAAATCGCTTCCCTCCTTTGGAGGAATGATTTTCCACAGTGCCATCTCTACCTTCTTGGGTTCCTTGATTCCATCTACCAGCCCGATACGGTTTGCAAGGCGGATGCAGTGGGTATCCGTGACAATCGCAGGCTCTCCAAACACATCTCCCATAATCAGATTTGCGCTCTTTCTTCCCACTCCGGGAAGCTTCAAAAGGGCATTAAAATCACAGGGAATTTTGCCATTGTATTCATTTTTCAGCATTTTCATGCAGGCGCAGATATCCCGCGCCTTGCTCCTTCCAAGGCCGCAGGGACGCACGATTTCCTCAATATCCGCTTCGTTGGCCTCTGCCAGGGCATCCACAGAGGGATATTTTTCAAACAGCCCTTCTGTCACCACATTTACCCTTGCGTCTGTACACTGGGCGGCAAGCCGCACACTCACCAGAAGCTTCCACGCCTGGTCATAATCCAGAGTGCAGCCTGCATCCGGGTATTCCTCCTTTAATCGCTCAATGACCTCCAGGGCCAGCTCTTCTTTTGTCATGTTTTGTCTCCTTTTTTATAGATGTTGGGGCACACTTAATTAGGCTTACTTCAAAAATCCCCCGATAATCCGGCCGTTTTCTCATATTTTGTTACAGGTCCCAAAGCCATATATTGACATACCTGCATATTGCACATATTCCTTTAGCTTAGCCCTGGTGTCATCATACCATATAGAAGCAAAAAAAGCAACTTTGTGCGAACATCCGTTTTTAAGCTTCACAGCAGCCACAAACACACCCTGCAAAATGGCGGCGCAGCCTGCGCTGCACCGCCATTTTTAAAATGCATCTTTCTGAATCTCTTCCAGCACACTCCACACCTGCTCGCCCTGCATACCAAGAACTCTCACTGCAAGGTCTCCGCTCTCAAGAACAGTAACTCCGCCTTCCAGATTCGGCGTATTATCTAAAAACTCTCTCACTCTTTTTATCCATTCCAACTCCTTTGTCACATGAAAAAGCAGCAGATTTCCAAGATGCGTATAGCCCTCATACATCCCTATTCCCGGCAAATCCCAGCATCCTGGCTCAAGTCTTGTATTGTCTCTGTACAGCAGCCTGCCCCTTTGCCGCACATCCACCAGATTGTAAAACCTTCGGTAGGCAAAGCGCTCTCCCCTGGCCGCTCTTCCGCAGGAAAGCACATCCTGATACACCAGCTGCGCGCTCTCATCCTCAAGCTCTATCTCCACCTGACTTTCAAAAGCAGAGTCTGCAAAGGGAATCACAGGCAGAGGGGCATATTTAAGAAAGCTTTCCTTTCCCACAAAAATCTCTGCTCTTCGTCTTGCCTTCCCCTGCTTCATCCTGTGAATTTTCTCATAAGCCTGAGACGAAAATTCCATAGCTGCTTTGTCTTTTACCCTTATAGAGAATTCCTGGGTATCTCCCTCCATAATTCCGGCCGAAGCAGAGAGTAACATGACTCGCATGCTGTTATCCTTATTCCAGAATGGCTCCATAATCTTAAACGGCGCTGTAAAAGACACCTCCTGAAGCATGCTTTTTCCATCCTTTTTTCCAGCAATAAGGGAAAGTCTGGAGGTCTTTCCAAATGGATTTGCGCACACAGGCACCTCCCTCTGCTTCTCCTCCCCGCACATCAGCAGCCTTCCAGAAGCACATTTTTCCGTATCCATTCAATCACCGGAGCAATGCCTTCGTTTCCTCTGATATTGGTAAATAAAAAGGGGCGGCTTCCTCTCATCTTCCTGGAATCTCTCTCCATAACAGACAAATCTGCTCCCACATAAGGAGCGAGGTCGATTTTATTAATGACAAGAAGGTCTGAACGCGTAATTCCAGGACCTCCCTTTCTGGGAATCTTGTCTCCCTCTGCCACATCAATGACAAAAATCGTGGCGTCTACAAGCTCTGGACTAAAGGTGGCAGAGAGGTTATCTCCTCCGCTCTCTATGAACAGGATTTCAAGCTCAGGAAAACGCTCCAGCATCTCGTCCACTGCCTCCAGATTCATGGATGCATCCTCCCGGATTGCTGTGTGCGGACAGCCTCCTGTCTCTACGCCAATAATTCGCTCTATAGGAAGGACACTGTTTTTGCTCAGGAACTCTGCATCCTCTTTTGTATAAATATCATTGGTAATTACAGCAATTTCATAATCCTTTGCCATCTGGCGGGTCAGACACTCAATCAGAGCGGTTTTGCCTGAGCCAACCGGTCCGGCTACCCCGATTTTCACATAAGACATCTCTTCATCCTCCTTAAACATTAATAAAAGGCTTCTCAAAAAATCCATTCTTCCCCTGCTTCAGGACATATAGATTCTGGAATACAGCCCTTCATGCTGCATACACCGAATATCAAAACCAGGCATGCCGCTTCCCAGACACTCCTCTGGAAGCTGCTTCACCCTCTCCAGCACCTCGCAAAGCAGAGGATATTGACCCGCAAGAAGCCTCTGTCCGTCTGTCTGGCTCAGTGGAATGGCCTTCACACAGTTTGTCACAATGGCCGAGACCTGGGAATACAGATAATGCTTGAGCGTCTCCTCCAGAGATAGCCCAAGGTCTGCGCAGAAAACACCATAAGCAATCGTATGGCAGCTTCTTCCCCTGCCTTCTGTGCAATATTTCTTAAAAATATGCAGTACATACGGCGGCTTTGCTGCCTGAACGGTTTTTACAAATCGGGAGCCAAGCTTTTTTCCTGCCTCCCGAACCTCTCTGGGAGCCTTAAGCGCCAGAAAAAGCTCCTCCAGCTCTCTGAGCCTGTCTACATTTTTCTCACAGGCACTTTCAAAGGCTAACCGCACAAACAAAATCTCATTATACAGAAGACTATAGCGAATTCTCTTGTCAATAAACTCTCCGGCAGTTTTGGTATCTCTTACTATCCCTTTTTGAATATAGGTCTCCAGTCCATAAGAATGGGAATACCCTCCAATAGGAAACAGAGCATCATTTACCTGAAGCAAATAAAAATATTTTTTTTCATCCATATCCTCTTCCTGTTGTCCCCTCTTAATGTGTATGGGAATGAACAGAAGCTGAAATTCTCTTGTCAAAATCAAAAACCATTGACTCTTTTCTCACTGTAACTCCATGGAGCTTGTGCAGCATTTCCTTCATAGGTTCTGTATAAGGAGTGACAAATTCCAGCTCTCCCTCTCCCCAAAACAGAGGTGCATGACGGTTTCCGATTTCATAGCATACCTTGGCGACCATACGCGGATGATCCGAGGCCACAGTGATCACAAGAGCCTCTGCTGCCAAAATCCTCACTACATAGGCTGTGTTTTCCTCTATGCCCAGCACCTGTCCTGTGCGAAGCCCTGTAACCAGAACCGCTTCTCCCAGACGAATTCCAAGCTCTGTTCCTTTTTCACTGATTTTCTTATGAATCCTCTTAAAGGCCTCATCCCAGGAAATATCCACATAATCTATGTCCATTCCCTCAAAGCGCTCTTCCTCAATTCTTCCTAATACAGCTTCACAAAGCATACCATTTTCCCTCCATTTTTTTCGGCAGTTTTGCGCCTACCATTTTCCAATCAGCATCAGAAGTCCCGGAATCCAGGCTGTAACAATACCCTCGAATACCTGCAGATACGGTACAAAGCGTCCAAGCTTCTTTCCCATGATATCCTCTACAAAGGAAGTTCCCCACAGGATTCCCCACAGATACCATATAGCTGCCCAGCGGATATCCGGGGTAATGCCAAGAGAAGGAATTCCCACAAAGCCCTCCAGCGTTCCAAACACCACTGCATTAACAGCTACAAAGGTGGAAAACCAGGCAAACGGATAACCGCTCAGATGAAAGATTTTATTTACTGCAACAAACAGATAGGTAAAACAAAATAAAAGTCCGGTTCCTGCCGCATAATAATTTCCCTGCACAAGATTTGTAAAATTGATGAATAAAGACAGGCCTCCTGTAAAAATATTCATAACAGCCGCAGATTTTCCATCCACCCCTGCAAGGCTGCAGATTCCATTATTAATCAGGACAATTCCCACAAAAAGCAAACAAACTCCTAACATAGGCTCCTCCCTTCTGCTCCTGTATTCTGATTCTAAAACAGACTATACAGCTGTGTCAGCGGAAGCTTTTTCGCAGGCTTGGAGGTCAAGGACACTCCGTCTGCAGTCACCTCATAGGTCTCTGGATCCACCGTAATAACAGGAGCTGCATTGTTGTAAACCATGTCCTTTTTGCCTATATTTCTGCACCCCTGCACAGGAACCACTGTTTTCTCCAGACCATAGGCTTCCTTTACCCCTGCCTCCATGGCAGCCTTTGATACAAAGGTCAGGCAGGCCTCATGCTTTGCCTTTCCATGAGCTGCAAACATGGGCTGATAGAATACAGGCTGCGTAGTTGGAATAGAGGCATTTGCATCGCCCATTTTTGATGCAATAATCATACCGCCCTTAATCACCATGTCTGGCTTTGAGCCAAAAAACGCAGGATTCCAGAGAACCAGATCCGCCAGCTTTCCAACCTCCACAGAACCCACGTATTTGGAAATTCCATGCGTGATAGCAGGATTAATCGTATACTTGGAGATGTATCTCTTTACACGGAAATTGTCATTGCCTTTTCCCTCATCCTCTGCAAGCGCGCCTCTTTCATCCTTCATCTTGCTTGCTGTCTGCCAGGTTCTGGTAATCACCTCGCCGATACGTCCCATTGCCTGAGAATCAGAACTCATCATACTGAACACGCCCATATCATGAAGCACATCCTCTGCTGCAATGGTCTCAGGACGAATACGAGAATCTGCAAACGCCACATCCTCTGGAATTTTCTTGTCCAGATGATGGCATACCATCAGCATGTCCAAATGCTCGTCCAGCGTATTCACAGTAAAGGGCATGGTCGGGTTTGTGGAGGATGGAAGTACATTTCCTGCTGCTGCCGCCTTAATAATATCCGGTGCATGTCCGCCGCCAGCACCCTCCGTATGGTAGGTATGAATGGTTCTTCCTGCGATGGCGTCCAGAGTATCCTCTACGCAGCCTCCCTCGTTCAGAGTATCTGTGTGGATAGCAACCTGCACATCATATTCATCCGCAACATTCAGACAATGGTCAATTACAGCCGGTGTAGAACCCCAGTCCTCATGAATTTTAAGCCCCATGGCGCCTGCTTTTACCTGCTCTATCAGAGGCGCCTCGTCTGAGCAGTTTCCTTTTCCCAGAAAGCCAAGATTCATGGGATATTCCTCAGCAGCCTTGAGCATCATACGCATGTTCCAGGGTCCCGGCGTACAGGTAGTTGCATTGGTTCCATCCGCAGGACCAGTTCCTCCGCCAATCATAGTAGTCACTCCAGAATACAGAGCGCAGTCAATCTGCTGCGGGCAGATGAAATGAATGTGCGTGTCAATTCCTCCAGCCGTCACAATCATTCCCTCTCCTGCCAGAGCCTCTGTGGATGCTCCGACCGTCATGCCAGGAGTCACGCCGTCCATGATGCTGGGATTTCCAGCCTTTCCAATTCCCTTAATCTTTCCATCCTTAATGCCAATATCTGCCTTGATAATTCCTGTATAATCTACAATCAGGGCATTGGTAATCACCAAATCCAGGTCTCCGTCTGCGCTGGTGGTTTTCACAGACTGTCCCATACCGTCGCGGATGGTCTTGCCGCCTCCGAATTTTATCTCGTCTCCATAATGGGTATAATCCTTCTCCACCTCAATGACCAGACTGGTATCTGCAAGCCTGACCTTATCACCCACAGTCGGGCCGTACATCATTGCATATTTATCACCGGAAATTTTTACGCTCATGTTTGTTCCTCCTAGTTATTTTAAGAATCCCCGTATTTCTGCTTCCTTTAATGCTCTGGCCTTTGCTGCCTCAGAAACCTGAGAACAGGTCAAATCATTGAATCCAAACACTCTTCTGGTTCCTCCCATGGCTGTGAGACAAACCTCCTTTTCTTCGCCCGGTTCAAAACGCACCGAGGTTCCTGACGGAATGTCCAGATGATACCCATAGGCCTTCTCTCTGTCAAATTTCAGGCATTTATTTACTTCAAAAAAATGAAAATGGGATCCCACCTGTACAGGTCTGTCTCCCACATTTGCCACTGAAAGAACAACCGTTGGTTTTCCTGCATTTAATTCAATTTCTCTGTCCAGTGCAACTATTTCGCCGATTTTCATTGTGTCTCCTCCTATCACTGAAAAAAGTTATGCTTCTACTGAATGGGATTATGTACTGTCACCAGCTTGGTTCCATCCGGGAATGTAGCTTCCACCTGCACCTCATGCACCATGTCTGCCACTCCCTCCATAACATCCTCCTTTGTGAGAAGATGGGTTCCAAGGCTCATAAGCTCTACAACCTCCTTGCCGTCTCTGGCCATTTCCAGAAGCTCGGAGCTGATATAGGCCACTGCCTCCACATAATTCAGCTTCACGCCGCGCTCCATCCTCTCCTTTGCCAAAGTTCCTGCCAAATGCAGCAGTAATTTTTCCTGTTCCTTTGGATTCAAACGCATAGTAGACCTCCTCTTTTCTTTTCAGGGCAAAAAAATAAGGCAGCAGAGCCAGGATTTCCCATAGCTCCGTTGCCTTTTTTCTCTGTCATCTGTTATTGACTGGATTCTATCATGGCAGACTTTAAATGTCAAACCATTTTCAGCAAAAAACAGGGGTTTTTGCCATTTTTTCTAAATTTATCTAAAATATTTCTATTTTCTTACAAAAATCTAGCTAATTTCACCATAAAAGTCCCAGACAACAGTCATACGTATTTATTTGCAGTACTCTGCAACGACCTGATTGATAACCTTGCCGTCTGCCTTACCCTTCAGAGCTGCCATAACAGCCTTCATAATCTGTCCCTTGTTCTTTGTGGCAAGCACCTCTGCAAAGTCCCTCTCAAGGCAGGCCTTTACCTCCTCTGCTGACATCAGCCTTGGAGCATACTCCTCAAATACCTTATATCTTGCCTGGTACTCCTCAAGCAAATCTGTCCTGGAAGCAGGGCAGGTATCAATCTGCTCCTTTACTGTCTTCATCTCCTTGAGAATCACCCGATCTACCAGCGCACAAGGAATATCGTCCCTGCAGCCCTCGTCAATCGCAGCCTTTTTTACCGCGGAGATGAGGCTGGAAATCGACTCCTTTCTTGCCTTATCCCTTGCCTTCATAGCTGCAACCATATCTTTTCTTAATACTTCAAGCTCCATAGCAAAGCCTCCTTTAATTCTTCATATCCTTTTTGATTATAGCACTCTTTTGCAAAAAATCAAGGAGCAAGCTCCCTCTTAAGGCATTCCAGGACGCTCCTGAGCCGCTCGATATTTCCAGCTGTCTCGCCTGGTATCTCCAGAGAGTGATTGCAGCCTTCCAGGATGAGAACCGCCTTGTCGGGATATTTGCGCGCTGCCTGACGAACCAGTTTGGCTTCTATATAGGCGTCCCCGGTTCCTGCCAAAAAGACGCCGTTCACCTTCTCCAGGTAGGGAAGAGCAGCCGGTATGGGTGTCATAAGGAAGTGCCTTACTTTCCATCCAAGACGCTCCTGTGCCTCGCAGGAGACAACCGTTCCAATGCTTTTTGAGATAAACAAAATGTCTCTGTATGCTTCGTTTGGAACCTTCTCAAGCACAGGCAGAATTCGTTCAACAGCCAGCTCTATAACCGGCCGAAGATCCTCCATGGTTCGCCCTTTAAAGGTGTGAATATCCTGCCCATAATCCAGCCGAAGCACCTCATATCCATGCTCTGCTGCCAGCATTCCCGTATAATATAGAAGCGGCTTTGCGCAGGTATACCCGACCCCCGGAAACAAGACCGCCAGCTTTTTTTGTTTCATATTCATGTCTCCTCTATGCTCCAATTCCATCACTTCTCTCCTGAATCTTCTGCATGACCCTCTCTGCTTCTGTTCCTGTCAGAGGCGTCGGCTGATAATTATTAAAGGAATACGTAAGGTCAGAGGACACGCAGCAGGGAATCATTTCATAGGTAAACCCTGTCACCTCACGCTTTCCATCCAGCTGAAAGGTTGTCTGAAGAATCGCCGTGTCCATCTCGGTTGGCCTGGTGTTGCCTCCAAAACAGAAATTTCCAAGGCTGTAGGCGATTGTTTTTCCATTGTACTGCTCCACTCCCTGCAGTACATGAGGATGATGGCCAAGCACCAGATCTGCTCCCTCATCCACTGCCAGGTGTCCCAACGTAATCTGACTTTCATTTGGAACCGTTTCAAGCTCCTCTCCCCAGTGGAAGGTAGCGATAATCAGGTCTGCACCCTCTTCCTTGAGCTTTGCAATGCAGGACTTTACCTGAGGAATCCTCTCTAAATGGTCATCCAGCTCATAAATGCCGAAAAAGCCGATTTTCGTGTCCTTGACCGTGAGCATGGCTGTCTCATCATAGCCAAAGGTTGCAATATTGTTTTCCTTCAGGATGTTCAACGTATCTGTATAGCTCTTCTCTCCATAATCGTGGCTGTGATTATTGGCAGTATTCGCAGCCTCCACAGAGCCGTTTGTCAAGACCTGCACAAATTCAGGGTCTCCCTTAAATGCAAACTGATTCGGTACTCTGTCCGTCTCCTCTGTGAGCGTTCCCTCCATATTTACAATCGTAAGGTCATCCTTCTCAAAAATAGATTTTACATTCCTGAAAAAATATTCCGGGCCATTTGCTTCATAATAGGCATTAAAGCCTGTGTCCCAGGCAAAGTATTCGTCAGTTCCCAAAATACAGTCCCCTGTAAAATTCATTGTAATTTCCACAGGCTCCTTCTCCGGCTCTGCCGCCTCGTCTGATGCAGTGTCCCCATTTTCTCCCTGCGTCTTGTCAGAGTCTGCACTCTGGGTCGTTTTTCCAAAAGCCCCATTTGAGCGATCTGCCTTTGTATTGCCTTTAATAATCGTCCACATCAGCCCGCACAAAATCAGGCTCAAAACTATAATCACCGCAAGCAGCATATTCATTCTCTGCTTTTGCTTTCTATAATATCTCCTGATCAGCTTTCGGCTTCCTACCACCTTTTTCTTCCACTCATCTGAGCCTCTCTGGCTTATCTCCTTGAGCAGCCGGTCTGCAAGCAGCAGGTCTTCATCCCCTCCAAAAAGAGGTTTCTTGCGTTTTTTCGCCTTCTTTTCTGGTTTCTTTTCCTGTTTCTCTTCCATCTTTTCCTTCCTTTTCCTGTAAGTTCCAATATACAGACGCATCTCTTCTCCTGAAAATGCCGCTATATACCGTTTTTTTTCATTATAGCATCATTTACAGAATTCATCTATATTTCCTGATATTTTTATGCGTTTCCTGTCAAGCAGATATTCGCAATACCCATAGGGCACAATGTCCGCTTCGCTACTTGCTTGATACGTTAAAAAAAAACAGGCTTTTCTTTCTATTTCTCCACAGCGAAAAAGCAATGGCCGATCTCAATCTCCCCCAAAAATTTCCACCTGTGCAAATATTTTTAGGGGTTTTGCCCTTCCAGATATTTTTCTAATAAGGTATAAGAAATGCTTCCCTTTGGATGCACCATGTGAATGGCCTCTGTGACAGGCACCCACTCTGCACGATTCACTTCCTCTGACAGAGCAAGCTCCATCTTTTTGGCTCTTCCTATAAAGCCAATCATAAGCATGTCCTTTTTTCCAAACCAATAGGTTCCCGCAAAGGTCAGGCTCTCCATGGAGACGCCAATCTCTTCCTGAACCTCTCTCATAGCCGTCTCTTCAGCGGTTTCTCCTGGCTTCATGTATCCTGAGACCAGGTTATAGTACTTTGTTGAGATATAATTCTGCCTAAGTATGGCAGCCTCCTCGTATTCATTCACCACTGCTGCAATGATACAGCAGGAAAACATGTCAAAAAGAGGCCGATTACATTCCTCACAGAACGGTACCAGCCCCTCGTCTCCGATTTCCTTTGCCGTAAGCTTGCTTCCACACTCCGGACAATACTTAAAATGCATATGCGTTCCCTCTTTCTGATTCTTTGTCACAGCGCCTTGCAAAATTGCCATGCACAGGGCTTTTCTGCTTCTTACCCAGGCAGCTTATTTCTCTCTCCTGTGAAAAGAGTTCTTTCCGTGCATTTATTATACGCCAATTTCCTTCATAAATCAAGGGTTCCGCTGCCCTATGTCAGGAGCTTACTGCTGTTACATTACTGTTCACTGCGTTCACAGCAACACGCTTCGCGATGCGCAGAAATGCCGCATTCTGCCGCATTTCGCGCCGATCATCTCGGGATTTTCGTGCCAGAGGCACGAAAACACCTCGCGGAATAGTCTCCCGTGAGCAGTAACGCTGTTACTGTTCCCTGTGAAAGGGCTTTGCAAGCAAAAAGACGCCAAAAAACAGCACATTTATCAGAAATGCCATTGGAAGCTCTCCCCAGGAAATGTTTTGGTTCTGCAGAACATCCGCTGAATAATTACCCGAAATAATTGGAATCAGATTGTTATTCAGAAAATGAAGAATCACAGGAACCCAGATATTCTGCGTTTTCATATAAGCATAAGCAAAGTAAATTCCAAGCGTGATGCAGGTAATCTGCTGCGCTGCTGCCATAGCAAGCCCCCTCTCCTGCGTATAGTAGAAAAAATCCACCGGCAAATGCCAAAGTCCCCATACAACTCCAAGAACCAGAACACCGCCTCTTAGACCGAATTTCTTCTGAAGCAGGGGCTGCAGATAATATCGCCAGCCATATTCCTCTCCCAAAAATGCGACAAATACAAGGAAAAACTGTACTGTCACAAGAAGGAGTCCTGTCCATGTTCCAGGATTTTTCAGAATGAGCATAAAGATTTCTGCCTGACCTGAAATGGCAAGAGAAAAGCCGGTTCGCAGAAAATACAAAAAAACAAACAGTATAATACAAAACAGGGAAGATTTTGTATTTCTCCAGGAAAGACCATAGGCTCTTCTTTTTTCTTTGCCTGCCATCAGGCACAGAAGCAGGCAGAGAATGCTTCCCACAATAAGAACGATCTGGGAAAGGAGCATCCATACAGGAAAAGGGATACCTGACACTACAACAAACTCATCCGGGAGAAAGACCGACAAAATCGAAATTCCGGCCATAAGAGCTGCTGCCGCCAGAAATGCCCGGAAGAACGCTCTCGGCACTTTTGTATCTGCTTTTCTTGTTATCAGATAAGCAAGCATTACTCCTGCTGCCGGATAGAGCATCTGCGCGTTTGGGAAAGCGCTTATGTCCAGATTTCTCAGGGTTCCATACCACATCAAAAGTCCCATCAAGAAGGTAAGGCCATAGGCAGACAACAGAAAGAGGAAAAGCTCCCTTTTTTGCGTTCGTGAAAACATAGGCTTTTTCCTTTCTTATTTTATCATGAATTGCACAAGCTTCATATCTTCGTCAAAGGCAATCGTAAACTGAATACGTCCCTTTTCATATACTCCTACCATAACAACCCCTCCGTAATCTGCCCCTGTCTCCTTGTCAGAGCTTCCAAGAACAACCGTTTTACTGATTTTCTCAAATTCTCCACATTTATCCAGATAAGGATCCGAGGCGTCGGCAAACTGTTCTGCTGTGATGCTTGCCTTCAGTTCCTCGCTCCCCATGTCCACGATGCTCTGATAATCTCTCTCGTTAAAATATGCAATTGCTGTCTCTGCCTGTTCCTTTACCTCTTCTTCATCAAATTTATCAGACAGCTTACTCTGTGCGCAGCCTGTCAGAAAAAACATGCATAGCAGCAGGATAATTGGTAAGCGGCGACTGTACTTCTTCATAGTCCTATTCTCCTTTCTTTCCCAATCTGGACAAGCCAGAATCGAAATTTTGCCATTTTGCGCAGAATTTCATTTTTAAGCGCCTAATCTACACAAGGCAGAAGCACATTTTTCACACAATCTTGCTTCTGCCTGCCGCGTCTTTCCTTGCAAAAAAAACTTATAAATACCATTTATTGGCCAGGAAACATCAATATGACCGAAAAGATATTTTCCTGGTGTCGGATATTCAATTCCCCATGATATTTTTCGACGGCCTGTCTTACATTTTCCAGGCCGATTCCCTCATGGCCTTGTTTTTCAGAAGATCCTGGCTCATATTGTCCAGAACAGGGATTGGATATTCTAATTAGCGTAAAATCCTGTATCTGCTCTCCATAGATTTCCAGCCAAAATTCCTTCCTGTTTTCTCCCGCCTCCAGAACATTATCCAGAAGATTTGCAAAAATCGTGGTAATATCCATGTCTGAGAGAAAATTAAGGTTCACTCCTCCCATGCGGCATTCCACCTGTTCTGCTGGTAAATGCTTGAGCTTGTGATTTAATACAATGTTGAGCATTCTGTTTTCAGAGTAAAAGCGCAGCCCAAGAGAATTCAGCATTTCATGCACATCGCTCATATAGTCTTGCACCTTATCAAGCTTTTGAGATTCCTCAAGCACCTGGATATGGTTTCGGATATCGTGAATAACCTTTCTGGAACGATTATAGTTCTCCTCCAGGTCTGCATAATACTGATGTGTGAGTTCATTCTGCTGCTGCATTAGCTCCAGCTTATGCTTTAATGCCTGATTGGCAGCCACATCATACCAGAAGTACACATAATACGCGTTCATCACAAGGATCAGGCAGCAATACATAATCAGCCATCCATATCCACAACGAGCAAAAAACACTTCCCCTGAAATCAAGTATAGGAATATCAGTATGATGCTGATAAGCGGAACCAGAATTGCTCCTCTGATTTTCAAGTTTTTCTGGTCTTTCACATAGCGTCTTCTGAGAATTCCTCTTAAAACCCCCAATATCATCATCAGCAGTACCGTCTTAAAAAAGCTCACCATATAATAAGAATCAGGATAAGTCAGATTAAGTATATCCAGGAGCTGCACTGTCAAAAAAATAGCTATCATTTGTGTCGCATACATGGAAATCATATAAATCGTCTGATAAAGCAATCCCATCCTGCTCTTATGGTAAAGAAACCACCCAAGTGCCAGATAATACAATGTCAGAACAGTTATTGTAAATATATCATTTTTTCCCAGATTTGGAAGCAGGACAGACAAAGCAGCAAACCCAAGCCAGCTTATCGTCCTTACCCATAGAGAGCTTTGTCTCTGTCTTGGTATCAGGCGCAGCATCCACACAGCACAAAGAGTAAATATTAGGATTTCTGCCCCGGCAAATAGTTGAACAGCGATTTGCTTCACCTCCCTCCTTCAGCACTTTGTCAGACTCTTCTCTGCCTTTCCAGTCTTTCAGACAAATAATTCGTAAGCTCTCCCTTCCATGCCCTCTGTTTTTTCTGAGACAGAGGAAGCTCCTCGCCATTATCCAGATAAATCTGCTGATTTCGTATATTTTTGACATGAGCCATATTGACAACAAAGCTCTGATGAGGCATGGAAAAACCAAATTCCTTCATTCTCTCCAGCACATCACTGATTCTGTCCACCATATAATATTCCTCTTTGTCTGTCACAATCCGAACTCTTCGGCTGATATATTCAAAATAATAGATTTCTTCTGTGTCCAGGCACACAAGACCATTCACCGTCCGAAAATCCAGAACTGTTTTCTTCTCCGGCTTACTCAGATATCGAAATATCTCTTCCAACACATTCCACAGCTTCTTTTTGTTTACCGGCTTCAAAAGATATTGGAAGGCATGAACCTCAAAGGCTCCTGCCACATAGTCCCTGTATGCAGTCAGATAAACAATTTTTGTCTCCCTGTCTATTAATCGAAGCTGCCTGCCCGCTTCAATTCCATTGACGCCCTTCATATCAATATCCAGAAAAACAGCCGCGCAGGGATGATAATTTTCCAAAAGCTCTTCACCAGACAGACAGCAAGCCACCTGTATCTGAGGATTCCATTCCAAAATCAGCTTTTTTACTCTCTCTGTCACTGCCTTTTCATCATCACAAACAGCAATTGTGTACATATTTGACTTATCCTTTCGCCTTTGATATACTCGGCGTTTGCTTACAGCCCCTCAGGGATGCGCATGAGTTTTTTGTGATCTTTCTTTTATCATAAAGATTTTCTTGTGAAAAGTAAATACCTCTGACATAACAGACAGAAATTCTGTATTAAAAGAAGGATTCCTGCTGCCATTCACTGTGTTCCCAGAACTCCATCCACAAAATCCTTCTGCATATCCACAACAATCAAATATTTACCAGCCATATCTTTCTCCTTTCAAATGGAAATTCACAATACCCATAGGGTACGATGTCCGCTCATATCCTAACTTGACGGGCGTATCGCGCAAAAGGCCGGTAAATTCTACAGTTGTCTGCAAATTTACCGGCCTATCTCTCATTTTCTTTTTGCTTCTCTTCCATGCTTCTATGCCCTGCTTTACTTCTTTAAGGCTCTATACAGTGCATAGGCATTTGTATTTCCGTTCATCATAAGCATACCGCAGATCACCTCCGGGGCAAATTCCAGATAGCTTGCCTTGATTTCTGCTATCAGTCCTCTGATGCCGGATTCCTTGTTTGTGTTCTGTGCAGCTGTTTTATTCTTTAATGCGATTGTACTCATAGTAATTCTCCTTTCACCTGCCGCTCTTTGATGCGGCTTGTTGTTTTCTCTTTACATGCTATATCATACTGCTTTAAAAGGAGAAAAAACAGGGCTCAATTTGACTTTTTTTAAGTCGATATTGACTTTTAGAGGTGATTTCCTATAAACTATAGGCAGAAAATTAAAAGGAGGAGACACTATGGCATCACCTTACTACGAGGTTTTTCAGGAAACCCGCAACACAGGAATCCGCATTGCCTACCTCACCACCCCAGGAGGCTATCATCCGCTCCATTGGCATGAGGAGCTGGAAATTCTCTATATTTTAAACGGACAGTCTGCCATCACAATAGAAGGAAAAAAATACATGCTTCCAAAAAAGCATCTGATGGTTGTTGAATCCAGACAGGTACACAGCACCTATGCCTATGACGAGGTTTCCATGTTCATCTGCATCCATATTTCCAAGAAGCATATGCAGCAATATCTGCCGGATATTGAAGCCTATAAGATTCTATGTCATCCAGAAAGCATCACAGACGACCAGTTTCCTGCTTACCTTGAAATCTGCAAGCAGATAGAGGCTCTCACAAGGCTGTATATGGAGAATCCTCCTACCTTCCTTCTGGAATCCGAGGGATTGATTCTGCAGATCTTCGCCCATCTGCTTCAGCATTTTTCCATAAAGACCCCTTCTCCCTCCCCAGGCATTGGCAGTATAGCCATGGAGCGCCTGAGAGAGGTGATTTCTTATGTAGAAGAGCATTTCCGAGAGCCTATTACCCTGGATGATATCACAGCCCTGCTCGGACTTGGAAAGGAATATTTCTGCCGCTTTTTCAAAAAGCATATGGGAATGTCCTTTCTCCAATATCTGAACGAGGTACGTATCTCACATATATATCAGGATTTAACGCTCTCAGACATGTCTGTGTCTGAAGCAATGGAACGAAACGGCTTTACCAATCAAAAGCTGTTCAATAAAACCTTTAAACAAATTTATGGATGTACACCCTCCTCTGTCAGAAAAAAGCGGCCAGAGTGATTACATGGGAGAAATTCCTCCTATTCCCATTGCCATGGCAATCAGATAGAGAAGGAGGAGATGTCCAGGGTAAAACGCATAGAAGAAATATTTCATGCGCAGTCCGCGTTTTCCATTGTACAGGGCAGCAGGAATCATATCCAGAAACGCCGGCAGCTCCGTAAGACTCATAGCGCACAGGACAATACAGCCTGCAAGCATGGATTTCTTCTTGTTCTTTCTGAAAATGTACATGAAGACAATGGTGAAAACTCCCATGCCGCCGTAATCTGTCCCCAAAAGGTCAGCCAGAAGCATTGCGGCAAACAGGGCAGTCAGGTCTGTGCAGAGAATTTTTGCCTGCGCGCTGCCTCGCTTTTTCCCTCCTATTGCCACAATAAAAAGAAATACCAGGCAGATTACGACATAGAGGATTGCAAGGCTCATCACGCTCTGCAGTGCAAGCATGTTCTGGAAAACAAGCAATACATAAAAGGATGGCAGCAGAATTCCGCTCACGCAAAATATATTCTGAAGGAGCTTCGGAAGTTTTCCCTCTGAAGCGCTCTGGAACGCATACATGACAAGGATTCCAAAGAACAAAGTAAAAAATACATTCTGGTAGGAAAATTCCAGCAAGGTGCCATGAAAGGCAAGGTCAAACGGAATCTCTGAAATCAGGGCAAAGATTCCAAGCCGCAGAATGTACTTCTTCACATTCCGTGTCTTCTGAAAGCCCTCTACCAAAAGGAAGCAGAAAATCGGGAAGCCCAGCCTTCCTATCATTCTCATGATAAAAAAGGTCCCCAAAAGTCCTGCATTGCCCTTTGCCCATTGCTCTATCAGGGCAGCGTCGCCGCTCTGGAGTACATTCATGTAGCCTGTTTGCATAAGAAGTCTTCCCAGGAGGGCGGCTCCAATATGGTCTATCAGCATGGTGACAATCGCGATTATCTTCATCGTGCTTCCGCTGATTCCACGTTTTTTGTTTTCAAGCGCAGGCGCCTCATGTGTGGGGCTGTTCAATAGTGTATCAGTCATAACTATCCTCTTCCTTTCTATTTTATGAGCCGCCGGATGGGAGGCAGAGCTTTCTTCTCTTGGAAAGCTTCTTAAGCTCCGAACAGTTCATTTTACATGATTATGCTCCATGACAGAGGATTTGTCAATAAACATACGCACGGCAGCCCTTTTCCGGGTTCCGGGCTTATCGCGCAAAAAAAGCCTTGAAAAAACAAGGCTTAAAAACCGGGGAAAATCCTCAGTCAAATGTTCAAAAATAGTTGCCTTTTTTTGCCGGGGCATCCTACATGCCCAGCTTTTTCATCTCTTCAAGCCTCTGGGTCTCTGTCTTCTCATGGTTCTCAGACTCCTTGGGCTTGTGTACTTCTGTCTCTGATTCGGAAATAATGTTGCCATATTCATCCACAGGAGGCAGATAAACCTTGAAATCCGGCAAAAGCAGGGTGGCTCCCAGAAGCGCAACAGCCCCAAAGCCAAAGGAAACCCACAAAAAGGCATACAGCGGCTGCATCTGTGCATCTGTATAGGTTAAATACAGAGGAAATATATTAAAGAACAGTATCACAAGCAGACGGAAGGGCTTCTTGACAGCAAAGAAAAGGGCATTTCGTATCAAGTGCAAAATGGTATCTGCAAAAGCTGCCATGGTTGGAAACAGCAGCAACGTGATAATGAGAGCCACAATTCCCAGCGCATAGATTGCGTACATAAAATATTCCCATACGCCGCCCATCTGCCGGCAGAAGGTCACATCCATATATCCGAAAATAAACAGCGCCAAAAGCACAACCCAATAAATTGTCGCCTGTTTAAAATTATTCTTAAAGCCTATCCAGAATTGCTTAAAGGGATTAATCACCCCGTCCCCCCGCAGCATTTTCAGCATTACATGATACAGCGCCACATAGGAGGCGCCCGCTGTCACAACCGGAAAACTGAACAAAATAAACATGATATTTGCGCCAATCACAATACCGCATCTGGTCATCAGTCTTCCAAAAGTGCTGTCATTGTCCAAAAAGCCTCTCAGCATTTCACCCATATCACTACTCTGCCTCCTTTGTAAAAATGTAGTCCAGAAACTGCTCTACAGCATCCAAGTGTCCTGCGTATGCGCCAATTCCCAGCACACAGCTGTCAGGATAAATATTATATTTTGTCATCAAAATACTGTCGCTGATATCTATTCCCACCGGTACCGGCTCATCACTGTATTCCTCATCATAGGGCTCACAGTAAACCAGACGGTCGCCGTATTTTTCCATAATAGAAGCACATTTTTCATCGTTTAAGTCAATCAGACGTCCACTGCTTCCCAGTGCTTCCAGAGATTCCTTCTCCATTGTAACAGCGTCAAGGGTACCCGCCTCCACATGGGCAACAAACACCTCATAATACTCATTGCCTGATGCATTGTCTGTTGCACAGTCAAAATAAGAAAGATTATTAAATTCTACATTCTTTACCTTGGTGTCAAAGCCTGTATAGTCCACATAGCCGTCCCACAGTTTAGAACCATTGCCTACGTCAGCATAGGTATTGGTAAATGTAATAAAAAACCAGTTTTCCTTGAGCGCCGTATTATAGCGGTAAATCACATAGCCCACAATAGATACTGCAGCAAGGATTCCGATGATCCACAGATAATAATATTGCCAAATATATTCTACTTTTGCCTGGAACGTTGGAAGATTATGCAGCTTTTCTTTTTCTTTTGCAAAATAGGCTTTCAGTCTCTCCATTTTGTAAGTAATTCCTCCTTGGTTTCCGGAAAAGCGGGATTCGTCCGGCAAATAGGCAAACCTGCCTGCCGCTCCGCCTGCCGGGACTTTTTCAGCATATCATTCATTTTTCTTTTATCTCTTTAACAATAAGCCAAGGTCATCACAAACGATGACCCTGGCTTGAAGTCACTTTACTCAAGTGTAAATATAGGTTATAACTTACCACCGGATGTAGCAATACCTTCCACGAACTGCTTCTGGAAGATTACATAGATAACAACCATTGGTAAAACTGCCAGTGTTGCAGCAGCCATCATTGCCGGGTAATCACTGGAGTACTGACCCTGCATCTTGGCAAGAGCGGCTGACAGAGTTGTTGTCTCTGCTTTTGTGCAGACGATCATCGGCCACATCAGATCCTTGAACGCAAACACTGCGGTAAAGATACCAAGAGATACCATGGAGGAGCGGGTCAGAGGCATCATGATTCTCAGGAATTTCTGACCAGTGTGGCAGCCGTCAATGCCGGCAGCCTCTTCCAGATCCTTTGGAAGGCCTTCATAGCCTGTCTTCAGCAGATATGTACCAAACGCTGTAACAATACCAGGGAATACCAGACCAAACTGAGTATTGAGCATACCGAGCTTGGAAATCATCAGGTACTGAGGAATGATGAAAATCTGTGCCGGAACCATCATCTGAATCAGAACCAGAGAAAACAGAGCTTTCTTGCCTGGGAAGTTCAGACGTCCGAATGCGTATCCAGCCATAGTAGCGGTCAGACATGCACAGACAACGCGGAAGAAAATCATCAGCAGAGTGTTCTTGTACAGAGTGATAAAGTTATAGGACTTCCAAACAGTTGCAAAGTTTGACCAGTGCCATCCGTTCTGCGGGAAGATATAGAACGGATTTACGGAGATAGCCTCCTGATTGGTTTTCAATGCTGTAAGAATCATCCATGCAAAGGGAACAAGCATAATGAAAGCCATAATGGTCAAAATCACATAAATCAGTATCTTATTAAGACGCTGTTTCTTTTCGTAGCTATCCATAAATTATATTCCCCTTTCTTAGTTGTGATATACATATTTCTTCTCTATCTGCTGTAAAATAACAGTCAGAATCATGATGAAGATGAGAAGCATAACAACCAATGCAGCACCGGTACCTTTGTCGCCATTAGTAAAGGAATACTGATAGAATAAGTAAACAACAGACTGAACCTTATTGAGAGCTCTGTTCGTCTTATCCATAACCATGAACATTAAGTCGAATACTGTCAGGGCGCCAATCAGACGGGTCTGAACAATAAAGAATGTGGTTGGGCTAAGCAGCGGAATCGTGATATAGAAGAACTGCTTGATTCCGGTTGCACCGTCGATCATGGCTGCCTCGTAATAGTCTCCAGGAATCTCCTGCAAGCCTGAGATAAAGAGTACCATGTTGTAACCAATGATAGACCAGACGCCAATGATACCGATGGAAATCCATGCGATACTCGGATTGGAAATCCACTCAATCTTTGTGTGGAAAATGTTATTAATCAAACCAAACTGGGTGTTATACAGCCATTTCCAAACCATTGCAACTGCTGCCGGTGCGCAGACCATAGGCAGGAAGAAAATGGTACGGTAAACAGAAGTACCTGCCAGCTTCTTATTCAGAAATACTGCAAGAATAAGAGCGATAACAACGCCGAACGGAACCTCGATGATTGCATACTTAATGGTATTCCAGAAAGCCTGCCAGATAGCGCCGTCAGACATCAGCTTTGTATAGTTGGCAACGCCATTAAAGATATTGCCTCTTCCAAAGTCTCCTGTCTTAAAGAAAGACTGATAAATCGTGTTAAAGATAGGATAAAAGTTCAGGATAAGAAGTCCGAGAATTGTGGGAGTGACAAAGAGGTATGCCCACTTGGCTTCATCCTTCTGCGCTTTTGACATCTTACGTTTCATGTTTTCCCCTCCTAAAGATAAATTTACTAAGTTCTCCTGTTCAGGCTAAAGAAAAGCAGGCCACACGTGCGGTATGGCCCGCCTTATTCACTTATCAAGCCTTATCACAGGAACCTTGGGAAAAGTTATTCTGCTGCAATCGCATCCTCAATAATCTTCTGAGCATTGTCGCATGCAGTTGCCATCAGGTCAGCATCCTCTGGATTCTGCCATGGGTCAAGGAAGCCGCCTGCCTGCTGAAGCGCATCCTCCCAAACAGTTGTATTACGTGTATAAGGACGGAAATACAGGGTACCTTCTTCCTCAATACGGGTAAATGCAGATACATCCATTCCATCAAATGCGTTTGTAAATGCCTCAGATGCGTCCTTCATACCAGCCATGGTAACGCCAAGCTCAGACTGCATCTTCTGTCCCTCTTCAGAGCAGAAGAAGGAAATCAGGCTGTAAGCAGCATCCGGATCCTCTGTGTTGTAAGCAGCAGCCCAGCCTAAGCCATTGTATGCAGACTGGCGCTCTCCTTCATCACAGGAGCCGTTTCCATTTGCATCAGCATAAGGCAGCATAGCCCATGCATAGTCAGCAGCGTTTGCACTGGTGTAGAAGGAATTGATCATCCAGGAGCCCTGAGTAATCATTGCAGTCAGACCGGACTGGAACAGAGAGTCAGTACCTGTCTCAGCAACAACTGTCTGAGGAGCAGAAACTGTCAGGATCTTACGTACCATTTCCATACCAGCCTTGCCTTCGTCAGAACCGATGGTGGTTCCCTTATGGTCCTCTGTGATAACCTCTGCGCCGTAATCATAAACAATGTTATACCAGCCGTCCTGGTTGTTGGAGGTGTTCATAGCCATTCCATAAACGCCGTCGTCAGCGCCGGCCTCTGTGATTGCCTTTGCTGCTTCATAGAGATCTTCCCATGTCCAGTCATCCGTCGGATACTCAACGCCATACTTATCAAAGATAGCCTTGTTGTACAGGAGAGCGATTGTATCATGGTCCTTTGGAATTGCATAGTGAACGCCATTGTCAGCACGAGTATACAGGTCAACAATTCCTTCATAATAGTTAGCCAGGTCAATGGCATCGTCGTTCTCAATGTACTCATCAAGATTCAGAAGAAGGTCGTTCTCCATGTACATCTGAGCTACATTGGAGTGCATCCAGAATACGTCCGGCATTTCTCCGCCAGAAGCACCAGCCTCAAGCAGTGTCCAGTAGTTGTCCCAGGTAACAACGTTGATGTTAACCTTGACTCCTGAAGTCTCAGTCCAGGCATCAGCGATCTCCTGAAGACCAGCTAACTGGTTGTTGTCCCAGATATTAACCTGGAGTTCGGAAGCAGAGAATCCGCCGTCCTCTGCACTGACAATGCTGCATCCGCCCACTACCATAGTGGAAGCCAGTAACAGAGCTGTGATTTTACGCATTTTCATTTTTTTTCCTCCTTAATAAGTTTGAATTTTGACACGTTCGTCAATTGATTTCGAAAGTTATTTTACCATCATACAAATTATTATTACATGGAAAAACTAACGTTTTATATGGAATTATATTCCCCAAAATATGTATGTTTTTTATTTAAGAATGACCCTTATTTATCGCTATTTTATAAAAAATACATAGGTATCATCTATTATAGTCTTAAATACCTTGTGTTTTTTCAGATATTTTCCAGAAATTCCAGATAAACTATTGTGATTTTTGCTAATCACAAAAAAATTGTCTGCCGGAGCGGAACCATTTCCCGTTCCGCAGACAACAGACAATTTTTTTATATACTCATATTTTATGATGCAGCTTCGCACATCACATATCTTTGATTATTCCTCAACAATCGCTACTCGTTCCTTCACGATTTCTGTCAGCATTTCCTCAGCATCTGCTGCACCGGCACTCTCCAGTTCCTCAAGCATTGCATCATAGTTAGAGTCAAAGTCCTCCTCACTTCCGATAACGCAGGTGATAAGCTGTGACCACGCAATCTCATCAAGGATGTTTCCGATTTCATCGAATTCTGCCGGCTTTGTGTAAGCCCATACAGCAGAATACTCCGGAACCTCAAATTCATCAGCCTGCGGGAATACATCTACCAAGAGATCGACACCCCACGCTTCACATGCAGCCTTCTGTTCCTCATCATATTCTGCCATTACACTTTCCTTGCTGGTAGTTGTATACGTACTGCCTGTCTCATCTACCTCGCCGGAACCATAGGTTGGGAACGGGTAGGAGTGGAAGCCGACACCTGTCTGCTTGGAATAATCCTTGTTGGAATTTGCCTCGTCGATTTCTTCCTGTGTACGATAGCGCTTACCATCTTCATCTACAAAATAATTCACGTCCTCAATACCCCAGTTTACCAGAACCTGTCCTTCATCAGAGCAGATATAATCCAGGAATTTAATGGCAGCTACCGGATCCTCGCAGGCTGTGGTGATGCCAACACCATATCCTGTGATAAGACCCTGATACATCAGAGACGGGCACTTGGTATCTGCATCCATGGTGAGAGGAAGGGCTGCATAGGTTTTGTCCAGCTTGCCGTCTGCCTTCAATACCTTCTCTCCATCAGCATAATCCCAGTCTGTGTCAAAAAGGGCAACCACTCGTCCGGAGGCAATCTTTGCAATATAATCCTCGTGTGTCTGAGTTGCAAACTCTGCATCCAGAATTCCTTCATTGTACATACGATTCAGCCATTTAAAATATTCTCTTTCCTTCTCGGATTTGAATTTATACATAGCATTATATTCATCATCAATCAGCCACTGTCCATTGTCAGGAGCGCCGTCTGCGATATAGCCTGCCGGATTGCCCAGGGTAATCATCCAATGCCAGTCTGCTGCAGAGAGAGTGATGCCAATTGTATCCATTCCGTCCTCTGTTGTTGGATGAGCGGCAAGATAATCCTTAATCATGGTCTCAAATTCATCCAAGGTTTCCGGAAGCTTATAATCATTTTCCTTCAAAGCTGCCCACTGAATCTGTGCAGTTCCTGAGCTCTTGTAGAGAGTTCCGCCAATAGCATAAGAAGAAAGCTGGTAAATAGATTCATCATCTTTGGAGTATTTGAGCTTGTCAAACTCATCTCCATACATTTTTTTGATGTTTGGTCCATATTCCTCAATCAGATCCGTCATATCGATAAGAGCGCCCGCCTCAATCAGGCTTCCTGCATCGCCCTTGGCAAAAATCATATCAGGATAATTCTGCTCTGCAATCATCAGAGCAATCTTCTGGTCATCAGAGCTCACTGGATAGTCTGTCTTCAGCTTCACACCGGTTGCCTCTGTCAGAGCCTCTGCCACTGGGTCACTCCAGGGATCTTCCTGTCCGTCTGCATTGTAGAAGGTCAGCTCTACTGTGTCGCCGTCAGCAGCAGCTACTGTCATTGTTCCACCCAGAACACTTGCTGTCATGGCCATAGTCAGCAGCCATGCATTCACTTTTCTCAACTTCATAAATTCTTCTCCTTTTCTCTTTTATATCTAACTGCCTTGCAGTTATGCTCCAATCAGGCGGATATTTCCAATACCCAAAGGGTACCCTGTCCGCTTCTATTGCTTCCTAGACGGATATGCTTCGCCTGACGGCAAAGCACTGCCATAAATAAAAATCAGTTCTTTACTGCGCCGACTGTCATACCGCCAACAAAGTATTTCTGGAGGAACGGATATACAATCAAAATCGGAACTGTTGCAACTACAGTGATTGCCATACGCACGGACATCGGAGATACCGCATTTTTCATCTGATCAACCGCTGCATGCGGGTCAATCTTAATCGTTGCTTTTTCCATAATTTCATACAGTACATACTGCAGTGTCGGAAGCTCTCTTGCATACAGATAAGTATCCATAAAGGAGTTCCACTGTCCAACAGCCACGAACAGAGCTACTGTTGCCAACACTGGCTTGCACAGCGGCAGGATAATCTTATACCAGACAACAAAGTCATTTGCTCCGTCAAGCTTTGCTGCTTCCTGAAGAGCTATAGGAAGGCCGTCTATGAAGGAACGTACCAGGATAATATTATAAACCCAAACCAGACCAGGTAAAATATATACGGCAAAATTGTTTCCCATATGCAGGGTTCTCATAAGGAGCAGATACTCCGGTACCATACCACCGCTCACGTACATTGTAATAACAAAGATAATCGTAAATGGCTTATTAAAGTAGAAATCCTGTCTGCTGAGTACATATCCAATCATTGCTGTACAGATGACGCCCAGAGCAGCTCCAAGAACAGTTCTCACCACAGACATCATAAGAGGCTTCATCAAATCATTTTCTGTAAATATGTACACATAGTTGCTAAAGGTAAACTTTCGCGGAAACAGCATATTGATGTTTCTCATCGTATCCATCGGGTCATTCAGTGAGATTGCCAGCACATTCAGGAATGGATATAATGTCATAATAAGAACTCCCACGAACAGTATTGCCAGCACATAATCAAATGTTGTACATTTTTTCTTTACAATAACATCCTCTGTATTTTTTTTGCGCTTCATTCTGTCCACCCCCTAAATCAATTTGCTCTCGCCAACCATTCCGGCAATCTTGTTGGCAATGAACAGCAGAATCACACCTACAACAGACTGGAACATACCGATTGCAGTACCAAGTCCATAGTTGTTGGAACCAATACCACGCACATAAGCAAACCAGGAAAGAACCATTGCATGATCCTGTACAATACCATTACTCAAAAGCAGCTGACGCTCCATACCTACATTCAGCGCACTTCCGACGCTCATAATCAGAAGCACGATAATGGTTGGGCGGATTCCAGGAAGAGTGATATGCCAGATTCTCTGAAGTCGGCTGGCTCCGTCCACCTGAGCAGCCTCATACAGACCATCATCAATACCTGCCATTGCAGAGAGGTAGATAATTGCATTCCAGCCCATTTCCTTCCACACATCAATCAGACACACAACAATCCAGAATATCGGGCTGTTGCTTGACATCAAATGCAGCTTTGTTCCAAGAAGAGTATCTATTGCACCGCCGTCATTGAGAAGCATTTTTGCAATGCTGGCAATGATAACCCAGGAAACAAAGTGCGGCAGATAGGAAACTGTCTGGGTCAGCTTTTTGAACTTTGTCATACGCATTTCATTGAGCATAACCGCAAAGACAATAGACGCCAGAGTTCCCAGTGCAAGACCGATCAGGCTGATACCAATCGTATTTATCATAACCTGTCCAAAGATACGGTCTGTAAAGGCCTTGGTAAAGTTGTCAAAGCCTACAAACTTTCTCTCAAGGAACGGCAGGGCAAAGGTATTTGGCTTTACCTCCTGAAATGCCATTGTCCAGCCCCACAATGGTATGTACTTGAAGATGATGAGCCAAATCAAAAACGGTATGGACATCATCAGCAGATATCGCTGCTTCCACATTAAATTCCAGCTAAACCTCTGCTTTGTTTTTTGTGCTTTTTTCGCTTTTTTACTACTCATAGCACGTTTCCCTCCTTCTTTCTACTTTCAGACACATAACCTCTTCTTCAGTCGTCCTCCCGAAATCGTTTTCTTCATCAGATGCCCCATGTTCTTCTGAAAAACAACCAAATTTCCTCTGTTATCCTCGTCCGATTTTATAAAAATATTATAAAAAAGAAAGAAATTATTTTATACCCTAAAATTCTTACCTGATTTACCCTGATTTTTGCAGTTTTTTCGTTCTTTTAATATTCGTAAAATTTTTAAAAGCCCTATAGCACAGTACTTTAGTGCTTATAAGGCTTCCTTGTCTATTTCATTCTCTTTTTTCTGCTTTTTCTTATACTTACTTTTTACCAGAAAAGCAGCAGCAGTGCAATCAAAAGCCCAAGTCCCCCAAGGTACACAAGCCCAATAAGCAGAGCTGCCTTCAGCGCGCCGAGAGCATACATCCACTGTTCTTTTCTGGAAAATGAAGAATTCTCCCAAGGATGCTCCTCCTTGTCAGGCCCACGGAAAGCCTCTCCGGGGGCGTCTGCCTGTTTTTGATGCCAGGTGCCTAAGAGACTGTCTCTGGATACCTGACTCATATCAGCAATCGTGCGCCCGTCATCCTCTGTGTCCTCTTCTGCTGCGTCATTAAGATAATCTTCTCGGAATCTTTGTTTTCTTTCCATGTTCTGTCTGCCATCCCTTCTTTATATGTGAACAAGGAATGTACTTTCAGCACATTCCCGGCCGAGCGGGGCTGCATACACAGCATTTTCCTCTTCACGCGGCTGCACATCCCCTGGAGAATTTTTATCATACAGAAACCAAAATTTCCTGTATGATAAGAAATCGTGTCTGAAAACTTATTTCTGTCATTTTCAGGCACGATTTTATCACCAACTATTTCTATTTATTATACCAAATACTGCTCATGGTTTTCAACAGTAAGATTTTTCCTCAGAGGGAAAGTTTTGGCTCTTAGTGCTGCTGTGAGCATAACAGCTCTTAGTCATAAAGATGACATACCACATAGTGCCCTGGTTCTATCTCACGCTGCACAGGAGCCTCCTCCTTGCATCTTGCCGTGCAATATGCACAGCGTGTATGGAACTTGCAGCCCTTTGGCGGATTGGCAGGAGAAGGTATGGAGCCTTCCAGTACAATCCTCTTCATCTTTGCCTTTGGATCTGGAATCGGAATCGCCGAGAACAGAGCCTTTGTGTAAGGATGCAGCGGATTTTTGAAAATGTCCTCTGTGTCTCCGTATTCTACCAGATTTCCCAGATACATAACGCCAACAGCATCCGAGATATGCTCCACAACCGACAAATCATGAGAAATAAACAAATAGGTAAGAGAATATTTCTCCTGCAGCTCCTTCAGAAGATTGATAATCTGTGCCTGAATCGACACATCCAGCGCTGATACCGGCTCATCACAGACAACAAACTCTGGATTCAGTGCAAGCGCGCGGGCAATGCAGATACGCTGGCGCTGTCCGCCTGAGAATTCATGCGGATAGCGATCTTTGTGAAAGGACTGCAGTCCACAGTTATCCATAACCTGGTTTACATAATCATTGAATTGTTCCTTTGGAACCAGATTATGCTCTCTCACAGCCTCTCCGATAATCTCTCCTACCGGAAGCCTCGGTGAGAGGCTGGAAAAAGGATCCTGGAAAATAATCTGCATTTTTGTGCGAAGCTTACGAAGCTCGCTCTTGGACAAATCATATACTTCCTGACCGTTGAACAGAACGTCTCCCCCTGTCTTGTCCCCGGAAAGCCGGAGAATGGTACGTCCTGTGGTTGTCTTGCCACAGCCGGACTCCCCAACCAGACCCATTGTAGTTCCGCGCTTCAGATTAAAGGTAACGCCGTCCACTGCCTTTACATGACCTACAGTACGGGAAAGCATACCACCCTTTATGGGAAAATACTTTTTCAGATTGTTCACCATCAGAATATACTGCGGGTCATACTGGATGGAGCCCTGTACAGCACCTGCTGAATGTTCCTGCATTGCCATCTATCTTCCCTCCTTCTCATATCGGTAGCAGCTCACCTTGTGCGTAGCGCTCAGGCTGATTTCCTTTGGATAAGCGCCGCTGCACTTGTCTACACACATCTCGCAGCGATCCTTAAAGTAACAATAATTCGGCATATTAATCGGATTCGGCACCTTGCCCGGAATGGAGTAGAGCTTATCTACCTGCCTTCCTACCACAGGCTTTGACGCCATAAGGCCTATGGTATAGGGATGTGAAGGATGCTCAAAAATCTCCTCTGCGGTTCCCTTCTCCACAACCCTTCCTGCATACATAACTACCACATAATCTGCCATCTCTGCAATCACGCCCAGGTCATGGGTAATCAGCATAATGGAAGAATTAATCTTGTTCTTAAGCTGACGCAGAAGGTCCAGAATCTGCGCCTGAATCGTCACATCTAAGGCTGTTGTCGGCTCATCTGCAATGATGATCTTCGGATTGCAGGCAAGAGCCATGGCAATCATAACACGCTGACGCATACCACCGGAAAGCTCGTGCGGAAACATCTTGTACACGCCCTCGCTGTTGGCGATTCCAACCATTTCCAGAAGCTCAATGGTTCTCTTCTTTACCGCTTCCTTGCTCTTGCCGTCTCCGTCATGGAGCGCAATAACCTCATCCACCTGTGCGCCAATGCGGAATACCGGATTTAAGGATGTCATTGGCTCCTGGAAAATCATAGACACATAATTGCCCCTCAGAGACTGCATCCTTTCCTGCGGCGTTTTAGTAATGTCATACGCCTTATCTCCCAGATTCAGCCTGATTTCTCCTTCCACAATCTGTCCCTGCGGACGCTGAATGAGCTGCATCAGAGAAAGGCTTGTCACGGATTTTCCGCAGCCAGACTCTCCAACCACACCTACGGTCTTGCCAATCGGCACCTCAAAGCTCACGCCGTCCACACTCTTGACAGTTCCTGCGTCTGTGAAGAAATAGGTGTGCAGGTTGTCAAATTCCACAGCGTTTTTGCTGTCGTGCATTGTAGTCAGATATTCGGATTCCGGCACATTTTTGCGCTTGCGCTTTTTCTCAAGTTCATTTGTAATCCGGCGGTTTTCCTTTGAAATCCGGCGGGATTCTTTGGCTGACAGATAGCCCTGTGCATTTTTCTTTGCCATATTCTCTTCCTCCCTTACCGTTTCATTTTCGGGTCAAAGGCATCCCTGAGACCATCGCCTACAAAGTTAAAGCCAAGTACTGTAATCAAAAGGCACACACCAGCAGGAATCCAGATAAACCAGTAGTGTGTCATTACATAGGCATTGTTTACATCGTTGATAATATTGCCCCAGGAAGCAAACGGGAACTTTACACCAAGTCCCAGGAAGGACAATGTCGCTTCCATAATAATTGTAGAGCCAAGACTCATCGTACAGGTGACAATGAGCTGCGGGATTACATTTGGTATCAAATGCTTGAAAATACGTCTGGATACGCTGATTCCGCAGGCCTCTGTTGCTGTCATAAACTCCTGCTCACGAAGAGAGAGAATCTGTCCGCGCACCAGACGGGTGATGGACGGCCATCCCAAAAATCCCAGAATCAGCATCAGGTACAGCATACGAATCTGCGGGTCCACCTGCATGGCATCCATGGCAGCACCGATAATAATGATAAGCGGAGTAGATGGAATACAGTAGAAGACATCCACCACACGCATAATCAGGTTATCGATCCATTTGCCAAAATACCCGGCAATACCGCCCAGGATAACACCGATAACAGACTCAATCACCACAACAATAAATCCAATAATCAGAGATACTCTGCCTCCATACATCAGACGTGTGAGCATATCCATACCATTCACATCCGTACCCAGCCAGTGCTTTTTGGAGGGCTTGGAGTAGCGGTCATACACATAGGTCTGTTCATGCTGCTTTACAATCCAGCTGTCTGTATCTGGCTTATAGGAAATCTTAAACGCCTTTTCCTCTCCATCGCTTCCTGTACAGGTAAACTCTGTCGCATCCTCTGCAATAGCAGCTGCAACTGCCTCCTTAAAGTCATCCGGAAAGACAGTTCCATTCTTTGCAGGCTGCACCACAAAGCGGCTCACAGTTCCCACAATATCAGACCCCTTGAGAATATTGCCCTCTTCATCCAGAGTATACTCTTCTCCATCAGCCTCAAAGGAGGTCTCTTCCATCTCCCTGGCCTTCAGAGCGCCGAATTTTACATCAAAGGAAAGCTCCTCCCCAATAGAGGTTATAATGTCCTTGCTTGCCACTGCAAAGGGTTCACCGTCTGCTGTGATGGAGAGAAATTCTTCTCCCTCTGCCAAAAATTCATAGGTTACATCCTTATCTGTAAAGCTGGTCTCACCCTTGTTTCTGGCAAGCATAAGCTTTGCCTGCAGAAGGCTTCCAAATTCCTTGCCCTCTGCTGTTGTGTAGCGCAGCTCGTCATTGTGTACCACTCCAGCATAATCCTTGTCCATATACTCATAGGTATAGAACTGTTCATCCTCTCCATAGGGACTGATAAGCCCGCCAACAAAGGAAAAAACAAACATCGCTATCAGCATAATCATACCCAGAACAGCCAGCTGGTTTCTGAAAAAGCGCTTGACAACCAGGGCACCTGGAGACAGAACCTTTACACGGCGGTCATCATTCAGAGAGAATTCTTCCTCTCCGCCTGGCTTTTCTCCTGAACCACCCTTGTCTGCATCCTCTGCGACTGCCTTTGCAGGCTGCTCTTTGGCCTTTCTCGTTACATCCTGCATGTGAAGCGGACGGTCATTGTCCAGAGAAGACAAATTTTTTAATTTTTTCATATCATCACTCATATCTGCCTCTCCTTTCTAAGAAATGCGCACGCGCGGGTCTACCACAGCATACAGAATATCTGCTATCAGGTTGCTTGCCAGCGTCAAAACAGCAAGGAAGGTCATATAAAACATACAGAATGGAATATCTCCGGCAATCATCGCCTGATAGGAGGTGTAGCCAATACCAGGAATGGAAAACAATGTTTCTGTAATCAAAGCTCCTGAAAAGAGTCCCGGCAGGGAACCGCCGATAATTGTCACAAGCGGAATCAGGGTATTGCGGAATGCATGATGATAAATAACCTTATTTTCACTCAATCCCTTTGCTCTCGCAGTACGAATATAGTCAGAATTCAGAACCTCCAGCATATTGGTTCGTGTGTAGCGCATAAGAGAACCAACCGAAACAATAACAATCGTGGCAATCGGCAGCACCAGATGATTTGCCTTGTCAAGGAACTGCCCCATACTGTCAAGCTGCGCATAGTTGCGGCCCACCAGACCATACAAATCAAACCATCCAAGCTTTACAGAAAAAAGGAGCTTTAAAAGGGTGGCAAAGAAAAAGGTTGGAAGGGATATACCTACCAGAGCGCCTGCTGTAATACCATAATCTATCTTGGAATACTGCTTTGTGGCGGCGATCACTCCCAGGGGAATGGCTATCACAAGCTCCAAAATAAAGGCAATTCCTCCCATTGCAAAGGAGAGCCAGATAACCTCGCGGAATTTCTCTGTCACAGGAACAATATATTTCCAGCTCTCTCCGAAATCGCCGCGGATAGCGTCGCTGAGCCATACAAAATACCCTGGAATGATTCCCTTGTCCATTCCATAATTGGCATTCAACTGTGCCAGCCACTCCTCATAGGGCTTGGCTCCGGGTGCCTGGGAAAGGGTCATCGCCATATTCTCCACAAAGGAGCCGGGAAGACAGCGCATCAGCGCATAAATAATAAAAGAAACGCAGAAAAGAATCATCACAGAAAACATGACTCTCTTGGCAATAAATTTCTTCATAACAAATCCTCCTATTCAAATCACACGCATGCAATCGAACAGGCTGACTCCTGCCCGATTTACTTATGCACATTCGCAATTAAGGATTGCTCCTGTGCTTTGTCGTCACATGTGTGTTCATGCCCTGAAGGATTAACCCTGCGTCAAAAGCATGATGCCCATATGACGGCTTCTAATTGCAAAAAGGGGCTGCAGCCGCAGCCCCTTTTTGCGCGCGAGGATTTGTTAGTTCATCTCCAGTGTCTCAACCTCACTCATCCAATCCCAATATGGAGTCATATCCGGTGTAATGGTGCTGACATTTACACGCTCTGTAGAGAAAATATAGCACTCGCTTCTCTGATAGATCGGAATCTCAACGCCCCAGTCCATGATAATATCCATTGCAGCCTTATACAGTGTCTTGCGGTATTCCTGGTCTGTGGACTGACGTCCGCCTACAATCAGATCATCCAGCTCCGGATCATCGATGCAGTAGTAGTTTGTAGAACCCTTGCTGTGATACAGCTGATACATATCCGGATCCGGAGTTGCCTGCCATGCTGCGCACCAGCCTTCAGCAACGCCTGACTGATAGGTCTGATACAGCTCAGAAGCTGTCGCAATATCATTTACGTTCAAAGTAAAGCCAATGGTCTCCAGTGCATCAGCTGCATTCTTCAGAAGCAGGAAGGACGGATGATCTCCAGAACCGTTTGCGCCAATGTTAATCTGATACTCAAGCTTAGCGCCTTCTGGAGCAGCTGTCAGCTTGCCGTCTTCTACAGTATAGCCTGCTGCCTCAAAGTAGCCCAGTGCTGCCTGAAGAGCTGCTGCATACTTATCCTCTGCACTCATGCCCTCTGTGTAAATCGGATTTCCCTCTACATCCACAGAGTAAGCAACCGTATAGCCATCGTCTGTCACCTGAGGAGCTGCCCATGAGGTATTGGAAATCGGATAGTTCACAATCGATGCAGTGTCTCCATAGTAGGAGTCAATAGACTCATCACGATAAGCAGCCAGAACCGTTGCAATGGCTTTGCGCAGATCCTTGGAAGCGTCGGATGCAGGGTCATCTCCTACCTTTACATTGTCTGCGCTCAGGGCAATATAGCCATAGCCCAGGAAATCATACAGCTTGATGGTAACAACATCGCCGTCCAGCTCCTCGCTGCCGCCATTATACTCTGTAATCTGCTTGCGAACTTCTCCGGAATAGGATGGATCGCCGATATCAATGGTTCCTGCCTCAATACCAACAGTCTTGTCATCCTCAAGCGTCTCCAGGAAGTTCAGATATTTAATCTTCGGCTCGCCCTTGAAGTAGGTCGGATTAGCTTCCAGGTAAACAGTACCGTTTGAATATTCCTTAAAGGTATAGGCACCTGCGCCCAGAGGCTGGGTTGTCTTTGCACGGACAGCAGACAGATCACCCTTCTCAAAACCGAATTTATTATTTTCATAATCATAAAGCGCTTCATCGCCATAGTAGTGCAGAGGAGCAATAGACAAAGTCAGCTGATAAATCAGGTTCGCTGAAACCTCCTTTGCCACCACGCGCATACTATAATCACCGGTACGCTGAATACCTTCAATGTGATCAGCTGATTCACCGGTCTCCACACCTACTGTAGAGTAATTATAAACATCCTCAGAAATCAAATCAGAGAGCGCGCTTCCAGCTGTCTCTGCTTCCATTGCTGAGAAATTCCATTCATAGTTGTCACCGATTGCCAGGAAGAAATCCTTTGCCGTGGCATCCTCTGCCAGGTCTGCAAAGCCCCAGTTAGCGGCTGCCTTGGATACCTCTCCCTCCTCGCACATCTCGGCTGATACACAGTAATCTACGATTTCCTGTGCAAAGGTGGTTCCACCCTCATTCACTGCATCCCAGAAAGCGCTCTGCTGCTCTTCTGTCCAAAGGCTGAAATCTGTATTTTCCTCGCCAGCTGCTGCAAGCAGAGAGGAAAGTGTAGCCATACCAGAGCGATATTCCTCCATGCCCAGGATTGGCTCGCTGTACAGAGTTGTAGAACCATCATAGGTCGGGTCTGCCAGCACATACATACTGAAAATTACGTCGTCAATATCAATCGGAGTACCGTCAGAGAATGTCAGGTCATCTCTTAAGGTAAAGTCATAATAAACTGTGCCATCCTCGTTCTCTGTGATTTCCAGGTTGGATGGTCCATAATAGGTATAGTCGGTTCCATTATAGGAGCGGGTCTCTCCATCAATTCCCTTCTCCACGACTGCGCCAACACGGTCTGTGTAGAGAAGCATAAGCTGTGTTAATTCAACAATGTCCTGATCCTCTCCGCTTTGTGCAAAAAACGGGGAAAATTTGTTTTCAAAATGGTTGTTGGACGCTACCAGAGTCTGTCCGTCAGAAGTCTCCTGCGTGGGAGCTGCCTCTGCCTCTGCTTCTCCTTCTTCTGCTGCTTCCTCAGAAGTATCTTCTGCTGCTTCCTCAGACGCTTCCACAGCAGTCTCTTCAGAAGCGTCATCTGCTGCTTCCTCGGACGCTTCCACAGCAGTCTCCTCAGAAGCATCATCTGCAAATGCGCTCATCGGCAGGCTCAGAGTCATTCCTGCTGCCAAAGTAAGCGCCAGCACTTTTCTTAACTTCATGTTTTGATTCCTCCTTCTTTTTATTAAAAAAGAACAGACAAACAATGTGAAATTTATGCTTGTACATACAAGCATAAAGGGGGGATATCCCCCCTTTGGCTCCATTGCCGTCTCAACTTTTTTCTTTTGTGTTATTCATTATAACTGCTTCCGCGTTTTTTGTCAATTTTTTATTGTTCCATTTTTGTATAATATTGGCTGATAGTAAAAAGCTCATGATTCCTGCTGCTGCCAGAGCTGCAATTTCCAGGAATATAAACAAAATAATTATTCCTATTTTTTCCTGAATTGTGTTTTTTATTACATAAATTCCTTCTCCCACAGCCGCAGCAGCCGCAAAGACAGCTGTCAAAGCAGTTCTCTTCGGAAGCTTATCCATTGTAGCAAGATAGACGTATTCTCTGAGCGGATTTCCCCCTGCGCTGAGTCTTGCAAGTGCCCAGCATACGCTGACCACAGCCATTATCTGAGCCACATATGGCGCCAGCACATAGACGCAGTTTCCCACTCCCGGCACTGGAAGACAGCCTGCTCCCACGGCTGCAGCCAGCATGACCATACAGCTCGCCCATAGCTCGCCCAGCGCTCGCTTTCGGCTTTTCTTCTCCTCATTCCAGATATAATACGTTCCCTGATATACATACTGTCCATTTTCATTGATTTTTATATCATTTAAATAGGCCTGGCGGCCTTTTTTTTGCTTTCCTGCCATAATTCCTGTACACTTTCTCCTCTGTCTGCTTCTGTGCATTGCACTTTCTCTGTCTTTGGCAGTTTGTCCCATCACATAGAAGGGCAGCATGTTTTAGTCTTATGCTGCCCTGTGATTTCAGAAATGGATATGCCTGTCCCTGCTGAGTTCCCATTATTGTTGATTATTGCCAAAGCCCCTGTTTCGGCGCAGCCTTCCTTCAGGCTGCACGTTTGCGGCGAAGTATCATACCAGCCGTACATACAGCAGAAGAAGCAAGCACAAACAGCCAGAAAGCAATGTTCGTTTCATCCCCTGTCTGCACTCCGGTTCCCTGTGCGGCGGTTCCGCTTCCGGTGCTTCCGCCTGTACTGTTTCCGGTTCCTGAATTATTTCCATTTATCCCTGGGACCGGCGTAGGTGTCAGTTCTGTTTCTCCCGGCGTCGGCGTAGGTGTCAGCTCATCTCCCCCTGGC
>JAUNOP010000027.1 GCA_030537135.1 Eubacteriales bacterium | reverse complement strand
CTATGGAAACAGCTATGGTTATGATACGTATGGAGACACCTATGGTTATGGAAGCTATTATGGATACTAAACAGAATTCCTCTGCCGGAAATGAGCTGGAGCTTTATATCCATATTCCTTTTTGCATAAAAAAGTGTAATTACTGTGATTTTCTGTCAGGAGCATATGCAAAGGAGACGCAGAGGCTGTATTTTGAGGCGCTGCGAGCAGAAATTCGAGAGGCCTCCAGGCTTGTCGCAGACAGGAGGGTAAGTACTGTTTTCTGGGGAGGTGGTACGCCCTCTCTGGCAGAGGCTGCGGAAATTGAGAAAACAATGGCTTTGCTTTGGGAGTCCTTTTCCTTTCAGAAGGATGCGGAGATTACGCTTGAGGCAAATCCAGGAACCCTGAGTCAGGAAAAGCTTGCTGCCTACAGAAACGTGGGAATCAACAGACTGAGCATTGGATGTCAGTCTGTTCACGATGAGGAGCTTCAAAGGCTGGGACGTATTCACAGCTTTTCCCAGTTTCTGGAGAGCTTTTACATGGCTCGTGATAAGGGCTTTGACAATATCAATGTTGACTTGATGTCAGGCCTTCCAGGACAGAGCCTTGAGAGCTGGGAGAAGAGCCTTTGCACGGCAGCAGAGCTGGGAGTCGAGCATATTTCCGCGTACAGTCTTATTGTGGAGAAGGGAACTCGTTTTTACCAGCAGGATTTAGACCTTCCGGATGAAGATACAGAGAGGCGCATGTATTGGAGAACAGGAGAAATTCTCAGAGAATATGGATTTTTTCAGTACGAGATTTCTAATTACGCAAAGCCTGGATTTTCCTGCAGGCATAATGAGGGCTACTGGAGGCGCAGAAATTATCTTGGTTTTGGAATTGGGGCAGCCTCTCTTTTGGATGAAGTGCGTTTTTCTAATGAAAGAAGTCTGAAAAAATATCTGGGGAACAGCTCGCATCTGCAGCTTATTCGACAAAATCAGGAGAAGCTTGGGCGCAGAGAGCAGATAGAGGAAACCATGATTCTGGGACTTCGTATGCGGGAGGGTGTGAGGGAAAAGGAATTTTCAGATACCTTTCAGGCAAAGCTTGAGGATTTTTATGGAGCTGTTATGGAGCGTTATATTGCACAGGGCTTTCTGGAAAAAAAAGAAGGATGCCTTCGGCTGACTGCCCGTGGAATTGATGTGAGCAATATCATTTTAGCAGATTTTTTACTAGATTCCTGCGAAAGAACAGGATAAACAGAGTTTTGAGATTTCCCCTTGCATTCTTGGGATTTTATGATAGAATAGAACATATATTCGTTTATAAAGAGAGGATAGAACCATGCCTGAGAATCGATTGAAAAAACCTTTTATTAAAATACGCGGCGCAAATGTAAATAATCTGAAGCATTTGAATGTGGATATTCCAAGAAATGAATTGGTAGTACTGACAGGATTGAGCGGTTCAGGAAAGTCTTCCCTAGCATTTGATACTATTTATGCAGAAGGACAGAGAAGATATATGGAATCTCTGTCATCTTATGCAAGGCAGTTTTTGGGACAAATGGAAAAGCCTGATGTGGAGTTGATAGAAGGGCTTCCTCCTGCAATTTCCATAGATCAGAAATCTACGAATCGGAATCCTCGTTCTACTGTAGGAACAGTCACAGAGATTTATGATTATTTTCGCCTTTTGTATGCAAGAATCGGAATTCCCCATTGTCCAAAATGCGGAAGGGAAATCAGCAGACAGTCTGTGGATCAGATGGTGGATCAGATTATGGCTCTGCCTGAGAGGAGCAGAATTCAGGTGCTTGCTCCGGTGGTTCGCGGACGCAAGGGAACCCATGCAAAGCTTCTTGATCAGGCCAGAAAGAGCGGCTATGTGAGGGTTCAGATTGACGGAAGCCTGTATGAGCTGACAGAGGAAATTCGTCTGGACAAGAATCTTAAGCATAACATTGAGATTGTAGTGGATCGTCTGGTGGTAAAACCGGGAATTGAGAGACGTCTTACAGATTCCATAGAGACTGTTTTGGACTTGTCGGATGGCCTTCTGATGATTGACAGAATGGATGGAACAGTTATGACCTTTAGCCAGAGCTTTTCCTGTCCAGACTGCGGAATCAGTGTGGAAGAGATTGAACCGAGAAGCTTTTCCTTTAATAATCCCTTTGGCGCCTGTCCAGACTGCGCCGGCCTTGGCTATAGGATGGAGTTTTCACCAGAGCTTATGATACCAGACAGAAGCCTCAGTATTGAAGAGGGAGCCATTGCAGTGACAGGCTGGCAGTCCTGCACAGACAAGGGCAGCTTTACAAGAGCAATTTTGGATGCTCTTTCTGCAGAATATGGCTTCAGCCTGTCTGTGCCGTTCCAGGATTATCCGCAGGACATTCAGGACATGCTGCTCTATGGAACAAACGGACGCTCTGTGAAGGTTCACTATAAGGGACAAAGAGGAGAGGGCGTCTATGACGTGGCCTTTCCAGGACTTATCAAGAATGTGGAGCAGAGGTATCGGGAGACAGGCTCTGAGCTTATGAAGCAGGAATATGAGAGTTATATGAATATTACTCCCTGTCCGGCCTGCAAGGGAAGAAGACTTAAGAAGGGAGCCTTGGCTGTCACTGTGGGGGGACTTAATATTTATGAGATTACCTCAATGTCTATTGAGAAGCTTACAGAATTTATGAGAAATCTCTCCCTGACAGAACAGCAGAATCTGATTGGAAAGCAGATTCTAAAGGAAATCCGCTCCAGAATTCAATTCCTGATGGATGTGGGACTGGAATATCTGACTCTTGCAAGAGCTACTGGAAGCCTTTCAGGAGGAGAGGCGCAGAGAATTCGTTTGGCCACACAGATTGGCTCTGGTCTGGTCGGAGTAGCTTATATTCTGGATGAGCCGAGTATTGGACTTCATCAGAGAGACAATGATAAGCTCCTTAAGACTCTGCTTCACCTTCGTGATATGGGAAACAGCCTGATAGTGGTGGAACACGATGAGGATACGATGCGTGCTGCCGACTGCATTGTAGATATAGGTCCCGGAGCAGGAGAACATGGCGGAGAGCTGGTTGCAATGGGAAAGGCTGAGGACTTAATACAAAATGAAAATTCCATCACAGGCGCTTACCTTGGAGGCAGGAGGAAGATACCAGTGCCAAAGACGCGCAGAACTCCGTCCGGCTGGCTTAAGGTGAAGAAAGCGGAAGAGAATAATCTCAAGAATATTGACGTGAGCTTTCCGCTGGGCGTATTTACCTGCGTCACGGGCGTATCAGGCTCAGGAAAAAGCTCTCTGGTAAATGAGATTCTGTATAAATATCTGGCAAAGGTTTTGAACCGTGCGCATACCATCCCAGGCAAAAACGCAGGAATTGAGGGAGCAGAGCAGCTGGATAAGGTGATTAATATTGATCAGTCCCCGATTGGAAGAACGCCTCGTTCCAATCCTGCAACCTATACAGGGGTGTTTGACCAGATTCGCGACTTGTTTGCTTCTACGGCAGACGCCAAGGCAAGAGGCTACAAAAAAGGCCGTTTTAGCTTCAATGTGAAGGGAGGCCGCTGTGAAGCGTGTGCAGGAGATGGAATTATCAAGATAGAAATGCATTTTCTTCCGGACGTCTATGTTCCCTGCGAGGTATGCAGAGGCAGGCGGTATAACAGAGAGACTCTGGAGGTTAAGTATAAAGGAAAGAGCATTTATGATGTGCTGAATATGACTGTGGAGGAGGCTTTGGGATTTTTTGATGCAGTCCCTTCTATTAAGAGAAAGATTCAGACCCTGTATGACGTGGGACTCTCCTATATTCGGCTGGGACAGCCTTCCACAGAGCTTTCAGGAGGAGAGGCTCAGAGAATCAAGCTTGCAGCAGAGCTTTCCAGACGAAGCACAGGCAGAACGATTTATATTCTGGATGAGCCTACGACTGGTCTTCATTTTGCAGATGTACACAAGCTCATTGAGATTCTCCACAGGCTTGCAGACGGGAAGAACACGGTGATTGTCATAGAGCATAACCTGGATGTGATTAAAACAGCTGATTATATTATTGATATAGGGCCTGAAGGAGGAGACAGAGGCGGAACGGTCATTGCAAAGGGAACTCCTGAGGAGGTTGCGAAAAATCCTGTTTCTTACACAGGACAGTTTGTGGCAAGATATTTAACCAAAACAAGTAAGTCCCCTGCTTCAATTTCGTAGAGAAATAAGCAGTGGGCGGGGACTTGCTTGTATCAGGAGGGGGACAAGCCCCTCCTGATACACTGCGAAGCAGTTGTTTAGTTATGAGCAAGTAGCGAAGCGGACATCGTGTCCTATGGGTATTGCGAATATCCGCTTGACAGTAAGGCGACCAAAGCTGCTGTGAAGAGCAGCAGGCACTGGTTGGGAGGAGGAAGAATAAGAATATGGCGGCAAAAAGTATTGGAATTGATTTGGGAACCTCCAACAGTGTTGTGTGTGCTTCCGGAAAAGGCATTGTCCTAAAAGAGCCGACAGTTGCAGTCTATGATAAGGATATGCAGAGGATCAAGGCTGTTGGAGAAGAGGCCAGACAGATAGAGAATCATCCGGCAGGCAACATAGAGATTATTCGGCCGATTCGGCAGGGAATGATTGCAGACTATACGGTTCTTGAGAAAATGCTCAAGTATTTTATCATAAAAGCGCAGGGGCGCAGGGCCTTTAGAAAACCAAAGATTACCATCTGTGTGCCTGCCGGAATCAAAGAAATTGAGCGCAAGGCGCTCGAAGAGGCCACCTATCAGGCTGGCGCCAGGGATGTAAATCTGATAGACGCGCCGGTTGCAGCGGCCATTGGCGCGGGAATGGATATCACAAAGCCCTTTGGAAACATGATTGTGGATATTGGAGGCGGCACAACGGATGTGGCGGTTCTCTCTCTGGGAGGAGTTGTTGTATCGGCTTCTGTGAAGGTTGCCGGAGATGATTTTAATCAGGCAATTATCAATTATGTAAGAAAGGCTCACAGTCTGTTTATCGGAGAGGAACAGGCAGAGGGCATTAAGATAAAAATCGGAAGCGCTGTGGAACAGGCGCAAATCACTACAATAGATGTAAAGGGCAGGAATATGATCACCGGACTTCCGAGAATTGCCAAGCTTACCTCTGAAGAAATTCGGACTGCTCTTCGGGATAATGTGAATCAGATTTTGGACTGCGTACATGGAGTACTTGAGAGAACGCCTCCTGAGCTTGCTGCGGATATTGTGGACAGAGGAATTGTACTCACAGGAGGAGGAGCGCTTCTGGGAGGCATGGAGCTGGCGATTGAGGAGAGAACAGGAATCAATACAATGGTTTGTCAGGAGCCGATGCTGGTGACAGCAGCAGGAACAGAGAAATTTCCTCAGGTTTCCGAGTGAGAAGGCTGGTGTTGGATGCGTTCGCCTGGAAACAATCCGATTCTGCACCGCTTGTCTGAAAATGAGCGCGCGGTATACTATTGCAGAGTTAAAGGGAAAAAAATGGGGGTGTGTATGCAGCCCCATTTTCTGCATATCATAGAAGTCAGAATGTCTATTGACTCTTATATAATGATGATGTTGAGGTCAAAAGTTTAACGTATCAAGCAAGCAGCGAAGCGGATTGCGAATTTCCGTTTGACAAATTCTCTTGCAAGTGGGCTTGCATCGGATTTCTGAACTTTTGCCCCCGGTATCATATAATATTGTGAAAAAGGTTTGGGAAGGGATATGAGTGAAAGGATTACTGGGTATATAGATCATGTTATTTTTCGGAACGAAGAGAATGGATATACGGTTCTGGTTTTAAAGGAGCAGGGAACAGGCAGGGATGAGCTGACCTGCGTGGGAATCTTTCAGTATGTGAACCAGGGGGAAACAATTGAAGCAGAGGGAGAATTTTCCAGACACCCTGTATATGGAGAACAATTTCAGATTCATTCCTATGCAGCAAAGGTGCCAGAGGATGCCATGGCTATGGAGAGATATCTCGGCTCCGGCGCAATTAAAGGCGTGGGAGCTGCTCTTGCTTCCAGGATCGTGAGGCACTTTGGGGAGGAAACGCTAAGGATTGTGGAGGAAGAACCAGAGCGTCTCTCTGAGGTTCGAGGGATAAGTCCGAGGATGGCAAGAGAGATCGGGAGCCAGATTGCAGAAAAGGCGGACATGCGAAAGGCTATGATTTTTCTGCAAAAATATGGAATCACTCTGAATCTGGCAGCAAAGATTTTCAAGAAATATGGACAGGAGCTGTATCATGTTATGCAGGAGAACCCTTATCAGCTTGCCGAGGATATTGACGGCGTGGGATTTAAGATTGCCGATGAGATAGCTGCCAGAATTGGAATTCATACAGATTCTGATTACCGCATCAGGAGCGGACTTTTGTATACACTTTCTCAGTCTGTGCAGGACGGTCATATTTACCTTCCAAAGGATGAGCTTTTTAGAAGAGCAGAAGAGCTTCTGGGGGTGGACAGAGCCTACATGGACAAGCACCTCATGGATCTGGCCATGGACAGAAGGATAGTGCTTAAGGGAACAGAGGATTCGGTTATTGTGTATGCTGGTCAATATTATCAGCTCGAGCTGAACACAGCGAAAATGCTCTGCGAGCTGAATGTACCATATCCAGAGGATACAGAACAGGTGGAGAGGCGTATTCTTGCGATTGAGCAGGTGACAGAGACGACTCTGGAGGAAATGCAGAAGAGAGCGGTTGCAGAGGCAGCGCAAAATGGAATTCTTATTCTGACAGGAGGGCCGGGAACAGGAAAAACAACAACGATCAATGCAATTATTCAGTACTTTGAAATGGAGGACTGTATAATACGACTGGCAGCTCCCACAGGAAGAGCGGCAAAAAGAATGACAGAGGCAACTGGATATGAGGCGCAGACACTTCACAGACTTCTTGAGCTGTCAGGAGCGCCGGAGGAGGAGAACCGACAGGGCAGGGCTCATTTTGAGAGAAATACACAAAATCCTCTGGAAGCAGACGTAATTATTATTGATGAGATGTCCATGGTGGATATTCACCTGATGCATTCTCTCCTTTGTGCGGTGACAGTGGGAACCCGGCTTATCCTGGTGGGGGATGTGAATCAGCTTCCGAGTGTAGGACCTGGAAATGTTCTCAGAGACATCATAGAATCCGGAATTTTCCCTGTGGTAGAGCTGAAGAAAATCTTCAGACAGGCCTTTGAGAGCGATATCATTGTAAATGCTCATAAAATCAACAGAGGAGAAATGGTTTGCCTGGATAATAAAAGCCGTGATTTCTTTTTTCTGAAGCGTTCGGATGCTGATATTATCATTCGTGTGCTGCTTGCTCTGATCCAGGACAAGCTTCCAAGATATGTAGGAGCAAGGGAGAGTGACATTCAGGTATTGACTCCTATGAGAAAGGGTGCGCTTGGAGTGGAGAGGCTTAACCAGATTTTGCAGAGATATCTGAATCCTCCGGATGCAAGGAAAAAAGAAAAGGAGACAGCCAGAGGACTTTTCCGGCAGGGAGATAAGGTGATGCAGATTAAGAACGACTATCAGCTGGAATGGGAAATACGGGGGAGATACGGTATTCCTGTGGAAAAGGGCGTGGGAGTCTTTAATGGCGATACAGGAATTATCCGTGAAATCAATGAATTTGCAGAGCTGGTTACAGTAGAGTTTGAGGAGGGACGCTTTGCCCAGTACACCTTTAAGCAGCTGGAGGAGCTTGAACTGGCCTATGCTATTACGATTCATAAATCCCAGGGGAGTGAATATCCGGCAGTTGTGATACCTCTTCTTTCGGGCCCAAAGATGCTCCTCAACAGAAATCTTCTGTATACAGCTGTGACCAGAGCAAAAAAATGTGTGACTGTGGTGGGAAGCGAGGAAACCTTTGCACAGATGATTGCAAACAGCAAGGAACAGGAGAGATATAGCTCTCTTGAAAAAAGAATTCGGGAATTTTTTGAGAAAAATCCAAAAGAGCTGTGACCAGGACACAGGGATTCCGTCTCTTAAAAGAAGCAGGGGAGAATAAGGCTGTCGGGGAGAAGGGAGCCTGTATGAAAGCTTTGGAAACCATGTTGAATTGGATTTATCCGGCACATTGCCCTGTCTGTCATAAGATTCTGCAAAACCAAAGCAGATTTGTATGTCCGGAATGTGAGGGAATATGGAAGCCTGTTTCAGAGCCAAGATGCAGAAAGTGCGGAAAGCCCCTGGAGAGGGAAGAGGCAGAGCTTTGTCAGGACTGTGCTGTCCATCCTCATCTATATGAAGCAGGAGTAGGAATTTTCTCTTATGACAGCAAGAAGAAAGCATCTCTGATGAAATATAAATACGAAGGAAGGAGGGATTACGGCAGATTCTATGCACGGGCCTGCTGTGCATATGGACGGGAATACATACAGAGATGGGGAATCCAGGGGATAATCCCGGTTCCCATGCATAGACGTAAGGAGCGGATGAGAGGCTTTAATCAGGCGGCTCTTATAGCTGACCTTATTGGGGCTGAGCTTGGAATTTTAGTATACAAGGACTGCCTCAGAAAGCTTTGCCGCACAGAATCCCAAAAGAAGCTGGATGCTGCAGCAAGGAGAAAAAATCTTCAGAACGCTTTTCAGGGAATACCAGGACAGTGGGAAATTCAGAGAATCCTGCTTGTGGATGATGTCTATACAACAGGCAGCACTGTGGATGCGGCTGCTGCGGAAATTCTGCGTCATGGAGTTGAAAAGGTCTATTTTTTGACGGTTTTTATTGGAAAAGGTTTTTAAAAATGCTTTTCACAGATAAAGATATATGATACAATTACTGTGTATAAGTATAAGAAGAAAAATTTCTGATTCCAGAAAGCAGATAAGGAGTATTTCTATGATTAACGAAGAGAAGGTCAAGCTGATGACTAAGCTTGCAATGTACGAGAAGACAGAGGGGGAAAAGTACTTGCCGATCAGCAGATATTACAGGAGTGACTACATCGGATTAGCCCTGATTAGGAATTTTTTTGTAGTGACAATTGGATATGTGCTGGTGCTGCTTGCACTTGGAGCTTATTATGCAGAATATCTTTTGAACAATATTCATAGAATGAATCTAATTGTTTTAGGTACGGAAATCTTGGTGGGTTATGCTGTGATAATGGCAGCCTTTAGTATACTGACTTATATTCAGTATTCGGTAAAATATTATATGGCCAAGAAAAGCGTGAAAAAATACTACGATATGCTGACGCAGCTTAATAAGATGTACAGCAGAACTGAACGAAAGAGCCGCACAGCAGGCAGGAGGAGATAAAAACCATGACAGCATTGTTGTTATTTAAACAAAAATTAAAGAATTTTTACAGTAACGCAGAGGTATTTCTGCTTCCAGTGATGAAGTTTTTGCTGGCCCTGATTTATTTTATGGGAATTAATTATGCTATGGGATTTATGCAGGACTTGAATAATCCATTCATTGTACTCATTCTGTCTCTTCTGTGTGCAGTTCTTCCCTGGAATGTCATTGTTTATATGGGTTTTGCCTTGATTATTGGGCATTGCTATGCTATAAGCCTGGAAACTGCTGTTTTTGTAGGTGTTTTGATTCTATTTATGGTTCTTGTGTTTATGCGCTTTAGCAGGGGAAGTAATATTGCGATTGTGTTTACACAGCTGATGCTGGGAATGGGAGCTCCTGCGCTCCTTTCTATCGGCACAGGGCTTCTCAGCGACCTTACTGCGTGTATGCCGGCAGGCTGCGGTGTTGTGCTGTTTTATTTTATCAGCTATGCAGCAGGTCAGGCAAATATTCTCCACTCGACCGGAGAAGGGGATACAGAAATGCTGACAAAGATAAAGACGCTTGCTGACGGAGTGCTTGATAATCAGGAAATGTGGCTTGCAGTGATTGCAGTGGTAGCTGTGATTCTTGTGGTACGCCTTATCCGGAGCGCTTCCTTTGATTATGCCTGGAGAGTTTCAATTGTGGTCGGAGGCGTGGCATATGTGTTTATTATGCTTGCAGGAAGCTTGTTCCTGGGAGTCAATGTGAATATGGCGGAGCTGATCGTAAGTACCCTGATCTCCGTATTGATTGGGATCGTACTTGAGTTCTTTGTGTTTGGAGGAGACTATACGCGAACGGAAAGGCTCGAATATGAGGATGATGAATATTATTACTATGTGAAAGCTGTTCCAAAGGCAAGTGTGGCTACAACAGCAAGAAGCATTAAGAAGATTACCAGCGCGCCTGTGACAGAAGAGGAGCGAAGAAAGGCAGAGACCTCAAGGCCGGCATATGCGAACCCGATTTTTGACAATGAGGACACAGAGGCAGGCGACGTGTTTACAGAAGCAGGAGTGGAAAGTGAGTTTTCAGATATTCATCCAGAAGAATTTGAGAAAAAGCTGGAGGAATCTCTAAGAGATTTATAAAGCGGGAATAAGAAAGGGGACTGGGCATTGCGGCCGAAGAGAGCGAGCGAGCCAGGGGTTATTTATTGTTTTGGGGAATATGAAAACAGAGAGAAGGGGAAGTGGGTATGGAGAACATGATATTGCAGCTGGGTCAGGCATTTGCAAAATTATCTCTCCCTCAGGTGGGAGTGATTGATTTTATAGAAATCCTGTTAATTTCCTTTTTTGTATACCAGCTGATTGTTTGGATTAAATACACCAGAGCTTATACGCTGCTGAAGGGAATTGTGGTGGTGCTTGTGTTCATCTTTTTGGCTTATGTGTTTAAAATGAATACGATTCTGTGGATAGTGAAGAATATGGCCACTGTCATGATTACAGCAGTTCTGGTTATCTTTCAGCCTGAACTCAGAAAGGCTTTGGAGCAGCTTGGACAGAAGAATTTTATGTCCTCTCTGGTACCCTTTGACAACACAAAGGATGTTGCAGAGAGATTCACTGACAAGACAGCAAATGAACTTATCAAAGCCTGCTTTGATATGGGTGAGGTAAAGACAGGAGCATTGATTGTGATAGAACAGGACATCCGTCTTACAGAATATGAGAGAACAGGAATTCTTGTGGATGCCCAGATCAGCAGTCAGCTTCTTGTGAATATTTTTGAACATAATACGCCTCTTCATGACGGGGCTGTGATTATCAGAGGAAACCGGGTAGTAGCTGCAACCTGTTATCTGCCTCTTTCCGATAATATGGAACTGAGCAAGCAGCTTGGAACCAGACATCGCGCAGGAGTGGGAATCAGTGAGGTGACAGATTCTCTGACGATTATTGTTTCTGAGGAGACAGGTCAGGTATCAATTGCCATGAATGGAAAGCTGACCAGGAATATATCCAGCAGCCAACTCCGCAGGGCTCTTGAAAAGGTGCAGAATAAGACAAAGATTGAAAGTTCCAGAAGGTTTCCGCAGTTTTTGAAGGGGTGGGTGAAGAATGAAAAAAGCGTTGACAAATAATCTTGCCCTGAAGCTGATGTCTGTGGCAGTGGCGGTCTGTATTTGGATGTTTGTTGTAAATGTAGATGACCCGATTGCAACAAAAAAATTTACAGGAGTTTCTGTGCAAATATTAAATACTGCTTATGTTGAGCAAAATGGGCAGATGTATCTTCAGAAGCAGGGACAGGATACAACCACTGTGGTTGTGACAGGCAGACGCAAGCAGCTCCAAAAGCTGACTGCTTCCGATGTTGTGGCTACAGCAGATCTTCGTCAGGCAATCAGTCTGTCCACAGACCCCGTGATGCTTCCTATCAGCGTAACCTGCAAGGGAATTGAACAGGATCAGATAGTGGCGACTCCGCGCAACATATCGGTTACACTGGAGCAGGCACAGAGCCAGGAATTTCTTATCAATGTGAACAGCAGGGATATTAAGACCGGAAAGGGCTATGAGATAGGCACAGTATCTGCAAGCCCGGAGAAGATAAGAATTACAGGACCGGCTTCCCTGATGAACAAAATTGACAAGGTTGTTGCTTATATGAATACGAGTATCAGCGGCATTACTACAGATGTTACAGACCAGGTGGATCTGAAAATTATAGATAAGAACCAGGAAGAGTTTACAGAGAATCAGATGAAATATCTGAAGTACGATACTTCTAAGGTAAATGTATCGGTGAAGCTGTGGAGGGTGAAAACAGATGTAAAGATTCAGGGGCAGTATTCCGGTGCGCCTGAAGCCGGATATCAGGTGGGCACGGTGACGATTACCCCGAGTGCGGTCAGCGTAACAGGAGACAGTGACGCACTTGCTCTTCTGGAAGAGAATGGAAATGTGATAGAGATACCGGCTGAGATGATAGACGTTACAGGACACAGAAACGATTTTGAGACAAAGGTAGACCTGTCAGAGCTGTTGCCGGATAATCTGAGGCTAACAGCAGATACGCAGGAAACAGTGCTTGTTCAGGTGAGCATCCTTCCAGAGGGAAGCAGCGTTTATACTATCCGTACAAAGGATATTACAGTGGAAAATGCTCCAAGGGATTTGGTAACTGTGTTTGAAACAGACGCTGTGGAGCTGCGCGTTAAGGCACAGGAAGGAATAGTTCTGGAGGATTTGGATCCGTCTGATATCAAAGTAAGCGTGGACCTGGAAGATATGGTGGAGGGAAGCTATAAGGTTCCCCTGGATGTGGAATTGCCAGAAGGATATGCACTGGTTTCAAGGGTGACAACAGAGGTTATGCTTTCACAGATGAAGGATGTGGAGGAAAGTACGCAAAATTAAAACTACTGTTCACAGCTATTGGCTGTGAACAGTAATTTTTAAAATCAGGAGGAAAATATGGTAAAACAAAGGGTAACTGTAAAAAACCCATCAGGACTTCATTTAAGGCCAGCGGATATTCTGTGCAGAGAGGCTGTAAAATATAAGTCGCTGATTAGCTTTGATTTTCAGGGAGGCACGGCGAATGCAAAGAGTGTGCTGAGCGTGCTGGGGGCCTGTGTAAAATGCGGGGATGAAATTCAGATTGTATGCGAGGGAGCCGATGAGAAGGAAGCCCTGCAGTCTATTATAAATATCATACAATCCGGGCTGGGAGAGTAATTTTTCATCAATTTTTCATCAATGGAATGATTTTTGGAAGGATTTTTATGAGAAAGGAGACAGGAAACTTATGAAAAAACGAATTCTGGCAATGATACTCAGTATAACAATGGGGATTTCTGCGTTTCCGGTAGCCGCGTCAGAGACTTTTGAATCTGAGTTTCAGGATAGCGCCGCAGTATTGCAGCAAGAGCCTGTGGATGGGGAAATCCAGACAGCAGACCTGGAACAGGGAGAGTTCGTACAGGAGGAAGGACAGCAGCAGGAAGAGACAGAAGAGGGCGCGGCATGGACAGAGGAGCTGCCTGAAGTATCTGACATTCCTTTGGAAGAAGACGGTTTAGAAATCGAAGAAATACTGGAATCTGAAACAACAGAAGAACCGGAATTTCAAGAGGCGGATCCGACTGTGGCTGAAGAGACAGAGGAGGAAGAAATAGAGCTTTCTGATTCAGAATTATTTTCTGACGCTGCTCTGGTCGAAGAAGCAGAGGAGGAAGATTCGGAGGATTCTCCCTTTGACACAGAAGACACGGATATTGCTTCCACGGCAGAGACCGCTTATGCAGGTCTGATTCAGGTACAGCCGGAGGACTGGATCCAGAATGCAGACGGCAGTTTTTCTCTTCAGAAGAAAAAGCTAAGGATTTCCTCTGATAATGAAACTGCCATGATGGAAAACACAGATGCTGCCTCTGTCCAGGAGCAGGCCTCAGAAATAGAGGGCTATGAGGAGGAGATGCAGCAGGAACCTGCAGTTGTGGTGAATGAAGCTGCCCAGGCCTTTTCTGATAATTATACGGAGGAAGAGCTTGTACTTATTGTAGAGGGAGAGACTTCCCAGCCTGTAGAGGGAGAGACTTCCCAGCCAGTGGAAGAGCTTGCCAAGGAAGCTGCCTTGGACAATGCCCCCATGCGAAATGAGGCTGCAGAATATTACACAGCAGCTGACGGACTTTTGAAAATCCAGACAGGAACCAATGAACCCGGATATTATTATTTTGATGCAAAGGGACATTTGTATACTGGGAGAGTGGCTGTGAAGTCAGGGACATTGGGATTTGCTTATGGCAAGGACAGTTCCTATTTTTTCATGGATTTAAAAACTCTGGAAAAAACGAAGGCAACTCCTGCAGACTCGTCCTTGGGACAGCTTCAGAGAAATTTTTGGTATTGGAATGGAAAGAACTTTCAGTACTTTGAAGGCGGCTATGGACGGCTGATGCCTGTTGCAGAATACATTCAGAAAATTACTAATTATCAGGGCTATATAAAGATTAAAGATAAGTACTATGCTTTGAAGACAAACGGTGTTCCAAAGGTTGGATTCCAAAAGCTGCAGAACGGATATTATTATTACTTTTCAAAGAATGGTACAATTCCAGGAGAAATGGTTCGGCAGAGCTGGATAACAGAGAAGGACAGTAAGGGCAGAACATGGTGGAGATATTTCCAGAAGAATGGTCAGCGGAAGATTCTGGGAAATGGCAGCCAATATGTAATTGCAAGACTGGACAATAAAATAGATTCTTCCATTAAAAAAAATGCTCCCTATGTATTAGATAAAAATGGTTATTTGAATACAAAAAATACGCTGCGTAAAGCAAGATTTACAAATGGTGTAGAATATTATTGCTACGCTGATTCGACAGGCGCTCTTGTCAAGAAAAGCTTGGTCAAATATAATGGCTATCTATATTACATAGGCAGCGGCTATAAAATGGTAAGGAATAAGATACTTACAATAGGCGGAAAGACCTATTATTTTGCAAAAAGCGGAAAAACTCCATGGAAGAATTGCTGGCATCGTATTCCAGTAGCTGAAAACAGATATTATTATTTTGGGAGTGATTATGCTATTGTAAAAAAGACGGGCTGGCAAAGAATTATTGATAATGGTGTGGTCAAGGGATGGTTCTATTTTCACTCGTCTGGAAAACATTATATGAATAAGCTTGTAACTACCAATAAGGGAAGCAAGTATTATTTCAAGACAACAGGAGCAGCGGCAACGGGATTTGTTAATTATCAGGGTATTCTTTATTATTTTCGACCCTCCACAAGTGTAAATCCTTATTCCTATGCAATGTCAGGAATTATTCGGGACAGTAAGAATCTTGTGCTGGCTTATGGAGAGCCAAAGACAAAGGAAATCATAAAAGGATGGAAATATCTTGGATCCTATTGGTACTACTTTGACAGCAATGGACGTGCTGTCAGAAATGCCAGTATGAAGAAGGGAAATTCCTGGGGTTATCTCGATAGCTATGGTCATTGGATTACTGGCGGTTGGGTTATAGAAAAGCAGGGGGATGGAAGTGAGAAGCGATATTATGTGGATCCTTCCAACGGAGTTTTTTATAAGAACTGCTGGAAGAATATTGATGGCTTGAATTATTATTTTACTGCTGACGGAAGCATTCATACAAAGCTTGACCGAATGCCAGGAGCGAATTTTGGAACCTGTAACCTGAGTGTTAACAGAGAAAAGAGTCAAATGACCGCCTACAGCGCGGATTGGAAAACGCCGCTCCGCGTGTTTGCTGTTTCTGTTGGAAAGGATGAAACCCCTACTCCTCAGGGAACCTTTAGAATCACAAATACTGGTCAAAGATGGACGCCGCTTATGGGACCCTCCTATGGTCAGTGGGCTTCTCACTTTTATGGGGGCTGCTATATTCATTCTATTCCATATACCTATATGAACACCTACACCATGGACCGAACAGGCTTCTGTCTTCTGGGAAGCAAGCAGTCCCATGGCTGCATTCGTATGAGAGCATCGGATGTGTATTGGACGTATATGAAGTGCGGTGGAGCCACTATCAGAATCTATGATACAGAGCCTCTTCCGCTTGGACCAGGTAAGACCTGGTGGATCCCGGAAGGTCAGTTCTATGACCCAACAGATTGGACAGTGCCTGAAAATAATCTGAGCGGCCCTCTTTGGGATTGATGGGATTAAAAATCTCCTAAAATCTTTAGGAGATTTTTAAAATATAAAAAGAAAAGGGGATTTATGTGAAACGAAAACTACACACAGCAGCACTTTTCCTTCTTGTAATGTTGTTTTTTTCAGGAAAAACTGTGCAGGCACAGGAAATACCAAAGTATGTCATGGGAAGGGCCGGCTATCAGCCTGAGCTTCAGGAGCAAGGAATAGAGGCGTGGGCAGATTCAAAGACAAAGACAAATACAAAAGCGGTTTCTTATGCCTGGAACAAGGTAAATGGAAAGTTCTATAATGCAGAGGGAAAAGTGATTCCAGGGGCAATCACCAGAGGTGTTGATGTGTCAGAGTGGCAGGAAGCTATTAACTGGAACAAGGTAAAAACGTCAAATGTAGACTTTGCTTTTATTCGGTGCGGCTATAGCTATCCAAAGGGAAGCGGTACAGCCTATGTGGAGGATAAGCAGTTTAGGAACAACATGCAGGGCATCAATCAGGCGGGGATTCCAGCAGGCGTATATATTTACAGTCAGGCTATGACAGTACAGCAGGCGCGAGAGGATGCTGAGAGGATCATAAATGCAGTTCAGGGCTATACAATATCCTATCCCCTGGTGCTGGATATGGAGACAGATGCTCAGGCTGCTTTGGGAAAAAATCTGATTACAAAAATGATGCGGGCATTTTGTGAGGAAATTGAAGAAGCCGGCTATTATCCTATGATATATTCCAATCTTTACTGGTATACTTCCAAATACAGTCCAGACAAGCTGACAGACTATGATATGTGGATTGCTGCTTATCAGGATAGCTCTACAGGTTTGGGAAGCTCCTGCAGGCATACTATCTGGCAGGCCACCAGCGGCACAACCTATCTCGGACTTTTGAGTACAGTTGGAATGATTAACGGAATTTCTGACCATAATTCTGTGGATATTAATTTTGGCTATGTAGATTACACTAAGAAGATTACCCCCAGAACCTATAGGCGTACAGACACTGAGAATACACAAAAGGAAGGCTGGGTGCAGGAAGACGGCGCAACGTATTATTGCCAAAATAATACGAGGGTAACAGGTCTGAAGCGTATAGACGGTAAGAGATATTACTTTGCCAACAAGGCAACCAGTACCCGTGAAAAAGGGGCGCTGATAAGAGATACTCTTCTGAAGATTAATAAGAAATTCTATTATCTGGACGAGGATGGAGTTTTAAAGGAAAATGGATGGCTGACCTATAAGGGGCATGATTATTACTTTAAAAACGGAACAGCGCTTCTGGGTGAGCAGAAGATAGGAAACAAATATTATTATTTCTACCTTACCAAAGGCTATAAAGCAACCAATGTAAAAGGGGAGCTTAATGGAAATATCTATTATTTTACAAAGGATGGAAGCAGGTATCAGGGCGGTTGGCTGAAGCTTAAAATAAGCGGCAGGGTGTATACCTATTATTTCTCAAAGTCAACAGGAATTGCCTTGAGAGGCTGGAACAGGGTAGATGGCAAGAAATATTATTTCCTGAACAATACCAACCCAGTAGGAGCCAGAGCAGAGAGCCGTGTCATCAAATCTAAGGGAATCATCTATAAATTTGATGCAAATGGAGAGTGTCAGGTTATTAAGCCTTCCAAGTAGGAAGGAATGGGCGCAGGCAGTTTTTGTACATATTATTGATTTTTACAGCAAAAAGGAATGCAGGAACATCTGCATTCCTTTTTGCTGCGCGATAAGTCTGACAAGCGGCTGCCATGCTTGTATGAGCAGACATTTGTCAGGCAACGGACAGCGAACAGTGTCCACTATGAGCTGCCCGCAGTATCGCGGCGGATCCTTTTCTAAAAGCTCTTCATATAAGAAGGCGCCTCTTTCCCAGTATTAAAAATCAGATCAAGGATAGATACCGTATGCTCAAATCCTCCAAAGAGCTGAGGATATTGTGGATAATTGCTGTAGTCCATGTAAGTGAGGGTGATACCAGCGTTCTCAAAGCAGGAATCCACAATATAATCCTTTGCAGCAGGGCCGGAGAGATATTCCGCTCCGCCAGCATCTTTTACCAGGGCAACCAGGCGCTCGGTTTTACCGTCTGCAAGCGTGTAGTCTGAGGACCAGGAGATTTTTGTATGGATTCCCAGGATTTTGCATATTTCGGTCAGAAAGAGATAGTTAATTTGGCTCAGGAACTCTTCTTTTTCACAGGCCTGGTAAAGGTCTCGGATACAATCTCTATATTCCCGAAAAAAAGGTGCATGCGCATAATACAGGGAGATTGCCTTCCAATGCTCCTGGCACCATTCATGGCCTGAGACCTTTGTGTCTTTGATTTTCTGAAAATATTTTCCCTTATTCTCAACAGGAATGGTAAGCCATTGAAGGCCACTGGGTGTTTTTATTTTGTTCCGGTTCCTCCAGTCTCTGCGTGTGTACTGCATATCATCGTACAGGATAAATTCATCCACCATGTGAATCATGTCAAAATATCCTTTCCACGGGATATAATTCGACTGAAGAATTGCTACTTTTTTCATTGCTGTTACTTACCTCCGAATTTCCAATTTTCTATTCTTTCATTATGTTATTGTTCACTGCGTTCACGGCAACATGCTTTGCGATGAACAAAAATGCCGCATTCTGCTGCATTTCGCGCCGATTGTCTCGGGATTTTCGTGCCAGAGGCACGAAAACACCTCGCAAAATAGCTGTTCGTGAACAGTAATTTCATCATACTATAGCGTGCAGGGAAAGGAAAGAAAAAGATTGAGATACTGGACAGAAGATGATATAATCGAATACGAAAGTGGGAATTAATATGAAAAAAATTTTAATTTTAGGAGCCTCGTACTCGCTCCTTCCGCTGATAAGAGCGGCAAAGAGGCTCGGCTATAGGACAGCAGCTGCGAGTATTCCAGGAGATTATCCCGGATTTGCTGCTGCGGATGAAAGCTGCTATGCAGACATTACAGACCCAGAGCAGGTATTGAAGGCAGCAGCGTCTGTGGGAGCGGATGGAATTGCTCTATGCAGCATGGATATTGGTCTGAGAAGTCAGGGCTATGTAAACTCCAGGCTTTCCTTGAGAGGACCCTCATGGGAGACGGTACAGAAGTGTACGGACAAGTATGAGATGAAGAAGGCTTTCCAGTGTGCGGGCGTACATACCTCTGCCTTTGAGAAGATTTACAATGAGAAGGATTTGGAGAGGGCCTGCGCGCGTCTTCGTTTTCCTTTGATAATCAAGGCAGTAGACCAGATGGGAAGCAGAGGCGTCTTTAAATGTGAGACCAGGGAGGAGGTTTTCTCTTACTATAAGGAGACACAGAAGGCAACGCATAAGGAATATTGTATTCTGGAGGAGTTTCTGGAAGGCACCATGTTTGGAGTGGAAGCCATGGTAGAAAATAAAAAGCCAGTGTATATACTTCCTGTTGGAAATGATCTTCACAGAGGAAATCCCCCGTTTCCTGTAGGACACTATGTACCCTGGGAAAAGGAAGCGGAGCTTAAAGAGAAAATCCATGCAGAGGTTTATAAGGTGATGGACGCTCTTGGCGCAGATAATTGTCCCATGGATTTTGATATGATGCTCAAGGATGGAGAAATCTATGTGATTGAAGCCACTGTGAGAGCAGGAGCTACCGCTCTTGCAGAGCTTGTGGGAATCCACTATGGGATAGACTATTATGAAGCTATTGTAAAGCTTGCCATGGGGGAGCCTGTGAGAGAGCTGTTTGTGCGGGAACCCTGGCAGAGAACAGCTAATATTACCAGGATTCTGGAAGCGCAGAAGGAGGGAACTGTGGCATATTTTACAGCAGATTTTCCTGATGATGAGAATGTAGTGGAGCTTTCCTTTAATATTCATCCTGGAGACAGGGTCAGAAGAATGAAAAATGGGAGAGATCGAATCGGCCAGGTGATTATCAAGGGTCAGAATGTCCTGGAATGCAGAGAAAGACTTGAAAAGCTCCAAAAGGAAATCCATGTGGAGGTAAAGCCATGAGAAGCAGGGCAAAAAAGCAGCTGACGCTTCCGGTTTTTCTGGCTCTGCAGCTTAGTCTTTTGTTTAGCTCGCTGAGCGGAGTGACTTCTAAGATGGCTGCAAGAGAGCCGTTCTTTTCTCTGAAGTGGATTGCTTATTATGGAACGGTTCTGGTTATTTTGTTTGGCTATGCGATTGTGTGGCAGCAGATTTTAAAATATGTTCCCCTGACAGTTGCCTATGCGAACAAGCCGGTGGGACTTTTGTGGGGAATGGTCTGGGGAAGGCTCCTCTTTGGCGAGAGAATTACCTGGAATATGCTGGTCGGAGCTCTGATTATTTTTGCGGGGATTTATCTTATGGTGACAGAATATGAATGAATGGACAAAAGGAGCGGGAATTCTGCTGATTTCTGTATTCATTTCCTCAGTATCACAGATATTGCTCAAGAAGGCGGCTAATGTTCACTTCGACAGAAGGATTCAGGAATATCTGAATGTCCGTGTGATTGCGGCCTATGGCCTGTTTTTCCTGTCTACTGTGCTTACAATGCTGGCACTGCGCTATGTGCCTTTGTCCTTGTCTCCTGTTTTGGAGTCGGCAGGATATTTTTTTGTGGCGGTGATGGGATATTTCTTTTTGCATGAGAAGCTTACCAGGAGAAAGCTCCTGGGGCTTTGCCTGATATTTTTGGGTATTTTTGTATTTACGCGCTGAGCAAGCAGCGAAGCGGACATTGTACCCTGTGGGTATTACGAATTTCCGCTTGAATCGAGCAGGAAACGGTCTGCCTGATTACAGGAGAATGTGTTGCGCGGTATTTGACTGTGAGCAACACAATTTTGGAAAGGAAGAAACATGTTAGTATCTGTTGTAGTACCGTGCTATAATTCAGAAAAAACCATAGAAAAGCTGGTTTATCTGGTGACGCGGGAGTTTGATAAGTACCCGGAGTATGAATGTGAGTTTATTCTGGTGAACGACTATTCCAGGGACAATACGTTTGAGGCAATCACCAGAGCGGCGAAAGCCTATCCGAATGTAAAGGGAATTAACCTTGCCAAGAATTTTGGCCAGCACAATGCCATTATGGCGGGACTGCACTATGCACAGGGAGATTTGATTCTGGGCATGGACGACGATCTGCAGCATTATCCGGATCAGGTTCCTCTTCTTCTGAAAAAGCTGGAGGAGGGCTATGATGTGGTGTTTGGCGTGTACCGCCAGAGAAAATTTTCAAAATGGAGAAATTTTACAGGAGCTGTGAGCAAGTTCCTTTTGTGGCACATTGTGGACCGGCCAAAGGGAATCCAGATGAGCAGCTTTTGGCTGAGCAGAAGGTATGTGTGTGAAGAGCTTAAGAAATTTGACGGCTACAATGCATATCTTCAGATCTTGTTTTTCCGCACAACCCATAATATGGCAAATGTGGAGATTGAGCACCATGAGAGAGAACAGGGAAAATCCAATTATTCCTTTATAAAGGGAATGCGGCTCTTGTTTTCCTGCCTGAATTATACGGTGATTCCTCTTCGGATTGCCACGGCTTTGGGAATTCTGTTCTCAGGATCCGGCTTTCTGGGAGCAATCGCTGTGTTTATACAAAAGCTCCTGAAGCCTGATATTGCGGTCGGCTGGTCCTCTATGATGTGCGCGATGCTTGTTTTCTTTGGGTTTTCGTTTTTGATGCTTGGATTAATGGGAGAATATATTGGAAAAATGATATTGAATTTGAATAAAACCCCTCAGTACGTAATCCGCGAAATCGTGGGAGGAGATATTGAAGGAGAGCAACTCACAGAAGGAGGAGATCAGGAATGATTGATTTCAACAGGCCTGCTTTTGTGGGAAAAGAAATAGAATATATTCAGGACGTCATAAGCAGAGGAAAGTTGTGCGGAGACGGAGAATATACCAGAAAATGTACAGAGTGGATAAAAAATCAGTTTCATGCAGGAGGCGTGCTTTTGACAACCTCCTGTACACATGCTTTGGAGATGGCCGCTTTTCTGGCAGACATTCAGCCAGGGGATGAGGTGATTCTTCCCTCTTACACCTTTGTGTCCACAGGAGACGCCTTTGTACTTAGAGGGGCGAGACTTGTGTTTGTGGATATCCGCCCAGACACCATGAACATAGATGAAAAGCTGATTGAGGCGGCGGTGACTCCGAGAACAAAGGCGATTGTTGTGGTTCATTATGCAGGAGTTTCCTGTGAAATGGATGAGATTATGAAAATTGCGGAAAAATACGGACTAAAGGTGATCGAAGATGCCGCTCAGGGCGTGGACGCCTTTTATAAGGGAAGGGCTCTGGGAACCATAGGAGATTTTGGCTGCTATAGCTTTCACGAGACAAAGAATTATACCATGGGAGAGGGCGGAGCGCTTCTTTTTCAGGACAAAAAATACCAGGAGCAGGCAGAAATTCTCAGAGAAAAGGGCACAGACAGGAGTAAGTTTTTCAGAGGTCAGGTGGATAAATATACCTGGGTTGGATATGGCTCCTCTTACCTTCCGAGCGAGATGAATGCAGCCTATCTGTATGCGCAGCTGGAGGAAAGAGAAAAGATTTTTAACAAGCGGATGCAAATTTACCAATTTTACCACGAGAATTTAAAGTCTCTGGAGGAGAAGGGTATGATTGAAAGACCTTATGTGCCCCCCAGTGCAGAACATAATGCGCATATGTATTATATCAAGGTAAAGAACATGGAGGTCAGAGGACAGTTGATTGCTTACCTGAAAAGCAAGGGAATTCTCAGCGTCTTTCACTATATTCCGCTGCATACCTCTCCGGCTGGGAAGCGGTTTGGGAGATTTTTCGGGGAGGATGTATACACGACAAAGGAGAGCGAGAGGCTTTTGCGTCTTCCCATGTTTTACAATCTGCCCATGGAACAGGTGGATTATATTGTACAGCAAACCTTGAAATTTCCACAGTTCTGTTAAAATACAGAGGTGCAGCATGGCCTTATAAAGGAGTATTTTTATGAAGCTTCCTGGTTATTATACATCAGGTGAATTTGCGCGTATGGCTCAGGTCTCTGTGCGGACAATCCGCTTTTATGACAAACAGAATATTTTAAAGCCCTCTTATGTAAATGAGAGCGGTGCGCGCTTTTATACGGACGCAGACCTTGCGAGGCTGCAGCAGATTCTTCTGCTTAAGTATCTTGGCTTTTCTCTTGAGGATATCCGAAGCCTTACGATTGACGACGCAGACTCTCACATGCTGCTGAGTTCCCTGAAGCTTCAGCTCAAGCTCATTCAGGATAGAATTGAGCAGATGCAGCTTGTGGAAAGGGCTATCCAGAATACCACGGCTACGATTGAGAGGGCGCATGACATTGACTGGAGCCAGATGCTGGAGCTGATTCATCTTACAAACATGGAGAAGAGCCTGAAAACCCAGTACCAGAACTCCACAAATATTTCTGCCCGCATCCATCTGCACAAGCTGTATTCCAGCAATCCGCTGGGATGGTTTCCCTGGATTTTTAAACAGTGTGAGTTTGTACCAAAAATGGCTGTGCTTGAGCTTGGCTGCGGAAATGGAGCCCTTTGGACAGAAAACCTCGCGGCGCTTCCAGATGATATTCATATTCTTCTCTCAGATATTTCAGAAGGAATGCTAAGAGACGCAAGACGAGCCATAGGCTCATCTGACGTTCGCTTTTCCTTTCGGACGTTTGACTGTCACAGTCTTCCCCTTCCAGATGAGAGTGTGGATCTGGTTCTTGCGAATCATGTTCTTTTCTATTGCGACAGAATTCCAGAGGTATGCGCTGAGGTTCGCAGGGTTTTGAAAAGGGGAGGAAGGTTTATCTGCAGCAGCTATGGTTCTCGGCATATGCGGGAAATCAGCCGTCTTGTGCAGGAATTTGACAGCCGTATCATCCTGTCCGCAGAAAAACTATATGAAAAATTTGGACTGGAAAATGGAGAGAAAATTCTGCAGCCCTATTTTAAAAGGGTGGAAATGCGCCTCTATGAGGATGCACTGATTGTGGATTCCCCGGAGCCTCTGATAGAATATATTCTTTCCTGCCATGGAAATCAGAATCAGTATATCCTTGACAGATATAAGGAATTTCGCTCCTTTGTGGGAAAAAAAGTAAAACGCTGTTTTCGTATTACAAAGGAGGCCGGGATTTTTATTTGCACAAAGGAATAGAGAATGCACAGCATTCGGTATCAGAACAAAATGAGAGAATAAAAAGAAAAGAGGATAAGAAAATGGGAAAAATTAAAGTAACAGAATGCGGCAGCATAGAAGGCCTGAAGGTGATAGAGCCGACTGTTTTTGGAGACACCAGGGGTTATTTTATGGAAACCTATAATTACAATGATTTTAAGGAGGCCGGGATTGACCAGGTTTTTGTGCAGGATAATCAGTCCAGCTCCAGAAGAGGGGTCTTAAGAGGACTGCATTTTCAGATACATTATCCTCAGGACAAGCTGGTTCGTGTGGTAAAAGGAGAGGTATTTGACGTGGCTGTGGATCTTCGCCAGGGCTCTGCCACCTATGGACAATGGTATGGAGTTCTCCTCTCAGCAGAGAACAAGAAGCAGTTCTTTATTCCGAAAAATTTTGCACATGGTTTTCTGGTATTGTCAGAGGAAGCAGAATTCTGCTACAAATGTACAGACTTTTATCATCCGAATGATGAGGGAGGTCTTCTGTGGAACGACCCGGACATTGGCATTGCGTGGCCGATTCCTGAAGGCATGGAGCTGATTTTTTCTGAAAAGGACAAAAAATGGGGCAATCTTCGGGAGCTTGGGAGGTAGAACCGAATGCTGAAGAGATTGATTTCCCGGCCCACAGAGCTTTTCCGAAGCCGCAGGCTGGTTGCGAATCTGGCAAAAAACGATTTTAAGACAAAATATGCAGGTTCTTATCTTGGAATCATCTGGGCCTTTATTCAGCCGGTAATTACAATTCTAGTATACTGGTTTGTCTTTTCTGTGGGCTTTCGGGCAGATACAGGGAGTCTTGGGATTCCCTTTGTTCTGTACCTGGTAGCCGGAATTGTTCCCTGGTTCTTTTTTCAGGACGCCTTGAACGGAGGCACCAATGCGCTTCTGGAATATAATTATCTGGTGAAAAAGGTTGTATTCCAGATCAGTGTGCTTCCGGTTGTGAAGATTCTTTCTGCGTTTATTGTACATGTGTTTTTTGTGTTTTTTACGATTGTTTTATTTACAGCATACGGATATTTCCCGGACATTTATTATATCCAGATTCTTTATTACAGCGGCTGTGTGTTTGTGCTTGTACTGGGGCTGTGCTATGCTACCTGTGCTATTGTGGTATTTTTCCGGGACTTAACCCAGATTATCAACATTGTTCTTCAGGTAGGAGTCTGGCTGACTCCTATTATGTGGATTGCAGAGGATCAGCTTGCCGCACATCCGGCAGTTATGACAATTCTCAAGCTGAATCCTATGTATTATGTAGTAACCGGATACAGGGATACCTTTATTTTTAAAAACTGGTTTTTTGAACGTCCGGGCTGGACGCTGTATTTCTGGGTATTTGCAGGAATGTGCTTTCTGTTTGGAAGCTGGATATTTGGGCGGCTGCGAGTGCATTTTGCAGATGTGCTGTAGCGCGACAGCCCAGGAAGCGGACCGTAACCATCGCAGGAATAGAAGGATAGACAAATGGACGAGAGAACAGCGATTAGCGTAGATAATTTGAGCAAAATGTATAAGCTTTACGACAGACCCATGGATCGGTTAAAGGAAGCTCTGGGTTTGAGCCGCAGAAAATGCTATAAGGAGCATTATGCGCTGAGAAATATCAGCTTTAAGGTTCATACAGGCGAGACTGTGGGAATCATCGGAACAAATGGCTCCGGCAAATCCACAATTTTGAAAATTATCACAGGAGTACTAAGTCCCACAGAGGGAGAGGTCACTGTGAACGGAAGGATTTCTGCTCTCCTGGAGCTTGGAGCAGGCTTTAATATGGAATATTCAGGCCTGGAGAATATTTATCTGAACGGGACAATGATTGGCTTTTCCAGAGAAGAGATTGACGCAAGACTTACCGATATTCTGGAATTTGCGGATATTGGAGATTTTATCAATCAGCCGGTGAAAACCTATTCGAGCGGTATGTTCGTACGCCTTGCCTTTGCGGTTGCCATTAATATTGACCCTGAGATTTTGATTGTGGATGAGGCTCTGTCAGTGGGAGACGTCTTTTTTCAGGCAAAATGCTATCATAAGTTTGAGGAGTTCAAGGAGCAGGGAAAGACGATTCTGTTTGTCAGCCACGACCTTGGCAGCGTGTCAAAATACTGCGACAGGGTTATTCTTCTGAACAGGGGAGAAAAGCTGGATGAAGGAAGCCCAAAAGCCATGGTAGACTTGTATAAGCAGCTTCTGGTGGGACAGGAGCCTGTAAAACAGGCAGAAGAGGAAGCGCTCAGTGAGCCGTGCAGGAATGAAAAATGGTCCACAGGTTTTTCTGTGAATCCCTCCTGTCTGGAATATGGAGACAAGCAGGCAGAGATTGTGGACTTTGCTGTTCTGGATGAAAAGGGAAATCTTACCAATGTCATAGAAAAGGGAAGCAGCTTCCAGATTAAGATAAAGGCGGTTTTTCATAAGCACATCCAGGAGCCAATTCTGGCTTATACCTTTAAAAATATTCAGGGAACAGAGATTACAGGAACCAATACGATGTATGAGAAGGCCGGGAGCATCCGTTCTGAAGCAGGAGATGTGTGCATTGCCACGTTTACTCAGAAAATGGATTTGCAGGGAGGAGAGTATCTCCTGTCCTTTGGCTGTACCGGATACCAGGATGGAGAATTTACTGTTTTTCACAGACTGTACGATGTGTGCAATGTCACAGTTATCTCCTCCAAAAATACGGTAGGCTTTTACGATATGAATTCCCAGGTGAAATTTGAGAATGGAGAAGCGATATGATAGAGAAAATAGGGCAGGTACAATTAGAACTGAAGTGGTATCCTGGTCAGGATTTTTACAGCGACGGGGCAGTGGAGGAGGAAATGCTGGAAATTGCCCGAAACTATAGGGAAGACCAGTGGAATCGGGTGATAGCAGAGAGAAAGAGCTGGCCTGTTCTGTATCATTTTTCTCATGTCAGAGAAAACATTGTAAGCTGGCTTCCCTTTACCGGGAGGGAAAATGTTCTGGAAATCGGCGCAGGCTGCGGTGCAGTCACAGGCGCCCTGTGCAAAAAGGCAGGAAAGGTCACCTGCATTGAGCTTTCCAAAAGGCGAAGTGAAATCAATGCTTGGAGGCACCGGGACAGGAAGAATCTGAAGATTCTGGTTGGAAATTTTCAGGAAATCGAAAAAAATCTGACCGAGAAATATGACTATATCACCCTGATTGGGGTATTTGAATATGGAGAGGCCTATATTGACAGCGCGACTCCGTATGTGGATTTTCTCAAGACAATTGCCTCCCATTTAAAGCCGGACGGGAAGATCATTCTGGCGATTGAAAACCGTTTTGGACTCAAATACTGGGCAGGATGTACAGAGGATCATTTTGGAGCTTTGTTTGAGGGGCTTGAGGGTTATCGACATTCCAGAGGCGTTAAAACCTTTACTCAGAAAGAATTGAATAAGCTTTTGAAAGATGCCGGAGGCCTTATAGGGGAATACTATTATCCATTTCCAGATTATAAATTTCCGGTTCAGATTTTTTCAGATGAGCGTCTTCCACAAAAAGGAGAACTCAACAGGACAGAATTTAACTACGACAGATTGAGGCTGAGTCTTTTTGAAGAGTCGGCTGTTTTTGATTCCCTGGGGGAAAATGATTTATTTCCTCAGTTTTCCAACTCCTTTCTTGTGATAATAGGAAGGGATAACAAGGAGAGGGCGGACAAGATACTGTACTCCAAATTTTCAAATGAGAGGGCAGAGGAATTCTCTGTGTATACGCAGATTGGAAGAAACGGGGAAGGGCATTGGGTGCGGAGGCATCCCTCTTCCATACAGGCAAGGCCTCACGCAAAGAGGCTTCTGGAAATTCAGAAGAGGCTGAAGGAGGCTTATGAAAAGGAAGGCTTTTTTCTGAATGCCTGCAAGGAGTCAGAGGATGGAAGTTGTGCAGAGCTTGAATACCTAGAAGGGCAGACCCTGGAAGAAATCCTGGATGGTTTGTTAGAGGAGAAAAAAATAGAAGCCCTGGAGGAAAAGCTTTTCTGGTATCTGGATAAAATCAGAAGCCTTCACAGCAAGCAGGAATTTACGATGAGCGAGGAATTTGCCAGAGTATTTGGAAATCCCGCTCTTCCAGACCAGCTGCGCTGCGCAGAGGTGTCCAATGTGGATCTGGTAGCAGGGAACCTTATAATAAACCAGACTGGAAATCATATCGTTGATTATGAATGGACCTTTTTCTTCCCTGTTCCGGCAAACTATTTGCTCTATCGAATTCTCCATTATTATATATACAGTGATCAGAAAAGACTCTGTCTGGAGGAGAAGGGACTTTTTGAGAAAGCCGGGATTACAGACGCAGAGCTTTGCGCTTATGAGGAAATGGAGAGGAGCTTTCAGAGATACATTCTGGGAGAGCATATTCCCATGCGGAATCTCTATACAGAAATTTCTCCTGGAAAGGTAGATGCAAAGCAGTATTATCAGCAGATTTCCAGAGAAAAGCAGGGAAAGCTCCAGGTTTTCTGGGGAAAGGAGAGAAATTTTTCAGAAGAAGCTTCTGCATATTATCCGTTTGCCGCGGGAAAAAATGAAATTACGATTACCCTCCCAGAGGAAGCCTCTTATATTCGGATTGACCCAGGAGAGGAAGCAATAATATGCAGGATTTTGGGGCTTACCTGTCTGGATGATGGGAAAACCTTTGAAATATCCACAAACGGTATTTGCCTTGGCAATGGAACCTATGCGTTTTTGGAGGATCCGCAGATTTATGCCGGACCCTTTGACAGAGGAAAGAAACATTTCCTTGTAGAGCTTGAAAAAAACACAGACAAAGAAGGCAGGAAAGTCCTTTTTGAATTTGCCCAAAAAAAGCAACAGGAAAGCATCAGGCAGAGGGAGGAAATACACAGGCTCAGACAGGAGCTGGAAAGCAGTAAGCGCTTAATAAGAGAAATGGAAAATACCAAGGTGTGGAAAATGTATCGCAGAGTAAAAAAGCAATAAGGGAGCTTTGCTGTGAAGCGGACGGCAGCAAAAAATCCTGAGGAGAAGAAACTATGAATGATTTTTTTTGGAAAATAGATGAGCAGAAATTTAATTATGCAGACAAGAGTCTCCTGCTGAACGGGTGGTATGTCCATCTTCAAGGCAAAGAAGGAAGGCTGGAGCTTGTAGGAAATGAAAAGGACAGAATTGCTGTTCTAACCCCCCGGAGAATACAGAGAGAGGATGTGGTAAGCTCTCGCCCGGAATTTTCCCAGGTGAGAAATCCCGGTTTTTCTGTTTGTATTCCTGAGATTTTGAAGTTTATGAATGCATATGAGCTTCTGGAAGTGTTTTTCCTGTGTGAGACAGAGAAGGTCTGTATCTGGAAGGCAGCCTGTGAGCAGCTGAAAAGGGAATATGAGGACAGGAAGCTGGAATATCGAATCGATTCTGAGGAGTTTGTGACAAAGGATGGCTTTCGTATCCTGGGCTGGGCAGCAGATTGGGATGAGAAAACGGAGATAGCTGTGACAGATGACAAGGAGCGCCCCCTGGAATGTGAGATAAAGAGAAGCTATCGTCCGGACGTGGCAAAATCGCTGGGGTTGGAGCATAGTGAAGAAGAATATGGCTTCGAGCTTCTTATTCCGGTGAAGAGAAGAGGATGCGCAGGCGTTTTTGTTGTTGTGCGTGCAGGAGAGAGAGAGAAGAAGCATTATGTGGATATAAAGAAAAAATACAAAGACAGCGAGTATGCTTCTTATATTCTCAATACCTTAAGGCATGGAAAATGGAAGCAGAATGTCCAGATCATCCAGGAGAGGGGAGTGGCCGGTTTTGCTGAATACGCTTATGCCAGGACAAATTATCCAGAGGATTCCTATCAGGTGTGGAGGCTTGAGCATGCGGCAAGCGTCATGGAAATGAAAAAACAGAGAAAAACAGTATTTCCATATCAGCCTCTTGTAAGTATTGTTATTCCTCTGTATAATACGCCCCTTGATTTTTTTAAGGAGCTTTTGGACTCTGTGAAAAATCAGACCTATTCTAAGTGGCAGCTCTGTCTTGCGGACGGAAGCGAGAATGGGGAGGCTCTGGATTTTCTTAAAAAGCATTATAGGCATGAGAAGAGAGTCAGCTACAGAAGACTTAAGGAAAACAAAGGAATTTCCGAGAATACCAATGCTGCACTCAGGATGGCAAGAGGCGATTATATTGTTTTCTGCGACCATGACGACGTGCTTGCGCCGGATGCGCTGTATGAAATTGTAAAAGCAATAAACCAGAACCAGAAGCCTGACGCTCTCTATACAGATGAGGATAAGGTGAGTATGGATGGAAAAAAATATTTTGAGCCTAACTTTAAACCCGATTTTAATCTGTTTTTTCTGAGAAGCAATAATTATATCTGTCATATTTTTGCTGTAAAAAGAGAGCTTTTGAAAAAAGCGGGAATGCTCAGGAGTGAATTTGACGGGGCACAGGATTTTGATTTTGTTCTCAGATGCTGTGAGCAGGCCGATAAAATCATTCACATTCCAAAGGCATTGTATCATTGGAGATGCCACGCAGCCTCTACGGCTGCCGACCCGTCAAGTAAGAGCTATGCGTATATAGCGGGAAAGCATGCTGTGGAGGCACATTATAAGAGACTTAAAATCCCCGCAAGGGTGGAAATGTCAGAAGCCCCTGGGTGCTACAGAAGTATATTTGAGGTTCAGGGAAGTCCTCTGATATCTATTATTATTCCGAACAAGGATCATACTCAGGATTTGGAACTTTGTCTTTCCTCTATGAAGGAGAGAAGCACATACAAAAATTATGAGGTTCTGATTGTGGAAAACAACAGTACAGAGGAGGAAACCTTCCGTTATTATGAGACGCTCACAGACAGATATCCAAATGCCAGAGTGCTTACCTGGAGCGCAAAATTCAACTATTCTGCCATTAATAATTTTGCAGTCACACAGGCAAAAGGAGAATATCTGCTGTTTCTGAATAATGATGTGGAAATTCTGACTCCAGAGTGGATGGAGGAAATGCTTGGAATCTGCCAGCAGAAGCAGGTGGGAATTGTGGGCGCAAAGCTGTATTATCCAGACGATACGATTCAGCATGCAGGAGTCGTCCTTGGGCTGGGCGGAGTCGCCGGACATGTGATGTGCCGTGCGCTTCGCAGTAATCCCGGATATGTGGGAAGACTCATCAATGTACAAGAAATGAGCGCAGTGACAGCTGCCTGTATGCTGGTGAAGGCAGAGACCTTTGCCAGGGTCAGAGGTTTTGACGAGATATTAGAGGTGGCGTTTAATGATGTGGATTTTTGCATGAAGGTTCGGAAAGAAGGCTATCTCGTGGTATTTACTCCTTATGCAGAGCTTTATCACTATGAATCAAAATCCAGGGGCAGCGACGATACCCCTGAGAAGAAAAGGCGTTTTGCAGAGGAAGTGGAATATTTCAGAAGCAAATGGGAAGAAGAGCTTCAGGCAGGAGACCCCTATTATAATCCGAATCTGTCGCTGACAAGAGAAGACTGCTCCTTGAAGGAAAAGGAAGGGAACGAGAAGAACAATGGCAAGGGAGATTTTTGAAGTAACCAGAGAAAGGTTTCATCTTGAGAATCCGAATATTTATATTGTGCAGGGAACCTGGCCAAAGGAGGCGAAGCTTTCTGCGTACCTGGATGAGAGCGAGCTGGAGGCTGAATTTGAACACCAGGAATATGTGAGTGTGATGGAGAGATTCCAGGATCTGGATATTGTGGATGGGGAGAGAGTGAGTGTAAGGCTTTACCTTCCGGAGAACCTGGGGGAATATCGAAAGCTTCGCATTTATGGAGAACATAAAGGGCAGAGGTTCTGCTGGTTTTCCATGCCTGTCAGAGAACTCTTAAAAAAGCAGGGAAAGCCCTATTATTATATTGAGGAAGAGCAAATTCAGGATAAGACCTGCCGGATACGGGGCTGGGCTGTGTTTTCAAGGCCTGTAAAAATCTGTGTTTATGGACAGGACAGAAAGAAAATTCCCTTTACCATTCAAAGGACTGCCAGAGTGGATGTGGAAAAGATGTTTCAGGAAGGCAAGGTCAGCGACAAATGCGGATTTTTCATAGAGGCTCCCAATGTGCAGGGAAAATATCTGTATCTGGTATTTTATGGACAGGGAAGCAGATCCATTCATATGGTTCCCCTTTCCAGGACAGGAATCCTGAAGAAAAAGGCTGAAAAATATGCTGCCAGAGGCTTTGTGTACCTGAAAAACCAGGGTCCTTCTGCTCTGGCAGATAAAATCGTGGGAAAAATTCATAATGTACGCTCAAGACCCCTGCCCTATGACAAGTGGATTCTAAGACATCTTCCTGATAAAAGAGAGCTGCAGGCACAGAGAAAAGAGGTCTTTCAAAAACAGCCGAAGATTTCCATTGTGGTTCCTCTCTATCATACGCCGGAAAAATATTTGAAGGCCTTGATAGAGTCTGTAAAGCAGCAGACCTATACAAACTGGGAGCTGTGCCTTTCAGATGGAAGCGGGGAAGATTCCACTGTTCCCAAGGTGCTTGAGAAATACAAGGAGGATTCCAGAATCAAGACTGTCTTTTCCAAGCGCAGCCTTCGTATTTCCGAAAACACAAACGCAGCCATACATCTGGCAACAGGCGACTATATTGCCTTTGCAGACCATGATGATGAACTCACTCCAAATGCTCTTTATGAATGTGTAAGGGCAGTGAATCAAAAAGAAAATGTCCGGCTCTTGTACTCAGACGAGGACAAAATGACCATGGACGGACACAAATTTTTCCAGCCTCATTTTAAACCGGATTTTAATATAGACCTTTTGAGAACTGTAAATTATATCTGTCATCTTTTTGTGGTAGAGAGGCGTCTTTTGGAAAAGGTGGGAGCCTTGCGCCCGGAGTTTGACGGTGCGCAGGACTATGATTTGATTCTCAGATGCACAGAGGCAGTCTCTCCGGAGGAGATTGCTCATATTCCCAAGATTCTCTATCATTGGAGATGCCATGACTCTTCCACTGCTGAAAATCCGCAGAGCAAGCTCTATGCCTTTGAAGCAGGGGAGAGGGCGCTTGAGGCTCATTATGAGAGGATGGGAATTCAGGCAGAGGTGATGAAGGGAGAATATCTGGGATTATATAGAACCAGATACAAAAGAGCCAAGGATCCTCTGATTTCCATTATCATTCCAAATAAAGACCACATAGAGGATTTGAAACGGTGTATAGCTTCTGTGGAGAACAAATCTACTTACCAGAATTTTGAGTTTGTCATTGTAGAGAACAACAGCACAGACGAGGAGACCTTCCGCTTTTATGAGGAGCTTCAGAGAACCGATAAAAGGGTGCGGATTGTGCATTGGGAGGGAGAATTTAATTATTCTGCCATCAACAATTTTGGGGAGCGCTTTGCCCAGGGAGAACACCTTCTTCTTCTGAACAATGATACAGAGATGATAAATCCTGATTGTCTGGAGGAGCTTCTCGGCTATTGTATGCGGCCAGATGTGGGAGCAGTGGGAGCGCGCCTGTATTATGAGGATGATACGATTCAGCATGCGGGCGTGGTGATAGGCTTTGGAGGACTTGCTGGTCACTGCTTTGTTCAGCAGCCACGGGAAAGCAGCGGGTATTGCCACAGAATTATCTGTGCGCAGAATTACAGCGCAGTCACAGCAGCCTGCATGATGGTCAGAAAATCAGTCTTTGAGGAGGTGGGAGGCTTCAGCGAGGAGCTGAAAATTGCCTTTAATGATATTGACTTCTGTATGAAGCTTCGCAGGGCCGACTATTTGATTGTCTATAATCCTTATGCAGAGCTGTATCATTATGAGTCAAAATCAAGAGGACTGGAGGACACGCCGGAAAAGGTAGAGCGGTTTAACAATGAAATTCTGACCTTTGAAAAGAAATGGCCAGATGTTTTGAAGAATGGAGACCCCTATTATAATCCAAATCTGAGTCTGAACACACAGGACTTTTCATTAAAAAGGATTTAACGTATCAAGCAAGCAGCGAAGCGGATTGCGAATATCCGCTTGACAGGAGGGCAGATTTGGAAGCGAACTTCCAAATCTGCCATTATTGACGCAGCAAGTGCGTCATGAAAGGAGAAAAAATGAAGACATCAGAAAGAAAAAGGCAGTACAAAGCCCTCCTCAGACCTGAGCTTATTTTGGTTCTTGCTCTTCTTTTCAGTGGAATCATCATTTATTGGGGATATTTGTTCGGAGACAGGCTTTTGATTTTCGAGGATATGGCAGGGGATACTAAGGATCAGTATATCTCACAGTATATTTCCCTGGTAAGACATATCAGGGAAGGGAATTTTAGCTTCTGGAATTTTGAACAGGGCCTGGGAATGAATGAATTCTGCATCAGCCTGTTCGACCCTTCCCTCATGCTCTTGCTTTCTGTTGGGGTTCTTTTTGGAATAAAGACTATGATGGAGTTTTTGCCTGTGCTGGCGATTTTAAAAATAATCCTCGCAGGCCTTGCTGCCTATGGGCTTCTCTCACAATTTTCCTATGGCACGCAGGCAAAGCTCGCGGCTGCCTATGCCTATGGAATGAATGGATACTTAATGGTATGGGGACAGCACTATCAGTTTGGAATGGTGACTGTGTATATGCCTCTTCTGCTCCTGCTTGCAGAGCGGACGCTTCAGAAAAAGAGGGGGAGAGCCCTCTTTCCTGTTATGGTATGCATATGCTCTGTGTACAGTGTGTATCTTACCTACATGTGCCTGGTTGGAACCGGTGTTTATCTTTTGCTTCGCGTCTGCACCCTTGACATAGGAGGAAGGGAGAGAGCAAAGAGGTTTCTTGCCTCCTGTGCGCAGATTCTCCTGGGAATCGGTATGGGCATGGTGATTTTTGCGCCCCTGGCTTTTGCTGTTGTTGGAATTTCCTTTCGCACAAGCCATGAGGGCTTTCGCTTGTCTGAGTGGCTTCGCACAGCATTCACCCCTTATACAGATATATATTATGAAAGCCTGTTTAAGCGGATGTTTTCTTCCAATCTTCAAAACAGACACACAATCCGGGAAAGCGTTTACCTGGGCTGGGGAAATTATTTTGAAGCGCCTGTAATGTTTTTTTCTACAATGTTTCCGTTTCTGGGAGCGCAGTTTTTGCTGAAATACCGAAAGGCAAAGGAAACGCTCAGGCAAAGGATTGTGGTGTACATTGGAGCCCTTCTTATCTGCACAGCGCTCCTTCTTCCTGTTGGGGGAATGATTTTTAACGGTTTTTTGGTTTCCTCGCATAGATATACCTTTGTGCTGCTTCCCTTTTTTGCCATGGCTATGGCATGGGAGTGGGAAGACATAAGAAGGGGCGGCAGTGTTTCTTTGATTTTGACAGGGATTGTTTTTTGCGCGGCAAATGCTTTTTTTAGAGAGGCGTATCAGGTCAGTATACTTTCGTGCGACAGAACAAATGCTGTGATTTTGGCGATTGTGACAGAGCTGACGGCGCTGCTTTTTTTGGCCGCTGGCATTATCCGCTCTGCATCAGGGAGAAGGAAGCTTCTCTGTATAGGGATGCTGCTCCTTGCAGCGGGGAGTCTTTCAGAGGGAGTGACCTGCTATCAGGGAAGAAATGCAATGAAAAAGGAGGATGCACCTTTGGAAGGCTATGAGGCGGCCTGCGAAGAGAATATGAAGCAGAGAGTCTCTGAGAACATGGATGAGGCTGTGTATGCAGAACTCAATTATCCACAGCAATATTTCCGGCAGATGAATCATCCAGATATCCAGGCTGCACTTGCTTATCTGGAGTCTGAGGATGAGGAGTTTTTCCGGGTGGAAAAGGATTTCTACTCCATTACGCAGTGTATGGATTCTCTGATACAGGGATATCGGGGAGTGAGTTCTTATAATTCGGTGATGAATGGGTATGTGAGCTTGTTTTTTGAAGGCTTTTGTCCTGAGATCTATCAGCAGGATCATGCGCGCACGGCTTTCTGGGCGATCGCAGATAATACAGCCGCCGCGTCTGTGCTGGGCGTAAAATATCTTTTGTCTGAAAAAGCCGATTTGGACGGCAGGGATTATATTTTTATGAAGCAATTCGGAGAAATCTATGTTTATGAAAATACAAGAGAAACCTCTATGGCTCGTTTTTATGACCAGACAGTTTCAGAGGAAAGCTTTTGGGAGAATGTGGGACAAAGGAATCCATCAGAGCCTTTGGAGAGGGTTTTGATTCTGGAAGATGGGGAGGATAAGGAGCTGCCTTTACAGAAGAGTCAGGCAATGCAGGAGGCAGAGGTGATTCTGGATGCGCCAAAGCAGGACGATTTTCTCACAGGCACAGTCAGGACTTCCTCAGATGGATATCTTTTCTTTGCCATTCCCTTTGAAAAGGGCTGGAGCATTTATATAGATAACCAGAAAACAGAGGCTCTGCGCGGAAACATCGGATTTCTGACATGCGCCGTGGAGGCAGGAGAGCATGAGATTACTCTCAGATATGAAGCTCCATATATGAAAGAGGGAGGCGTAGTCAGCCTTCTCGCCTGGGGCGTGTATCTCATGATTCAGGCAGCAGCACATAGAAGAAAAAAATACACTGCCTTATAAAGGGCAGAGAGTAAAAAGAAACAGGCGTTGTCTTTGAGATTTTCAAAGACAGCGCCTGTTTCTTAGAGGGAGTGAAAGCTCTATTTGCCAGTATAAGAGGAGCAGGCCATCTTCTATAGAAGAGCTATGAGCGGACAACTCTCGCAAGTATAAACAGAAGAATAAGAAGTAAGGCTCCGGTGACTCCTGCAATAATATAATAAGGGATCATGGATTTGTTTGCGGAAAAATCAGCGGCTGCCTTTAGATGAGCCTCTGCCTGAAGCTCCTTCTCAGGGTCTATCGGAGTTTCCTCTGAAGTTATCGGAACAATGCCTGAGCCTACGGCATTGTCTGCAAAGTAGTACTGCTGGTGGGTTCCGTCTGCCTTTTCACTGGAATGGACAGTGAGCTCATCGGCAGAGGTGCCGACAGGAACCATGGCAGTTCCGCCCTGCATTGCATTGGTTTGCACCTGTATGGTCTCAAAGCTGCTGAATCCAAAATCCAGAAGAGAGACGGCGTCTGCATCGGTCGCATCGCTGTCGCCCTTGAGGACAACTGCGATGAGCAGAGTATTATTTCTTTGTGCGCCGCAGGCAAGAGTACTTAAGGATTCCTCGGTATAGCCCTCCTTGCCGCCCACGCAGCCTTCATAATAATAAGCGCTGTCACTCTGGAACAGGGCAAAATTATTAAAGAGGTTTCGCGCATCCTGGTAATCTGTGGCAGGAATTGTATATTGCTCGGCAGAGGATATTCTGCGGAACTGTTCATTGTCCAGAGCAGCCTTTGTAATCAAGGCGAGGTCATGGGCGGTTGTTACCTGTGAATCCTCAGAAAGACCGGTGGGATTGGAAAAATGAGTATTTATGCAGCCAAGCTCAGAGGCTCTCTGATTCATCTTTTCAACAAAGGCTTCAACAGAGCCGCTGACATGCTCAGCAATCTGAAGCGCTGCGTCATTGGCAGAGGCCAGCATAATGGCATGCAGACAGTCTTCTACAGTCAGCACCTCTCCGGCTGTCAGAGAAATATTTGCGCTTTCGCTGGAAACACCGGATACGCCTGTGTCTGTAACTGTCACTGCGTCTGTGAGAGAAGCATTCTCCAGGGCGACCAGTACGGTCATGATTTTTACCGGACTTCCGATCTGCATGGAACGGTCGGGATTCTTGCTGTACAAAATTGTTCCAGTGGCGTCATCCATAAGAAGCGCTGTCTCAGAGCTGACTTCAGGACCAGAAGGCCATGCCTGACTGCTGGATGTATTTTCAGAGCCGTCTGAAACAGTATTGTTGGAAGCGTCTTCAG
>JAUNOP010000026.1 GCA_030537135.1 Eubacteriales bacterium | reverse complement strand
GCGGGTCAGGGACTTTCACCCTTTAGAACGTGCGCCCGCCGGGCGCACATAAAAATAAAACACTCTGTTGTGATTCACAACAGAGTGTTTTGGTTTCTACCAGCCCATTAACGACCGTGTTCATTTTCAGTGATACTGTTTTGTGAACGCAAAGCTAACGTCCAGGCTATTTTTTATTTTCTCATCCGAACATCATGTCTGCCGCGCAAGGCCCGTCAAGCGGAAATTCGCAATCCGCTTCGCTGCTTCATACGTTAAAACTGGGCTCCCCACACGCCGCAGAACGGATCCACCGGGCTTATGCCCTTGAATTCTGACCTTCCCATAATCTTATCAATCACCTTTTCAATCACCTCATCGCTCGGCGTATAAGCGTTGATAAAGGTTTTAATCATCGGCGCATCCATAAGATGATATGGATTGGCAACAGAGATAAAAATGGTCGGAACATCGTGAACAAACCACGGTGCATCTGCTGCCATCAGATGTACCCAGTCGATTCTGCGTACAGACTGATTGCTCGCCGTATCAATACAAGCCACATAAATTGCCAGGTCAAATTTGCTCTTAATGTCTGCGACGCCACCCTCAAACATCTCATAGAAGTCCAGCTTGGAGTAGTCAAATAACGACACCTCAAAGCCTTCCTTTTCAAGGCGCGTCTTTACACTTCCCAGAGCCCCCTCTCCATCCTTAAATCCGCCTCCCACGCGGTCTTCAAGGAGATACAGACGAATTCTCTTATACTTCTTCGGAGAGATTGGAAGCAGCTTCTGCGTATCCTTTACCAGAGTCACGCTCTCATCTGCACACTGAGCAGCCCATTTCTTGTGTTCTTCACACGCCACGCAGGAGAGCGCCTCCTCAGACGGAACCAGCTTTTTGCTCTTCTGTGCATCTGGAAGTCCCATGGCCGCCTTCATGGCAAGAATCCTGGTAACTGCCTCATTCATCCTTTCTCTTGTCAAAGTACCATCTGCAAGTGCATCGCGCACTGCCTGATAATCCTCTCGGATATCCTTATTAAACAAAATCATATCACAGCCAGCAGCAATCGCCGCTGCAATCGCTTTTCTTCTCGGCATGGCTGCATTAAAGCCCAGCATAGGCGTAGCGTCTGTCACAATCATTCCATTAAAGCCAAGCTTTCCGCGAAGAAGCCCCTGGAGAAGCTCTTTTGAGAGAGTTGCCGGAAGAATGTCCTCATCCCTTAGATCCGGGTTCAGAAATTTGCTGTATGCAGGCTGAAGAATATGTCCCACCATAACAGACAAAGCCCCCGCATCAACAACCTCCTTCCAAATCTCACCATAGGACTTATCCCATTCCTCCACAGAAAGGCTGTTTACTGAGGACAGAAGGTGCTGATCCCGTTCATCCACGCCGTCTCCTGGAAAATGCTTTACAGCGCAGGCCACTCCATACTCAGACAAGCCTCTCATCTGCTCTTTTACAAATCGGATAACTCTTTCCTTGCAGCTTCCATAGGTACGCACATTGGTAATCGGGTTTCTGTGGTTCAGATCCAGATCGCAGATGGGTGCAAACGCCCAGTTGCATCCCACAGCCTGCGCCTCCTTTCCTGCAACAGCTCCCAGACGGTATGCACTTACCGGGTTGTCAGAGGCAGCCGCCTCCATAGGTCTTGCATAATAAGTACCGTCTGAGCAGATTCCATTTCCCCCTGATTCCAGATTTGCCGCAAACAGCATGGGAATTCTGGACTGCTCCTGCAGAAAACGATGCGTTTTCTGAATCTGTGCCGACGGCATCGGGCGGTAAAGCATGGCTCCAGGCTTGAACTCCTCCATAAAGCCTTTCAGATAGCTCTCCTCAACATTTCCTCCTATCGGGCAGAACATCTGGCCTATCTTCTCTTCCTCTGTCATGGACGCCAGCGTATCCTGAACCCAGGCTATTTTTTCATCATCCAGATAAAACGGATTTGCCTTTAAATCTATCATTTTCTTTTTATCCTTTCCCTCATATCATAAAACCTTACTGTTCACTGCCTTGAAAAATTATAAAACCGTCAGATTTTCAATTTCCGCAATTGCTTTTCTAAGCTCTGCAGGGTCAAATGGAAGGAAGCCCTTTCCAAGCATATCCTCCAGAGAATTAGCTCCCATCTCCGGGTCCTTTGACGCTGCAATTCCCGCCAGTACAGGAGTATATTTTCCCAAAATCTCCATTGCCGCTCTGTCTTTGGAGATTCTGGCAAGCGTGGTATTTTTAGTGTATGGCCTGCGGAAATCCCTCTCTGGTATGTAGTCAAAATCATAGCTTCCTGCTGTCAGAGTCATGGTCTTGTGTACATATCCCGGAAGGCTTACCTGTGCTTCGCAGTTAAATGGGATTTCAACATGAGCCTTGATTCTGCCGTCCTTACAGATTTCCCAGTTGCTTACATAAGCACCGTTTACAGACTGATAGGTACAGTCGATTTTCCTGAGACGAATATCAGGGTTCGGTGCAATCACAGCCTTCTTAAAGCCAGGTTCCAGCGGACGGATGCCTGCCGCATAGGCATAGACAAATTCCATGACAGAGCCATAGGCATAATGGTTCAGAGAGTTCATGCCTGTGCCGCTTATAGAGCCGTCCGGCATAACAGAGTTCCATCTCTCCCAGATAGTAGTAGCTCCCAAATCCACGCTGTAGAGCCAGCCCGGAAAGCCTTCCTTGAGAAGAAAGTCATAGGCAAGCTCATATTCCCCTGCCTCTGCAAGAACTGTACACAGAAGAGGAGCTCCGACAAAGCCGCACTTTATCTGATACATATCTCTCTGAAGACGGGTTCTGAACTGCCGGATAATTCTCTCCTTGTCCAGGTAAATTCCAAACTTCAGGGCAATCACATAGGCTGCCTGCGTATCAATGGAGAGTCTTCCGTTCGGAGTAAAGTACTCATTTAGGATAGCCTGCTTTACCTTTGCTCCAAGCTCCATATAGTGAGCGGCATCCTCTGCCTTTCCAAGACGCTCTGCCATTTTCTGAACAATCTGGATAGAATTATAGTAGTACATAGAAGACACATAGAAATCATCTGTGCTTCCTTTAAAGCTGGTAGGCGTAGGTCCGTCCAGAGCCAGCCAGTCGCCAAAGGTATCTCCAAAGTTGTAGAGGTATTGCCTCTCTCCTCTTGCAGCATCCTCGCGGTCAATATAATCCACCCAGTCCTTCATGAGAGGATAGCAAAATTCCATCTCTGCAAGATCTCCATAATAGGTATACAGCGTATTCGGAAGAAGAGTCGCAATGTCTCCCCATACACTTCCTGCGTCCCTGGGGTGTCCAAAGTTTGGAAGAAAGTTTGGAACCGCTCCGTCAATCATTTTCTGCTCATCGCGCAGGTCCTTGATAAATTTATGGAAAAATGCTCTGGTATCCATATGATAGCTTGCTGTAGGCGCAAATACCTGAGCGTCTCCTGTCCAGCCCAGCCGCTCGCTTCTCTGCGGACAGTCTGTCGGCATATCAATAAAATTGGATTTGAGTCCCCATACAGTGTTCTCATACAGGCGATTCACCCTCTTATCACAGGTATGAATATAGCCGGTGCGGGAAATGTCCGAGTACAGAGCCCTGCCTCTGAAATCGTCCTTACGCAGTTCTCCTGGCCAGCCCTGCACACGCACATAACGGAAGCCAAAGAAGGTAAAATGCGGCCGAACTGTTTCCTTTCTTCCATCTGAAACATATACAAACTGAGACTGTGCGTCCCTGTAATTTCCATTATAGAAATTGCCCTCCTGAAGGATTTCTCCAAAGTCCAAAACCACCCTTGTTCCAGGCAAAAGCTCTGCTTCAAATTCCACAAAGCCCGCAAAGTTCTGACCCATGTCAAGCACAGTCTCTCCCTTTGGCGTGTGAATAACCTCTTGAACCTCAAGCTCCTCCATGGCAAGCACCGGAAGACTGATTCTGTCTGTCAGATGACTCTTATCCAGATTTCTGGTACCCTCGCAGAACTGCGGGTTTTCAAGAACCTCCACCGGCTTCAGAGGATTCTTCCTGTCCTTCCACAGGCAGCGGTTCAGAATCTCTCCAAAATAAATGCCCGATTCCTCCACATCAGAACCGCAGTATTTCCAGGTATCGTCTGTTGCAACAATATCCTCTGTTCCGTCCTCATATTCTACATGAAGCTCTGCGATCGCAGCCATGCGGTCTCCAAAATGATTCGGCTGAAGGTCAAGGCCAAACACGCCCATATACCAGCCTTTTCCAAGGAAAATTTCCAGCGTATTTTTATTATCGCTGAGAAGCGCCTCTGCTTTTAAGGTTATCACCTGCATGTTTGTCTCATAATGATTTAGATAAGGAGTCAGGTACTCCTCTCCAAGCTTTTTGCCGTTCATCCATGCCTCAAAAAGACCCACGCCGCACACATACAGGCGCGCTCTCTTTACCCCGTTCTTTACAGAAAAGGATTTCCTGAGTACCGGATGGAAATCATCCTCCTTTACAGGAGCGATCCACTGCGCCTGCCATTGCTCCTGCATTTTTCCAGTCTCAAAAAAAGCAGTCTCGCTCTTGGCCTCTTCTCCCTTGTCTCCGATCACGGTAACACGATAGTAATAGACTGTACGGGGCTTTAAGTCTATTTCCAGACTCTCTCCGCTCTGGCAGAGGTTTTCCCCTTCCTTCACATACACAGGCTTTGAAAAATCCGCACTCTCGCTGACCTCAATCCGGGCATATTTCTGTTTCTTGCTTTCTGCGCCGCACACATTCCAGGAGCAGCTCAGTTTTTCATAGGCAAAGCCAACCGGATTTTCAATTCCATTCATTCTGACGTTAATAATTCTCATGGTTTTCTCCTTTTTAGAATACTCCTTTAGAATTTTCTCTTCAATACTTCGCAATCATTTTTCCATGATATTATTTTAATCCATGGGAGCTAAATACTCCATGTAGTATTTTTTTTACTATCCGACATATTTTCACAAGCATTTTTATCTGCGGAGTGTTTTGCGCCTATGACAGAGAAGCTCCGGCAAAGCGCCGTCAAGCGGATGTTCGCAATATCCACAGAGTACAATATCCGCTTCTCTGCTTGCTCATAACCGTATACCTTGCCGCGCAGCGCCCGCTCCAGGGAGCAGTATTACGGGATACCCCATGGGTATGCTGTCGCAGCTTCTCATAAGCCTGCCTGATGGAAAATCAGAATTTTCACCTTGTTTTGCCGCCTCATCTTTGTTATACTGGAAAATATGATGATGTTGGGGTTCCAAGGTCAAAAATCCTCTTGTAAGTAAGCTTGCATCGGATTCCTGCCTTTTTGACCTTAGTATCATATGATGATGTTGGTCAAGCATATACAGGAGAATGTTTTATGGCATATTATTTAACCTACGGTGAATTTCAGCGCAATATGAAAGCCTATTATGAACGTACCGGAAGCCGTATGCAGTTTCCGGAAATGAGCGAGTATTTATATAGAAAAGGTCTTCTTCAGCAAAATATTTCTTTTCCTGAGCTTTCTGACGACTATGATAATATGAGCGACGAGGAATTTGATCAGGTTGTAGACTCTCTTCCTCTGTGTCTCACCCCATATATCGGCGCCAAATACAGCTCCAATGTAAGGGAAAGCGATATGATACCAAATACCAAGGATGTTTTTGTCATCCGCCATCCAAGATATACGCGCCCTCAGCTTCACAAGCATAACTATTTTGAAATCAATTTTGTATTTAAGGGACAGGGAAAATTTATTTTTGAAAAAGAAATGCGCATTATGAGACAGGGAGAGCTTTGTATTATTGCGCCCTCCTCAAACCATGATTTTCTGATAGAAGATGAATCCACGGTCTTTACCATCTGTATCAGGCAGAGTACCTTTGACACCACCTTTTTCTCGCTCATGTCCCGCAAGGATCTGCTGTCCTATTTTTTCCGGACAATCCTTAAGGGCAATGAACACTCGAATTATCTTTTGTTTTTCACAAAGGAACATGGACTTTTGAAGCGGTATATCAGAAATATGATGATAGAATCCAGCAGAAGAGACATGTATGGAAACAGCTGCTGCATCAGCTATGTGAATCTCTTCTTTTCCACTGTGCTGCGCAATTACAGTCAGACTATCCAGTTTTACAATTACCAGCTTGGAACCGATTTTTCTCTTGTTCTTCAGTATATTCAGCATAACTACCAGACCCTGACCCTCTCTGCGCTTGCAAATCTTTTTCACTACAGCGAGCCTCATCTGTGTACCCTGATTAAGCAGAACACAGGCTTTACCTTTACAGAGCTGATTAAACGTCTGCGTCTTGCTGACGCTACAGATTTTCTTGTCAACACGAACCTGAAGGTCGGAGAGATTGCAGAACAAATCGGATACAATTCTGCCGACCATTTTTCCAGAGTTTTCAGAAGCACTTATAAAATGTCTCCCCTGGAATATAGAAAGCTGCACCAGGATTCAGAAGACAGCTTTGTTCCATTTGCCTTCAAGTAGAGCGACAATGCTGCCGCTCACAGCGTCTGGCTATGAGCGGCAGCACTCTTTTTATCGTTTTACAGCCCCCTTGTCTCTGTCTTAACAGGAAAACAACAATCTGTCTTCTGTCTAATCTATTGTAAAGGATGCAAAATCCACGCATCCTTCCTTGACCCTGAAATACAGGGCATGTCGTCCGCTTATTTCGGAAAAGACGGCCCATGGCCTGCTCCACTCTCTGCTGTCTACATAAAGCTCTGCAAAGGCTTCCCTGTCAGGAGCGTCAAGAATTGCCTCCACAATTCCTCTTCCCCTGAATTCTGCACAGATTTTATTCTCTGTCCCGTCAAATGAAAAATATTTAAAGCCTGCCAAAGCTCCCGTCTGAAGATTGTAGATATAAGGCTTTAAGCCCTTTTCGCCGCCCTTATCCGCCTCCTCAGTAATATACGGCATGTCATCCGGAATCACCGGTGCGCCCTCTCCAGGACCTGTCATCATGGCATTTCCCACCTTGGTTCTGTCTCCCTGTGTAAGGTGGCAGGCAATATAGCTCTGATAGATTCCCCTTGCAGGAAGAGGGCCTCCATTTAAGCCGCAGCTTGTAAGCTCTGTCTGCAAAATAGTTCCATCAGGAAGAATTGTTACCTCCTCTGCTGTACCCTGTCTGGAAAACTGTGTTCCATGGGTATGTCTGTGTCCGAAAATATAGGTTTTATTTCCGATTACTACAAGACCTCCATGGTTGTTTCCCATGTAATTAACAGGAAGCGTGTTTCCCTGATATCCCATATCTCCGTTAGAGACAATCACGCCCTTGTATGCAAACGGTCCCTCCGGCGTTTTGGCCATGCCATAGCAGAGTTCATTTCCCTGAAGGCTGGAATACACAAAATAATACCAATCCCCGATTTTTCGGATGCTCGACGCCTCAAAAAAGGGATGCTCCTCATAATCCGTTCCCTTTGCCGTGTCCACTCCGTTTGCCACGCACACCGGATCGCTGATAATCGTGTGCATGTCGTCTGCTAGCCTTACCATCATGCTGCCTGGAAAAACAATGTTTTCCATTCCTGGGAACTTGAAGGCAGGGGCAAAGCCATAGTACAGATACACTCCGCTCTCTTCACAGAGAATGGCCGGGTCAAACCATCTGCCGACCCTTGGAATAGTTCCATCCTCTCTGCGCACAAACTCGTAAAACTCATATTTTCCGGCAGGCGTATCGCACACAGCCACAGACACAAGGCCTGTAAAATCCAGTGCATAATAGAGATAATAGCGGCCATCCTTTCCCTGTGTCACATCAGGCGCATAGAGAAGATGCGGATTTTCTTCTGTTCCCATGCCGCTCTCTGCGTCTGGAAGCTCGCCCTCATAGGGCGCGCCGTTTAAGGGATCCTGCTGCTTTGTGTAGATAACGCCTTCACAGCGCCAGTTTCCCAGGTCATCTACAGGCGCGCTCCAGCATACATAATCATCCTCGCAAAAGGAAGTTCCCTTACGTTTATCATGGCTTCCATAAATATACAAACGATTTCCAAATACATGCGGTTCTGCGTCTGGAACTGTCTCCCAAAATGGAAGATACGGATTAAACGCTGCCTTTTTCATCTCCTTTCGCTCCTTTCAAGTATAACCGAAGCATTCAGACAGTCGCTGGAATTCTTGCCCACATAGAACACAAACTCGCCGTCTTCCACCACATACTTCATGTTCCAGTCATAATATCCCAGCTCTTCAAACGGTACTGTAAAGCAGACCTGCTTTTCTTCCCCTGCCTCCAGTCTTACCTTGTCAAATGCCTTGAGAAGCTTCACCGGGCGAACACGCTTTGCTGCCTTGTCCTGTACATAGCACTGTACAATCTCCTCTCCTGCACGCGATCCGACATTTTTTACATAAACAGAGACCAAAAACGCCTTTTCCTTCTTTTCAATCTTCAGGTCTCGGTATTCATAGCTGGTATAGCTCAGACCATATCCAAATGGATATACCGGTTCAAGGGGCGTATCCAGGTACTTGGAAGTAAACTTTGACTTTCCTCCTGGTCTTCCTGTGTTCATGTGCGCATAGTACATCGGACACTGACCCGAAGCAAAGGGGAAGGTTGCAGTGAGCTTGCCGCTTGGATTTTCCTTTCCATACAAAATGTCCACAAGAGCATTTCCTGCCTCCACGCCCGGATGCCATGCCTCCAAAACAGCAGTCGCCTTTTCATGCACTCTGGAGAGCGTCAGAGGCCGTCCATTAAACAGAAGCACAACCACAGGCTTTGAGAAAGCTGCAAGAGCTTCCAGAAGCTTCATTTGCACTTCAGGAATCGAGATATCCGCCCTGCTCGCTGCCTCTCCGCTCTCTTCTTTGTGTTCGCCCATTGCAATAAGGAGAACATCTGCATTCGCCGCATTTTCCTCTATTGCCCCTCTATCCACCTTCCCGTTGCAGATTCCCTCTGTGTATGTAAACAAGATTCCCTCTGCCTCAAGCGCCTCTGTAAGGCTTACGCAGTCATTTCCTTCTGCTCCAATTGCCCAGGCTCCGGTCATTTCACTCTTGCTTGACGCCAGCTCTCCAAATACTGCGATTTTCTTTGATTTGTCCAGAGGAAGCAGCATCTCGCCGGAAGCTGCGTCGTTTTTCAGAAGAACCATGGATTTCACAGCTGCCTCTCTTGCAAGGCTTCTGTACTTGGGCTTGAGCATGGCGCGGCTCTGCCTTTCTTCATCTGTGCGATAGGGATGGTCAAAAAGTCCCAGCTCGAATTTTATTCTCAAAATATCTGCAACTGCACGGTCAAGACTTTCCTCCTTTACCTGTCCCTCTGTCACCAGCTTCTCCAGGTTCTCAATATAAACCTCAGAGGTCATATCCATGTCCATTCCAGCCTCAAGGGCAAGAGCCGCCGCCTCTGCCCTGTCCCTTGCCACACCGTGGTTCACACACTCTGCAATAGCATTGGCGTCGCTGACTGTCATTCCGTCAAAGCCCCACTTCTCACGAAGCACCTCCTTTAGAAGCCACTCGTTCACAGAGCAGGGAACTCCATTAATATCGTTAAACGCAGGCATAATCGCTCTTGCTCCTGCCTCTATACATGCCTTATAAGGGGGAAGGTATTCCTCCCACAGCCTCTGCATGGACATATCCACACGGTTATAATCTCTTCCTGCCTCTGCTGCCCCATAAGCGGCAAAGTGCTTCACACAGGCAGCCATGGAATCTGCGGCAGAGAGATCGTCTCCCTGAAAGCCCCGTACCTTTGCAGCGCCATAGAGGCCTGCAAGAAGAGTGTCCTCTCCAGCTCCCTCACTTATACGTCCCCATCTGGCGTCCTTGGACACATCCACCATGGGAGCAAAGGTCATATGAACGCCGGCAGCAGTTGCTTCTTCTGCTGCCATCCGTCCTGTACGCTCCCAAAGCTCTGGCTCCCAGGCGCAGCTTTCTGCCAGTGGAATCGGGGTTACTGTACGAAAGCCATGGATAACATCATAGCCAAAGAGCAGCGGAATCCCAAGGCGCGTCTCTGTAACCGCGATTTTTTGCAGACGGTTTGCTGTTGCTGCATCTCCGATTCCATTATAGGAGCCAATCCTTCCATCTCTCAGGTCATCCTCGCGGAAATCCTGCTTTGCAGTTCCCATCAGGCGTGCGAATTCCTCCTGTGTAATTCTCCCGTCAAACATCATGTCCAAAAGCTCCTCAAAGCTTACCTCAAAGGCTCCTACCAGGGAGGGGCCGCACTGGCGAAGCTGACCGACCTTTTCCTGGAGGGTCATTTTATTTAATAGCTCCTGAATCCTGTCTTCATATTTTCTGCTCATAGCGTTTCTCCTTTACACGATTGCTTCTGTACGCAGCCCATTTTCTGACTCGATTTGCACCTTTACCGGCTCTGCTCCCCTGGTCTTCTTAAGTATTATCTGCGCACGGCCGTTAAAGGTCTTTGTCACACCTTCATTAAAGTTATAGAGAGGCTTAGGATCTCCGCTTCCAAAGCCCAGAGGCTCTGCGCCTTCGCAAATATTCAGATGAAGCACTACATCCTCCCCAGTAACAATAACTCCCTTCTCGTCAGTGATTTCCACCTGGAAATAAAGAAGTTCGCCCTCCTCTGCACTGGTATAATCCTTCTCTGCATTCACATGAAGCACACGCTCTGCTCCTGCTGTCCTAAGCTCTGTGCGGCTGATTTCCTCTCCATTTTCATATACAACAGCAGTCAGAGTTCCTGGTTCATACACTGTTTCAAACAGGGTTCTAAAGCCAGCTGCTTCTCCTGCTGTTTTCCTTCCCACAGACCTTCCATTGCACAGAAGCTCTGCCTCTGCTCCAGGCGCATAGACCTCGACAATTACTGGTTTTCCCTCGCATCCGCTCCATGTCCAGGAGGAAATGGCGTCGCTGATCACCCACGGCGTCTTAATCAAAGTCTGACCATATCTGTTTGGATCCTGAACAGCAATATATGGCTCCCTGCGAAGTCCGAACACAACCTCCCTGAAATAAGAGGCTGGCCTTCTAAAGCCTGTGATATCCAAATCTCCTGAATAAGCCAGCTGAGCCGGGAAGCCCGCGCCAAAACCGCCCTCTCCCCACTGATAAGCAGGAATTCCGACTCCTGCTTCTCCAATATAATCCCAGCCTGTCCAGGTAAAATCTCCGATAACATGCGGACATCTCTTTACAATTCCCCAGTTTCTTGCAATCTCCGGCGGATAGGTTTCGCTTCCCACAATCACACGGTTAGGATAGGTCTGTCCATCTATTTCATATCGCGCGGTCATATAATTATAGCCTGCAATATCTGTCGCAGCACATGCCTTTTCCAGGCGTTCCCCTATGGTTCTGTGCGTGACGATTTCATCCATATGCCCATCCATGAGGGTCATAAAATCATTGACATTTCCGTCGATTTCTCCCTTGCTGCTCAGATCCGAAACCACATCCGCTATAATCTGTCCCACAGCGTCTCCTGCCGCAAATACGCCGTTAATGGATGCAAGCGTGAACCTGGTATCATCCAGGGCTTTTATCTTTGCACACAAATCATAGCAGGTTCTGGCTCCATGGTCTGTGCCGATTTCCGGAATTTCATTTCCCACAGAATACAGAACCACAGACGGATGGTTGTAATCCTTTCTCACCATGGCGGTCACATCCTTTTCCCACCATTCCTGAAAATACAAACCATAATCATAATTGGACTTACAGCGGTTCCACATGTCAAAGGTCTCGTCCATCACATACATACCCAGAGCATCGCAGGCGCGCAGCATAGCAGGAGCCATGGGATGATGGGACATACGAATCGCATTAAAGCCGGCCTCCTTGAGGAGCCTGATCTGACGATACTGGGCGTCCTCATAGGTAGCGGCTCCCAGAAGCCCGCTGTCATGATGAATGCAGGCGCCTCTTAGGTTTACTGTCTTTCCATTTACCTGAAAGCCTTTTCTGGTATCTACCTGAAGGGTTCGAATTCCAAAGGTCTCTGTATTAGAGTCCACAAGAGCGCCTTTTTCGCCGTTTTCCTTTGTATATAAGCGGCTTATACAGGTATACAAAACAGGCGTATCCTCTGACCAGAGTACCGGTGCATCCACTGCAATTCTCTGCGGCATTCTGCGTTCCTCCTGCTCAAAGAGTACAACAGAGGTGCAGTCACAGGCAATGGTTTCTCCTTCATTATTCTGTATAGTAGTCTCCAGAATCAGCTCAGCCGGAGAGCTTTTGCGGTTCTTAAGCTCTGTATTTACCATGAGAACTGCAAGCTCCTGACTGGCATTTTCTGTTTTTATCTGCACTCCCTCTGGCACAAGGTATGTAAGTCCAGCTTCCAGAAGATAGACGTCTCTGTAGATACCGCTTCCTGAATACCAGCGGCTGTTTGTCATTGCTCCATTTCTCACCTGTACACGGATTTCATTGTTCTGTCCATAACGGAGAAACTGATTTAATTCCACATAAAAGGTTGTGTAGCCGCCTGGATTTTTGGCTGCAAGCTGACCGTTGACATATACCAGGGCATTCATGTACACGCCCTCAAACTTCAGAAAAATCGTCTTATTTCTGTACTCCTCGGGAGCATAGAGAAGCTTCACATAGGTATAAATATCTCCGTTTCTGAAGCCTGTATTTCCTCCATTTAAGCTGTTTGGGTCAGCGGGAGCTTCTATCATTGCATCATGAGGAAGCGTCACCTCCCTGGCATTTTCCGGTATGTTCCATACAAGGGCAAAAGAATCCTTATCTACCCAAAATTTCCACTCGTCATTGTATCTGCGTTCCAGCATTTTTTGATTTCCTCCTTTTATTTTCTGATGCTCATAGTCAAGCGGATATTCGCAATACCCATAGGGCACGATGTCCGCTTCGCTACTTGCTCGTAACCTGCCCACTTTATTTCTGAACAAATGTATAGAATCCGGCAGTCAATGTTTTGCTCTCAGAGCCAAGAATAAACTCGGCCTCTGCTCCAAAGGGTATCTCTATTTCATAGGTAATTGTATTGTCTTCATTATATTTCCAGCTGCTCTTATATTTTCCTGCTGAGGTATTCAGCTCGCACTCGGCAAATCCAAGTCGTCTGTCCGGGTGGGGCGCAAGGCAGGCTCTTCTAAATCCCGGCTCCAGGGGACGAATACCGCACATATCCCCGTACATCCACGCTGCAATGCTTCCATAGCTGTAATGGTTCAGACTGTTCATTCCCTCTTCGCTGATATGTCCATCCGCAAGCACAGAGTCCCATCTCTCCCAGATAGTGGTTGCCCCAAGATTCACGCAGTAAAGCCAGCCCGGAAAATCCTCATTTAGAAGAAGATCTGTCGCTGTCTCTGGATAGCCTCCCATTGTCAGAGCCGGACACAGGATGGTTGTTCCTACAAAGCCTGTGTTCAAATGTCCATTGTTTTCCTCAACTCTTTTACGCAGCGCCTCTGCTTCCGCTCCCTTCCTTGCTCTTTCTGGAATCAGCTCAAAGGCAATCGCAAGCGCAGAGCCTGTCTGCGTACGGCACACGCAAAGTCCATCCTTGTCAAAATATTTTTCCCCAATCGCCTCCAGAATCTCCTCTGCCAGCTTTCCATACTGCCCTGCGTCCTCTGTATAGTCAAGAGCCTCTGCTGCCCTGGACACACTTAATGCACAGCGATAATAGTACGCGCTTGCAATATACAATGGGTCTGTTGCTCCAAAGGGTCCTGGCTGCGGATTGTCCAAAGCCAGCCAGTCTGCAAAATGAAAGCCGTCCTTTATTAAATGCGCGCCTCCAAGAGCCTCCTCCTTCTTTATCTCACAGTCCACCCACGCCTTCATTCCCGGATAGCACTCCTCAAGCAGGGTTTTGCTTCCATAATGCAGGTATACGTTCCACGGAATCACAACTCCTGCGTCTGCCCAGGGACAGGAACCATGCTCTGCCACCATCCCCTTCTTTAACCGCGGAACTACATTTGGCACAGAGCCTCCCAGTATGCTCTGCTCTGCCCTCATATCCCAGAGATATTTTCTGTAAAAGGCCGGCATATACATGTTATAGCACGCTGTCTCTGAAAAAACCTGCGCATCCCCTGTCCATCCCAAACGCTCATCCCTTTGCGGGCAATCTGTGGGAACGTCCAGAAAATTGTCCTTTTGTCCCCACATTGCATTAGAGAAAAGCTGATTTACCTTTTGACTGCCTGTCACAATCCTTCCAGTCTCGTCAAAATCGCTGCGCAGATGAAAGGCTCTGAAGTTTTTTGGAGCCATTCTCCAGGCTTCCTGTACACCTGTGTTTGGGAGAATTTCTCCCTCCTCATTCAGGTATTCGACCTTCACATATCGAAATCCATAGAAAGTAAAGTGGGGTCTGGCATGTGATAACTCTCCATTGGATAGGTAGGTAAATTCTGTCTTTGCTGTTCTCAGGTTTTCATGATAAAAGCAGCCATCCTGCATAATTTCAGATGCTGTAAGACGAACTCCCATTCCTTTCGGAAGATGGCAGTCAAACTCCACCCATCCGGTCAGATTCTGCCCGAAATCCAAAACCAACTCATCCTTTGGCGTGTGAATGCATTCTACTGGCGCAAATTCCTCCTTCTTTACCACTGGAAGGCTATACCTGTCCCCAAGCGCGCCGCACCTTTCCGGTCCTTCAAGCCTTACCTTCTCCCAGCCCTCTGCCCTCTTGAGGCATTCCTCCAGACGGGCGTCATAAATTTCTCCATCATAAATATTGCTGAACACAACAGGAGACGGCCTGCACTGCCAGCTCTCGTCTGTCGCTGCTGCCATGCGCCACTTTTTGTCCTCCTGCACATACAGCTCGCACACAGCATAGCATCTGTCCCCATAAAGATTGGTATACCCTCCGTCAAAGCCCAATCTTCCTCTGAACCATCCGTCTCCGAGCCAGATTTGAAGTATATTTTCCCCAGCTTTTAAATACTCTGTCACATCATAGGTCTGTGTCTGGAGATGAAAATCATAGGAATGATATCCTGGCGCCAGATATTCTTTTCCTGCCTTTTTGCCGTTTATATAGCATTCGTACACTCCAAGTCCGCAGATGTACAGCCTCGCTCTCTCAGGGAGCTGCTTTAATGTCACCCTTTTTAAAAGAACCGGCTGAACAGAAGCGTCCAAATTCGGAGTAATCCATTTTCCTATCCAGCTCTCTTCCATTTTTCCTGTTTCAAACCAGCTCTCTGCCAACGCGCGCTCTCCATTATCTGCGGTAACTGTCACGCGCCAGGTATAACGTGTTCTGGGACACAGCTTTATATTTACTCTATAATCCAGACTGTCTGCCTTCTCATCCTCACCGCTGTCAAAAATGCGTCCTTCTTCCGACATAATTTCAATTCGCGCAGAGCGCTGCCTTTTTGCCTGTCCCGCTTCCTCAACCTTCCAGTAAAAGGAAAGCGGACTCATCTGGAATCCCATCGGCTCTGTCACCTGGTTCACCCTCAGCTCAGTAAGTTTCATTTGGCGTCCTCCTTTTTTACCCAATGGCACATGTCACTGCAAATCCATAAAAAAATCCGGCAAGGCTTTTGTCAGACTGTAACTGTGTCATACGTGTTATCCTCTACAACCTGATTATATTTTACCTTCCCGGATCATTATTTGCCATGATATTTCTTTCTTCAAATCCGACATTTTCTAAGATAATGCTGCTGTCCGCCGCATTCACGCTCAGGTATTTGTACATGAAAGTTTACCGTGAATCCGCATGAGCAATGGTATGTCTAACAGGTTCACACGCAGGGATTTATGCATAAGGGTTTTCCGTGAATGTTCATGAGCAATGCTGCGTCTAACAGGTTCGCACACAGGTATTGATACATGAGGGGTTACCTGTATCTATATGTCTGTTCTGTCCCATTTATCGCACAGCGACTGCACTTCCCGTGCAAACTTATCCAGATCTTTATTAGCGCAGCCCTCATTTTTCTTAATTACAGACAGAAGTCTCTGACCCAGGGACCACAGCCTCTGGAAAGCCTTTCCTGCTCTGGAGGCCTTATAGGTCTCGGTCTTTTCCAGACGAATTCCCTGCGCTTCATAAATGCACAGGTCTGCCTTCAAGTCATACACGGTTCCGCTAAAGGGAGCCATGGCGTCATAGCCCAGCTCTTCCCGGAGCCTCTCTGCAAAAATTTCTGTCACAGTGTCCTCTCCATGAGTGACAAAAACTTTTTTCGGCTTTTCTTTAAAGGCTCTCGCCCAGTCCAGAAGCCCGTTCACATCTGCATGGCCGCTGATTCCGGGCATCTGGCAGATTTGTGCAGCCACATGAACCTCCTCTCCGAAGAGCTTCACCTTTGCCGCTCCCTCCAGAAGAGAGCGTCCCAGAGTTCCCACTGCCTGATAGCCGACAAACAGGATGGTATTATTTTTGCCCCAGAGATTGTGCTTGAGGTGGTGCTTGATTCGTCCTGCGTCGCACATACCGCTGGCAGAGATAATCACCTTGCAGGTCTCATCTGCATTGATTGCCTTGGAATCATCGCTTGTGACAGAAGTCTTAAGCCCTGGAAAGGCGATCGGATTGATTCCCTTTGCCAAAAGCTCCCTTGCTTCCTCATCAAAACAGTCATATTGATGCTCCTGGAAAATCGTGGTGGCCTCATTTGCCAGAGGACTGTCTACATACACTGTGAATCCATCATGTCCATGAACCATGTGTTCCTGCTTTATCTGTCTGATAAAATACAGGATTTCCTGCGTTCTTCCAACCGCAAAGGAGGGAATTACCAGGTTTCCGCCTCTGTCAAAGGTACGCTGAATCACCTCTGCCAGAAGCACTGCATAATCTGGTCTCTCTCCGTGGCTCCTGTCTCCATAGGTAGATTCCATTATTACATAATCTGCCTCTGTCAGGTAAGAAGGGTCATTGATTAAGGGCTGATTGGTATTTCCAATATCACCAGAGAAGACAAGCTTTCTGGCTGTCTCTCCTTCTGTCAGCCAGAGTTCAATGCTGGACGAGCCAAGCAAGTGGCCTGCATCCTGAAATCTCACCTCTATTCCAGGCGCGACAGCTATCCTCCTGTTATAAGCGCATCCCACAAACTGTCTGAGTACTCCCAGCGCATCCTCCATTGTGTAGGCTGGAACAAATTCCTCCTTTCCTGCTCTGCGCGCCTTCCTGTTTCTCCACTCAGCCTCAAACATCTGAATATGAGCGCTGTCACGGAGCATAATATCGCACAAATGGCAGGTAGCCTCTGTCGCATACACTGGCCCACGAAAGCCCTTTGCATAAATAGCCGGAATATTTCCCGAATGATCCATGTGCGCATGAGTCAGAAGCATAAAATCAATCTCTCCCGGCGCAACGGGAATCTCCTTGTTTTCATAGTAATTCGGTCCCTGCTCCATGCCGCAGTCCACCAGAAACTTCTTTCCAGCTGCTTCCAGATAATAGCAGCTTCCTGTCACCTCATGAGTTGCCCCCAAAAATGTCAGTTTCATATCATCGCCCCTTTCCTCTCCAAAAAGAACCACCGTAAGAAGTACGCCTCTTGTATTTTCTTTTTCTATTGTATATATTATACATGTTCTGTATATATTTTAACAGCTTTATAGAAAATTTTTATAATATCTCGGCCAGAAAGGTTACTGCTCACTGCGTTCACAGCAACACGCTTCGCGGAATAGTCCCTGTGAACAATAACCCAGAAAACCCACTGCCTTTGGATGCTTAACGACAACATTCTGCACAAAATGGCAAAGCTTTGGTTTCGGCTTGTCCAGGTTAGGCGCTTAACAATGAAATTTTGCACAAAATGGCAAGATTTTAATTCTGGCTCGTCCAGGTTAAGTCGTGAGATCAGTGGCATTATATTGTGCCATGCCATTTTAAAAAGAATCAGCCTCTTGATTTTCCCCTCATTTCAAGTTATAATTTTCTTAGAAACCAAGAAACAAAGAAACCAGGAATAAAATCCAACAATTATGCATAGAATAATGAGGAGGAAAGCATTATGTCAACGATAACAATGGAAAAAGGTGTGCATAAAATGAATCGAAAGGTTTTGAGTATTTCTGCGAAAAGGCAGATTACAATTCCGCAGAAGTTTTTCCAGACATTAGGCTTTGGTAGTGAGGCAGAGTGTATACTCCGAGGCAATGAACTGATAATCCGTCCTATAAAAGCAATTTCTGGAGGAGAATTTTCAGAGCAGATATTGGCAGAGCTGATTGAAGAGGGCTTATCGGGTGAGATACTTCTTGCCAAATTCAAGGAACGTCAAGCTCAGGTTAGACCAGCAGTTGAAGCAATGTTGTCTGAAGCAGAAGCAGTGGCTGAAGGCAGTCGTGACTATGCAAGCTATGACGATGTCTTTGGAATGGAGGACTAACCGTATGCTGCAAGTACGCTTCCTTCCCCCTGCTGCCAAGTTTATCAAAAAGCTGAAAGATAAGAAACTGAAAGAGCTGTATAAGAATGCTATTGATAAGATTTGTGAGGATTATACGGTCGGTGAACAGAAAACCGGTGATCTGAGCGATGTTTACGGCTACGACATTTACTACAACAAAACTAATTATGAATTAGCATATACAGTAGAGCATGTCGGTGAAGAGATTATTGTTGTAATCATGGCAGGAACACGAGAGAACTTTTACGAACAATTAAAGCGATATTGGAAAGGATAAAATTAGCCTGGACAGGTCAGAAGCAAAGTTGTTCCGTTTTTATGTCTCTGCCAGACAAATTTTTAGACAGACAAAGACAGCCAGCCGGGTGTCGAGTCCGGCTGGCCATGTTTTCATGCAGAATGATTCTGCATGACGATATTGGGAATGTGAATTCGTCTTCAGATAATCTCATCGGCGATAAATAGGTAGGTTGTGTGTGTTCCGATGGACATTTGGCGGAACCTGTGATAAGTTCCGTCAGATATGGATTCTTGGGATATTTTATACTTTTTGCAGTACAGCATTATCCTGAGCTTCTGATTTCAGCGGTAAGGCACATTTTCAAACAGGTTATTTTTTTCGTTGTCCTCATAACTCAGGAGAGAGGAACGAACCCTTTCTCTCGTATTTTTTATTGTTCGTTCTGATAAGACCTTAAATTCCATGTTATTCAGTTGTGTTCTTGCCAAAGACTGTGCTTTGCAAGGATACGGCCTATGAAGTTTTGGTTAAATCGTATGTTTTGATTGCCGATATACAGACTGTTCTATGTGCCTGTGTCGGACGAATTTATGGCCTTATAAATGGTTGCTTATATTCAATTTTTCTCACATATTTACTTTTATGTATTAGATTCACACCTCAGCATAGCTGCCAGGTGATGCTTTAGCGGGAGATTTCTGGTTCTCCTGCTGTTGGAGTGTCTGATTTGCTTGAATCTTTTCTTATTTTCTATATGGAGCCTATCACTGTCTGCCTCACAGACTGTTGTGATAATACAGAGCTTTGCCGGACTCTGCATGAGAAATATCTGCTTTGTTGAGCCAGCACCTTCCGTTTAATTTTGGAACGGAACGGAATAGAAGGTGTGTTCGGGTGGGGATAAAAGTAGATTAACCCATGTAGATTCCGTATGTTGTTGCCCCTGTTGATTCCCGTGTTACGCCATTCTTAGCTGCATGGTAGGTACTAAGACGATAGAAAGTTCCTGTTGGTACCAGGACATTGATGGAAGCCGTCAAAAGCGGTGCATCCTCCCTATAGAACTCCCACATCTTATATGTATAGTACGAACCATCCTGCTTTCTTTCCAGATACATCTCTAATGTCAGATAGCTGTCTCTGGCAGCTGCTGTTTCACCATACACATTCAGTTTCATATCTGATAATTTTGTAATTTGCCCAACCCCATATGCCAAATACGCACCTCTTGCTTTAGGTGTACTATATGCTTTTGAAAAATCCTCTGTGGTTTCTTCATCCGTATATATGACATCCATAAGAGAATCGGCTTTTACAGAAGTTGGTATGATAATCACAGATAGAATTGCCAAAATGCCTAACACATTCCAAGCAATTACATGGCGTAATCGTTGTATCATTCAAACTCCTTCCCGTCTGAAATGTCCTTACATATATAATACGTAAGTTTTCCAATTTTCTCACACATAATATCGCATTTTTTTAAAATTTTTATCAAAATTTCTTCTTCTATATTTCCTAACAGTTGATAGTACCCATTTTTGTATTCCCATTCGGCTAAATATGTCTTCTCCCCGTCACTTTCGCAAACAAATAACGGTATTTCAAGCATATCATTTTCTACTATACTTGTTTTGCTAATCTTTCCATGAGGTTTTACAAACTGAGTCTTTTCCTTATTTCCACTACCTATTCTAAAGAATATATTATTACCATTATATTGATAAGAAATTATTGCTATCTTGCTTTCCTTATTCAGTTCATAGCAATCTAAAGCGAATCCCGAGGGTAAATATGCAAATTTCGGAAATTTTACCCCCAAAAATTCTTCTATCTCCTTACTTATTTCATCTATCTCCCAATCTCTATCCTTTTCTTCATCATCTGTAATCTGGATAATCACCTCATCATCCCCAACCGCATACTGCACTCGTTCTATCACCCACTGCCGATTTGCTTCACTTGTCATGCCTGCACTTATCACACAAAGTATTGCCAGCCCTGCTGCAGCCACGCCTTTTTTAAGTCCCACTTTCCAGTGACGGTGCTCCGCTCTCTTCTGTCTCCTGCGCAAAAGCTCCGGCACCTCTTCCTTATTCCGTTCCTTGCTCTCCGTTCTCCTGACTGTCTCCTCTGACTGCAGCCTCTGTCCTCTTTTCATCTGCTCATAAGCTTTAAGTATCTCGTCTGGTTCTTCCTCAACTTCCGAGGGAAGACCCAGCTCCTTTTCTATTTCTTCGGCCTCCACAAGAAGCTCTTCTCTGCTTAAATTTTTCAGTCTTTCATTCCATTTATCCATGATTTTTTTCAGAGCCTTTATCTTTCCTTGACATTTTTTCTCCGGAGGTTCATAGTTAAGATAAGAAGGATGTGAGAGGGCACCCTTCGCCTTTTTTCACAAATGCTCAGAAATCTTCGGATTGCAGAGTATTGTAACAGGGTGTCAAACTATAAAACCAGGAGGAATTTTATGAAACATATTGTTCTTACCGGCGGCGGTACAGCCGGACATGTAACTCCTAATATCGCTCTAATTCCCGCTCTTCGGGAAAAAGGATATGAAATCTCATACATCGGTTCCTATGATGGCATTGAGAAAAAGCTCATTGAAGAGATGAACATTCCTTACTACGGAATTGCTTCCGGAAAATTGAGACGCTATTTTGACCTGAAGAACTTCTCAGACCCCTTCCGTGTAATCAAGGGATTTTTTCAGGCAAAAAAACTGATGAAAAGGCTTAATCCGGATGTTGTCTTCTCCAAAGGCGGTTTTGTATCTGTCCCAGTGGTTCTCGCAGCCAAAAGCAGAAAAATTCCTGCTCTTATCCACGAATCCGACATGACGCCAGGGCTTGCCAACAAGCTTTGTATTTCCTCTGCCTCAAAAATCTGCTGCAATTTTCCTGAAACTGTAGGCATGCTGCCTGCAGACAAAGCAGTTCTGACCGGAACTCCTATCCGAAAGGAGCTGTTAAACGGCAGCAAGCTGGAGGCCCTGCGTTTCCTTCATTTTACCTCTGATAAACCAGTTATTATGATTATCGGCGGAAGCCTGGGAGCTGCCTCTGTGAATGACCATATCCGCAAAATTCTTCCTCAGCTTTTGAAAGAATTTCAGGTAGTACACCTCTGCGGAAAGGGAAAGCTCGACGCTTCTCTTGAGAACACAGAGGGCTATGTACAATTTGAATATATCAAGCAGGAGCTTCCTGATTTGTTCGCTTTGGCAGATATTGTAATTTCCCGTGCAGGAGCTAATGCCATCTGTGAAATCAGCGCCCTCCATAAACCCAATCTGCTTATCCCTCTTCCCTCAAAAGCAAGCCGGGGAGATCAGCTTCTTAATGCCCGTTCCTTTGAAAAACAGGGACTGAGCATGGTGCTTGAGGAAGAAGAGATCACAAATGAGACTCTTCTAAATGCCATCCATGAGCTTTACAAAAACCGCCAGACCTATATTGACGCCATGTGCAGGAGCAAGCAAATGGATTCCATCACTCATATTGTAAATCTGATTGAAGAGTGCGCAAGAGGATAATAAAGCTGCATAGCTTTCTCTAAATTGTCTGTAGGGACTATCCCAGACAGCCCCTACAGACAAAACCTCAATAACAAGGATTTTTATTCAGACTCAAGCAGAGTCCAGCTATGGCACTTCTGCTTCAAGCTGCAATCCTTCAGCTGCGGCACTTCTCTTTCAGGCTGCGCTTTCTCAGCTGCGGCACTTTTCCTTCAGGCTGCATTCCTCGGCAAGCAAAACTGTCTTACATGGTTTTTCTGCTGAGTTCGGTTCTCATGTGGCCTCTCAATCTGTAAATCTTTGTGTAGAGATTGTTGACCGTAATGTGATTTCTTCTTGCCACTGCCTCCGGTTTCTCTTCGTTGTACTCCACTTGTATCAGCATCTCAAACTCTCTGGGATATTTCCTGCGGAATTCCCGAATAATATTCACTCTGGTTTCCACCTCTTCTTTTCCCAGAAAAATCTCTTCTGGACTTGGAAATTCTATGGCTCCAAAGAAATCCTTTTCTGCTTCAATCGCTCGCTCCACAATGCCCCTGTTCTTGGTTAATACGCGAACGTAATCATAAGTCCTGTATTTTGCAGCCACAATGAGCCATGAACGTATATACTTCAGATCTGTACAGTCCAGATTATCCATTTCCGCATAGAATCCCCGAAATACCTCCTGACAGATGTCCTCCACAAAATCAGTATCTCCTACAATGCTTTTGGCATACATTTCCACTGTACCGCAAAACATATCGTAAATTTTGTTGAATGCCTTTTCCTTCATCATTGGTATGCCTTCCAAAATCCGGTTTACTTTACTTTTCTCAAGATATCATCACGATCCTCTTGCGTAAGTGTTCCTGGCTTCCATGTAATTCCCGCATGATCCTGTTTGTATCTTGGAATCATATGAATGTGAAAATGATGCACAGTCTGCCCTGCTGCTTCTCCATTGTTTTGAACCAGATTCAGACCATCGCACCCCAAGCCCTCCTTCAGTTTTATTGCCATCTTCTTGGCAAGAACCATTGAAGCAGCAGCCACGTCATCAGGAAGCTCATAGAGATTTGACGCATGATTTTTGGGGAGAATCAGGGCATGTCCCTTTGTTGCAGGCCCTAAATCCAGAATCACACGAAATTTTTCATCCTCATACAAAGTAGCAGAGGGAATTTCCCCATTCGCAATTTTACAAAAAATACAATCCGACATTGTTATCTCCTCCTTCATCGTCTTTTTATATTACTTCGTACCTGTTCAGCATCCTCACAGATGCTGCTCACCGAACAGTTACATTACTTCTATTTTGTCGCATTTCATCCCTTTTTGCAAGACGATATTCATTGATATTTAAAATACAGGATGCTAAACTGTTACTGTTCGCAGCCAAAAGCTGTAAACAGCAACAAGAAACCCTCTGCGAGGTAATTCATCATGGAAGATTTATCCAAAAAACAATCCGACAATATGCAACTTCACCTTCTGCTCTCCCGCATTTCCCACGAAATACGCAATCCAGTTGCTCTGCTTAAAAGTCAGATTCAGCTTCTTTCAGACACCCACCCTGAGCTTACTGCTTATGACGGCTGGGAAAATCTGGAGGAGAACGTAGAGTACCTGACAGACCTTTTGGATGAGCTGTCCAATTACAATCATGCCGATCTGCTTCGCCTGGAAGTCGCAGACACAACGCAGTTTTTGCTGTCTGTTCTGGACTCTGCACGTCCAGCTCTGGATTATCTGGACATTGCCCTTCAGGTACGCCTGGACGAACAGCTTCCTCCCCTCTGTCTGGACCGTCTGAAAATGCGGCAGGCACTTCTGAATCTCCTGAGAAATGCGCAAGAAGCAATTTCCCCTCCCGGCCTTATCTATGTGGAAGCCTTCTGCAGAAACGACAAGCTCTTTCTCTCCATTAAGGATAACGGCTGCGGCATTCCAAAAGAATACCTGAATACACTCTTTGAACCCTTTGTGACCCACAAATCCAATGGAACCGGGCTTGGTCTGGCAATCGTAAAGCAAGTAATTGAAGCCCATCAAGGTACTATTCATGTAGAAAGCATCCCTGGAAAAGGAAGCTGCTTTACCATTATTCTTCCTATTCAGAGTCCTGCTTCCTCCTGCTGCACACAAGAGCCGTAATAAAGCCCAGAATCAGCCCTCCTACGTGCGCCGCATTATCTACGCCCTGACTGGCAAATCCAAAATACAAAGATAAGGCCGCCATAATTATCATCTGTCTCAGCGTAAACCCCTCTGCTTTTCCTCTGTTTTTTACCAGAACACCTATGATTCCTCCTACTGCCGCAAAGACAGCTCCTGAAGCTCCCGCTGAGACAGGCGGCATAGGGTTTTCTTTTTCCAGAATCCAGGAAAGAATGTTTCCTCCGATTCCTCCTACAAAATAAATCATAAGATAGCGCCATCTTCCCACTGCTCTCTCCAGCGGCTCTCCTATCACATACAGTAGCAGCATATTGTTGGCAAGATGCTCCATTCCAAAATGAAGAAACATACAGGTTACCAGCCTGTAATATTCTCCATTAGAAATATACGGGGCATAAGCAGCTCCCCAATTAAGCATATGCTCTGTATCCTGGCTTAAGCCAGTAAACTCCACCAGCAGAAACACCAGGACATTCAGGCCAATTATGATTTTGTTGCATGAAACCTTCTTCCAGTTTTCCATATCTGTTCCTTTCTATCTGTATCTGATTTTACCAGATTTTTCCTTATATGGAAACTGTAAATTCATTTTTTCCTCTGCATACAGATTCTGTGCGTACCATAAAGGCAGATAGGAAAGCTTGCTTTCATTGTCAGTGAAATAGACAATCGCTTTTTCTTATCTGACAAATAAATAGGGTGCTTCGCCAAAATGAATTTCATCCTGATCGCACAGACAATATTCTTCTTCTCCTTTGAGCATGGTTCCATTCACAGAGGTGCCATTTCTGGAATTTAAATCTGTCAGATAATAATCTTCCCCCTGTTTTCGGATTTTAGCATGAATGCGGCTGACTGTTGGCAAAGAAATCACAACATCCGATGCTGCCGGAAGCTTTCCAATTACAGTAAGCTCCTCTTCCAGAGAAATAACTGCTGGAATTCCCGGCTCCTTGCTTACCAGAGATGCCGCTCCCTTTACCGAATTCTGCGTCAATTCCTCTGTCTCTCCCACAATTACGGGAGCCTCTTGATCATTCTCCCATTGCTTGGCAGAATCCCTCTCATCCGAATGCTGTCTTGTCTCAAAATCCAGGATTTTATTACAGCTCTTGCTGCTTTCTCTGGCGTTTATCCCTTCTGAATCTGTATATTCATCTGAGCTTTCACCTCTCTTCTCATTTTCTGATGTGTCTGTATCCTTATAAAAAGGAACAGTTCCTTTGCTTTGCCCTCCTTCATCTTGAAATACAGGCATGACAGGCTGACTGCCCCTGTTTTCCCACCTTTTCCATGTAAATCCTACAAAAATCCCAACAATTCCTAAAATCAGCATAGCTCCAATAAGAACGCTTCCATTCATTTCTGGAAAATATCCCATTCCTCTTGCTAAAGCAACTCCTGTCAGCATGGCAGCTCCAGAGAGCATCCCAGCTGACAGCCCCTTCTGGGCAGCAGACATTCCTGCTTTTTCTTCCTGCCTGCTAAATCCTGCTTCCCGGCCTTCTCCTGTCTTCTTGTCTGTCCTTTTCCTTTCTTGACTGCGGCCGCTTCTCTGTTCCCAGTCTGTTTTGTTCTGCTCCTGTTTCTTTATATCCAGCTCTCTGCTCCCTTGTTTCTGTCCGAGGCTGCTGCTTTTCTGCTCTCTGTTTCTTCCTCTTTTTTCCTTTGTCTTTCCATTCTGCCTCGTGCTTTTTGTATTTCCTGTTTCTTTTTCTCCTTTGTTTTCCGCTTCCCCTTCCTTTCCCTGCCTCTGCTTTCTGTCTGCTGCTTCCTGTTTCATTGAATCTCTCTCCTGCATAAAAAGCACATTTGAAGTCTGCCGTACCTCACTGTCATCCTGCAAAAGTTCACTGCCTCCCCCGTAAAGTTCCTCCATAACCTGTTCCATCTGAAATTCCGGTTCCATGGCTTTTCTGTAAATACCATAACCAAGATTTACAGCCCTGTTATCTTGGTGATTAATTTTGGGAAGAAAGTATTCGGTAAGATTTTGAAATTGTTCTCTGACATCCTTGTCGTAACCAGGAAGGCAGCACAAATATAGCTGCTTTTTTTCTGCGTCCATATACAAATATTCTGGCTCCAGAAACAGCTGATCCGGATTGAGAAGAAAGCTGGCTGTCTGCTCGACCGCACTGACAATCCCCCTAAAGAGCATTTCCAGATCCTCTGCCCTGAGCTTTTGTTTTTCATAAAAAGCAGATACAGACTGCTTGGAGGTAATATCATAATAAAAAAGTGCTTCTCCGTCAAAGCTCTGAAGTCTGCACGGCAAAAGACAAGGAATCGTGTTGGCAATCAGCATCCGAACCTGATACGACGCCGTATCTATCTCCTTCTCCCCATGCAGAACCAAATAATTGTGATTCAAAGACCTCTTATATTCTGCGGTCAATCCCTTCACTCCTCTCCCCATATCTGGGCAAATTCATTCGCTACGTTGACTTTTCTTATAAAGGAAACCGGGTCAATGACCAGATAGCTCCCTTCGCAGGAAAGCTTTGCAGCAAAGCCGCCCATCAGAGAGGACATCTCTCCAGAATACACTACCTTTGTAGTCTCTCCTGTGCTGACTTGTACAGAGAGATTCTCGAGTCCAAAAAATCCTGTATTTCCAAGAGCCCTTGCTCTGTCATAAGCTGTCTGATAGGAGTCCTTATCCTTTTCTCCCTGCTGCATGCTTCCTGTAACAGCAGCCTCATAGGCTGCAGCTGTAAGCCACACACGATTATGTATATAAAAATTCCCATAAAGTGCGGCAAAAATCACCAGAAGCACAGCTCCCATAAGTCCTGCCGCTTCTACAGTCAGGCTTCCCTGCCTGCATACTCTTATCTTGTCCATAAACACAGCCCTCCTACATATCCTCCAAGCAAAAATGGCACAAAAGGAATACATAAGTCTTTATTCCTGTGTCCCTTCATATACAAAATTCCTGAATACACGGCCGCTCCCATAAGGGCTGCTGAAAAGACAGCTGTAATTTCGTCAAGCGGCATATACCAGCCCATTTCCAAAACAATCAAGCCGTCTCCTATGCCTACCTTTCCTCTTGTAAGGTACGACCACAGCAAAAGAAAGGCGCCAGGAAGAAAAGCCAATATTTGTCTGTATGTCCACTCCATGCTTCCTCCTGCATAGAAAAGCGCTCCTATAAAGGAAGCCAAAACAATACTTGTCAAGGAAATCTTTCTTTTTCTCCAGTCCTCCCAGGCATTGAAACCAAGAAAAACCAGCATATTTAAGTCCCTTATCATCCATCAGCCTCCTTTGCATTTTGAGCATGGGGACATCTTATTCTGCACATCTGAGAGCTTGACCATTCTTGCCATACGCTTCAGACTTGTACAAAAAAGACTATTATGATAACGAGTTCCATTCCGGGTGACATAGACGACAATTCCCGGCTCCTGTCCCTGGGAGCATTTGTCACAGGCATAATATTTTCCGCCGTTTTGATTTCTGAGATTTTCCACCTCATCTCCTGTTATCTGCTGTACAGAAGGATTCAGATAAGAACAGTCCTTTGCATGATACACACTTCCATTTTCTGTCACAAAAACCATGGCCTCGCTCTCTGTATCTGCCTCTTCTGTATAAAGGGCTCCTGTCCAGGCTCTTACCTTCACCTTACTTGTCATCCACAGCTTTGGCAGAGGAATCACAGAAAATGGCGCCTGATAGGAAAAAAGCGATGGAAGAGTAATCTCTGCATCCTCGTCTCCCCCTGCTGCAAAGGCATACATCCCGGCTGTCTTCACATTTTGGCACAGGATTGTCAGCTTCTCTGTCTGTATACTGTAAATATTCATAAAGCTCATCATGGTAAAGACAGCCAGGAGGAACAGAGGCAGAAGCATAGCTGCTTCTACCACCATTCCCGCTCTTCTGCATGATTGCAGGGAGATTTGCAGAAATGTCCTCCCTGAAAGGCGTTCTTCCACATCTGTCGGGGAACATATGGAAGAAATCTCCTGAAGAGAGTACATATGGCTACCTTGCCTTTTTGTTTTTTGAAAAACAATGCCTTTCCTGCAGAGCTTCCATCTCCTCTTCTTCCCACACTGCATTGTTTGGCGTCTCCTGCTTCTTATCAGGAAGGACATCCCTACACACCTCCTTAATTTCTATATCACAAGCATTCTAACCCGAACAAGCGGAACCAAAATTTCGCCGTCTTGCGCAGGATTTTGTTGCTAAGCGCCTGATTATTCATAGCTCATGCTTCTGGATATGGAATAGGTTTTTCTTCCATTTGCTTCTACGTCCGCCCATAGCTGTATCTCTCCTATGCATGTGTCCAGGCTAAAATCAGGACGACCCGAAATTCTGATTCTGCTTTCCACCATGTCCATGCAGCGCATACAAAGCTCGTTTTCCTTTTCCATAAAAAGCAAAATTCTAAGATAATCCTTATAATCCAGTCCATTTTCCGGATTCTTTCTGTCTATATCTATCCTGTCTAAGAGCCTTGGCAGATTGTGAAGACTAAGCTGCCAGGTCTCTGCTGTTTTTATTGCTGCTGTCTTGTCCCCATAGAACAATGCCCGCAGATCCAGAATACTTTCTGCAAATGACCAGCACAAAAGCAAAGCCATCGTAATAATCCCCTGCGCGGGCGGTACCAGAAATGCAGAAGCAATAGCAAGGGCAAGAGCCTCTGTCTGCCCCCTTTTTTCGGGATTTGCCATAAGAAAGCCCAGATTCAGCCCCTCCCGAATAATCAAAAGACGCTTTGCAATTCCCTTTAGATTCTCCTCATCCGATTTCTTTCCAAGGAGAACATATTCCGCCTCATAAGAAAGCTCTCCTTCTGCGGGCTTTGTGTAGTTTCCAAGCTTCTTCAGGATATATTCATGGAACAAAACTCTGCCGTCCAGCCCATCCTCTGTGTCGGAAATGTCTGCCCCCATTCCCTCGTTCAGCCTTCTTTTGGATACCATAGAAGATGTATTGGCCTTCTTATCAGAGATTCCCTGCTGATAGGGAAGCACAAGTCCCAAAAGACCCATCCTTTGAATTCTTTGTATGACAGGAATCGGGTTTTCCACAGTAGGCTTCACTCCTCCTCCCACATTTCCATCTCCAAATTCTCCGGGTAAAGTCTCCTCTTCCTCCTCTCCCATCTCAATGCTGGCGTCATGGCTCTCCTGTGAGGCATGAATCATTTCCTCTTCATAAGCGCTCAGAGAGCCATTCTCTCCGGAATTCTTCCAGAACTGTTCTGCCTCTCTGCTGGATTTGCTGTTTCTCACCATATGATCAATGAGAAGCTGCAGACCAGAAACTCCCAGGTTGTCTCTTACATATCGGACTGCCTGTCTGTAAAACAGATTTCCCTGTCCATCCGTGGCCAGTGTATAGCCCTCGATTCCGCCCTCCTTCCAGCGCAGGCTCTGATAATTCTGCCTGAGAACGCCTTCCATATATTCTCGAAAGGTATCGCAGATCTTTCCCTGGTCAAGATTGCTGCTTCCATAGCCTCCGTCCAGAAAGAACATCCCATAATCCCTCAGAAGTTCTCTGTCATAGCCTGCCATGAGAGAATATAAGCCAATATCCATGCCGCATAGAATCTGTACTCTGGCAGCTGCCATGCGCACTGATTCCAGACTGGTGCAGGTCAGAGCTACCAGAAGGCTCAGAATCAAAGACATAAACACTGTCAGACTTCCCCTGTTTTTTTCCATTATCTGCACCTTCCTTTTCCTGTCAGATAGCGTTGCTTTGTTTGGAAATCTTGCTTAAAAGCTTTTGTACAAGAGTAGTAAGCTGCTCCTTAAAGATAACAACCAGACCGATAAGAACCACCAGAATCAGAATAATTTCAACAACGCCCACGGCTTCCTCTTCTTCCCAGAAATTCATCCATTCATGCATTTGTTCTTCCTCCTTTAACAAAGAAATTTCCATTTTCACGGATTATAAAGCTCTCTTCTCCTACCAAAAGGACAATACTGCCGGAATCATTACAATTGCAAGCACAATAAGCAGCATCATGAGCATCGGCACTAAAAGCTTAGTAGCCGCCGCCTCTCCCAAAACCCTTGCCTTGCGCTTTCTGTCCTCAAAGGCCTCTATAGATTCTGTTTCCAGCATCTCCAACAGTCTCTGGCTTCCCTTCTGAAGATTCTGCACCAGCAGATTTGCCAGTGTCTTGTATTTGACCTGATTGCATCTGGCTGCAAAGCGTTCATAAGCCTCTCCCTCGGAAATGCCGCTGTCCATCTCATGGCAGGCTGTTATCATCTCCTCATAGGCATATCGCTCGTGTCCTTCCTTTTTTCTCTTCTCATAGTCTGCGGCAGTCTTGCGAAAAGCAGAACGCACGGTCATTCCGGCCTGAACAAGAAGGGTAAGCTTCATCACAAGTCCAGGATAGTCAAGGAGCAGCTGGTCTCTGCGCTTCTCTTCTGCCTTCAGCTTCTCATTTTCTCTAAACACAGCTGCAGCAAGACCCGCTGTCAGAAACAAGGCTGCCAGAAAAGCCCCATCCGTACTCCCTGGCTTTACCCACACAATCGCCTTCCCATCCACACTTTGCGGAAGATAATACCTCTCCTCATCTGCTCTCTCCTCATTGAGAACTGCAATCTCCTCCTCAAGTCTTCTCCGTATTCCCTGCTCCTGTGTTTCTTCTGCTTCTTCTGGAGGGCTCGTACTTTCTGTCTCCTTCTGAGGAACCATCACAGAGATTCTGACCTTCTCTCCCTGTATCTCGGCCTCAAAAATTTCTTCATAGGAGTTCTCTTCCAGACGTATTAGATAATCCTCTGCCCCATAGGTTTCAGGTCTTCCCTTCTGCCAGGTCAGAGCTATTCCAAGCAGGTTTCCTGCCACAGCTGCCATCACAAACAGCCTTCTCCCATGCGCATCCTCCAATGCCGACAAATGGATTTTCTTCATCCGCACTCCCATGCACAGCACAATTATGACTGCAAAAATTCCGGCATGTATCCACATTTTTTCTGTGCTTCCCCCTTTTCTTCCACATCTTCTGGAATCCTAGACCTTGATATCCACGATCCGTTTTCCCATCCAATACGCCAGAAAGTATACGGCCAGACAGACAGTCATAGCTCCGGCTCCGAACAGATTGCCATATAGAACAGATAGAAATCCCGGCGACGTCAGCTGCATGTACAGAATAATTCCAAAGGGCATCAGACTCATAATCATCTGTTCGGATTTCTTGGCTGCAAGAGTGGCCTCGATTTCCTTCTTTATGTCGATCTTATCTCCTAACATTCTGGCTGTCTTGAGGATAATTTTCTCCATGTCTCCTCCGCTTCTCTTTGCGCCTGCAAACACTGCCGCAAAGTTTTCAATATCCTCAAGTCCGCTTCTCTCGCCAAGATCCAGGAACAGATTTTCCACTGGGACACTGACTTCCATCTGATTTTCTATGTACAAAAATTCTTTTACCAGATCCGCCTCTCTGCCATATAGCCTCTCCAGATCTCTTCTGCAGGTGCGAACTGCGTTTTCCGCTGAATACCCCGCCTGAAACGCTATGCTCAGAGAAGCCAGAGCATCCTTGAACTGATAGTTAAGCGTCTTTCTCTGTTCTCTAATCAGCTGTTTTCTTTTCTGTCTGAAATACAAAAGCATCAGGGGGATAATTCCTACGGAAACCCATAGATTCTGATAAAAGAGCAGATTCAAAAGCACACCTATTGCCGCTCCCTCTATTCCGTACCTTATCATCTCTTTTGCATTGAAACGATATTCCCCATAATCCTTCTTATTCATATTTGATTCCCGCCCTTTCCAGCTTGTCATGATGAAGGAGAGTTCCACATTGTACAAGTCCCTCACCGTTCTTCCATTTATAGAGACAATTCAGACGAATTTCTCCGCTTTCATAGCCAGAAACCTCAGAAATTTCAAGCACTCTCCTTGATTTGTCCGGAAGTCTTCCCAGGTGAATCAGAATATCCACGCCAGAGGCAATCTGCCGCCGGATTGCTTCAAGAGGGAGCAATACTCCCATAAGAGTCATGGTCTCAAGCCTGCTGAGCATGTCCTGGCTGCTGTTGGCATGAGCCGTGCTGAGGCTTCCCTCGTGTCCTGTATTCAGAGCCTGCAGCATATCCACAGCCTCTGCTCCCCGCACTTCTCCCACGATTATCCTATCCGGCCTCATTCTTAACGCTGTGCGGATCAGGTCGCGGATAGTAATCTCTGCCGCTCCCTCCCTGTTCGCCATCTTTGCTTCCAGACGAACCAGATTATCTATTCCATGTATCTTGAGCTCTGCATTATCCTCAATTGTGATAATCCGCTCATCCTTTGGAATATAGTCTGTGAGCGCACCCAGAAAAGTAGTCTTTCCGCTTCCGGTTCCCCCGCCGATCACCATGGAATACCTCGCCTGCACCAGAAGCTTCAGAAACCTGGCGCAGGAGCCTGGAAGACTTCCCAGTTCTACGAGACGCTCCATGGTAATTGGCTGATCAGGGAAGCGCCGAATCGTGAGGATCGGTCCATTCAGGGCAACAGGAGAAACAACTGCATTCACTCTCGCCCCATTTTCCAGTCTGGCGTCCACAATGGGCATGGACTCGTTGACCACACGATTGCACTTGCCTACAATCTGCTGAATCACATCCTCAAGCTTTTCAGGAGAAGTAAATTTTTTTTCAAAAGGAAGGAGCCTTCCGTCCCTCTCGACAAAAATTCTGTCAGGCCCATTCACCATAATCTCAGTCACACGGTTATCATCAATCAACTCCTGAAGAACATCGAGCTTTCTTACAGAGTAGAACAGCTCCTTGCGAAGTTCCACCTTCTCTCTGAGGGAAAGTCCCATATTTCTCTCACTCAAAATCAGCTCGTCAATCATTTCCTGGATTTCTTCGTCTGTCATTTCTCTTCCCATGTCCAGACGCTCCATGAGCTTTTTTCGCAGTGTTCGGAAAATATCGGCGCTCATTCACGTTCCTTTCTGAGAAGAGTCCTCACAAAGTCTCCAAGCTCGCTCCACACAAGCTGCTCCACATAACCCTTTCCATCTCCAGAAAAGGTGTAATACGGGAGCTTTATCTTCTCAAATTTTCCTGACAGCACCTTCCAGGTCTTCATCAGCTTCTCTGCCTGCGCAAGCTTGGCTCTTGACAAAACGTCTGTAAGGATGGGCATAAAAACCCTTGTACACCTGTCAAGGAGCTGAAACAAACCATCCACTCCGTCTCCTGCATCAAGAATCACCACCTCATAAGCGCTGTTAAAGGCAATTGTATCCAGAAGATAATTCCACTCTTCCAGAGAAGCAGTGCGAATATCCTCAAAGGATTCTGCCGGAGGAATATAGTCCAGATTTCCTATAGACTCTATCATTCCGCTGATTTTATGAGCCAGGTTCTTATTGTGCTGTCTCGCATAATACATGGCGTCGCTCAGGGTATGCTCATAGCGCTTCTCAAGAAGTTCCTCAAAGCCTGCATATTCCTCCAGATTTATGTAAAGTACAGCTCTGTCTCTTGCCAGAATCTGGCCAAGAGTCAATGCAAATGAGGTCTTCAGGCATCTTCCGAGAGGAGAATAAACTCCGAAAATCTCCATAGTCTTCTTGGGTATCCGCGCTGGCTCGGAACCGTCTCTGTCGGCTCCATAGCAGGCCATGACCTCTCGAATAACATGGTCTGAGGACTGGTATTTATACACACTCGGATATTGATCCAGCTCAGGCGGATGAACCCCCTCGGACAAAATCATGAGCTGCCCCACATCCAGTTCTTTTACCTGAGGACACATGGCCTTGTCCGAGATAAGCAGTATCTCAATTCGCTGTTTTTCCGCAAATTTTATCAAATGCTCCACGCTTGTAAAAGCCTGGATTTCAAAAGGAATACTCCTCTTGCAGTTCAAATAGTCCATAAAATTATGGGCATAATCCACTTCCAGATCACATACGGCAAAGATGTTTTTTTTCAATAGAAACCTCCTGTGTAAAGCATGACAGCAAACAGGACAGGTACTGTAAACGGATAATTTTCCATCCGGTTTCCCTTAAGAATATAGGGAGTCCTTCTCCCTGTTCTCATATAATCACACATATATTGTATAAAATAATGGATACGCTCCTGCAGATTCTTGCAGGAAAGCAGAATTGCCAAAGAAATCATTGCTCCTAGAATGATAGAGCAGATGATGCATTTCCATACGCTCCCGGCTCCCATAAACCCTCCAAGAGCAGAAAGGAGCTTGATATCTCCAGCTCCCAGCATCCGAAAGAGAAACAGTCCGTACAGAACTGCTATAGGAACAACGGCTCCTGCCGCAAACGCAGGAACTCCCCAAATCCCAAGGCTCTGTACCTGCCGGGAAATTCCTATCACCCACGCCAGAATAATCCATTCATTCGCCACCCTGCCATAGACAAGATCCATGCAGGCTCCTCCGGAGGCTATGCAGAAAACAAGAAGACCTTCCGGGGTCAAATCTTCACCTCTCTTTCCTCTCCGGCTCTGCGAGATGATATTCGCTGCAAATCGCAGCTGGTCAAGCGCAAATTCACAATCCGCTTCGCTACTTGATATGTTAAATTATCCTTTGTAATTTGAAGTGTTCTGTCTGAACAGACAATGATTTTGTAAAAGAAATCTGTGTCCTGCCACAAGCAGCACAGACCCATAAATGATAAAATTCATGTTTTGTGATCTGGTGAAGCTAATTATAAACGGTAAATTTTAATTTGTCCAGTCCTTTTTCAAACTTTTTTAAATTTTTCATTTCTTTTTCATTTGATTTTTTTTGTGTAAAACGTTACACTAATACATAGTAAACGAGTATGATTCGTCCTTTGACCAAATCATCGTTACAAAGAACTAACCACAGGAGGCAATTTTATGAAAACCTTAGTTTGTCTTGGTGACAGCATTACTGATGCAGATCGGATTTTTTCTTCTGACGGACTGGGGCATGGCTATGTCAGGCTGCTCGCAGAAAAGTTGACTGCTGCGGGAGAGACCTGGCAGATTATTAACCGGGGAGTCGATGGTTTCACTGTCTCAAGACTCCTGGAAAATGTGCAGCATGACTGCTGCAGAAAAAATCCCGATATCATTACCATCCTTATCGGTATCAACGATATTGGACTTATGCTGAATACTGGCCGTACTCCATTGCAGCAGGAGGCAGCTTTTCAGAAATTCCAAAGCACCTACTGCCAGCTTTTGGATAACATCCGCTCCCAAAGCACTGCTCCCATTTACCTGATGGAGCCCTTTATTTTTCCCTGGCCGCAGCAGTATGCTGCATGGATTCCATATGTGGAGCATATGTCGCAGATCATTGAAAATATAGGGCGCGAGTATCAGACTGCCTACCTTCACCTTCAGGCAGACCTGAATCAACTGGCCGCAAAAAATGGATATTCCTCCATTACACCTGACGGCATCCATCTGACCACAGAAGGACACCGCTATCTCGCGGAAAAGCTTTTTAACCAGATCAAGTAAGTCCCCTGCTTCCGTTGCGAAAAGCAATAAGCAGCGAATGGGGACTTGCTTGCACTCTTTTCTCTGCAAACAACCATGCCTGCTTACGCAGACATTAACGAACCTGATTCGCTCTGGCCGAATCACCATCATGAATGAAAGGCGCAGCTATGTTTGGAGAATGTCACGCTCACATTATTATGGACGGAAAAAATTATCGCCGTGCTGTTGAGCTTCATAAAAAAGAGATTCAGCTCCCTGTTATCCGAGAGCATCTGGAGGCATATTCCAGACGAAATATCACCTTCATAAGAGACGGCGGAGACGCTTTTGGGGTGTCTTTGAAAGCTCGTGAAATCGCCCCGGAATATGGCATTGATTATCGAACTCCAGGCTTTGCCATACACAAAAACGGACACTATGGAGGCATTGTAGGACACGGTTTTTCTACAATAAAAGAGTATCATAATCTGGTAAATGAAGCCGCCTCTAAAGGGGCTGATTTTATCAAAATCATGACCACTGGAATTCTGGATTTTGCTGATAATGGGCGAATAACCGGGGAAGCTCTAAGCCATGAGGAAGTAAAGGAAATGATACATATTGCCCATGAGGAGGGCTTTGCCGTCATGTGTCACACAAACGGAAATGCCGCCATACGCGACGTCATTTCCTGCAAAGCAGACAGTATTGAGCATGGAAATCACATGGATGAGGACACTGTGGAGCTTCTGGCAGAAAGCAAAACTGTATGGGTTCCGACCATATCCACTATACATAATCTTCTCGGAAGCGGACGCTTTGAAGATGCTGCGATACAAATGCTGGAAGATAAGGCCTCCCAGAGAATACAGGAGGCCTATAAAAGGGGAGCCCTCGTTGCTCTTGGAAGCGACGCCGGAGCCTACTGTGTGTTCCATGGTCAGGGAATTCTGGACGAATATACGCTTTTTAAACGCATTCTTGGAAATTCTCCCAAAATCGACAGATGGCTTTCCAGAGGAGAGAGCGAAATCAGGAAACGATTCCGCAGGCAATAGAAAACATTTGCTTTTTTCCTTTTATACGTCATCCAAGATCTGAAGCGCCGGATAAATATTAGAATCTCTTGATTTTTCAGGAGAAAAAATAATCTTTACCTGCATCCCCACAGCAAGCTCCCTGGAAAGTGTCCGAGCTGCATTTGTGATATCGCAGATAACCGAGATTCCTTTTTCTGGTTCAATGGTCACTGTGTTAGCAGTCATTCCGATAATGCTTCCAATCACACTGGTTTGAATTTCATTTTCATTCAGAGACGTCGGGTCATCGCCGCAGATTTCTGTGACTGTGACTCCCTTCTCTGCTTTTCCAATTTCCCCCTCATATTTTGCCGTAAAATGAGTCCCGATTACGATTCCTCCCTGAAAATAAACCTTTGCGCTGTCCAGATTCAGCTTCACAGCCTCTGTACTTCCATCCAAAATAGCCATCAGCGTTCCATTGCTCAGTCCTGATACTGTGCCGCTTATCCGGTCTTTTTCCTGGGGTTGATTCAGAAGAGAGGAGGAGGCTTCGTATTCTTTTCTTCCAGGGGGTTCGGCCTGCGCATCTGATATACATTGCACCTTCACATGGGCAGCATCCATGGTTTTTGCCAGCACGCCCTCTCCGCGTACAGGCTCTCCCAGATAGGTGATAAACACCTTCATTCCCTTCTTCAGTCCATTTTGAAAGTACTGCATAGCTCCTGTAATGGGATATGTAACGGATTTCTTATCCTCCTCCTTCAGGGTAACAGAATAACAGGTAAAGGCTTCCACCTTACCCTCTGCAATATGTGTGGCAGCAGGCTCCTTTTTATGCACTGCATCTGCAACCTTCAAGACTCTTACATAGCTTGTATCTCTCCCCGCAAGCTGTCCCTCATAAATGACACTCACAGGGCTTCCTGAGAGAAGTCCCTCCGTGCATTCTACAACTGCGTATCTCACATCAAAATAATAGGTGCCTTCCTGTGTAGAGAGAACCACCTGACTTCCATTGAAGTCCTGAAGCGTCCCTTTCACCTCGTCAATATACATTCTCTCCTGCTCCTTTGGAGCCTCCGTAATTCTCGCCTGAATTGCCTCTGCTTCCAGCTTTTTAATCTGATCCTCCAGCTCCTTTGGGAAGCAGCCGGCGGTCAGAAGAACCGCCCCGATTCCCATAAAAAACAATATTTTCTTTTTCATCTCTTCCTCCCCGGTTTCATGCCCTTGTGGGTATCTCAGCGGTCTGTTGTATTCCCTTCTGAATCAGGTATTCTTGGCCTGAAATCAAAAATCTCCAGATAATTTTCCCACTTTTCTTCATCCCCGTCAAGCTCCGGCATTAAGCCCGTACATTCTGTGCAGGCATTCGTGTCCATATAATCATCGTAAAAAACGCGATATGGATTTTGCTTCTCTGTTTTCTTGTCATTTGTCATAAGTCCATCCTCCGAGTTTCTCGTCTTGTGCCTGTTGGAAGGTCTCTTGACCTTCTTCTCTTTTAGAATGGACAATTTTTTCATAATTATAACAAAAATGTCTTGAAATTTCCATTGATTATGCTATAATCCTGCTGAATAAATAATAGCGAAGTAGGAATTTATGCGTCAAGTGTTCATTGGCTGGGGAGTCGCCGTGAAACGAAAAG
>JAUNOP010000025.1 GCA_030537135.1 Eubacteriales bacterium | reverse complement strand
TTACGACTGGGCAGTTACAAGCCCATTACCTTTAGGTGATGGGTAGTTGACATGTGCATGTTTCGGGATTTCTATAGCAGAAGTCTTGCCAGATAAATGCTCGCAATAGCTCCGCTCAAGGTAGCAAGCAATGCGCCTGGCACTGCATATCTGGTTTTTCGTATTTTCACAGCCCCAAAATACACTGAAAGGCAGTAGAAAACGCTCTCCGTGGAGCTGAGTATAAGAGATGCCATAATTCCCAGAGAGGAATCTGTTCCATGCTGTTTAAAAATATCAAGCAGCAGACCCACTGCAGCACTTGAAGAGAACATACGAATAATAGTCAGAGGCATCAGCTCTGCTGGAAAGCCTATTCCCTGCGCAATTTTCCCAAGTCCTCCTGCCAGAAACTCAAGAAATCCAGATGCACGCAAAACTCCCACCCCTACCAGAAGTCCCACGAGAGTGGGAACCATTCTCCACACAATTTTCAGCCCCTCCTCTGCCCCCTCCAGGAAGTCCCCATATACATCTCTCCTGGACAAAAGCCCAAAGCCGATGATATAAAATATAAAAAAAGGCATAATAAGATTGGATAAATATGTAAACAGACGCATAGATTTCTCCCCCTCTTTTGCAAAGCCCTTTTTCAATGATATGCCTGCAAAACAAACTCTATGCGCAGCAAAACAGATAAAAAATTCCTCCTTTTTCTCTATTTTTCATAGGGAAGCTTAAGCCTGCCGATTATATATTTTTTCCACATATTTTTTATTTCTGCCAATAATAGCAATAGCAGCCAGCAAATTTAACACCATAAAGGCGCTTACAACCGTCCTCTCTGATACAAGCTCACTCAACACTCCTGAAAGAAATTGTCCCAGAAGAAGTCCTGCCATATTTGTCATCTGGAAAATCCCATTAAAACGTCCCTTTTTGCCATCCGGCACATAGCTCTGCGTAGCAGAAATACGAATATTGTAGGAAGTAACCCCTAGAATTCCCTCCGCAAAGCACATCACTGCCATGATTGCAAAAGGCATATACAGGACAGTACCATCAATAATAGAAATGCATGCATAAACAAACATGGCAATTGCAAATTTTTTATCTGTAGGGTACTTGATTTTATAATGAATAGCCCCTCCAATCATCCTTCCCACAGTGCTCCACCCCATAGTGAGCATATAGAGATATTCTCCATTATCAAAATTCAGCTTAAAATAGGGAAGAATAATCGTAGAAAACGCGCCTGCTGAAAACATTGTAACAACAAAATACACTGTAATAGCCAGCAATCCCTTCTCATTCCTTAAATAATCAACACCCTCCTGAAAGGTTTTTTTATACTGTGCAAAATTAAAGATTTCCTGCTCTTTTTTTATATAGGACTCTTCAATGGGCGTAATCCTGGTTTCCATCACTGCCGCTATAAAAAAGCTTGCCATATTAATCAGAAATAATGGCGCTATTCCAATGAGGTTGTATAAAAAGGCTGACACTGGAATCATAAACATGGTCAGACTCTCCAGCGTACTCTGAATAGAATAGGCCTTTGTATAATTCCCTTCTGAAATCAGCATAGGGAAAAAACTTTCAAAGGCCACCTGATATACGCTGTCAATCGTTCCTAAAATCAAACATCCTGCAATCAGAAAACCATAATTAAAAAATCCGCTGAAAATCAGCCATGCAAAAACTCCATACAAAAGGGCGCTGATAAAATCCAAAGTATAAATCGTCTTTCTTCTGGAAAATTTGTCCACAAAAGGCCCTGCCAGGCCCGGAGCCAGCATCTTTGGCAGATTATACATAACCATATAAAACGCATACATAAATGTAGAACCCGTATAATCCAGCACCAAAAGCCCCAGCGCAAATCCTGCAACAGCGCTTCCTATGAGAGATACCACGGTTCCAAGAGTAATAATCGTAAAATCGTGCGTCCAGAGAGGATTCGGTTCATTTCCGCCTGCATGTTTCCGCCCTTCCTGGATATTCCTTTTCTCTTCCATTCTTTTCTCTTCTCCCTTCTCCTATTACAGAGCTTTATCTCTTTTCTCCTGCGGCTCCCTCCAGCAGAAAACCCGCGGCAGACTGCACAGGCCTGCAGAAGAATTTTGTCATTCTCTGCATGACGCGTGGCCGCCAGGCGCACAACATAAAAAGTCCCGCACCACAGCACGGGACCTTCTGTAAGCTGTCTGTCAGAAAATCATCAAACAGCAAGTCTGCATATTAATCACGTTCCATTTTATATATCTCTTCGGTATAGGCATCAATCGTATATTCAAATTCCTGCCTTTCATAATAAAATTCCAGCTCATATACCAGCACGCGGTCATCCTCTTCAAATTTAATCTTTGAAAAGCTCACATCTTCTGCGTTCAGCCCTGCATCTGAGAGCACAATCTCCTTTGCACGTTCCACTCCAATCAGCGTATCAGCCGTCTTATCCTTTGTCTCAACTTTCAGGCTTTTCTCTGCCGCTGCCTCTCCCACGTCTCTGCCGTCCATCTCCCATTCCAGAATCTTCCCGTCTGCTTCCCGAATCAGATACTCATATTCAACATTTCCTACAAGGAACGTCACTTCATATACATTTTCACCGTCTTCCCGTTCTGCCTTTGTGCGCAGGCGGTCTGCCTGGTCAGCCGTAATATCTGCATCTGCAAGAGCAATCTCCTCTGCTCCTGTCTCGTCTACAGCCGCCGCTCCTGCCGCCCAAACCGGACCGGGATTAAACGCTGCAAGAATACTGAGAAGTCCTGCTGTCAGTACTTTTTTTCTTATGAATAAACGTTGATCTCTCATTCTGTCCTTTCCTCCTATTCTTTTGATATCTCTATTTTAACTCAAAAAGAGCAAAATAGCCAGCGCAATTTCACTTCTCTTGTATTTGACGGTTATAGCGTAAATTAAGCGGCAAATGGAGTTCTTTTTGATGTTGCGGCCAAATGCAGTTTACCCTATAGTGTTTTCAGAATCTATCTCATTCGGATCACTTTCATATACTTTGTCAGTCAAAAGGTCATGCTTACACGAATGCATGACCTTTTACATTATTCTCTGAGAAGTCCGAAATATTTGTCGTGTGCTTCCTGATATTCACGGTTAAAAGCTTCGTCATGACCCGAATGCAGCATGGAAACATACTCATGTACCTGGTGCCTGAGTTCTGGCTGTACTCTTGCCACGGTCGCCACGCCCACGTTAGAGCAGCTGTCCGAAATGCGTTCTATTTCAGAAAGGAGATTTAAAAACTCTGTTCCTGCATATACCCCACAAACGCCTTCACGAAGCCGCTCCAGATGATTGTTATTCAGAACATCTACCATATCATCCACTACCTCCTCCAGAGGTTCTATATGACGGGCAGCAGGCAAGTCTCTTTTTTCGAAAGCATCATGCGTGTAATCCAGGATTGTGTCAATCAGTTCATGAAGCACTTTGAGTTCTGATTGAGCTGTCGCAGAAAAAGCAATATGGTTTTCATTCAGAGATTGTGCAATCTCTTTGATATTCATCGCATGATCACCCAGCCGTTCAAATTCTGTAATCGCTGAATAATAGTGATTCATAATCTCTACATGCTCGCGGGAGGTAATGTGGGCAGAAATCTGAGTCAGATAATTGCTGACCCTGTCCGCCATCATATCAATATAATTTTCATCCTCTGAAATCTCAGCTGCCGTATGCTCATCATACTTGACAAGCATCTTAAAAGCACGGTCAATATTAGTGCGGGCCATTCCATACATCACCATAAGCACATCATAACAGCGGGCAAAGGCAAGAGCAGGCGTGCTGAAAAACACCGGATTCAGCGCATCCAGAAGCTCGTCATATCTGCCTGCTGCAGCAGGCTCATCCTTCACAATTCTGAGGCTGAGTCTCTCGTAAAGCTTCAATGCCGGAAAGAGTAAAATCGCACAGAGCAGGTTAAAAATCGTATTTGTATTGGCAATGCCGCCGGAATGAATCGTGCTGTTCCACATACCATCCAGCAGCCCCATTCTATGTATTATCGTCACAGCCGCCAAAACCACCGCCGACTTGCTCAGGTTAAACAGTATATTGACAACACCCACCCTCTTGGCATCCGGCTTTGCGCCTATATTACAGACAATGGCAGTTGTTACACAGTCCCCAAGATAAATTCCCACCAGCACTGCATAAATAGAGGCAAAGGTCAGCTGTCCTGAAGTGGAAAATGCCTGCAGGATACCAATGGTCGCGGAAGAGCTCTGCAAGACAAAAGCCACTCCTGCTCCAATCAGATAGCCAATCAAAGGATTTTCTCCCAATCTTGAAAACAATTGTTCAATAATACCATTTTCCGTCAGGCTGCTTACCCCATCCGTCATATTCAGAAGTCCGGAAAACAAGATACCAAAGCCAATAATAATTCGGCCGGCTTTTTCAGACCCCCGGAATTTCTTTCCCATGATTAAAACAATGCCAATAATCATTGCAAGAGGCGCCAGCGTAGATGGTTTTAAAAATTGCAAAAAAGAAGTACCTGACGAATCCAAATCCAAAAGTCTGATAATCTGTCCGGTAACTGTTGTGCCGACATTTGCGCCGATGATAATCCCCAGTGACTGACTAATCGATATAATTCCCGCGCCCACAAGCCCGGAGGTAATGACAATGGTTGCTGTCGAGGATTGAATAACCGCAGTCATCACCAGACCTGTAAGGAACGCCTTGGCAGGAGTACTGGTAAGCTTTTCCATTGCCTTTTTTAATGTTCCTGACGAACTTTCCTTCAGTCCGTCGCCCATCATACGCATTCCAAAGAGAAACATCGACAGACCGCCCAAAATAGAAATCAAATTAAAAATGTTCATATCCCTCTTATCCACCGTGTTTTTACTCAATCATCTTCTGTTAAAAGCCTGATAGAACTACTTAACTTAGATTTAACCTAGATTTTACCATAATTTAATATAACATACCATATCTTTTTTAGGAAACTAAGCGGAAATCCTCAATTATGTTACTGTCCTCCCAGCAGCAGGCAGATGAATGAGAAAGTCGATTGCTTTGCGTTCACCTAAAATGAGGAATTATTTCCAGAAGAAACTACATAGAATAAAAAAAGGCTTTTAACTCGTTATTGCTTGCCGCCTTATAAAGGTGAGAGCATCAACCGGAGGAAAAATGAATTATATTTGGTGTGGTATGCTTCTGCTGGGGATTACATATGGAATCCTTACAGGAAACGTTCAGCAAGTGACCGAAGCGGCAATTGCCAGCTCCAGGGAAGCCATTTCCCTTTGTATTACTATGGCCGGCGTAACCGCCTTCTGGGTTGGCTTGATGAAAATAGCAGAAAATTCAGGGCTTGTCAAAACTCTGGCAAGCAAATTCCGCCCTGTTCTAAAATTCCTCTTTTCCAGGCTTCCAGAGGAATCCAGGGCAAAAGAATATTTATCTCTGAATATGATATCAAATATGCTGGGACTGGGTTGGGCGGCGACACCGGCGGGGCTGAAGGCAATGGAAGCGTTGGCAGCGTTAGAGGAGGAACGGCGGACTACGGACAGGGGCGTGGCCAGCAATGAAATGTGTACGTTTCTGATAATAAATATTTCGTCTCTGCAGCTTATTCCGGTGAATATTATTGCCTACCGAAGTCAGTACGGGAGCGTGAATCCGACGGCAATCGTAGGACCGGGGATTATGGCGACAGCAGTGAGTACATTAGTGGCGGTTGTTTTTTGTAAGGTAATGGATAGAAGAAAGCGGAGAGTGTGAGGCTCTCCGCTTCCTTTTGTCAAAGGTGTCCCATAGAAATATTTTTCCTTATGTTGCATGGTACTTCTGCCTATCCTGGTAAGCACTTCTTCAATCATGAGCATTAATTAGAAAATTCAAAGACACAGCAAAATGTATTGCTGTTCTCATCATAAACCACTGCTGCGCCAACCTTAGAGAACTCTGAAGACAAGGCAAGGTCTGTGTATTCATAAACCAAGCTGTCTATAGCATCTCGTATAGAGTCCTCAGGGGCAGCAATCACAATCCCCTCTCCTGCTCCATAACCAGTGTATGCAGCAGTTCTATACAGCTCTGCATAAAGTCTGACTGCCCCGCCATTTTGGGAAGACAAATTTGATATCTGACTCAGCATAAAGTACTTCTTTCCGCTTCCATCCGGCTTTGTATTCCATGTCACAGCAGCATATTCAGGCCTTACAAAGCCTGTCATTGGAAGCGTGTATTTCTTCCCATATTGACATACCATTGTCTTTGTGCTTCCTTTTCCGCCGGTGGCTCCGTTTCCGCTAAATACAATTCGATATCGTTTTGGATTCCACTTTGCATACAAAGTAATATCCCCTATACTTCCCTTTGGGATTTCCGTCACCCTGTTCTTACGGGCCTTATCACGGAACCAGCCTACAAATTCATAGCCCTTTCCTGTCGCCGGCTTCAAAACAATCGTCTCACTGCTGATAAACAGAAGGATTATTTTCGCTGTTTGTTCCTCCATTCAGCTCATAAGTAATAGTATATTCCTGTGCAGGGCATCTGTTGCTGCCAGACATTCTTGTATGGCAGCCAGCAAATTTTCCCGATATCCCAAACTATAATATACAATCCTGTCCTTCTGATTAATCAGTACAACAAGGGGAGTTGTAATGCTCTCCTGCTCCCAGTACTTCTCCATAAGCCCACACTGCCTCTGCGTCAGAACAATATGCAGCGTTCTACGGTCCATAGCTGCCTGCAAATTCCCTGATTTCCCCGGATGTTTTTTCTGAAATCTCAACTGCAAGAAGCTCCATGCCGCTCAAGTCCTCTTCTGCGCTGCGAAGCATCTGCAGCACTGCCTTACAGTTCCAGCATTCTGTCTGGAAAAAGATTAACAGCTTTGGCTTCTCAGCAGCTGTGGTATTTACAGCAGCTCCATCCAGCGTTGTAAATGTATAGCTGAGATTAGCCAGGTCAACCTTTCCCTGAGCCTCCGGGGAATCTGTCATTGCTTGTCCAAAGATATCTTCCTCCACCTCTTCCGGCTCATCGCCGCCCTCATAAGGGTCGTCACTGAAAATATCCTGCTCAAGCAAAAGCTCTTCTTCCTCCTGTGTACCCGGCTCTTGTGAATCATCCTCCTGGGCATCACCAGAAATATCCGGTGTTTCATCCACAAAACTGTCATGCTCTCCGGGTATCTCTTCAAGTGGAACCTCTGCTTCCCCATTTTCTGCCTCAAAGCCTTCTGTTTCCTGAAATATTTCATTTTCCATTCCAGAACCTTCTGACTCTTCAGTCACCTCTTCAACAGGAAGCATGAAATCCTGATATGCAGCGTCGCTCTGTGTAAACATATCTTCCTCTGCCATACCTTCTGCTGCGAAAATAAGGGAGGTATCCCCAATCAGCATACACATTGCAAGCAGAACCGCCGCACACTTTGTTATAAATGGTTTCCTCTTCATATAATATCCTCCTCTCTGTATTATTTATATATAGTATACACGGTAAAATGCTATATAGTAATAAAAAAAGCAGGACATTCCCACCTTATCTCAAAGGTGAAAATGCCCTGCTGGTATAACATCATTTACATTTTAATTTACTGAATTACAACCTTATCCAGATGCCAGATCTCATCCACATACTGCTGAATCGTTCTGTCAGATGTGAATTTGCCTGCACATGCTGTATTCAGGATAGCCTTTCTAGCCCAGCCTGCCTCATCGCGGTATGCAGCCTCTACCCTTCTCTGAGCCTCTGCATAGGAACGGAAGTCTGCCAGAGTAAAGTACTGGTCAGGGCGATCACAATTCCTGTTTGTAAGCAGAGAATCAAACAGATCTCGGAACAGCTCTGTGTCAGAGGAGAAGGTTCCATTAATCAGCTGCATCATGACATTGCGGATTTCATAATCAGTGTTGTAGATAACATTTGGATCATAGCCGCCATAGTTCTCATAGTTAATAACCTCCTGAGAGGACAGACCAAAGATAAAGGCATTCTCTGCCCCTACCTCTTCTATCATCTCTACGTTGGCTCCGTCCATGGTTCCCAGAGTCACTGCGCCGTTCAGCATGAACTTCATGTTGCCTGTACCAGAAGCTTCCTTACTTGCTGTGGAAATCTGCTCAGAAACATCGGCTGCTGCAAAAATCATCTCTGCATTGGAAACACGATAGTTCTCAATAAATACAACCTTCAGCTTTCCATTGATGGAAGCGTCATTATTTACAACATCAGCAACAGAGTTGATTAATTTGATAATCAGCTTTGCGCGATGGTAACCGGCAGAAGCCTTTGCTCCGAAGATAAAGGTTCTTGGATAGAAATCCATTTCCGGATGCTGCTTAATCTGGTTATACAGGTAAATAACATGCAGGATGTTCAGAAGCTGGCGCTTGTATTCATGGAGTCTCTTAACCTGTACGTCAAAGATAGAGCGCGGATTTACTTCCACTCCATTATGCTCCAGAATATACTTAGCCAGACGAACCTTATTCTGATACTTAATGTTCATGAATTCCTGCTGAGCCTTTGCATCGTCTGCATAGATTGCAATTTTCTTAATCTGAGGCAGATCGGTAATCCAGTCAGCACCAATGTGATCCGTTACCCAGTTAGCCAGAAGCGGATTTCCATGAAGCAGGAAACGTCTCTGCGTAATACCGTTGGTCTTGTTGTTGAACTTCTCAGGCATCATCTCATAGAAATCCTTCAGCTGCTGATTCTTCAGGATTTCTGTATGCAGCTCTGCCACACCGTTTACAGAGAAACCTGCAACGATTGCAAGATGAGCCATCTTAACCTGACCGTCATAGATAATAGCCATCTTCTTGATCTTCTCATAGTTGTTCGGATATCTGCGCTGAATTTCCCAGATAAATCTCTTATTAATTTCCTCAATAATCTGATAAATTCTCGGAAGCAGTCTGGAGAACAGCTCGATCGGCCATTTTTCCAGAGCCTCGCTCATGATAGTATGGTTGGTGTAAGCGCAGCACTTGGTCGTAACAGCCCATGCCTGATCCCAGCCCAGGCCTTCCTCATCCATGAGGATTCTCATAAGCTCTGCCACAGCTACTGTCGGATGGGTATCGTTCATCTGGAAGATAGCCTTCTCATGCAGCTTTGTGATATCATCATGTTTCTTCTTATATTTTGCCACTGCTGCCTGAAGGGAAGCAGATACAAAGAAATACTGCTGTTTCAGACGCAGCTCCTTGCCTGCGTAATGATTGTCATTTGGATAAAGAACCTCTACAATGTTCTTTGCCAGATTCTGCTGCTCAACAGCCTTCTTGTAATCACCCTTGTCAAAGGAATCAAGCTGGAAATCAGTAATCGGCTCTGCATCCCAGATTCTTAAGGTGTTTACAATCTTGTTGTTGTAGCCCACGATAGGCATATCAAACGGAACGGCTCTTACTGCCTGATAGCCCTTGTGTACAAATTTGTTCTGGCCGGTCTGCTGGTCATAAACAACGTCCACATATCCGCCAAAATGAACCTCTTTCGCATACTCCGGACGGCGCAGCTCAAACGGATAGCCATTCTTCAGCCAGTTATCTGGAACCTCCTTCTGGAAACCATTCTCAATCTTCTGCTTGAACATACCGTAACGGTAACGAATACCGCAGCCATACGCACAGTAGCCCAGAGTAGCCAGTGAATCCAGGAAACAGGCAGCCAGTCTTCCAAGACCGCCGTTGCCAAGGGCAGGATCGGGTTCTTGATCCTCAATGCAGTTCAAATCCAGTCCCAGCTCCTTCAGAGCCTCGCTTACCTCTCCATAAGCTCCCAGATTAATCAGATTGTTGCCAAGGGCACGTCCCATAAGGAACTCCATGGACATATAGTATACGATCTTCGGATCCTGTGCCTCATAAGCGTTCTGAGTCTCCAGCCAGTTATCAATAATAACATCCTTTACCGTGTAGCTTACAGCCTGAAAAATCTGCTCCTGTGTTGCTTCTTCAAGCTTTCTGCGGTAGAGGAATTTGATATTGTCCTTTACACTCTCTTTAAACGCTTCTTTTTTAAACTGTTTATCAATCATATCTGACCTCCTATTTTTGCGAATAACAGCAGCTGCCGCAGGTTGCCCAGCACTGTTAGCGCTCGTTTAGCACCGCCCCAAAACGTGGATGCAAAACGCACAGCAGCTGTCTTTTATTCATAGTGGTGATTTGCCGTCAGGCGAATCATGTCCGTTTATTGAAAAAGTCCCGGACTGCATTCATGAAAAGCGCATTCTCACATGCGGCAAATCATGCTTGTTTGGATACTCCAAGAGTAACCTTCTCTTTGTTGATGTTCCACTCCTTTACATATCCGTCTGTGTCTCCGATTACCAGCTCTCTGGCTAGTACTTCTGATTTGATTTCTTCTTCATGGGCTTTCATGATATCCAAAATTTTCTGATTATCCTTTGCATATACACAAATTTTATCCATGACCTCGAAACCGGCTTCTTTTCTCATAGTCTGAATCTTACTGATGATTTCTCTTACAAAGCCTTCTTCAATAAGCTCAGGACTAAGATTGGTATCCAGCACTACAGAGATCTCTCCTTCTGTCTCTGACACATAACCCTCCATCTGGGCAGTTTCAATGAGAAGATCTTCCTCTGCAAGTTCTGCAATGCTGCCGTTGATATCAAGCTTCAGCACACCAGTTGTCTTCAATTCCTCCATAGCCTTGCTTCCGTCCAGCTCTGCAAGTGCTTTGCGGATTCCATTCAGCATTCTGCCGTATTTTGGTCCGACAGTACGCAGCTGCGGTTTGAAGCTATAGGAAATAAAGTTGTTCACATCCTCTGCAAATGCTACGTTTTTAATATTCAATTCATCTGCAATAATATTGGTAAAGAAGCTATCCATGGTAAAAGGAGCCTTCACAAACATGGTTCCAATCGGCTGGCGGTTCTTAATATTAGCCGTGTTGCGTGCTGCACGTCCTAACACAACAATCTCCAGCAGCTCTTCCATATTTTTTTCCAATTCCTTATCAATCCATTCGGTCTTCACCTCAGGAAAATCGCAGAGATGAATGCTTTCCGGAGCATCAGCATCCACGCTCCTTACCAGGTTCTGATAAATATCCTCTGTCATGAACGGAATCATCGGCGCTGCAGCCTTGCAGATTGTCACCAGCGCTGTGTACAGAGTCATATAAGCGTTCACCTTATCCTGCTCCATACCCTTTGCCCAGAAGCGCTCACGGCTTCTTCTGACATACCAGTTACTCATCTCATCCACAAAATCCTGAAGCGCTCTCGCGGTCTCAGGAATCTTATAAGCATCCAGGTTCTCGTCCACAGTCTGAACCACAATATTCAGCTTGGACAGCAGCCACTTATCCATAACAGGCAGCTTCTCATACTCTAAAGTATATTTGGTTGGGTCAAAATTGTCAATATTGGCATAAAGTACAAAAAATGCGTAAGTATTCCACAAAGTGCCCATAAATTTGCGTTGTCCCTCCACAACAGCCTTGCCGTGGAAGCGGTTTGGAAGCCATGGAGCAGAATTAATATAGAAATACCAGCGAATCGCATCTGCGCCATAGGTCTCCAGAGCCTTGAAGGGGTCTACTGCATTTCCCTTTGACTTACTCATTTTCTGTCCGTTTTCATCCTGAACATGCCCCAGAACAATCACGTTTTTGTAGGGAGCCTTGTTAAAAATCAATGTAGAGATAGCAAGCAGAGAGTAAAACCAGCCTCTTGTCTGGTCAACAGCCTCTGAAATAAAGTCTGCTGGGAACTGCTTTTCAAATATCTCCTTGTTTTCAAATGGGTAATGATGCTGTGCAAACGGCATTGCTCCTGAATCAAACCAGCAGTCAATAACCTCTGGCACACGATGCATCTCTTTTCCACAGTGCGGGCACCTGATTGTGACAGCGTCAATATAAGGTCTGTGAAGCTCGATATCTTTTGGACAATTATCGGACATAGCTCTCAGTTCTTCCTTGCTGCCAATAGAATGCATATGTCCGCATTCCTTACACTCCCATATATTCAGAGGAGTTCCCCAGTAACGGTTTCTGCTGATTCCCCAATCCTGCACATTTTCCAGCCAGTCTCCAAAGCGTCCCTTTCCAATGCTTTCAGGAATCCAGTTAATTGTATTATTGTTGCGGATTAAGTCCTCCTTCACAGCCGTCATCTTGATAAACCAGGATTCTCTTGCATAATAAATCAGAGGCGTATCGCATCTCCAGCAGTGCGGATAGCTGTGTTCAAACTTCGGCGCGTCAAACAGAAGTCCTCTTTCCTCCAAATCCTTGAGAATCGGCATGTCCGCCTTCTTTACAAACATGCCGGCCCATGGAGTTTCCTCTGTCATCTCACCCTTTTCATTGACAAGTTGTACAAATGCCACATCATATTTGCGGCCAACTCTGGCATCATCCTCACCAAAGGCAGGCGCCTGATGAACTACGCCGGTACCGTCTGTGAGAGTTACATAATCATCACACAGAATAATGTGTGCCTTTTTGTGCTGTCTCTGGCAAATTGGCTTCACAAAATCATACAAAGGCTCATACTCTCTGTATTCAAGCTCCTTTCCTGTATAGGTATGAAGAACCTCGTAGGCAGGAGTATCCTCTGTCCCCAGCTTTCCAAGAACCGTATCCAGGAGCGCCTCAGCCATATAGTAGGTATAGCCGTCTGCTGCCTTTACCTTTGCATAGGTCTCTGAAGGGTTAACACACAGGGCGACATTTGACGGCAGCGTCCACGGTGTGGTTGTCCATGCAAGAACATAGGCGTCCTCATCCTTTAATTTGAAGCGTACCACAGCGGAGCGCTCCTTTACATCCTTATAACCCTGAGCAACCTCGTGGCTGGAGAGCGGAGTTCCGCAGCGCGGGCAGTAAGGAACAACCTTATAGCCCTTGTACAGAAGCTTTTTATCCCAAATCTGTTTTAATGCCCACCATTCGGATTCAATAAAATCGTCATGATAGGTTACATAGGGATGCTCCATGTCTGCCCAAAAGCCGACAGTACTGGAGAAGTCCTCCCACATCCCCTTGTATTTCCAGACACTTTCTTTGCAGTGATTAATAAATGGCTCCAAACCATACTGCTCAATCTGCTCTTTTCCGTCCAGACCAAGCATCTTCTCCACCTCCAGCTCTACGGGAAGTCCATGAGTATCCCATCCAGCCTTACGTGGAACCATGTAGCCCTTCATGGTGCGGTATCTCGGAATCATATCCTTAATTACACGGGTCAGTACATGGCCAATATGCGGCTTTCCATTTGCAGTTGGCGGTCCGTCATAAAAAGTATATTCAGGGCCCTTCTTTCGGTTATCCATACTTTTCTCAAAAATATGGTTGTCTTTCCAGAATTGTTCTACTTTTTTCTCGCGTTCTACGAAATTCAAGTTCGTATCTACCTTCTGGTACACGTTAATCCCTCCTAATTTTTTTATAAAAAAAAGCAGTACTCGTCCTCTGTAAAAGGACGAAAGCACTGCATTCGCTATACCACCTGTTACAAAGTACGGGCATACCTGCCGATACCTGTTCCCTGTAACGGGGGAAAACCGTCTTCTCCTATGTGCATGACTGCAGAACCTGTAAAGCATAAAAAGCCATGTCTTCAGAGCAGCAACTCCTGAGTGATATTCCTCTGCTCCTACTCGCACCGGGCTTCCACCATCCCCGGCTCGCTGCTGCTTTTGTCTGCAGAGTACTGTCTCTATCAATGTCTTTGTCTTTATATACCGTACCATTATAAGGGTATCGTTTTCCATATGTCAAGCCTTTTTTTCTTTGCTGCGAAAATAAGCCAAACAGCTGATTTTTATTTATGGTGGTTGTTCACCTTCAGGTGAACCCATCTTTTCACCTCTTGCGAAGCGTGTTGCTGTGAAAGTGACTCCATTTTTATAGAAATAATCATGCATGTTTATGGCCTGTCTGCCTTCGTCTTTGCAGCCTTTTTACGCGAAGAGTCTCCTGCTTCTCCTGAATAAGCTTCAAATCCTCTTCTCCAATCAGCTTGAGAGTTTTTACCACATAAAATTTCTCATCCTCTGTTCGTTTCATGCGGATTTTGCCCTTCACCATTCCATGCTCAGGACAAATAGAGACACTATAATAATGCCTGGAATTCACAGAAAACCATCGGATTTTTCTCTTTGCCGGCTGATGGCATACCGGGCATCTGGTGCTTGTAACCTCCCTGTCCTTCATGGCTTTTTCCTTGCTTACAAACTCCTTTGAAACATACTTATCATAGGTAGGGTACGATAAATGGCACTCTTCCTTTCTTTTCTTTGGATTTTGATACACGTCCACAGAGGTATAGCAAAAGACCTCCTCTTTATTGATTTTCTGCAAAATCACACCTGTATAATAGGCGTCGGTCAATGCCCTGTGAAAGCTCAAGTCCTTGGAAACTCCCAGAAAATCAATTGCATACTCAAGAGAATGCCTGCTTTTTCCATCCTCAAAGCACAGGCTGAACATCTTTTGAATATCATAATAAATGATAGGTCCCGGCAGCTTCTCAAGCATGTTATAGAACTTCAGATTTCTCTGAAGCTCATATAAGTCCTGATTTCCCCAGGTACAAAATATAAAATCCTCCCCGCACCACTCCAAAAAGCGCTGCACAGCCTCTGGAAAAATATCCCCTGACAAGAGATTTTGGTAATCCAGATGAATCACCTCTCTGGTACGGGCATGAATCCACTTATACACAGTCGGCTTAACCAGCTCATGAAAGCTGTCCACAATCACCTTATCCTCATTTAATTTTACAGCCCCTATCTCTATAATCTCAAACGGAAGCCCTGCAATCTCTCTCCCCTTGCCATTCGGACACTGATTCCATTCCAGATCAAACACTACATAGTTCATATCCAAATTTCCTTACTTCTCTTCTTACTTAGCTTATCTCTATTCTGTCAGAGCTTTGTTCCTCCGCATGACAGATTCCAGGTTCTCTGTCTGTGGTTGACTTATCAGGTGAAAGTGTGCGGACATTCTTCGCTCCGTTCAGCGCTAAACGAGCGCCACTGGCGCCCGGCGCTCTTTCCTTTCAATAAGTCACATACGCTGCTGGAAATGTATTTTTTCTTTTTATATCATATAACAAAATGCGCTGTCTGAAAAGAGTAAAACAATATTTGGCTGTTTTCTATTTTGTAAAATGGTTACACAGCTTAATCTGAACAATCCCTGTTGAAATTTGTTGACATCGCCTCAAAAGCATTTTATCAAGTCATTTATCCGTTCCTCTCCTGTTTTCTCATCCTGTGAAAAGTAATCTGTTTTTTCTTTTATCAAAATTTGTTTTTACTTGAATTATTCTTTAAAATCCGTTATTGTTATGATGTTGGGAGCAAAAGGTATTTTGGCTCCTCTGATACCGGCTTGCTCCGCACATTGTGTTTTTGCAGGCCTCATTGTTATAAAAGGAAGAAACTCTATGGTCATTACCTTTGTCGGAAGCGGGGGAAAAACCACTTCCATATTCACGCTGGCTGCCAGGCTTCACAGGCAGGGAAAAACAGTCCTCATAACCACAACCGCGCACATGCACATGCCTGCCGCCTTTGCAGCTGCCGGGAGAGTTCTGCCTTTTTATAAAGACAGGTACTGCTGCTTCACAGGGAGTCTCTCTCAAATCCTCTTCCAACTTGGCAGAGACCGTATCTGCATCGCAGGACTGCCCTCTCCAAAATATCCCCTGCAGAAATTCACAGGGCTTTCTGCTGCTCTCTATGAGCAGGTCTGTTCTCATGCAGATGTCATTCTAGTTGAAGGCGACGGCTCCAGAGGACTGCCTCTTAAATATCCTGCAGTCCATGAGCCTGTGATTCCACATAACACAGACAAAATCCTGATTCTCTGCGGGCTTTCTGCTCTGGGAAAGCCACTTGGAGAAGTCACCTTTCGTCTGTCTCTGGCTCTTGACTGCCTGAATCGACATTTTTCAGGAAATCCTCCCATCACTGCCGACACTTTGGTTACGCTTCCTATCATACAGACTCTATATACAGAGGGATATCTCACACCCCTGCATCAGCGCTTTCCGAATATTCCTGTGTATATGGAATATACGAATATATCATAATCTTCCAGTGAACGCAAAGAACAGCAAGGCTCGCCAAACAGCCCTGCCGGCTCCAATAGTGAGCATTCACAGCAGCTCACTTCTCTGTTTCACTGCAATTCTCGCTGAACAGATATACAGCAAGCATCTCTCTGAGACACAGAAATAATATATTCTGTATTATTTCACGCAGCAGCCTTTTGATTTCCATGCCGAATGTCTGAAAGCACCTCGTGTAAGTAGTAGCTGCTGTAAGTCTGCTCCTTTTCTGCTTTGTTTCAAACATTGACAGTTTGCTGTACGGACTCTCATTTTTTTATTTGCATTGCATAATAAAAATGCTATAATCAAACATAATCTGTATACTCAAATTTTTGTAAAATAAAAAAGGAAGATACTGCCTATGAATCATAAACTTGTTTTTTTGAAAGAATCCCACTTTAACAGAAGCAAGCAAGTCTCCTTTCCCTGGAAATACAAAGCTGTCTCTGTTCTTCTGTCTCTGACGCTGCTCCTTGGAAATACCTCTCCTGTTCAGGCTTCTGAGGATATAAAGGATGAAACTGCTCCTGCTGCCGAAGTTATCGATGAGTCAGCTTCTTCTGACAGTACTGTGCAGGCGGAGACTCCTGAAGAAGAAATCATACACTCTGCCTACTATGATTCTCCCATTGAGAGCAATGAGTGGCAAAACTGGCCGGAAGGTCCTTCTATAGAGGCACAAGCCGCCATTGTCATGGATTATTATACAGGAGCTGTTCTCTATTCCAAATCAGCTGACGCCCAAATGTATCCTGCAAGCATCACGAAAATTATGACAGCCCTTCTTGCATGTGAAAATAATTCTCTGGATGAAATAGTGACTGTCTCTGAAAATGCAGTATACAATATCAGCGAGGACAGCTCTAGAGCATGGCTGGAGGTAGGTGAATCCCTGACCATGGAACAGATGCTTCTGTGTATTATGCTGCAGTCGGCAAACGACGCCGCCTATGCAGTTGCAGAGCATACTTCTGGCTCCATGAAGAAATTTGTGGAACTGATGAATCAGAGGGCCCGTGAAATTGGATGTACTGGAACTCATTTTAACAATCCTCACGGTCTGCACAGTGAAAATCATTACACCACAGCGCGGGACATGGCTCTTATCGCGAAGACAGCATGGAGAAATACCCGTTTTCGCAGATTTGCAAGCACTGTTACCTGTGAGATTCCTCCCACAGAGCTGTTTCAGGAAACCCGCAGCTACCTCAACAACCACAAAATGATGAAAACAGAGGAATACGAATACCCCGGTGTTTTGGGAGGAAAAACCGGCTTCACAGACCAGGCCGGCAATACCCTGGTCACAGTTGCACGCAAGAATTCTATGGCTCTGATCGTAGTTGTCCTTAATGGGATTAACGGTGCCTACAGCGACACAGCAGCGCTTCTTGACTATGGCTTTGAAAACTTTAAGAACTATAGAGTTGATACCCTTGTAGCCGGCGATACGCTCAAGACTCTTCCCTGCGACCAGCTTATTCTAAGCAGCGGAGCATGGCCTTCTGTCCGGGAGCCTGCCTCCAATTACTATGTGACGCTTCCAAAGGACGCAAAGCCCAGGCTCATGTTTTCCGAAAATAAAGCCCTGGATTCTTCCCCATGCAGGGGACAGATTCTTACAAATTACTATTATTATGGAAATTTCGCAGGAAGCTGCCTTTCCTATCAAAAAGAGGTTCTTTCCACTCTTTTGCAGTGAAAAATATACGCCTTTATTCTACTGAACAATAATGAGCAGGCAGAGCAAGATAGCTTCCCCTATCCGCCGCGATATTGCGGGCAGCTCACAGCGAGCGCTGCTCCCTGTCCGTTGCCCGACAAATGTCTGCTCGTGCCAGCATGGCAGCCGCTGTCGGGCTTATCGTGCAAAAGCAGCCATAAGGCATACAATGCCTCATGACTGCTTAAAACAGAATTCCGGTCAGGGAGGCCTGTGCATGGCTGTTCCAGTAGGGAGCGCCAAGCTTAAAAACCGAGGAGTGCCTTCTTTTTAGTTGCTTCCCGGAAGAAATACAACAGCATTTTGTAGTTGTGTAACCTGTCACACAATTATAACAGCCCCAGCCCTTCATACGCCATCCTTCGAATTTGCGGGTGGATTTCATGATAGACTCTCGGAAAGCGCATCACATGCTGCGCATACATCACACAAACATGATGTGTCGGATTCAACAAAACGTAAGCTCCTGCTGCGCCGTCCCAGCCGAATTCCCTGCCGGTGCCGTCGTCCTCCATCCGCACCTGTACACCAGGACCATACCCGTATTTTGTCTTTCCGGTTCTGTGGAAATCCGCCAACATCTGCCCAGTTACATAATTGGTTGCCAGCAAATCTGCCGAACGCTCTGAGAGAATCCGGTTTCCGTTTGCAGCTATGCCTCCGTTGCAGAGCGAATCCATAATCCGACTGTAAGAATCCACAGTACTAATCAGTCCAGCTCCGCCGCTCTCATACTTTGCCGATATTTTGAACAACTCCCTCAGGTTTTCCGGGCAACGAATAATTTTTTCCGTGTCCGGATCGATTGTATAAAGATCCATCACTCTTTTTTTCAGTTTCTCATCCAGATGAAAATAGGTGTCATCCGCTCCCGCCGGTTCAAAAACATACTTTTTCAGATAGGAACCATAGGACATCCCGGATACTGCCTCGACAACCGCCGCCAGCACATCGTGTTCAAATCCATACATCCATCTCGTTCCCGGCTCCGCCACAAGCAAAAGCTTAGCCATCTCGCTCACGACCTCTCTGGTCGTCGCCGTTTCATACCGCTGCTCTCTGATTCTCAAAAGCTCCTGAGCCGATGTATCATAATGCATTCCAGCCGTCATCGTCATCAGATGGATAATCTGTATCGGATGATGCGCAAAATGACATGGCGAAGCGGCTGTAGGAAGCTTCGGCACAGGCACATTCCACTGATAATCCTCTGCCACCTTCATATACTGAAACTCCGGGAGATATTGCGCCACCGGCTCATACAATTTGATTTTTCCCTGCTCCACAAGCTGCAGCACCGCGGCCATCGTGGTCAGTTTTGTAGCAGAATAAAGCCTGTACAAATGCCCCTTCTCCACGGGAACGGTTTTCGCATAGTCCGCATAACCCTTTCTGTGGCGGTAAACTTCACTGTGGTTCTTTAATATTACACAATCCAACGAGGGAATCCCATAACGCTCCTCCAGGGAGTCCAGAAGCTCTGTCAATCCGCTAAAATCCATTTTCTCATCCCCACTTCTCATCCATCAGCGCAAACAGATCGTCATTTTTTATGTGATTTTCCATGTTCATCACCAGCATCACCCGGCGATCCTCTTCTGCATACAGAAAATCCCTCTGCCACTGGTAATAATGCGGTCCGTCACCCAGATTGCGCAGATAGCTCATCAGTCCCTCCAGCACCCAGGCTGTCTGCTTCATATCCGTCAGACATTCATTTTTATAAAAATTATGCCACTTTCCATGTTCGCGCGCACGCATCGACGCATTCGCCTGCATATACGCCTTTCTTGCCTTTCCAGCCAGATAAAACGCCCTCTGGTAATCACCCTCAAGACCGCAGAGAAGGCTTCCGCTGACCTTCGCAGCTCCTTCATAGCAGAAAAAGTGAATCTTCGCCTGCAGCAGAATGGTATCCTCATATAATCGTTTTGGCTCGCCCTCCAGCTCCATACTCACCTTCCGGCATTGCAGCAGATAGCGCTCATAATGTGACGCCGCCTTTTCGCAAAGCTTTTGATACCATTTAATCTGTCCATCCAATGTACCCAGGTCCGCTGCCCAGGTCAGATTCTCGCATCTTTCTGCAGTATTTCTCATATATTGTGAGATCAGCATCCTCGCCACATGATTGCTGAACTGCTCTCCGGCGTGTTCATCCTCATGCGTTCCATACGGAAGAGCACACTTCCAGTATGCTTTCATACTGTCCACAATCTTCTCCGTATGTTTATTGCCATAATAAGTTTTCACATATTGTTCCATATGCACGGGAATGTCCACCGTTCCGTCCCGCCAGAATTTTGCAATAAAGTCCAGGTAATATACATGCGGCTTCACATTTGAACAGTTAATGATCCAGTATTCCTTCGCCCCGTGCTCCAGGACCTCAGAAAGCTCGCTTTTTACAAATTCAGGAGAATTTGGAAGCATTGTCATGTGATTTGCCGCCTGCAGATCGTAAAAGGACACATGATAATAAATGCCGTGCCGCCCTCTGCTTCCAGAAGGCGGAAGTGACGGAATCCGTGGATTGTGGTTCTCCTGACGCCTTGTTATCATCTTTCCGTAGCCGTTATCCGCCCATATTTTTATGATTTCCTCCGGAAGAGCCAGATACCCCTTCTGATACAATTCCATTGTTTCCCCATAAAGATTTGTACTGCAAACCGCTTGCGGACAATACTGCTTCACCAAATCATACTGCTGCCGGATCAGCTTTCCCATCAACGCGCCCCTGGATTCCTCCGTCTGATAGCGCGGATCATTTTCCCAGAACGGCGTATCTCCCTGTCCCCGGAAGCCCAGATTCCAGATTACCTCGCAATCCTTCTGGCGCTCGACAGCTTTCTTCCAGAGCTGCTCAAATTTTTCCGGATGCTCTGAATAAGAGGGCGTAAGATCCGGCCAGGCGCGCGCAAACATCTCCGCACCCAACGGCTCCGCATGATGATGTGTGATGATCAGCCCCATATCAGAGGCAAGCCCGGCATATTTTCGCGAATTTTTATCTGTTCCGGGAATCACCATATTGCCTCCACAGCGGAGGAGCGTTTCAAACACCATTTCCCACGGTTCCTGTGTTCTTTGATGAATGCTCCATGTATGAAGCAGCACCTCATCATTCACAAACCAGCCGCGATACCGCACTGCGAATCTCTGCGAATCATAGCTGTAGTCCTTTGGTATCACATATTCTTTTTGCGGAACAATTTTCTGATCGTTCCAGAACCAGAATACCTGTATTCCAAGAAGCTCCTTACTGATATGATATAATCCGTAAATAAAGCCGCGATCCTCTGACGCAAGAATCATTAGACATCCTCCAGATACACAGACTCTGAATTTCTCCGGTTCCATAGCCGCTCTTTTCAGAGAGATCACACATCCTTCCTTCTCTGTTTCCAGACAGCACTTCTGAATGTCCCTCTTTAAATTTTTTATTGCCCACGCAACTGCTTTGCTGCGGTATTCTGTTTCAATCCTGCTGCTGCGGTTTAAAACTGCCATGTCAATGTCTCCCCTTCAGGTTGAGCAGAGCCCCTCCTGGAATTTCCACAATCTTTCCATCAAAACTGATCCATACGCTGCCGGCATTCGGATTAAATACCTGTTCACCGTCCACCGTATATTTCAAATTCGCCGCTGCCTTCATATAGTCAACAATCTCAATATTTGTCGCATACCAGATATCTTCTTTTCCGCTCATCATCTCACAAAATTGTTCCATTAACTCCCAGTTATTCTGGTCTGAAAATTCATAACTGTGCCCCCATACATACATCATATAAAGGTACTGTGTCTTGTGCAGATCAAGAAACCTCCTTCCGTTCTCAAGGAGATTATGATTATGATGACAGGTTGCCTTCCACGTCAGATAATCCTGAGGCATTGAAAAATCATCCGTATTTCCGACCACCCGGCAGTATTCAATTCCAAGCATGGGCAAAAGCTGCGCAATTTGCGGTGTCCAGGAGCCATTGGGATAGGACATTCCGCGAATCGGGTATCTGACAATTTTCTCAAGTCGTCTGCGATCCTCCAGCACCTGTAGTGCAACCTGATCGATCGGACTTCTCGCTATCGTCGGATGTAGAACCGTATGGCAGGCAATCTCATGTCCTTTATAAAGATCCGCCCATTCCTCCTGCGGTGTCCGCCTGTCATCAATACCGGAGTTAAGATGAAAGGTTCCTTTGATTCCGTAGGTATTAAAAATGCTCACCAGACGGCGGTCATAAATCATCCCGTCGTCATAGCTCATTGTCAGTACCTTATGCTTTCCCTGCGGAAAGCATGTATATATGATATGTAACTTATTGTTCATTGTCATCACCCCTTAATTCCATCCATCGCAATTCCGTCCACCAGATACTTCTGGAAGATAATAAAAAAGGCAATAACCGGCACGAGCGATATCACAGACATCGCAAACAGACCGCCATAGTTATTATAAGAATTCGGATCCAGGTACATATTGAGTGCCAGGGAAATCGTGTATTTTTCCGGGCTGCTCATGAAAATCAGCGGCTGGAAAAAGTCCTGCCAGATCCAGTAAAATGCGAAAATAGAGGATGTCACAATTGCCGGTTTCACCACCGGTACCAGTACGCGGAAAAGAATTGCAAATTTTCCGCAGCCGTCAATCTCCGCCGCTTCGTCCAGTTCCTTCGGGATTCCACGGAAAAACTGCGTCATCAGGAAGATGAAAAATGCTCCACCAAAAAACCACGGCAGGATCAGTGCGATTCTGGTATCCACCAGATTGAGTTTCTTCAAAATAATATACTGTGGAACTACCATTATCTGCGCAGGAATCATCATGGTCATCATAACGCAGCCAAACCAGAAATTCGAACCCCAGAATTTAATTCTGGTAAATGCATACGCCGCCAGAAGCGATACAAACACACAGCCAACCGTACCGATTACCGTTACAAAGACGGTATTAAACAGAAAGGTGGTAAAAGGCTGTCCGCCCACGCCCGCGAAACCGCTGGAATAATTTGTGACAATATCCCACTTTTCCGGAATCAGCGAAAATGCATTGTGAAACATGGTATCGTTGCTCTTAAAGGAGCTTGCAAGGAGCCAGAGCAGGGGATAAATCATCAAAAATCCCAGTGCGCAGGTTCCCACATGAAATATCACAGAATGAATACGTTTCTTTCTCTTCATTTCTTAATCCTCCGCCTCGTAATGTACCCAGCCATTTTGGGTTTTAAATAAGATTACCGTAAACACCGCGATAATCGCTACCAGAATCCATGCCAGCGCACAACTATAGCCCATATCAAAATAAGTGAACGCGCGGCGGTACAGATACAGTATATAGGAAAGTGTGCTGTCCATCGGGCCGCCGTCCGTGACAACGTAACTCTCTGTAAATACTCGGAACCCGTTAATAATCTGCAGGATCAGGTTGAAAAAGATGGTCGGTGTCAGCAGCGGCAGTGTTATTTTGAAGAATGTCTGCCGCGGCTTCGCCCCATCTACCATCGCCGATTCATATAGAGAATATGGAATCTGCTTCAACGCTGAGAGAAAAATCAGCATTGAGGAACCAAATTGCCAGATGCCCATCAAAATAATTACGCCAAGCGCCGTTTTCGGATTTCCGATCAACGACAGTTTCTGTTCAATTCCAAATACTGCAAGAAGCGACATTACCACGCCGTTATTTCCAAAAATCTGTTTCCACACAACTGATACAGCAATACTTCCGCCAATAATGGACGGTACATAATAAAGTGTGCGGTATAGCCCGAGGAACCTATGCTTTTTATTCAGCAGCATTGCCACAAACAACGCAAAGGAAAGTCGCAGCGGAACTAAAACCAGCACATAAGTAAATGTGACGCCCAGAGCCTTAACAAACTTTGCGTCCTTTGTAAATGCACGTACATAATTGCTGATTCCAATAAATGAAGGTGTGTTCAGCAGATTAAAATCCGTAAACGAGTAGTAAATAGATATAATCGACGGTATCAGCCACATCAGCAGAAAACCAAACAGCCACGGCGCAAGCAGTGTGTATCCGATGATATTATCATGCCGCTTGTATACCGTTTTTACTCTTTTTTTCTTCACAATCCATCACTCCTTTTCCAAAATTACCACCCATCAAATATCTGTTGATGAGCTTATTACGCAAAAAGGGAGGGAATACGCTCCTGCCGCCCCTCCCATGATCTGTACCTTATTAATTGTTTCTTTCCAGAATTTCATTTGCCTCTTCACGGAACTGTGCCGCACCCTCCTCCGGGGTTACCTGTCCGTAGAATACGCTGTTTCCAATGTTTTTCAGTGCTTCGTTTACTTCTGCAATACCAACCGGATCCGGAGCCGGTGTTTCTCCGCAGTAATCCGTTGCTTCTGTCATCAGTTCAAACATATCCTTCTGCTGCTGGTTTAATTCGCAGTTTTCAATCATGTAATCACGTACTGCCGAGGATGCCGGTACGCCGCGCTCCGCCATCATAATTTCATTTGCTTCCTCGGAATTGATGAACCAGTTAATAAATTCTGCGCACTCATCCTTTACTTCGGAGGTCTCCGCAATAGAGAAGAACATACCTGGTTTCATCCACAGTCCCTTTGTATCTGAATCATCAGAAAGCGGGGGAAGAACAACTTTCAGTTTGTCATTTACACCGCTAAGTTTTGCTGCATAGTTGTTGCGTTCGGAAATGAATGCGCCGTCACCAGTGACAATCGGGCTTGCTTCCTGTCCGAGTGTGGAAATTTGCGCATATTCGTCTGGGTTCGGGCAAATGCCTGCGTCCATCAGATCCTTCCACATCTGCAGGAAGCTTGCCAGAATCGCATCATCCTCATAACCGAGTGATTTGTTATCATCACTAAACAGTTGTTCGCCATGCTGTCTTACCCAATAGTGGAAATCATTTGTATCCAGAACCGGATCAGAGCTGGTGCCCCATTTGCCGGTCGTTTCCTTTACCTTTGTCGCCATTTCAATGAAATCACTCCAGGTCCAGTCGTTTGTCGGTTCTTCCACGCCTGCTTCCGCCAGTACATCCGGATTGTAACCGAATGCATTAAAGCCGCTTGACAAAACCGCTCCCGCCATGATGCCGTTGCTCTTTCCGGTAGCCAGAAGGTTTTCATCGATGTTGGATACATCAATCGTGCCATTGTCCATGTACGGCTGCAGATCTGTTACAGAACCATTCTTTGCATAGGTTGTAATGTAGAGGTAATCCATCTGCACGATATCCGGCATGGAACCGGAGGCAGTCTGTGTGGACAGCTTCTCAAAGTACCCATCCCATCCTGAGGGAGCCGCCTCAAATACAATATCCGGATGCTCCTCCATATAAAGATCCAGAATTTTCTGCGTGTAGTCATGTCTGGATTGACCGCCCCACCATGTAATCTTGATCGTCTTTTTCTCTTCCTCTGCCGACACCGGTGCTGCGATCATCGACATTGCCATTGCAGCCGCCATTGCTGCCGCTGTGATTTTTTTCATCTTTCCCATTATGTTTGTCTCCTTTCGTGTTCACCACGTTTTTGATAAGACTATCTTACTGTATCCAACGGTTTTCGAACATGGAAAAAGCCGGAAATCCACTTGTAAATTTCCGACTTTCCAAATATCGTTACTGTTTTTTCTTTATCTCCTCTCGGTATTCCGTCGGAGACATGCCCGTTTCCTTGCGGAATACCTTCGAAAAATACTGTCCGTCAAAGGAATATCCAAGCTGCTCCGCCAGAAAGGAAATCTGTATATCCGGCTCCCAGGCAATCAGCTCCTTTGCCATGGAAATCCGCTGTTTTAACAAAAATGCCGAAAAACGCATCTTTCTGTTTCTGGCAAATACGCGCCCTGCGTAGTCCTCGTTCATAAAAAGAACCTCTTTCGCCAGGAACTGCAGGCTCATCTCCGGGTTTCGGATATATCTGTAGGCGGCGAGTAAAATGCTTTTCACCCGCTGCTCTTCCTTCGTTTTGTTCATGGAAAGGTTCTGATGCTCTGCCGCCGCGCTGATCGCCGCCTCCATCAGTGTCCATTGCCGCTCCTCATCCGAACCACTTTCCGCGCAGAGCGGAAGCTTTTCCTCTCCGTACAGGATTTTCAGCATCCATTTCATTGTATCCCTTTTCTGTTCCAGCATTTCGCCGCGCAGATCCATTTTCAGAAAGCAGAGATAGATTTCCTGCAGAATCTCCACATAGTCTGCTGCATTCTTTATCCTCTCCATGTTCAGAACTGCCCCCGTTTTCTCCATTGGACGCAAAAAGCTCTCCCGCGAAAGAAGCTTTGCCTGCTGCCCAGTGCTGCCCATCCGAAACAATTCCCGGATCTGCCCGTAGAGCTCCGGTATTTCTTCCGCTGTGCCTCCCTCACTGACCGCACAGCTCACCGGAAACTTCTTAAATTTCGAAAATTCCTCCTTCATCCGCTCGACGGAAGGCTCCAGTGCAGAAAGCTCTATCCTTCGCATCAGAAAAACACAATCATTCTGTACAACCGCAGACAGCAGAATATTTTCCTCTCCAATCAACTCTCCCAGCACATTTTCCAGAATAAACTGCTCCAGATAATCAAATGTCTGCTCTCCGCGCACCGCAAGCAGGCACAGCTCATGCTCCCCACTGCCAATCTCCAGGAAAAACCGCTGCTGCTCCTGACCCTCCGCTTCTCTTTTTAAAAGCATATTGCGAAAAATCTGTTCCTTCGCACGCGGCAGAAGACGGCGCATCGTCGTTTTCTGCGCCCGTTTTTCATCTACCTCTCGCTGCGCCTTCTTCAGCACAGCGGCTATTTTTTCTTCATCGCACGGCTTTAGCAGGTAATGCCGCACACCCTCTTCCATCGCCTGGCTTGTAAATTCGTACTCTCCGTACCCGGAAAGAACCACAAATACAATGTCTGGAAACTCCATTCTGGCACGCCGGATAAGCTCAATTCCGCTCATTACCGGCATCTTGATATCTGTCAGAACAATATCCGGTCTTAAAGCTCCTATCTTCTCCAGACCGTCAAATCCATTCCACGCCGAGCCGACGATATCCGTCTGATACTCCCGCCAGTTCACCAGGCTGACCATGCCTTCGCGCTCAATGTCCTCGTCATCTACGATCAGTAATTTATACATTATGTTCCTCCGCTTTGATTCCCGGTATTCTGATATAAACTCTTGTTCCTTCTCCCGGACTGCTCTCGATTTCAAATACGCAGTCAGTTCCAAAAGCAATGTTCAGACGCTCCCGGATATTCTGCACACCGATTCCATGCCCCTTCGGGACGATGGTGCCTTCACACAGCATCCGCAATTCTTCCTCCGTCATCCCCTGTCCGTTGTCCTGCACCTCCAAAACAACGCTCTCGTTTTCTTCTCTGGCGCTCACCCTGACCCGACATTTCTGCAGCGTATTGTCCACCCCATAGAGAATCGCGTTCTCCACCAGCGGCTGCAGGATCATCCGGGGAACCATGTATTTTTCAAGGTTTCCCTCCTCATCAACCGCAAAATCCGCCCGGCTTCTATAACGGTACTGCTGGATGGTAATGTACCCGCGCACATTGTCCAATTCCTCCGCCACTGTCGTGTACGGCTCCCTTGCAAACGCCGCGCGCAGGATTTTTCCAAGCTCCACGATCATTTTTCCTGCATCCTCATTCTGCTTTCCCTTCACCAGCCAGTTGAGCGTGTTCAGCGTATTATACAAAAAATGAGGATTAATCTGCGCCTGCAGCATTTTATAATTTGTGTCCTTTAAGATAAGCTGCTTCTCATAATTCTCATAGATCAGCGTATCTATCCTATCAAGCATCACGTTAAATTCCTGCGTGAGCTGTCCAACCTCGTCCATCCCCGTTTCGCTGCTTACGGTGTTTTTCGCTCCCTTAAAATCTCCCTTTTCCACAATCTTCATAGAATCCGTCAACACTCTCAAAGGTTTCGTCAGCACCACGCTCATGCGCCGCAATATGAGAAGCATCCCCAGAAACAATACCAGGAATCCGCCGAACATCCAATTTCTCACGCGTGTGGTATAGCCGTAAATTTCGGTATACGGAAAAAAATTCACGTACATCCACCCGGTAGGCTTCGACCTGAGATAACACATAAAATATTTTTGTCCTTCATAGCGGACAATCTCATAACCGGTATTTTCTGTGACATCCGGCAGCAGCACCGGCGCTTCTTCATCGCCCCGATAGATAAATCCGTCCTGCGAGTATACGTAAAGTGTTGCATGCTCTGCCGCAAGATTCTTATTTTCCCTCTCTATAATACTGACAATATCACTCGTTAAAATGAAACTTCCCATGTAATCCAGCGTCGCGTTTTTCACTTCCCGGATGTCCCGCCCGGAAAGCAGGTACGGATACCCCTCCGTTGGATTTTTTGTAACATATCCGCCTTTTTTCTGTCCAAATTTCTCCAAAAGCTCGTTCACTGTATCCTCCTGCAGCTTCCCGGTATCGATTCCAACCGTCATGGAAACATTTCTTTTGTCCGTATAAATAATGTTTTTCACCGCCGGATAGGAATACATTTCATCCTGGATCATGCGCCGCAGATTATTCAGCATCATGGAATATCTCGCCGACAGATACGACTCCTCCTCCATCTCCATCAAAAGCTCCTGGATGCCCTTATCAAGCGCAATCTCCGCACTGAGGCTGTCAATCTCCTGCAGGCTGCCATTTACGCTCTGAGAAAAAAAGTCCAGCTCCTGCAGCGATTTCTCATAAAGCCTGCCGTCATAAATGCTGAAACTCACCTGCAGCGCAATCATGGAAATAATCAGAAATATCCCGGCGAACAGAAAATAGACCAGGCTCATTTTGCCCGACATCTTCATATTTCTTATGTAACCTTTTAAACCCTTCATGTCCTCTGCTCCTTAACATATTATCACACATTACCGAACTGAATTTATAGTGCTTCCGATTCTCTCAATGCTGCATTCCACAATATCTCCGGCTTTTAGGAACACCTTGTTTTCACTTATATTGTCTATATCATACGCTATATTCATATATTTTACAAATATTTTCTGGCATTCGGCAAAATAAGGGGTGCTACAAAAAGAAGGGACTGTTGTATCAAGGTTAAGTAGACCTTAGATGCGGCAGCATCTTTTTGCGTATTTTTAATACTGCATCGTGGATAGTTCTCTTTTTTTGATGAAAGGGCGCACTTTCACAGACCTTTTCATTGAAAAATCTTCCCGTTATATACAATTTTTAAGCCATACAGTTTTTCGCATTCTTCGGCCAAAACCGATATCTTGCCAAACAGTTTTGCCTGACTCTTAGTCACAGCTTTTTTCCATACAAACGTATATTTGTTGGCAGCTGATTCCAGCTTCGTTCCATCAATAAAGATACTTTTCCCTGAAATCTCACCAAGCTGATAAAGCATAGCCGTTACTTCGGCCAGGGTATTTTTTGAACATTTTGAAAAATGAAGTGAAATAAAACGGGCGATTGTAGCGTGATCAGGCGCAGGTTTCCCCTCTAAATAAATACATAAAATTAACATCTCTGCGACAAGCGGTTTCAATGTCTCGACTGGAATAAATCCGATTCATGCTGGCGTAAACGATAATCTTAAACAGCTGTCTTGGTGTCGCCTGATTTTTCTTTATCTTACCGTAGGTCTTATAAAGATCGCTAAGTTCCATTCCCTCCACAAAAGCACTCAGTAAGCGAACCGGATCATCTGCCGGGATTAAAATTTCCAAATCCAGCGGAAGTTTGATTTGATAATACAGAGAAGATAGAATATAATCTTTCTGTAAGATTTGATTTAGTGACATAAATTAATTTTACACCAAGAGCCGGGATTTTCATAGTCCCGGCTCTTGTCTTTTGATAAAAAGTGCTGCCACACTAAATTTTTATTTTAGTGCGACAGCCCCTAAAACAGGATTCGTTTTTCATTTTTTAAGACTGGGTTGTGAGCTTTATAGCATCCAGCCATCCCTGATATTTGCGCTCACGTACATCTGCACCCATCTCAGGCTCGTAAACCACTCTTCTCATTTTTTTAAAAATATCTGTCGAGTAAATACCAAGCGCAATACCTGCCGCATATGCAGCTCCGATTCCTGACAGCTCCTCTGCATTCGGAACCAGCACTGACGCTCCCAGAATATCGCTCTGGAACTGCATTAAATACTGATTCCTTGTAGGTCCCCCATCCACACGAAGCTTTTTAACCGGGATTTGAGCGTCCTTTTCCATTGCCCGAACCACATCTGTAATCTGATATGCAATGCACTCCACTCCGGCGCGCACAATCTCCGCTCTTCCGGTTGTCCTCGTAATTCCGGTCAGAGAGGCCTGTGCATGGCTGTTCCAGTAGGGAGCGCCAAGCCCGGTAAACGCTGGAACAAAGTACAGAGTATCATCCTTTTTTGCCTCCTCACACAGTGCTGTGCTCTCTCCGGGAGATGCAATGAGCTTCACATCATCCTTTAGCCAGGAAATGACAGCGCCCGTGTAATTAATATTTCCCTCCAGAACATAGCTCACTTTTCCCTGCATTCTCCATGCAAGAGAAGTTACAACGCCGTATGTGCTGCGCACAGGCTGTTCCCCTGCGTTCATCATGATCGAGGAGCCTGTGCCATATGTGGCCTTGACATCTCCTTTTTCCAGACAGCCCTGCCCAAACAATGCTCCATGAGAATCCCCCAGCACAGCACGGATGGGTACAGGTCGTGCGAAAAATCCCTCAAAATCAGTCCATCCAAATTCACTGTCAGAGTCGCACACCTGCGGCAAATCGTCCTTATTTATTCCAAATAATGCGCAGATTTCTTCATCCCATTGCAGGCAAAAAATATCAAAAAGCTGCGTCCGGGAAGCATTGGAATAGTCTGTTTTATATGACCTGCCTTTTGTGAGTCGATACAAAAGCCAGGTGTCAATCGTCCCAAAGCATAGGCGATGTTCCTTTGCCATTTCTTCTGCTCCCGGCACATATTTAAGCAGCCACGCAAGCTTTGCAGCCGGGAAATAGGGTGACAGCAAAAGCCCTGTTCTCTCCTTGATTTTTTCTGCTGCGCCCCGAATTTTCTCTTGTTCACAGATTTCTGAAGCTCGGCTGCACTGCCACACAACCGCGTCTGCAATGGGTTCCCTGCTCTCTTTTTCCCATATAAGTGTTGTTTCACGTTGATTACTGATGCCAATGCCTGCCACCAGTGAACGGTCAATCCCAGCATTTTCTACCAGCTCCTTTACAACACGGAGCGTGTTATGGTAAATTTCCTCCGGGTCATGAGAAACCCAGCCCTTTTCATTGATGATCTGGCGGTGTGCAAGATCCCTGCGCTGAATCAGTGTTCCCTCTTCATCAAACAGCAGAGCCTTTGTGCCCTGCGTACTCTGGTCAATGCTGATAATATACGTTTCTGCCATGTTCTTCACACCTCTTGCTTCGTTTTATCGCAGTGCTTCTTTTGCTTTTTCGGCAATGCCTGCTGCATTCAACCTGTAGTAGTCAAAAACCTCTCTTGAATTTCCTGTAATAACCGGAGCGTCTGGCAGGGACATGCTGAGTACCTTTTTCGGGCAGTTCTCTCCAATTACCTGCGCGGTCATGGAGCCAATGCCTCCAAACGGCGCATGCTCCTCCACTGTTACCACAGCCTTAACCTTCCCAGCCTCACGAATCAGAGATTTTACATCAAAAGGCTTTACGCAGTACATATCAAGAACAGTCGCTGTCACTCCTTCTTTTTTCAGCAGCTCTGCCGCGTCTTTCGCAGGCTTTACCATCTCGCCGCAGGCTACGATAAGGACGTCGCTTCCCTCTGTCACAACAGTTGCCTGATCCATTACAAAAGGAACTTTTTCCTCCTCATAAACCGGAGCCACAGCGTTTCTTCCTGTGCGGATATATGCCGGCTTTTCATCCTTTAGAAGCGCCCTCATCAGCTCTCTTGTCTGCAGATAATCGCTTGGCAGATACACACGCATGTTCGGTATTGCGCTCATAGCTGCAATATCCTGAGCAGAATGATGGCTCATACCAAGAGCTCCATAGCTCACGCCGCCGCTGATTCCAATAAGCTTTACATTGGTATTCGAATATGCCACGTCAACCTTACACTGCTCATAGCTTCGAGTGGTCAGAAAGCATGCCGGAGAAACAGCATAGGCTTTTTTTCCGCATTTTGCCAGACCAGCCGCAATGCTTACAAGGTTCTGCTCTGCGATTCCAGTCTCCACAAACTGCTCTGAATAGGTGTTTGCAAAAGGAGTAAAGGAGCCGCTTCCTCTGGAATCACTGCATAGTGCAACTACATTTTTGTCTGTCTTTGCCGCATCCATCAATACTTCACAAATCATTTGTTTATTTGCAATCTTTCCCATTATTTCAGCCCCTCCTCTGCCTTATTTAAATCTGCCATAATCTGCTCATATTCCTCTGCTGACGGCACCTTGTGATGCCAGTTTGCCTTGTTTTCCATAACAGCAGAGCCTTTTCCCTTAATAGTATTTGCAATCAGAATGCTTGGCTTGCCTTTGACTGTCTTGGCCTCTTCAAATGCAGCTGCAAGCTGATCGATATCATTTCCATCCGCCACATCAATCACATGCCACCCAAAGCTTCGGAAGCGCTCATGTAGATCGTCCTGCGCCATCACATCCTCAGTGCTGCCTGAAATCTGCAAGCGGTTGCGGTCCACAACAGCGCACAAATTGTCAAGCTTATAATGACTGCCTGCCATTGCTGCCTCCCACACAGAGCCCTCTGCAAGCTCACCGTCTCCCATTACCGTATAAACGCGGTAGCTTCTGCCGTCCATTTTGCCTGCCTTTGCCATGCCCACGCAGACTGGAAGGCCATGCCCAAGAGAGCCAGAATTCATTTCAATACCTGGGAGCTTATTGTTCGGATGACCGATGAATTTGGACCCAAATTTGCTGAATTCTCTGTGCAGCTGCTCCTTTGGGAAAAAGCCTTTTTCTGCAAGCACAGAATAGTAAGCCTCAACAGAATGCCCCTTACTCAGTACAAACAGATCCCTGTTTGGGTCGTCCATGTTCTCAGGGCGAATGTTCATCTGGTGAAAATACAGCTCTACCAGGATTTCCATCACGCTCATGTCTCCGCCAATGTGTCCTGCCTTTCCCGCACACACCAAATCAACTGTATCCCTGCGAAGTTTGTATGCCAGTGCTTTTAAATTTCTCTCCATTTTCTTCATTCTCCTCTCAGATATGCCTTGACTTCTTCTTCAATCGGATCATACAGATCAGGCTTCACACCAATATATTTACATGCCTCATACAATACCGGAACCACATCCTTATGGATTCCGACACAATGATGAATGTATGGTCCTTCCACGATTTTTGCCTCCAGGCGTTTGATGTTTTCCACCTCAACCCAGAGATAAGTACCCATGCATTTTGGGCCCTCCACACCCTTTGCTCTGCCCAGCAGCAGTGAATATTCGCCATTGTCGCCGTCAAATCTGCACAGCGTTACATCCCCGTGCTTTGCCTCTGCAGTAAGGCTTCCAGGATGCTCAAATGCCAGCGGATAGGTCAGCTTTGCCTTCTCTCTTGCCACTGAAACAGGCCATGGACCACAGTGCTGCAAAAGCTCGCCGTTTTCAATATCCGGGTGGCGGATTGTCCAGTCTGCAAAAAATCCTCTTGTCTCATCCATGCCTGCGGCTTCCACAAGGAGCGCGGTAACTGCCCCGTGAACATCTGTTTCGCAAACCACTGGAATACCCTCATCATTCAGAATCGCATTGGCAGCGCACGGCATAATTCCAAGCTCTGTCTGAAGTGCATTCCAGCACTGAATTGCAGCCGCCTGACATCCATATTTCTGCACCAGATTCTCCATAGCAGCAGCAAGGGCAGCCACATTCTCTACCTCATTGTTCTTAATCTGGATTTCCATATTTTCATGGATATAGGCAAGCTTTTCGGCAAGCTTTTTCCCTTCTGCTTTGACTGCTTTTACTTCCTCTGTAAGCTCTGTCATTGGGATTGGGGCAAGCTGGATATTGAATTTCTCCAGCAGTTCTCCCTCGTTGCACATGGTTGTCCAAAAGTCAAACGGGCGTGTAGAAATCTGCAGGATGCGGATGCTCCGAAAGGTTTTTACAACATTACAAACGGCAAGAAAATCTCTGACTCCACGCTCAAATACCGGGTCGCTCAGTCTGCAGTTAGTCAGGTAAGTAAAGGGTACCTGAAACCTGCGCAGCACCTTTCCTGTTGCAAAGAGTCCGCACTGAGTATCGCGGAGCCTTACGCCGTCTGGTTCCGGTCGCTCGTCGAGCGGTCCCCAGAGCAGCACCGGCAGCCCCAGTTTTTTTGCCAGTCTCGCACAGACGTATTCTGTTCCAAAATTGCAGTGTGCAAGCAAAATGCCATCCACACTCGCTTTCTGAAACTTATCCGCAATCCTGTCCACATCCCTGTCATCATACAGAAGCCCTTCCTCATTGATGTCCGTAATATCCACAAAATCAACGCCGAGCTCTGCAAGACGCGCAGCTGTCAGTCCCCGGTACTTTACCGCATCCGGTGCGCTGAAAATACTCCTTCTTGTTGGCACGAAGCCAAGTTTTACTGATGCCATTTTGTTTCCTCCATTTTTCTTCTTTCTCTGCCTATCTTTCGGTTTCTTTCGTAAATCCGCTTTCCTGAAATTGCCTCTTCTGTTCCTGGCAGTAATTCATTGTCACGCAAATCCAGTCCGACTGCTTTGCTTTCTTAAGTCGTCTTCTGTCAGGCGGATTTTTGTGGTACTCGCAGAACCAAATGTCTGCTTTGCTCTTGTCTTCTTACTTGCTATATCTGAAGTATAGCCTTTCAAAAGCTTAATTGCATTAGATTATTCAGCCATTTTCACTTAATTTTCAACTTAATACTTGCATTTTATTCAGCTATGATTCATAATAAATTTAACGTATCAAGCAAGTCTCCCGCTTCAATTTCGCAGAGAAATAAGCCACGAATGAGGGACCTGCTTGTCTGAGAAGGGGCATGTATTACAGAACACCCGATGGGTATACTTTATCGAATACAGACTTACAATCGAAAGGAGGCTCACTCTATGTCCATTACCTCAAAGGAGCTTGCCAAAATCCTGAACCTTTCTCCTGCCGCCGTCTCAATGGCGCTGAACAATAAGCCCGGAGTCAGCACTGCCACCCGAAAGCTTGTAATAGAAACAGCTGACCGCTATGGCTATGATTTTTCCAGGCTGGAAAAGAAGCATAATATAAAGGGGACTATCTATTTCATCATTTATCGAAAGCATGGAGCGGTTGTCGGGGACACGCCGTTTTTCTCAGCTCTGTCTGACGGTATCGCGCAGGGCTGCAAAAAAGCGGATTATAAAATGAGAATCAGCTATATTTATGAAGATGAGAGAAATGTTGCTGAACAGTTAGAAGAAATTCAGTACTCTGACTGTGTGGGAATGATCGTACTCGGTACAGAAATGCAGCCAGAGGATTTAAAGCCGTTTCTGGCGCTTCCTCTGCCCTTTGTTCTGCTCGATACTTATTTTGAAACCATTTCCTGCAACTACATCCTTATCAACAATGTGCAGGGAGCATATCTGGCAGCCTCTCACCTTATCAGCCGCACAAAAAAACAACCCGGATATCTGCATTCTGCATACCCTATCGGTAATTTTGCAGAACGAAATTCCGGATTTTTCAAGGCTGTACGCGCCCATGGAATGGCTTCCTCCAAGAGCATTGTGCATTTGCTGACTCCATCCATGGACGGCGCATATGCAGATATGAAAGAAATTCTGGAAAACATAGAAAATAAAGAAGAGCTTGCGCCATGCTATTTTGCAGACAATGACCTGATTGCAATGGGCGCTATGAAGGCTTTCAAGGAGGCCGGATTTCGGATTCCACAGGATATTGCGATTGTGGGTTTTGACAATCTCCCCTTTAGCAAGGTCATCGAGCCTTCCCTGACAACCATCCATGTTCCCAAGCAATATATGGGCGAGATGGCCGCTGCAAGACTTATTGAGCTGCTATGCGATCCATCCGCAAGTCCGATTAAAATCGAAATCGGAACAACACTGATTGAGCGCAGAAGCTCACAGCAAACGCTGTCCGTTGCCCTACAAGGGTCTGCTCTATTGTAATATGATCCCCTTTAAGCAGACTTTGTTTATTTACCTTGTCTACCTAAGAAGGATCATATCATTTGCAGGCACGGCGGCCCTTTTTCGGACTTATCGCGCAGATGCAGCACTTCACATCCCTGCGAAGTGCTGCATCTGCTTCTTATGGAACAATTCTCATCCCCTTTATTTTCCCTGTTTATCCATGTGAAATGCTTCGCTGACCTTCTGAAGCTCTTCTCGAATAGAGATATGCTGCGGACATACCTTCTCACATTTTCCGCACCGGATGCAGGCATTGGCGCGAGCCTTTCCATGACCGCCTACCAGCCATCCTTCCTGATGGAGCGCAGCATTCATATCACTGTACAGCGTGAGATAATTCATTGCGGTAAAGGTACCGGAGATACCGATATTATTCGGACAGACCTTTGCACAGTAATTACAGGTTGTACAGGGAATAAGCGGATATTTGTTGATGACATCCCTGGCAGCGTCCAGAGTTTTCCGCTGCTCTTCATTTAATCCCTCAAAGTCTTTCATATATGAAAGGTTATCCTCCATCTGTGCCACATTGCTCATACCAGATAAAACCGTGATAACCCCTTCCAGATTCGCTGCAAAGCGGATTGCCCACGAAGCAACAGAAGAATCTGGCTCTGCTTTCTTAAAAATATCAACAACATCCTTTGGAGGCGTTGCCAGCATACCGCCCTTTACAGGTTCCATAATAGTAACTGGCTTGCCATGCTTTCTGGCCACCTCATAACAGCGTCTGGACTGAATGGCCGGATTATCCCAGTCCGCATAATTAATCTGAAGCTGAACAAACTCCATATCTGGATGTGCGTTCAGAATCTCTTCGAGTTCCTCCGGGGTAGAATGGAAAGAAAAACCTACATGCTTAATCAGCCCTTGCGCCTTCTTTTCCTGTACCCAATCCCACATGCCAAAATTGTCAAATACCTGTGTTCTGGATTCTCCCAGATTATGCAGCAGATAGAAATCAAAATATCCTGCTCCCGTCTGCTTCAGAGAAGCGTCAAACTGTGCCTGTGCTTCCTGCGCTGTTTTCGCTCCAATCCATGCTGCATTCTTTGTGGCAAGCTGAAAACTGCTGCGTGGATATCTTTCCACAAGAGCCTGCCGAATTGCGTCTTCTGAGCCTGCATATGCCCATGCAGTATCAAAATATGTAAAGCCTGCTTCCATGAATTTGTCCACCATGACTTTCACCTGCTCCACATCAATAGCATCCCCCTTCTGCGGAAGCCGCATCAAGCCAAAGCCCAGCTTCTTGATTTCTTGTCCTAAATAGCTCATCCTTCATCCTCCTCATAAGATTTCAGTAATATTTTCAGATATGCATCACAGAATTCCTCTGTCCGCTCTCGCAAGCTGTATTTTCCATCATTTATACACCAGCAGAGCAGCTGCCCGTAAAGAAGCTCCACCACAATATGTGCGAATTCCTCCACCTGCAGCTCCTCCTTCAGCTGTCCATCGCTGATACCCGTTCTAAGCAACTCTTCCACACATGCCACATCAAGCTTCCATTTGTAAAGCCCCTGCCCGTCATCCGTAATAGGTGAATTCACTACACTGCGAATCCATTCCTGAGCCAGTCTGACGCTGCCCTTCTCAATATAATCAGAAAAATCCACCATATATTGCCTTATTCTGTCATAAAAAGAACCATTTATTTTTTTTGCATGGTTAAGAATCTCATTAAACATAAAACGGCTCAGTTCAAATACAATGTCTTCCTTTCGCTCAAAATATGTGTAAAATGTTCCCTTGGAAACTCCAGCTTGTCCAGTAATCTCATCGACGCAAGTATTTGCAAGTCCCTTCTCACAAATAATCTGTCTGCCAGCCTCAATCAACCTTCTCTTTGTCTCCTGCGCTGCAAGCTGTCGCTTTGTCATACCACTGCCCTCCTTATGGTCACATTCTACCATTTTAATGACTATAAGTCAATGACTTTTAGTCAAATAATTTCAGTCAATGGCGGCAGCACGTTACTATTCTGTACTTTTGGTAGCCATAACAGCAGCCGCTTTATTGAGAAACGCAGCAGTATGTAGTATAATCCCCTCCGTAAGTGAGGTAAGACTATGCTGCACACAGTAATTTGTAATGGTGATAATGCAACCGTAGAAAGCCATAGGAACATCGAAGAGAATTGTCTAAGGAGCTGCGGCAATATTGAAAAAATACAAACTTAAGATAAAAAGAAGCAAGGCATATATTTCTATATACCTTGCCCTAAAACTGTTTAAGCTTCTTTAAATAAAATTGAATTTTCCCTTAAGCATTTCTGATTTGAAAGACCTCATCCTCCTCGCAATTATGGTATTCTGCAATCTGCTTGTCTGTCCAATCAGGGTGTGTATTTAATGTCTTTAACACAGCAAGGGTAAGTTTGATTCCTTGATTTTTTCCTCTTTTTTCGCC
>JAUNOP010000103.1 GCA_030537135.1 Eubacteriales bacterium | reverse complement strand
AGGAAATCGGAAATAGCCTGTGCCATCAAGACGCCCATATAGCCAAAGACGCTTGAAGCAAGCATAATCACAACTGCAAAGACTACCCCCTGTCTGCTCACCGATAAAAGGAAAGCGCCGCCAGCTTTTCCCGCTGACTGAAAACAGCAGGTCGTCACTAACACAATCGCTATGAATACCATTCCAATCTGCTGCATACGGAGCATAGGAACTCCAATCGCAACAATGGAGGCATCCTGCATGAACAGTCCCACTAGTTCAGGCGCCAGAACTGAAAGAATAACCGCCAGTACAAGTGCGGCTCCACATTCAAAACCATAACAGAAACGCAGAATCTCTTTCAATCTGGAATGATTCTTTGCTCCGTAATTATACCCGATGAGCGGCTGCGCTCCAAAAGCGAACCCTACCATAATCAAAACGGCAATCAGATTGATTTTCATTACAATTCCCATAGCTGCCACTTTATCATTTCCGTAAGGAAGCAGATAGCGGTTTGTCAGCGCCATTCCAAGACTCTGCATGAGATTTGTAATAGACGCTGGAATCCCGATTGCGAAAATCTGCCGTATCTCGTTTGGTTGAATATGAAGCTCCGCCGGGTTAATCGACAGTCGTTTGCTTCTTGTCAGCAAAAACCACACAAAGAACAAATCCGTACATATATTTCCGATTACCGTTGCAATCGCCGCACCAGCCGCACCCAATCCCAACACAGAAATGAAAAGCGGATCAAGGATCATATTGACAAGCGCACCTAATATGGTTCCTGCCATGGAGGCAGTTGCAAATCCTTCTGTCCGAAGAAGATTTGAGGGCGTATAGGACACAATGATAAAAGGAGCGCCAAGCACAATAAAGGTAAAATACTGTGAAGCATAAGCGAATGTTTCTGTATCCGCCCCTAACAAATGCAGAATCGGAGTCCGAAGCAACATCATCACTATGGCTATTACAATCCCACAGAGAAAGGCTGCATAGAAACAAAACACGCTAAGTCTTTTTCCATCTTCATCCCGTTTCTGTCCGAATAACCGAGAGATGACAGAGCTTCCACCCAATCCAAAAATATCACCGAGAGCGATCATCAAAGTAAAAATCGGCGCGCCCAGAGAAACACCTGCCACCAGATTTGTATTGCCAGTCTGTGCAATAAAATAAGTATCGACCATGTTATAGACCAGAGAAACTACCATGCTGAATACAACAGGAAGTGCAAACTTAAAATATGCCTTGTGGACTGGCGCCTGTTCAAATAATTCATTTTCCAACATTCTCACTTCGCCTCCTTGCTTTCCTGATAATCATAACAAATCGGCTTGATTTTTGTTGTGACATGTGGCACAATAAAATAAATTTTTCCTGCGGAGGCACCTATGAAACAAGTCCATGACGAAAAAATGTTAGAACGGTACATAAATCGCTACCACATAAATGAAATTTTTGACACTCAAAATCTCACTTTCCGGCTCTACCAATATGAGCGCGGTGAGATATTGAATTATAGCCGCGATTCCTCCAATTACCTCCAATTTCTTGTGTCCGGAGCCGTTCAGATTTATTCTGTGCGCGGAGACGGAAGCCGCTATCCGCTTTGCCTTCTCAATGACTTCACCCTGTTGGGGGATATGGAATTTTGCGGAGAAACATCTTTACCCTTTCTTGTGGAAGCCACAAGAAAAGTAATGTGCATAGAATTACCGCTGTACGATTTTAGAAATGCGCTCTTGAATGACAATACCTTCCTGCGTTTTCTTTTGCGTTCTGTGGGGCATAAAATGGCGCTGTTTACAGAATCAGAAGCAGCTTTCACAAGCCTTGAAGAAAAATTGCTCCATTTCTTAAAATATGACTGTCCTGA
>JAUNOP010000076.1 GCA_030537135.1 Eubacteriales bacterium | reverse complement strand
AAAATGAAGCAAAGCTCACGGCAGCAGAGGCCGAGATAGCCCAAAACGAGACAAGGCTGATAGCAGCAGAGAACGAGATAGCGGAAAATGAAGCAAAGCTTACTGTAGGAGAGAGGGAAATCGCGGAAAATGAGGCAAAGCTCACAGCGGCAGAGAGCGAAATCGCGGAAAATGAAGCAAGACTCCTTGCAGGGGATCAGGAGATAGCTGAAAACGAAGCCAAGCTCACAGCCGCAGAGGCGGAAATCGCGGAGAATGAGGCAAAGCTGGAGTCCGGACGCAGGGAGCTGGAAGAGGGAACTCAAAAGCTTAATGAAGCCCGCAGGGAAATCGCGGAAAATGAGCAGAAGCTTCTTGATGGAGAGACAGAGCTTGCAGAGGCGGAGAAGACGATTGCAGATGGAGAGGCAGAGATAGAGGAAAACGAGAAAAAGCTTTCTGATGCTCTGAAGGAGCTGACAGACGGAGAAAAGGAATATCAGGACGGAGAAAAGGAATACCAGGACGCCAGGAAGGAGGCAGAGGAGGAAATCGCAGACGGAGAAAGGAAAATTCAGGATGCAGAAAAGGAGATAGCCAAGCTGTCTGTACCAGAATGGTATATCACAGATAGAAATGATCTTCCTGAATATTCAGACTATGGGGATAATGCAGACCGTATCCGCAATATTGGACGGGTTTTCCCGATTCTTTTCTTTCTGGTAGCAGCCCTTATCAGCCTGACGACAATGACTCGTATGGTAGAGGAATATAGAACACAGATTGGCACAATGAAGGCTCTGGGCTATGGCAAGCTGGACATTGCATCCAAATATCTGAGCTATGCTTTTCTGGCAACTGTAGGCGGAAGCATTCTGGGAGTGCTGGTCGGCGAAAAAATTATTCCTTATATCATTATAAAAGCCTATGGAATCATGTACTTTAACATGGCTACGCACCTGCGTATTGACTATGAATTTAAATTTGCCCTGATAGCGGCGGGCATTTCCATTGTCTGCACTCTGGGAGCAACTTTTTCCTCCTGTTTCCGGGCATTGATGGAGACACCTGCATCCCTGATGCGTCCTCCTGCTCCAAAGGAAGGAAAAAGAGTTTTTCTTGAGAGAATTCCTGTAATCTGGAGAAATCTGAGCTTTACCTGGAAATCGACGGCAAGAAATCTGTTTCGTTATAAAAAGCGATTGCTTATGACGATTTTTGGAATTGCAGGAAGCATGGCTCTTATGCTGGTAGGCTTTGGAATCAGGGATTCCATTATGGATATTGCAGTGCGCCAGTATGAATCGCTTCAGCACTATGATGGTATGATTATCAAGAATGATGAGGCAGACAGGCAGGAAGAAGAAGAGCTTTTTGACGCTCTGGATGAAATGAAGGAAATCAGCCATTATAGTGAAATCAAGATGGTACAGCTCACAGCTCCAAGGGGACGTTCCAATCTGAGTGTGTACCTGTACATTCCTGCTAACCTGGAAAACTTTGAGAAGGACGTCACGCTTCAGGACAGAAGGACAAAGGAGCAGTATTCTCTGACAGACGAGGGAGCAGTGATCTGCGAGAAGACAGCTTCTCTTCTGGGGCTTAGAAAGGGAGATACTCTGATTCTGGAGGAGGACAAGAAGCAGTATTCTGTGAAGGTTGCAGAAATCTGTGAGAACTACATGTCCCACTATGTATATATGACGCCCGCTGTATATGAGCAAACCTTTGGAAAAAAGGCAGAATATAACAGCATTGTATATCAGATGAAACCAGAGTATGATGAGGAGCTTGAGACAGTCGGACAGAAAATTCTGGAGGAGGAGGCAGCTCTTAGCATCAGCTACACGAGCAGCCTCAAGGGACAGCTTGACAGAATGCTCACAACGCTTGGAAGCGTTATCTGGGTACTGATTATCTCAGCGGGTATGCTTGCTTTTGTTGTTTTGTATAATCTGAACAATATCAATATCACAGAGAGACAGAGGGAGCTGGCAACCCTGAAGGTTCTTGGCTTTTATGACGGGGAGGTTTCCCAGTACGTGTTCAGGGAAAATATTCTGCTCACGATTCTGGGTGTAATAGCAGGCGTTTTCATGGGAATCGCCCTTCACAGGTACGTGATTGTCACGGTTGAGGTGGATTCCGTGATGTTCGGAAGAAACATCAACTGGCAAAGCTTTGTGTACAGCGCGCTGATTACCTGCGGCTTCTCGGCATTTGTAAACATGGTTATGCATTTTAGGCTCAAGAAAATTGACATGGTAGAATCGCTCAAGAGCGTGGAATAAAAAAATACCTTGACAAAAAAATAAAACAACAGTATCATAGAACCCATAAAAACAGAAAAAGGTCATGAGAAAGAGGAGTACTTCTGAGGCACTTTCAGAGAGAGGCATTCACCGGCTGCAAGATGCTTTAAGAACGCGCAGAAGGAAGGTAGCTTTTGAACCGGAGGACTAAGCAGCAGTCAGTGCAGAGGCAGGAGACTGCATAGTAGGTTTTCCCGCATTCCAGCGTTATGGGAGAAGAGATATGCCGCAGACCAGAGGCAGGAGAAGGCTGCAACACAGAGCCTTAATTGACGGAGACTCGGCATAATGAAGGTGGTACCGCGGACATCCGCCCTTCACACGATTGTGTGGAGGGCGTTTTTTACTATAAAAGTCCCGGACAGCGGCTGAGCAGATGGGCAAGCTTGTCCCTGCAAATGTTCAGACATTGGACTTTTATTTATGATGGCGATTCGCCCAGAGTGCGAATCCTGTCCTTTTAATTATATTGACAAGGAGGAAAATATGAGTAAGGAACTGGCAAAAACCTATGATCCAAAAGGCATTGAAGAACGCCTGTACAACAAATGGATAGAGAGAGGATACTTTCATGCAAAGGTGAACCCCGACAAAAAGCCCTTTACCATTGTGATGCCGCCGCCCAATGTAACCGGACAGCTCCATATGGGACATGCACTGGACGAGACCATGCAGGATATCCTGATCCGCTTTAAGAGAATGCAGGGCTATGAGGCACTGTGGCAGCCTGGAACAGACCATGCGGCAATAGCCACAGAGGTGAAGGTTATTGAGAGACTCAAAGAGATGGGAATCAATAAATCTGACCTGACTCGCGAGGAATTTCTGAAATATGCCTGGGCATGGAAAGAGGAATACGGCGGAAAAATTGTAAATCAGCTCAAGAAGCTGGGAGCCAGCGCTGACTGGGACAGAGAGCGCTTTACCATGGACGAGGGCTGCTCAAGGGCTGTTCAGGAGGTATTTATCAAGCTGTATAACAAGGGCTATATTTACAGGGGCCCTCGAATCATCAACTGGTGTCCGGCATGCCAGACCTCTATTTCAGATGCTGAGGTAGCGCATGTGGAGCAGGATGGCTTCTTCTGGCACATCAATTATCCGATTGCAGGGGAAGAGGGAAGATATGTGGAGATTGCTACTACCCGTCCGGAAACCCTTCTGGGAGACACAGCTGTTGCTGTAAATCCGCATGACGAGAGATATGCGGATCTGGTAGGAAAGATGCTCTGCCTTCCTCTCACAGACAGACAGATTCCGGTGATTGCAGATGAATATGTGGACAAGGAATTCGGAACAGGCTGCGTGAAGATTACTCCTGCGCATGACCCCAATGACTTTGAGGTGGGAAAACGTCATAATCTGCCTGAAATTAACATCATGAACGATGATGCCACCATCAATGAGCTTGGCGGAAAGTATGCAGGAATGGATCGCTATGAGGCAAGAGCCGCTATAGTAAAGGACCTTGAGGCACAGGGGCTTCTGGTAAAGGTGATTCCTCACTCTCACAATGTAGGAACCCATGACCGCTGTAAAACAACCGTAGAGCCTATGATTAAGCCGCAGTGGTTTGTGAAAATGGATGAGATGGCAAAGGAGGCCATCAAAGCTCTGGAAACAGGAGAATTGAGCTTTGTTCCCTCTCGCTTTGACAAAATTTATCTTCATTGGCTGGAAAACATCCGTGACTGGTGCATCTCCCGTCAGCTCTGGTGGGGACACAGAATTCCCGCTTATTACTGCGAGGAATGTGAAGAGATCGTTGTAGCAGCGGAGGCACCCCAGAAATGCCCGAAATGCGGCTGCACGCATCTGCACCAGGATGAGGATACCCTGGATACCTGGTTCTCCTCAGCACTGTGGCCCTTCTCTACCTTGGGATGGCCGGAGAATACAGAGGAGATGAAATATTTCTATCCGACAGATGTTTTGGTAACAGGCTATGATATCATCTTCTTCTGGGTTATCCGCATGGTATTTTCCGCACTGGAGCAGACAGGAAAGACGCCCTTTCACCATGTTCTGATTCATGGGCTTGTGAGAGATTCTGAAGGCCAAAAGATGAGCAAATCGCGTGGAAACGGTATTGATCCTCTGAAGGTAATTGATGAATATGGTGCAGATGCCCTTCGTTTGACCCTGATGACAGGAAATGCGCCTGGAAACGACATGCGTTTCTACTGGGAGAGAGTGAAGGCCAGCTGGAATTTTGCCAATAAAATCTGGAATGCTTCCCGTTTTATTCTCATGAACCTGGAAGGACGGACAGTACAGGCACCCAGGCATCCGGAGAATCTTTGCCTTGAGGATAAGTGGATTCTCTCCAGAATCAACACTGTAGCAAAGGAAGTTACCGACAATATGGAAAAGTACGAGCTTGGAATTGCTGTACAGAAGGTATATGACTTCCTTTGGGATGAGTTCTGCGACTGGTACATTGAGATGGCAAAGGTGCGTATCTGGAAGGCAGAGAAGGAGCCAGGGGCAGCAGGAGAGGCTCTTTGGACACTCCGCACAGTCCTGACTTCTGCATTAAAGCTGCTTCATCCATATATGCCGTTTATCACAGAGGAAATCTACTGCACGCTGCTTCCGGAGGAGGAGTCTATCATGATTTCCGCATGGCCGGAATATAGAGACGAATGGCATTTCCCGCAGGCAGAAGAGGCAGTATCTCATGTACAGGAGCTGGTAAGCGGCATCCGCAACACCAGAGCAGAGATGAATGTTCCTCAGAACAGAAAGACTCATGTATATCTTGTTGCAAAGGATGAGAAGGCAGCAGATGCTTATGAGGCTTTGAAGGCAGCATACACAAATCTTGCCTCTGCATCAGGAATAAAGGTACAGCTTGACAAGCAAGGCATTGGCGAGGATGCTGTTTCCATCGTGCTTTCTGACGGCATTGCCTATCTGCCTCTTGAGGATCTGGTTGACAGGGACAAGGAGCTGGAGCGTCTTTCAAAGGAAAGAGAACGTCTCACAAAGGAAATTGCCCGCTGCCAGGGAATGCTTGGCAATCCCAATTTTGTAAATAAAGCGCCTGCTGCAAAGGTAGAGGCAGAGAAGGCTAAGCTCGCCCGTTATCAGGAAATGATGGCAAAGGTACTGCTTGGACTGGAACAGATGAAATAGAAAGGGGAGGGAAATCCATGAAAAAATGGAAGTTTCGAAGACCAAAGGCAGCAGTGGATATTCCGGTAGGAAAAGAAGCCATGAGACGAAAGTGGTATGAGAAGCTGAACTGGGTTTCCCTGCCGCTTCAGGCATTGGGCTCCTGTATTATTTATTATCTCATGGAGGTTATGTCCAGGCATTCCTTTGCATCTGCCTGGGAGTACATGACAGAGAGGCCACTGGTATTTCTTTATAATGCAGGAATTCTTTTTACCAGCAGCCTTCTGGTCTATCTGGTGAGAAGACGCTTTTTCATGAGAACGCTCCTTGCGGTTTTCTGGCTTCTTCTGGGAGCTGTGAACGGAATCATTCTGGCCAACAGGGTGACTCCGTTTACAGGACCGGATCTGCAGCTTTTGTCAGACGCTATGAAGATTTCCGGAAAATATCTCTCGCCTACAGGCACAGTTGTTGCGGGAATTGTTCTGGCATTTCTGGCAGTCTTTCTTCTTGTACTGCTCATTAAAGGGCCAAAGTACAGAGGAAAGATCAGATACCGCTATGTGCTGCCCCTGATTCTGGTAGGAGCCGCAGGACTTGCCGGAACCACGAAGCTTGCGCTTGAGAAGAGAGTTTTATCTAATTATTTTGGAAATATTGCCTTTGCCTATGAGGATTATGGTTATCCCTATTGTCTGGCCACCACGATTTTTAATACAGGAATCAGCCAGCCGCAGGATTATTCCTCAAATGAGATTAAGAAAATCATGGAGAGCGGCAAGAAGCTTTCAGATACAGGAGAAGAGAGACCCAATATTATCTTCCTTCAGCTGGAATCCTTTTTTGACCCTGAGCTTGTGAACTACCTGAATATTTCCGAGGACCCGATTCCGTATTTCCGGCAGCTTATGAAGGAATATTCCTCAGGCTATTATAAGGTGCCGTCTGTGGGAGCAGGAACCGCCAACACAGAATTTGAATCCATCACAGGAATGAGTATGCACTACTTTGGACCAGGGGAATATCCTTACAAATCCATTCTCAAGGAGACAACCTGTGAGAGCGCGCCCTATGTGCTAAAGAGCCTGGGATATTCAGCACATGCCATTCACAATAATGAGGCAAACTTTTACGGAAGAAAAAGCATTTTCCCGAATCTGGGCTTTGACACCTTTACCTCAGAGGAATATATGGTGGATGAGGATGACAAGAATCCTCTGGGCTGGGTAAGAGACCGGGTACTCACAAAATCTATTATGGAATGTCTGGAATCCACGGACACGCCCGACTATATTTACACGATTTCTGTGCAGGGACATGGCGCCTATCCAGACGAGCCCATTCTTGAGGATCCGCAGATTACGGTCTCCGGCGCTCCCACAGAGGCTCTGAATAATAAATGGGAGTATTACTGCAATGAAATCCGAGAAATGGATGACTTTATCAGAGAACTTATAGCCGCCCTGTCCGAATATAACGAGGATGTGGTGCTGGTGATGTACGGCGACCATCTGCCTACCATGGAGCTTACGGTAGAGGATGTAGAGAATAAATATCTCTTCCAGACAGAATATGTTATCTGGGACAATATGGGACTTGAGAAAAAGGATGAAAATCTGGCATCCTATCAGATGGCAGCAGAGGTTATGGATCGTGTCGGAATCCATGAGGGAACGATTTTCCGCTATCATCAGGCACGCAGAAACAGTAAAAATTATCAGGTGGATTTGGAGACCCTTCAATATGACGTGCTTTATGGCAAGGGCTATGCCTATGACGAAGAAAAGCCTTACAAGAGAGTGAAGATGCGTATGGGACTCTATGATATTACCCTGGATTCTGTGACAAAGATTTCTGATTATGGAAGCACGTATTATATACAGGGCTCTAATTATACACCGTCCACAGAGGTGAAGATTAACGGCGAGTGGTATGAGACCACCTATATTAATCCAACCACGCTTCTTGTGAATGGCTATGAATTCCAGCCTCTTGACAGAATTACTGTGTGTCAGCGGAGCAACAGCTCTACAAGAAAGGCTCTGACCTCCAGCTATGAGAGACTTTACTATGTTCTGGAGAAGCAGTAGGAGGAGCAAACAGCAATACAAAGCAGATTCTGTCGGATAAAATCTTACGATTAGTACTGGACAAGTATCACCACTATATTATAATGTTAACGTAGCACCTTTTTTAAAGGTGCGAGAGCAGATTGGACAATTCTCACCTCCTTCCCACCACGCAGACTGCTGCGCAAAGGGAAGGGGAAGCATTGCCCTGGGTCTGCCCGCAAAAAAACTTATGATAAAGTGGTGATATTTTTATGGAAAACAGATACAGACAGGCAGTGGATTATATTGAAGATACGCCGAAATTTACAACAAAAAATACACTTGCCCATACCAGGGAGTGCCTTAGGAGGCTTGGAAATCCCCAGGATTGCTTTCGCGTGATTCATGTGGCCGGAACAAATGGAAAGGGAAGCACCTGCGCCTTTCTCACCTCCGTACTCCGGGAGGCTGGCTACTCCTGCGGGCTTTTCACTTCCCCGCATCTTGTGGTGATTAACGAGCGTTTTCAGATTAATGAGGAAGTGATTGACAATGAAACCTTTGTCAGAGCGTTTGACCGTGTGAAGGCCATGTCAGACGAGCTTTTGAGGGAGGGAAGCTATCATCCTACCTATTTTGAATTCCTGTTTTTGATGGGAATGTTGATTTTTGCAGAGGCTGGAGTAGATTATGTGACGCTGGAGACAGGACTTGGAGGAAGGCTCGACGCTACCACCTCCATAGAAAATCCTGTGGCCTGTGTGATTACCTCTATCAGTCTGGATCACCAGCAGTATCTGGGAGAGACCATTCCGGAAATTGCCGGTGAGAAGGCAGGAATCATTGTTCCGGGGGTTCCTGTCATCTATGACGGGAATAATCCTGAAGCAGCCGAGGTAATCCGAAAGCGGGCCCAGGAGTGTCATAGTCCCTCTTATGCTGTTGTAAGGGAAAATTGTGAAATTCTGGCATGTACACCCGAGGGCATTGATTTTTTCCTGAAGAATGGGTATGATGGAACAGAGAGCTTTCACATTCCATTTATTGCAAAGTATCAGGTGATGAATGCTGCGCTGGCGCTTAAGACGCTTGAGATACTTCAAAATACGTTGCCTTTTACCAGAGAGGAGCTTCAAAGGGGAATTGCCTGTACCAGATGGCAGGGAAGAATGGAGACCGTTCTGCCGGGAGTGATTGTGGACGGCGCGCACAATGAGGACGGAGTGGCGCGTTTTGTGGAGACTGCCGCCCATTTTCAGGAGGAATATCCTATCACGTTGCTTTTTTCAGCTGTGGCAGACAAGGACTACAGAGGCATGATTGGAGATATCTGTCAGGAGATTAGGCCAAGAGCAGTGATTACAACACAGATTGACGGCTATCGAGTGGTTCCGGCAGAGACGCTTGCCAGTGTATTCCAGGAGCATGGAGTACACGCCGAGGGCATTGCATCTATACCAAAGGCCTTTGAGAAGGCACAGGAGAAGAGGGGGGACGGCCTTCTGTTCTGTGTAGGCTCTCTGTATCTTGTGGGAGAGATTAAGAATATCATTGGGAGAACAATAGATGATTGATTACGAAGAGGAATTAAAGAAATTTGAGCCGAGTCTGGATGTGACAGATGCGGAGGGGGTTATCTCACAGCAGGAGCTGACAGATATGCTGGATATTCTTCAGGAGATACTGAGGGATTCCAGAAACAGCGCACGTAAGGGATAAATAAGGTAAGGAGATACATTCATGAATTGCATGAACTGCGGAGCTTTTCTGATAAGGTCAGATTTGGATTATTGCCCTCACTGCGGAAGTAATGTACAGGTGCAGAAGAAGGTGGAATACCTTTCCAGGCTGTATTATAACAGGGGTCTGGAAAAGGCGGAAATCCGTGACCTATCAGGAGCGATTACATGTTTGAAAATCAGCCTGATGTTCAATAAGGCGAATATTCAGGCAAGAAATCTGCTGGGGCTTGTATACTTTGAGACAGGCGAGGTGGTTGAGGCTCTGAGCCAATGGGTTATCAGCAAAAACCTGAAGCCAGCCAAAAACCTGGCCAATGAATATATAGACAAGCTTCAGGCAAATCCGGGAAAGCTGGAGGCAATTAATGAGACTATCCGCAAGTATAACGCTTCCCTTGCTCTGTGCAGAAAGGGTCATGAGGATATGGCTGCCATTCAGCTCAAGAAGCTGCTTGTGCAGAACCCCAAGCTGATTAAGGGCTACCACCTTCTTGCTCTGATTCAGATAAAGGACAAGGCGTGGAACAAGGCGAGGAGGACGCTTCGGAAGGCGGCGCGGATCGACAAGACAAATACAACGACCCTGCGGTTTCTCAAGGAAATAGAGCTTCAGACAGGCGTACCTACCCGGGTCGAGAAGGGAAAAAAGAATACCAAGGAGCAGCAGAAGGAAAGCGGTGAGATTGCAAAGGGCATAGTCTATCCTTCTGGAAATGATGTTATTATCCAGCCTCCTGTTTACAAGGAAAGGTCTGTGGGAAGAGTTCTTCTCACCCTTGGAATTGGATTTGCCTTTGGAGCGGCTGCCCTGTGGTTTCTGGGAGTACCAACTATCAGACAGGGAATTTACAGAGAGGCAAACCAGCAGATTATGGACTACAGCGATTATCTGGTAAGTCAGGAGGCAGAGCTGTCCCAGGTAAAGGGAGAACTTTTGTCCCAGGATAATACGCAGGATACACAGCAGACGCAGCAGCAGATATCGGCTGTGCAGGCAAAATGCAACAGCTATCAGGCGCTTCTGGCTGCTTATAATGCTATACAGGAGGGGGAACCTCAGCGCGCGGCAGAATATATTCAGAATGTAAATCCGAGTATGCTCAGCGAGACAGCGCGTGCCATCTATGAATCCATCTGCAGTGAGACAGGCGCTTCAGGAAGTGAGAGTCTGTATACGGATGGCATAACAGAGGATATTACAGATACGCTTAATGCTGTGGCAGGAATCGACAGCTCCAATGATACGGCGGCAGTATATGGCGCGGATACCTCTCAGGAAGTCTACGATCAGGGAACTTATGATCAG